>NZ_JBSGUA010000002.1:0-798219 GCF_053607685.1 Streptomyces sp. NPDC055099 | reverse complement strand
GCCCGCTCCTGGGGGCGCGGCGTGGCCGCCTCTGGCAAAACCGTTGTTTGGGGCCGGGCGGGGGGGGCCCCGCGGGGCCCGCGCCCGACGCGGGGCTGCGCGTCATGATGTGCAACAGCGGACAGAGCCCCTCCGAAGAGGCCGAATATCTGGCGCTCTTCGCCGAACAGCGGGTACGCGGTGTCCTGCTGACCCCGGCCGACGCGACGGGCCGCAACATCGAGGCCTTCCGCAGGCACGACATTCCGTTCGTCCTGGTCGACCGGGTCGCCGAGGGCGCCACCGAGTGCTCCGTCTCCGTGGACGACGTCCTGGGCGGGGCGCTCGCGGTGCGTCATCTCCTCGACACCGGCCATCGCAGCATCGCGTACGTGAGCGGCCCGCCCGGACTCAATCAGGTCAAGGACCGCAGGGAAGGGGCGCTGCAAGCCCTCTCCGAGGCCGGTCTGCCCGCTTCGGCGCTGCGGGAACTGCCCACCGAGCGCCTCGACGTGGCCGCCGGACGTGACGCGGGCGCCCGCGTCCTCGGCCTCGCCGAGCGGCCGACCGCCGTCTTCTGCGCCAACGACCTGCTCGCTCTGGGAGTGCTCCAGGCGATGTACGCGGCAGGGGTGAGCGTGCCCGAGGACATCGCCATCGTCGGCTACGACGACATCGAGTTCGCCGCCGCGGCCGTCGTCCCGCTCACCTCGGTGCGCCAGCCCGCCATCAAGATGGGCGCGATGGCCGCGGAACTCCTTCTGGAGGAGACCGAGTCGGACACCGACGCCGATGACCACGACCACCGGCGCGTGGTGCTCCAGCCGGAGCTCGTGGTGCGCCGCTCCAGCCTGACGCCCCGCTGAGCGCCTCCGGGGCCCGCTGACCGCCCCTGCGGCGGGTGTGCTGAACTGGGGCGAACCGTCCCGTTCACGTACGTCGCCAGGAGCCCTCTTGACCCCCGCCGCCAGCGCCACCGCCTCCTACCGCCAGCCCGGCGTCGTCCTCACCGACCACCGCTTCTCCGTGCCCCTGGACCACGACGACCCGGCGGGGGAGCGGATCGAGGTCTTCGCCCGCGAGGCCGTGGCGAGCGCGCACGGGGACCGCGGGGCCGACCTGCCGTGGCTGGTGTACCTCCAGGGCGGCCCGGGATTCGGGGCCAACCGGTTCGTGGGCAAGGAGGCATGGCTGGGCAGGGCCCTGCAGGACTACCGGGTGCTGCTCCTCGACCAGCGCGGCACCGGCAGCTCGACGCCCGCGACGCGCCAGACGCTCCCGCTGCGCGGCGGACCCCGCGAGCAGGCCGACTACCTGACGCACTTCCGCGCCGACTCCATCGTCCGCGACTGCGAGCTGATCCGGCGCGAGCTGACCGGCGGCGCCCCCTGGACCGTACTCGGCCAGAGCTTCGGCGGCTTCTGCGCGACCCACTACCTCTCGGCGGCCCCCGAAGGACTGCACACCGCCATCATCACCGGCGGCCTGCCCGCACTCGACGGCCACGCGGACGACGTCTACCGCGCCGCCTACCCGCGCATGGAGCGCAAGACCCGCGCCCACTACGCCCGCTACCCCCAGGACATCGAGCGCGCCCGACGCATCGCCGCGCACCTGGCCGAGCACGAGCCGGTGCTCGACGGCGGCTACCGGCTCACCGTCGAGGCGTTCCAGTCCCTCGGCATGCTGCTCGGCATGAGCGACGGCAGCCACCGCCTGCACTACCTCCTCGAAGACGCCTTCGTGCGGACCCCGGCGGGCCACACGCTCTCCGACGCCTTCCGTGAAGCCGTACAGACCGCCCTCTCGCACCGCGCACACCCGCTCTTCGCCCTCCTGCACGAGACCATCTACGGCCAGGGCGAGCGGCCCACCGACTGGTCGGCCGAGCGGATGCGCGGCGAGTTCCCGCAGTTCGACCCCGGCAAGGCGCTCGCCGGGGACGCGCCGCTCCTCTTCACCGGGGAAGCCGTCCAGCGCTGGCAGTTCGACTGCGACCCGGCCTTGCGGCCGCTGCGGGAGACCGCCGACCTCCTTGCCGCGCGCACCGGTTGGGCGCCCCTGTACGACACGGCGCGCCTGGCCGCGAACGAGGTGCCGGCCGCCGCCGCGATCTACCACGACGACATGTACGTCGACACCGGCCACTCGCTGCGCACCGCCCGTTCCATCCGCGGCCTGCGGACCTGGGTCACCGACGAGTACGAGCACGACGGGCTCCGGGTGGGTTCGCCGCGCGTCCTGGACCGCCTCCTCGCCCTCGCGCGGGGCGAGGCCTGAGCCCTCCGCGGCGGGGTCCCGCGAAGCTAGGCTGCGGGCATGACAGAGCCGTTGAACGAGAACGACCAGCTCACGCCCATGCCCGAGGACTGGCAGCGGGCCCTCGCCGTCGTCGCCCACCCCGACGACCTGGAGTACGGCTGCTCGGCCGCGATCGCCGGATGGACGGATGGCGGGCGCGAGGTCGCCTACCTCCTGGCCAGTCGCGGTGAGGCGGGCATCGACACCCTTGACCCCGCTACGTGCGGCCCCCTGCGCGAGCGTGAGCAGCGGGCGAGCGCGGCCGTCGTGGGCGTCTCGACCGTCGAGTTCCTCGACCACAGGGACGGCGTGATCGAGTACGGGATCAAGCTGCGCCGGGACATCGCCGCCGCGGTCCGCAGGCACCGGCCCGAGCTCGTGATCACGCTCAACCACCGCGACACGTGGGGCGGTGTCGCCTGGAACACCCCGGACCACGTCGCCGTCGGCCGCGCCACCCTGGACGCCGTGGCCGACGCGGGCAACCGCTGGATCTTCCCCGAGCTGATCGAGGAGGACGCGCTCGAACCCTGGAACGGCGTGCGCTGGGTGGCCGTCGCCGGTTCCTCGTCGCCCACGCACGCCGCGGACGCCACGGCCGGGCTCGAACGCTCCGTGCGGTCGCTCCTCGAACACCGCACGTACATCGAGGGGTTGACCCAGGAGGACCCGGAGAAGTACTGCCGGGATTTCCTGACCGGCAACGCACAGAGCGTGGCGCCGCGCTTCGGCGGGAGGCCCGCGGTGTCCTTCGAGGTCTTCAGCCGCTGACGAAGTCTTCAGGCGCTGACGAGGTCTTCAGGCGCCGCGCCCCCGCCACTAAGCTGACGACGCGTCACATTGCTGACGGGCCGTCAGAAACGTAGGCAGGAGCTGGTGCTGGATGATCGACACCATCGGCACGGACATCCCGGAGGGTGAGGAGCGGCTGCGCCTCGACATCGAGGACGGCCTCGGCGTCCTCACCCTCTGCCACCCGAAGAAGCTCAACGCGTGGAGCTGGGAGTCCACGCGCCAGTTGGGCATCTTCGCCGACCGGATCCGTTTCGACGACTCGATCAGGGCGGTGCTGCTGCGGGCGGAGGGCCGCGCCTTCTGCGCGGGGATCGACATCACCGCGCACGTCGGCGGCGCCATCGAGGGCCGCTCGGGCTCCGAGCGCACGCGCAACTACTACGAGGCCCTGCGCTGGGTCCATGAACGGTTCCGCGCCTTCGCCGGCCTTCCGCAGCCCATCGTCGCCGCCGTGCAGGGCTACTGCCTCGGGTTCGGCTTCGAACTCGCGCTGATGGCGGACGTACGGATCGCGTCCGACGACGCGGTGTTCGCGCTTCCCGAGGCGCAGATCGGTGTCGCGGTGGACGCGGGCGGCGATCTGCGCATCGCGCGCGAGGCGGGCGCGGGCTGGGCCAAGCTGCTCTCGCTCACCGGCCGGCGCATCGACGCGGCCACCGCCGAACGGCTGCGGCTCGTCCAACTCGTCACGCCCGTCGAGGAGATGACGAAGACGGCCCGTGACATCGCGGCGGAGATCGCGGCGAACGGCCCGCTGGCCGTCCAGGGCATCAAGCGGGGCATCGACGCGTACGCGGACGCGGGGATGGACGCGGCGCTCGACCGGGTCGCGATGAACGCGGCGATCACACTGACGTCCGAGGACTCGCGTGCCGGGTACGCGGCGAAGGGGGAGAGGCGGACAGCGCGGTTCGAGGGCAAGTAATCGCCACCGCCAGCCACCGCCACCGCCGCCAGCCCCCGCCACCACCGCCGCCACGAAGGGAGCGGGGCGGGGCCGCGCAGGGCGTGGCCGGGGACGCGGGGAGGCGAGGCGCCCCCCCATCCCCTCCCGAATGTCCGCCGGCCCCGCTATCCCCCGAATCGGCCGCGCCCCATCTGCTCCCGCACCGTCACCACCTCCGGGCTCACCAGCCCCCGCCGCTGCCAGTTCGCGCCGTCGACCACCAGGGTGTGCCCGGTGATGAAGCGGGCGTAGGGCGAGGCCAGGAAGGTCGCGGCCCAGCCCAGTTCGCGCGGGGCGCCGACGCGCAGGGCGGGCTGGCGGGAGCCCAACTCCCGCCGAGCGGAGCCCGGTTCGCGCCCCTCCGTCGTCGTGGCCCGGTCGAGGTTGCCGCGGATGTCCGCGGTCATGTCCTCGTGCGGCATCAGTCCCGGCACCAGGCCGTTGACCTGGATTCCGTACGGGCCCCACTCCACCGCCAGGCTCTCGACGAGGCTCTTCACGCCCGCCTTGGCCGCCGCGCTGTGCGCGAAGCCGGGGCCGCCCGTCCACGCGTACGACGCCCCCATGTTGATGACGGAGCCGGGTGTGCCCGCCGCGAGATGGCGGCGGGCGAACTCCCGGGTCATGAAGAACGTCCCGTTCAGCGTGATGTCCACGACCGAGCGCCAGGCGTTCGGAGACATGTCCTCGGCCGGCACGGGGAAGTTGGCCGCCGCGTTGTTCACCAGGACGTCTGGCAGGCCGTACGCCGCCTGAGCCGCGTCGAAGACCTCGGCGACGCGGACCGGGTCCCGGATGTCGCAGGGGGTGGCCGCCACCCGCCCGCCGAGGCCCGCGAGCTCGTCCCGCGCGGCCTTCAGGCGCTCCTCCTTGCGGCCGGCGATCACGAGATCCGCCCCGAGCCGCGCGAACTCCGTGGCGATCGCCTTGCCGAGGCCACTGCCGCCGCCGGTCACGAGGACGACTGTTCCGTCGTACGTGCCCTCGGGCAGGGCGCTCGTACCCGGCGGGGGAGGGGCGGGGAGCCCGGGCAGGGCTCCCTCGTTCGCGTCGTCCGTCATGGCGGCATCGATACCGCGTAACGCTTCAAAGCTCCATGCCCGCAGGCGACTTCATGTCTGCGAGGTGCTCATGCCGGCCTCCCTCCTGCGCGCCGCCACCCCTGCGTCGACGTCCGCGAGGACGAGTTCGTTGTTGATCATGAGACCGGCCTGGTACCCCGCGGCTGCCGCGTTGATCACCTGCACCTTGGGTCCCGCCGCGTTGCCCACGGCCCACACCCCGGGAACGCTCGTGCGCCCGGCCGGGTCCACGGCGGGGTAGGGACCGAAGGGGGTCTCCTGGGTGGCCGCTCCGAGCTGGGCGGCCAGCTCGTTCCGCGGGATCGCCCCCGCCTCCACGAAGAGCACCGAGCGCGGGACCACCCGTCCGTCCGCCAGCCGCACCCCCGCCAGGCGGTCGTCCACGACGTCGAGCCCGGCCACCTCGCCCTCCACCACCGTGACCCCGGCGACGGCCAGCTTCTCCCGGTCGTCGGCGGACAGCTCCCGCACGGTGTGCGCGAAGAGCGTCACGTCCTTGGACCACTGGGTGACGAGAAGGGCCTGATGAATGCCGGTGACCGGTGACGCGATCACACCGAAGGGCTGATCCCGCACCTCCCAGCCATGGCAGTACGGGCAGTGCAGCACATCGCGGCCCCAGCGCTCGGCGACGCCCGCCACGTCCGGCAGCGCGTCGACCAGGCCGGTGGCCAGGACAACGCGGCGGGCGTGCACGGACCGGCCGCCCGCAAGGTCGGCCTCGAACTCCCCGGAGCCGTCGGGCCGCACGGCCGTGACCCGGTCGTGGACGGACTTCACGCCGTACGCCTCGGCCTCCCGGCGCCCCACGGCGAGGAACTCGGCGGGCGGCATCCCGTCCCGCGACAGGTAACCCTGCATGTGCGCGGCGGGCGCGTTGCGCGGTTCGCCCGCGTCCACGATCAGTACACGGCGCCGCGCCCGGCCGAGGACGAGCCCCGCGCTGAGCCCCGCCGCGCCGCCACCGATGACGAGTACGTCGTAGGCGGTGTCCTTGCCGTCCTTGCTGTCCTTGCTGGCCATCGTGACCACCTCCACGGAGACCGTCGCACCAGCCGTGCAGGATTGACAATCAAGTTTGCCGATACTGCAATAGAGAGATGACGCAGACAGCGAACGATGACGACGGCGCGAATCTCGACGGCGTTCTCGCCGAGGTGGGCCCCCGCCTGCGCAGGATCCGAAAGGAGCGCGGCGCGACCCTCGCGGGCCTCGCCGAGGTCACCGGGATCTCCGTGAGCACCCTTTCGCGCCTGGAGTCCGGCCGCCGCAAGCCCAGCCTCGAACTCCTGCTGCCCATCGCCCGCGCCCACCAGGTCCCCCTGGACGAGCTGGTCGGCGCCCCGCCCGTCGGCGACCCGCGGGTACGGGCCAAGCCGATCGTCCGGCACGGCCGCACGATGGTCCCGCTGACCCGCCAGCCCGGCGGTCTCCAGGCGTACAAGGTGTTCGAGCCCCAGCGTTCCTCGGAGCCCGACCTCAAGACCCACGAGGGATACGAGTGGCTGTACGTGCTGTCCGGGCGGCTGCGGCTCGTGCTCGCCGACCATGACGTGGTCCTCACGGCGGGCGAGGCCGCGGAGTTCGACACCCGGCTGCCGCACTGGTTCGGGTCCACGGGGGAGGGGTCCGCGGAATTCCTCAGCCTGTTCGGGCCGCAGGGCGAGCGGATGCACGTACGGGCGCGGCCCTCCCGGCAGAAGAGCGAAACGGACTGACGAGACGGTTCCCCTGTCTGCAAGCGACCGCTTAGTATGCGACGGAGCCCGGTCTACGAAAGCCCCGTGGAGGCCCCGCATGCAGGCATGGCAAGTGCACCAGAACGGCGAGCCGAGCGCGGTGATGCGCCTCGAAGACGTGGACCGGCCGGTGCCCGGCGACGGACAGCTGCTCCTCAAGGTCCGCGCCGCCAACATCAACTTCCCGGACGCCCTGCTCTGCCGCGGGCAGTACCAGGTCACGCCCCCGCTGCCGTTCACGCCCGGCGTGGAGATCTGCGGCGAGACCGAGGACGGGCGGCGCGTGATCGCCAACCCCGCCCTTCCCTACGGCGGCTTCGCCGAGTACGCGCTCGCGGACGCCGCGGCCGTGCTGCTCGCGCCCGACGCCCTGGACGACGCCGAGGCCGCCGCGCTGCACATCGGCTACCAGACCGGCTGGTTCGGCCTGCACCGCCGCGCGCACCTCCAGGAGGGCGAGACGCTCCTGGTGCACGCGGCGGCCGGCGGCGTCGGCAGCGCCGCCGTCCAGCTCGGCAAGGCGGCGGGCGCCAAGGTCATCGGCGTCGTCGGCGGCGCGGCGAAGGCCGAGGTCGCGCGGGACCTCGGCTGCGACCTGGTCATCGACCGGCGCACGGAGAACGTCATCGGCGCGGTCAAGGAAGCCACCGGCGGCCGTGGCGCCGACGTCATCTACGACCCCGTGGGCGGCGACGCGTACACGCAGTCCACGAAGTGCGTCGCCTTCGAGGGACGGATCATCGTCGTCGGCTTCGCCAGCGGCGTCATCCCCACGCCCGCGCTCAACCACGCCCTGGTGAAGAACTACGCGGTTCTCGGACTGCACTGGGGCCTCTACAACACCAAGGACCCCCAGGCGATCCTCCGCTGCCACGAGGAGCTCACCCAGCTCGCGGCCAAGGGCGCGATCAAGCCGCTGATCAGCGAGCGCGTGCCGCTGAGTGACGCGGCCGCCGCGGTCCAGCGGGTCGCGGACGGCGTCACCACGGGGCGGGTGGCCGTGGTCCCCGAGGGAGGCGACGCATGACGGATGCCGCCGAACTGCGCAGCCGTACAAAGGAGTTCCTCGCCGCGAACCCACCGGCGACGACGGAGCGCGCGGCCTTCCTGAAGGCACGCTTCGACGCCGGTCTCGCCTGGGTGCACTACCCCGAGGGGCTCGGCGGGATCGGGGCCCCGAGGTCCCTGCAGGCCGTCGTGGACGCCGAGTTGGAGGCCGCCGGAGCGCCCGACAACGACCCGCGCCGCATCGGCATCGGCCTCGGCATGGCCGCGCCGACCATCCTGCGCTTCGGCACCGAGGAGCAGAAGCGCAGCTTCCTGCGGCCGCTGTGGGTCGGCGACGAGGTGTGGTGCCAGCTCTTCAGCGAGCCGGGCGCCGGGTCCGACCTCGCCGCCCTGGGGACCCGTGCCGTCCGCGACGGCGACACCTGGGTGGTCAACGGGCAGAAGGTGTGGACGTCCGGCGCGCACGCCGCCCGCTGGGCCATCCTCATCGCCCGCACCGACCCCGAGGTGCCCAAGCACCGCGGCATCACCTACTTCGTCTGCGACATGACCGACCCGGGCGTCGAGGTGCGGCCGCTGCGGCAGATCACCGGCGAGGCCGAGTTCAACGAGGTCTTCCTCACCGACGTACGCATCCCGGACGCGCACCGCCTGGGTGAGATCGGCGACGGCTGGAAGGTCGCGCAGACCACCCTCATGAACGAGCGCGTGTCCATCGGCGGCAGCCGCATCCCGCGGGAGGGCGGCATGATCGGCCCGGTCGTCGAGGCCTGGCGCGAGCGCCCCGAGCTGCGCACGCACGACCTGCACCAGCGCCTCCTCAAGCTGTGGGTCGAGGCCGAGGTCGCCCGGGTCACCGGAGAGCGCCTGCGCCAGCAGCTCGTCGCGGGGCAGCCAGGCCCGGAGGGTTCGGGCATGAAGCTCGGGTTCGCCCGTCTGAACCAGGAGATCAGTGGCCTGGAGGTGGAACTCCTGGGCGAGGAAGGGCTGTTGTACGAGGACTGGACGATGCGGCGGCCCGCGAAGGTCGACTTCGTCGGCCGTGACGCGGGCTACCGCTATCTGCGGGCCAAGGGCAACAGCATCGAGGGCGGCACGAGCGAAGTGCTGCTCAACATCGTCGCCGAGCGCGTGCTCGGACTGCCCTCCGAGCCGCGCACCGACAAGGACGTCGCCTGGAAGGACCTCGCCCGATGAGTACGCAGCCACCACAGATCTCGCAGCCCGCCCAGCGCGACCTGCTGTACTCCGAAGAGGAGGAGGCGCTGCGCTCGGTGGTGCGCGGCCTGCTGGCCGACCACTGCGAGGCAACCGCCGTGCTCGCCCGCACCGAGACCGCCGAGCCGCACGACCGCGAGCTGTGGAAGGCGCTCACGGACGGCATGGGGCTCGCGGGTCTGCTCGTGCCCGAGGACCTCGGCGGTCAGGGCGCCACGCACCGCGAAGCCGCCGTCGTCCTGGAGGAGTTGGGCCGCGCGGTGGCGCCCGTGCCCTATCTGACCAGTGCCGTCATCGCGACCGAGACACTGCTGGCCTGTGACGGCGACGCGGCGCGGGAACTCCTCGGCGCGCTCGCGTCGGGACGCACGGTCGGCGTGCTCGCCGTGCCCCTGACCACTGCTCCCGGCGACGCCCTGCCCGACGTACGTGTGGAGGGTGGCGCCCTGCACGGGAGCGTCACCGGAGTCGCCGACGCCGTGGCCGCCGATGTGTTCCTCGTGCCGACGGGCGCGGGGCTGTACGCGGTGGACGCGGAAGACGCCGGCGTGAGCGTCGCGCCGCGGACCTCGCTCGACCTGACGCGGCCGCTCGCCACGGTCACCTTCGAGGGGGCACGCGCGCGTGCGGTCGCTCCGGAGGCCGAGCCCGCCGTACGGCAAGGGCTGCGGGCGGGGGCCGGACTCCTGGCGTCCGAGCAGCTGGGCCTCGCCGACTGGTGCCTGACCGAGACGGTCCGGCACACGAAGGAGCGGCACCAGTTCAACCGGCCCGTCGGCTCCTTCCAGGCGCTCAAGCACCGCCTGGCGCAGCTCTGGCTTGAGGTGGTCAACCTCCGCGCCGCCGCCCGCAACGCGGCCGACACCCTCGCCGCCAAGGACGAGGACGCCGATGTCGCGGCGGCTCTCGCGCAGGCCTACGCGTCACCGGCCACGGTGCACATCGCCGAGGAGGCGCTCCAGCTGCACGGCGGCATCGGAATGACGTGGGAGCACCCCGTCCACCTCTACCTCAAGCGGGCCAAGGCCGACTCGATCGCGCTCGGCACGGTGGGGCGCCACCGGGAGGAGCTGGCCGCACGCGTGCATCTGCCGGCTCCCTGACCCCGGCCGCCGGCCCCGGACACTGTGATCCACTTGGTACGGCCCGCACGTTTTACCCACCCATTACATGAGGCATAATTGCGACCCGTTCGCAATAACGTTTGATCTTCAGTAGGGGTGTGGAGCATGAGGGCCCGATCGATACGGGGTACGGGCGCGGTAGCGGCGGCCGCCTCACTGGCGGTCGCCGCATCGGCCTGTTCGGCGCCGGGCGACGGCAAGAACGCGGGCGGCGCCAAGGACTCCGCGGTCGTCGGCATCGCGTACGAGCCGGACACCCTGAGCCCGCTCCTCGGCTACGGCAAGGACGGCAACTCCAAGATCTTCGACGGCCTGCTCACGCATGACGCCGACATGAAGCTGAAGCCCGCCCTGGCGGCCGAACTGCCCAAGGTCGGCGACGACGGCAAGAGCTACACCTTCCAGCTGCGCAAGGGCGTCAAGTTCAGCGACGGCAAGCCCTTCACGTCCAAGGACGTCGTCTTCACGTACGAGACGATCCTCGACAAGAAGACCAACAACGCCGCCAAGACCGAGCTCGACGCCGTCAAGAACGTCGAGGCGAAGGGCGACGACACCGTCGTCTTCCACCTCAAGTACCCCTACGCGCCGTTCGCCGAGCGCACCGTCCTGCCGATCGCGCCCGAGCACATAGCCGGCAAGCAGGACGTGAACACCGGTGAGTTCACCACCAAGCCGGTCGGCACGGGCCCGTACAAGCTGGTGAAGTGGTCCAAGGGCGAGAAGCTCACCTTCAAGGCCAACCCCGGCTACTGGGGCGGCGCGCCGAAGGTCAAGAACTTCACCATGGCGATCATCAAGGACGACGACATCCGCGCCACCCGGCTCGACGCCGGTGAGCTCGACGGCGCGATCCTGCCGCCCAACCTCGCCAAGAAGTACGAGAGCGACGGCAACAAGAAGTCCTACGCCGCCAAGACCTTCGACTACCGCGTGGTGACGCTGCCCACCGGCAACAAGGTCACGGGCGACACCGGCATCCGGCGCGCACTCGACACCGGAGTCGACCGCAAGGCCATGGTCGACTCGATCCTGGACGGCGCGGGCAAGGAGGCCTACGGGCCCGTCCCGACCGACAGCCCCTGGTTCACCAAGGGCACCGAGCGGGGGCACGACCTGGCCGCGGCCAAGAAGATCCTCGACAAGGCGGGTTGGAAGCCGGGCAAGGACGGCATCCGCGAGAAGGACGGCGTCCAGGCCAAGTTCCCCCTCTGGTACCTCTCCGGCGACAAGCTCCGCCAGGACCACGCCCTCGCCTACGCCTCCGACGCCAAGAAGATCGGCATCAAGGTGGAGGTCCAGGCAGGTACGTGGGAGGTCATCGAGCCGCGCATGCCCAAGGACGCGGTCCTCGCGGGCGGCGGCTCCCCGGCCGACCCGGACTTCGACCAGTACACCCTCCTGAAGTCCTCGCTCGCGGGTGACGGCTTCAACAACATGGCCCACTACGACAACCCCAAGGTCGACAAGGCGCTCGACGAGGCCCGCGAGAGCGGCGACCACGCCAAGCGGCAGGCCGCGTACGACACCATCCAGCGCGAGCTGGTGAAGAACCCGGGCTACACCTTCCTCACCCACATCGACCACCTCTACGTCGTCGACAAGCGCTTCGGCGACCTGACCACCCAGATCGAGCCGCACGACCACGGCCTCGCGTCCGGACCGTGGTGGAACGTCGAGGACTGGCAGCCGAAGCAGTGATCACCGCGCTCCAGAAGCTCCCCTGGGGGCCGATGGCGCGCATGACGGGACGGCGGGCCCTGTTCGCCGTCCCGGTCCTGCTCGCCGTGACCTTCGGCGTCTTCGCCATCGCCGCCGCGTCCCCCTTCGACCCCGTCAAGGCGTACGCGGGCACGGCCGGGCTCACCGCGTCGCAGGAGAACCTCGACCAGCTGCGCCGCAACCTCGGCGTCGACCAGCCGCTCACACAGCGCTGGTGGGACTGGCTGACGTCGGCCGTGCACGGCGACCTCGGCGATTCGAGCACCCTGCGCCAGCCCGTCTCCGACGTCATCGGAGAGCGCATCGGCTGGTCCGTGCTGCTCGCCGCCACCGCCTTCCTGCTCGCCATCCTCGTCGGCACCACGCTCGGCGTCCTCGCCGCGCGCCGCCCCGGCGGCTGGCTCGACCGTGCCGTGACCTCGCTCGCGTACACCCTCGAAGCCGCCCCGCCGTTCTGGATCGGCCTGCTCGCCGTCTGGCTGTTCGCCCTGAAGCTCGGGGTGCTGCCGTCCGGTGGGCTCACGGACACCGCGAACTCGGCGGTGACCGCCGGGCAGGTCGCGAGCCACCTCGTGCTGCCCGCCGCCGTCCTGGCGATCTCGCAGCTCCCGTGGTTCGTGCTCTACGTACGCCAAGGGGTCAGCGACGCGCTCGGCGACGACCCCGTCCGCGGCGCACGCGCGCGTGGCCTCGCCGAACGGACCGTCCTGCTCGGACACGCGCTGCGCTCGGGCATGCTGCCGGTGCTCACGCTGATCGGCTCCCGCGTGCCCGAACTGATCACCGGGGCGCTCCTGGTGGAGACCGTCTTCAGCTGGCCCGGCATCGCCGCGGCCACCGTGTCCGCCGCGACCGCCGTGGACTTCCCGCTGCTCGCCGCGCTCACCGTCCTCGCCACGGCCGCGGTGCTCCTCGGCAACCTCCTGGCCGACCTGCTGTACGGCCTCGCCGACCCCAGGGTGGGATTCGATGGCTGAGACGACTACTTGGCGCGCCTCCCTCGGGGGCGCCTCCAAGAGCCGCTCCACGCGCGCGTGGCGGGTGCGTTCCTCCGCGGTGATCGTCGCGGCGGTGGTCCTCGCCGTCCTCGTCGTGCCACCGCTGGCCAACCTCGACGAACAGGCCGTGGACCTCGCGTCCAAGCTGCAACCGCCCTCCTGGGAGCACCCCTTCGGTACCGACGACGTGGGACGCGACCTGCTCCTGCGCTGCGTGTACGGGCTGCGGGTCTCGCTCCTCGTGGGCGTGGTGGCGGCCGTCGTCGCGACCGTCATCGGCACCGCCGTGGGCGCGCTCGCCGCCGCGTCGGGCGGCTGGGTCGACCGGATCGTGATGCGGCTCGTGGACGTCTTCTCGTCCGTGCCGCACCTGCTGCTCGGCATCTTCATCGTGGCGATGTTCCGGCCGGGTGTCTGGCCGGTGGTCATCTCGGTGGCGCTCACGCACTGGCTGTCCACGGCCCGCATCGTGCGCGCCGAGGTGCTCTCGCTGCGCTCACGGCCGTACGTCGACGCGGCCATCTCCGGCGGTGCGTCGCGGATGCGCGTGACGGTGCGCCATCTGCTGCCCGGCGTGCTCCCGCAGGCCGGACTCGCCGCCGTCCTGATGGTGCCGCACGCCATCTGGCACGAGTCCGCGCTGTCCTTCCTCGGGCTCGGACTGCCCACCCACCAGGCGAGCCTCGGCACCCTCGTGCAGAGCGCGCGCGGCTCGCTCCTCGCCGGGGACTGGTGGCCGACACTCTTCCCCGGCCTGTTCATCATCGTGCCCACCCTGGCGATCGCGGGCCTCGCGGGCGCCTGGCGGGAACGGATCAACCCCCGGCGCCGATCGGAGCTGATGCTGTGACTCCCGTCCTGTCTGTGCAGGGTCTCTCCGTACGGTTCCGCATGCGCGGCGACACCTTCGTCTCCGCCGTCACCGACGCGCACTTCGACCTCGCGGCGGGGGAGTGCCTCGCCCTCGTCGGCGAGAGCGGCTGCGGCAAGTCCGTGCTCGCATCGGCGCTGCTCGGGCTGCTCCCGCAGAACGCGGAGACGGCCGGGTCCGCGCTCATCGGCGACGTCGACCTGCTGGCCGCCGACGAGCGCACCCTGGCCCGCACGGTCCGCGGGCGGCGCGTCGGACTCGTGCCGCAGAGCCCGGCCGCGCACCTGACGCCGGTCCGCACGGTCCGCGCCCAGCTGGAGGAGACCCTGCGGGAGCTGGCGGACGTGCGCCGACCGGAGCTGCGGAAGGCCGCCGAAGCCGCCGCCGAGCGCGCCGCGTTCCCCGCCGGGCACCTGGACCGCTACCCGCACGAACTCTCCGGGGGGCTCGCCCAGCGTGCCGCCACCGCGCTCGCGCTCATCGGCGACGCACCGCTGCTGCTCGCTGACGAGCCGACCACGGGCCTGGACCGCGACCTCGTCGACCGCACGGTGGACGAGCTGCGCAAGCACGTCGGCGAGGACCGCGCGCTGCTCCTGATCACCCACGACCTGGCCGCCGCCGAGCGCATCGCGGACCGCGTCGCCGTGATGTACGCGAGCCGCATCGTCGAACTCGCCGACGCCCGGGACTTCTTCGGCACCCCAGGACCCCGGCACCCCTACGCCCGCGGCCTCCTGAACGCCCTCCCCGAGCGGGAGTTCACGCCGATCCCCGGCATGCCGCCCGAACTCTCCGCGCTGCCGCGAGGATGCGCGTTCGCCGCGCGCTGCGCCGGGGCGGACGACACCTGCGAAACCGTGCCGCGCGCCGTGGCCGGGGTCGCCTGCCACCACCCCCATACGGCGGCCGTGCTGGAGGCACCCCGTGCTTGAACTCCGCTCCATCACCGCCGGATACGACCGCCGCGCCCCCGTCATGCGCGGCGTGGACCTCACCCTCGCGCCCGGCGCCTCCGTCGGCCTCCTCGGCCCCAGCGGCTGCGGAAAGTCGACCCTGGCCCGGGTCGCCGCGCTGCTGCACAAGCCCGACGCGGGCCGCGTCGTCATCGACGGCGAGCTGGCCCGCGGCTGGCGGCACCGCGCCCCCCGCGCCCAGCGCACCGCCTTCGGCGTCGTCTTCCAGCAGCCCCGCCTCTCCGCCGACCCGCGCCTCACCCTCACCGACCTGATCGCCGAGCCACTGCGCGCGACCGGACGGGGCAGCGAAGCCACCGCGCGCGTACGGGAGTTGGCGGCCACGGTCGGCCTCGGCGAGGACCTCCTGGGCCGCAGGCCGCACGAGGTCAGCGACGGACAGTTGCAGCGCGCCTGCCTGGCCCGCGCCCTCGTGCTCCGCCCGCGCTGGCTGATCTGCGACGAGATGACGGCGATGCTCGACGCCTCGACGACGGCGGCACTCGTGCACGCCGTGGAGGAGTACCGGCGGGAGAACGGCGCCGGACTGCTCGCGGTCGGCCACGACCGGGTGCTTCTCGAGCGCTGGTGCGAGCGGACCGTCCACTGGTCCGAACTGGTGGGGGAGACCTCGGGGGAGACCCCGCGGGACGCGTGAGGCATTGGCCATGAACGAGGGGCGTCGATAGCGCCAACTCCCGTCGCCAAGGGGTTTCTTGACGCGAGCATGGCCTCATACTCACTGAGGCCCGCTCGTCGTCCTCATGCCCTTTCCGGGAGTCTTCGTGGCACTCATCACCCGTCGTAGAGCCCTCACCATCGGTGCCGCACTCGCCGGCACCGCCGCCGTCCCCGCGTACGCCCAGGCAGGCGAGCGAGGACACCACCCCCGCCCTCTCGTCCGCGCCCACGCACACAACGACTACGAGCACCCCCGGCCCCTGTTCGACGCGCTCGACCACCGCTTCGGCAGCGTCGAGGCCGACATCTACCTCGTCGACGGACAGCTCCTGGTCGCGCACGACCCGATCGACCTCGACCCCAGCCGCACCCTCGAGTCGCTCTACCTGGACCCCCTGGCGGCCCGCGTCCGCGCCCACCACGGCTCCGTGTACCGCGGTCACCACCGCACCCCCTTCCAGCTCCTGATCGACATCAAGACCGAGGGCGCGGCGACGTATCTGGAACTCGACCGGCATCTGCGGCGCTACCGGCACCTGTTCACCACGTACTCCCACGGCAAGGTGCGCCGCGGCCCCGTGACCGCGGTGATATCCGGCGACCGGGCCGCCCGCGCGCCCATGGAGGCCCAGCGCGTGCGCCGCGCCTTCTACGACGGCCGCCTCGCCGACCTGGGCAGCGCGGCGCCCGCCTCGCTCATCCCGCTGATCAGCGACAACTGGACGCTCAACTTCAGCTGGCAGGGCGTGGGTCCGATTCCCGCCGCCGAGCGCGACAAGCTGCGCGGCATCGTCGCGACCGCGCACAAGCGTGGCCAGCGCGTCCGCTTCTGGGCGACGCCCGACCTGGCGGGACCGGCGCGCGACGCGGTGTGGGGCGAGCTCCTCGCCGCCGGCGTCGACCACTTGAACACGGACGACCTGGCGGGGCTCGAGGCCTTCCTCGACGCCCACGGACAGTAGGCCGAGGCCCGGCCGAAGCAACCTCCCGGCACATAACACCCGTTCGGAGGACATGCCGGTCGCCCGGACGGTCCCTCCGCTGCGCCACACTCGGCCCAAAGCCGCGATGTTGACGTGGCGGAGGAGGTTGTCCCCATGGCCGTCTCGGTCTCTGTGGTGCTGCTGCTCGTGATCCTGGCAGTGGTCTTTCTGCGCAACGGCGCGCTGAAGTTCTCGCACGCGGTGGTCTGTGCGCTGCTCGGCTTCTATCTGGCGAGTTCGAGCATGGCGCCGACCATCCACAACGGGGTCACGGCCGCGGCGGACATCGTGAGCGGCCTGCAGCCCTGACCGTCCCGCCATGGTCATTGCGTGTTCATGAACAACTGTCACGTTTCCATGGACACTTCAAGGCGCTGCCCCTAGCTTCGGCCCATGCCGCGTCGCAGAACCCTCAGCAGCGCCCTCGCCCTGACCGCTCTCACGGTCTCGGCCGCGTCCTTCGCGCCCGCCGTCCAGGCGGACGACATACCGAAGGCGCCGGGCCACCGGCTCGTCGACCAGTACACCGGGGCACCCGCCGACGCCCGCCCGCTGCCCGGCGAACAGCCGCCCCAGCACCCGTATCTGGCCGCCAACGGCCGCAGCGGGATGCACGCGGACGCGGCGGGCAGCGGAACGTACCCCTGGAACGGGCCCCTGGGGAAGAAGCCCCAGGTCAGCAGCGAGAAGATGGCGGCACTCGGCGGTGAGTGCGCCACCGTCACCTTCGACAAGGCCGGCCGCATCGTCACCGTCTGCGGCACGTTCACCGGCTTCCTGGTCAAGCTGCTCGACCCGGACACGCTGGCCACGCTCGCCGAGTACAAGCTCCCGCAGCGCCCCTCCACCGTCGAGGCCATCACCCGCCTGGACTTCGCCAAGATCTTCAAGGACACCTCGGGCGGCGCCTACTCCTACCTCGACCACGAGGACCGGCTCGTCCTCGCCGACTCCCGGCAGCACATCATCAGGCTCGCCCACGAGCGGACGGCGGACGGCAGTTGGCGTTTCGTCGTCGACAAGGACTGGGACCTGACCGCGCACGTCCCGCACGACTGCGTGACCTGGACGAACCTCTACCCGAGTGGCGAATGTGACCCGGTCACCTCGGTGATGCCCGACTGGGAGGGCCGCATCTGGTGGGTGACCCGGCAGGGCCGCGTCGGCACCGTGGACCCCGCGTCCGGTGCCGTCCGCTCCATCCGCCTCGAAGGCGAGGAGATCCAGAACTCCTTCTCCGTCGCCGAGGACGGCGTGTCGATCGTCTCCGACCACGCGCTCTACAGCTTCCGCGCCGCCGCGGACGGCACCCCGAAGGCCGTCTGGCGCCAGACGTACGACCGAGGGACGGGCAGCAAGCCCGGCTCGGTGAACCAGGGTTCGGGCACCACCCCCGACCTCTTCGGCCAGGGCGACGACGACTACGTGGCGATCACCGACAACGCCGACGACCGCATGAACGTCCTCGTCTACCGCCGGGGCGACGGCATCGCCGACGACAAGCGGCTCGTCTGCAAGGTCCCCGTCTTCCGCTCCGGCGCGTCCACCACCGACAACTCGCTGATCAGCTGGGGCAACAGCCTCGTCGTCGAGAACAACTACGGCTACGAGAACATCACCTCGCTCACCTTCGGGCGCAGCGTCGTCGGCGGCGTCAGCAGGATCGACGTACGCGAGGACGGCAGCGGCTGCGACACGGTGTGGGAGAGCGATGTCCGCGCCCCGTCGAACGTGCCCAAACTGTCCACCGCCAACGGGCTGCTGTACTTCTACACGAAGGAGCCGAACAGCCTCGGCGTCGACGCCTGGTACCTGACGGCCGTCGACTTCCGCACCGGCGAGACCAAGTGGAAGCGCCTGGCCGGCACGGGCATCGCGTACGACAACAACTGGGCGCCGGTGACCCTGGGCCCGGACGGTACGGCGTACGTGGGTGTGTTCAACGGCCTGGTGGCGGTGCGGGACGCCGACTGAACACGCGCAGCCCCGGCACCGGTCAGCCCGAGAAGACGCCGATGCCGTTTGGCACCGGGCGTTCCACGCCGCCGCTGGGGTTGTTGCGTACGGTCACTTCGTCGGCGCCCGGGAGCTTCGCGACCAGGGTGGCGGAGGAGACCAGGGTGGAGGAACCGCCGCCGTCCAGGCTGAAGCCGTCCCGCGCGCCCAATCCCCGCAGGGTGTCCGCGACTTCGGCGACGGTCAGTCCCGTACGGAACTCGGGGGAGCCGTCCAGGGACAGGAGCAGGAGGCGTCGGCCGTCGTCGGAGATCCCGGCGGCCGTCCGCACGGCCGAGGTGGCGGTGTCCAGGCCGGGCAGCGGGAGGCCGTCGCGCAGGACGGGGAAGCCGCCGAGCGCGAAGCGGAACGGGCTGCGTGATTCGGCGGCCACCAGCCGGTGCCTGACGCCGACCCGTTCGCCGACGGAGAGCTTGCGCAGCTCCTGCGCGCCCGCCTCGCGCCCGACGAGGACCGTGGTGCCGTGGGCCACCGGACCGCTGCCGGGTGTCGGCGCGGACGCCACGACGCGGCCGCCGCGCACCGTCACCTCATGGGTGTCCGTGCTGCAGGGAGCGCCTCGGTTGGTGTCGGTGCCGCAGGTGGAGCGCACCCGCGAGGTGCTGCCCCAGTCGCTGGTGAACGCGCCGACGGAACCCACGGGCAGGGCGTACTGGTTGAGCCCGCCGAGCGGCAGCCGGATCTGCTGGGTGCGTACTTCGCCGTCGAGACGGAGGCTGTCCAGGCGGGCCCGCCGGTCGTAGCCCACGCCGAGCACGGCCTGGGTGGTCACACCAGGGGGCATCGCGGGACCGAAGCGCTGCCCGTTCGGCACCGCCGCCTTGAGCGCCCGGCCGCGTGCGATCGCGGGGCCGACGGGCGCTCCGGTGGCCTCGACCCCCGGATGCTGGGTCTCGGAGATGTTGAAGAAGTCGCCGTTGATCCCGCCGACCGCCCCCGCCCCGTCCGCGAGCGCGGAGACGACGGAACGGGCGCCCACCGCGCCCGGATAGAGCAGGCCGACGCTCGTGTTCTTGTTGCTCAGATCGACGTCAAGGACATGCGCGCGAGCCTTGCCGTGCGAGGCCGCGATGTCGAACTGCCGGTACTCGACGCCCGGCGCGATCCGCGAGGCGGACGTCTTTCCGTCCGCCTCCACGCCGCCGGCCGGTGCCGCTCCCATCAGAGCCGCACCGGCCAGCGTGCCGAGTGCCGTCATGGCCGAGAGCGCCGCTCTCGCCGTTCTGAACCGTCCCAAGATGTGCGTGCGCCGTGCTGCCACCCATGCCCCCTGAAATCTCCTGCCGACCAATCGCACCAGTCTGAGGGTCGGTCAGAAAGTGCACCAGAGGGCAGCGCCGGACGGGTGCAGGGGCGGTGGCTAGGTGCCGACCAATCGGGAACGGATGAGGAAACGTACGCCTTCGGGGGCTTCGAGGGAGAAGCCGCTGCCCCGGCCGGGCACGACGTCCACGATCAGCCGGGTGTGGCTCCACACGTCGTACTGACTCCTCGACATCCAGAAGGCGACCGGTTCCGCCACCCCTTCGACGTCCAGCGAGGCCAGGCGCACGTCGGAGCCGCCGGTACGGAACTCACCCTCCGGGTAGCACATGGGCGCACTGCCGTCGCAGCATCCGCCGGACTGATGGAACATCAGCGGACCGTGGAGGTCCCGAAGTCGCCGCACCAGATCGGCGGCGGCAGGGGTCAGCTCCACGCGTGGAGTATCGGTCATGGCTGCCGCTCCTTGGTCACCGTCACCGTCACCGTCACTGCCGCCCAGTCAACTCCGGGCGACGTTGCGAGGACGTTGCGCTCGCGGATGCGGATGCGGATGCGGGCGCGGGCGCGGCCGGCGGCCCTGTGCTGCGTCAGGCGAGAACCGCCCGGACCGCCTTGCCGCGCCTGCCGCTGCCGACGACCTCGAAGCGCGCGGAGAGGTGACGCACCATCGCCAGGCCGCGCCCATGGTCCCGTTCGGTGCTCGGCGCGAGCACGCGCGGGCCGTCGGGGCTCGCGTCGTGCACCTCGACGGTCACATGGTCGTCGGAGACCTCGAGGCGCAGACGGCAGGGACTGCGTCCGTGCTCGGTGGCGTTGGCGACGAGTTCGGACACGATCAGCGTGGCATCGTCCACCCGTTCGGCATCCACTTCCGTCAGCCGCCGGCGGGGCCTGGTGAGGAACGCGGAGGTCAGCCTCCGCGCCCGGCCGGCCGATGCGGCTTCCTGCGGCAATGCGTACTCAACGCGGGCGACGTGCCGATGGGCGCGCTGTTGCGCACGCATGGCGACTCACTCCCCTCCCCTGGGACAACCGGCGTACTCGCGGCGACTTCCGCTCGCCGGGGCCGCGCCCTGTCATGCGCGGCCGGTGCTGTCCACGGTCATGCCCGCCTCCGCTGATCGCCAACCAAGTGCCTGGGAGTGGGGCTGCTACCGGGCCCCATGGGCTGACCGGCTCGGAACGAACCTGTTCGCTCCGAACGTGCTCGTGACGAACATGTTCGTTACACTGGTCATATGACAGCTCATTCCGACGCCCCGCGTCCCGCCCCGCGCAGCCGCCGTGAGCGACCCGCCAAGCCCGCCCTTTCCCGGGCGGGGATCGTGGCCACCGCGGTGGAGATCATGCGCGTCGAGGGCCTGGGCAAGGTGACCATGCGCCGCCTCGCCCAGGAGCTCGACACGGGGCCCGCCTCCCTGTACGTCTACGTCCGCAACACCGCCGAGCTGCACGCGGCGATCCTGGACGAACTCCTCGGGGCGGTCGAGACACCGGCCGGGGGTGACTGGAGGGAGCGCCTGGAGGGGGTCCTCACCTCCTACACCGCGGTGCTCTTCCGCCACCGAGGCCTCGCCAAGGCCGCGCTCGTGGCCCGGCCCCGAGGCGAGCACTACCTGCGCCTCATCGAGACCCTGCTCGCCCTGCTCGACGAGGGTGAGGTCCCGCCCGGCCAGGCCGCCTGGGGCGTCGACCTGCTGCTGCAGTACGCCACCGCGACCGCCGCCGAGCATTCCCCGGCCGAGCATTCTCCGGCCGACCAGGCCGCCGAGGCCCGGGAAGAGTGGGACGCGCTCGCCGGAGCCCTGCGGGACGCGTCGGACCGTACGCACCCGCACGTCGCCCGGCTCTCCGGCGAGCTCGTGTCCGGCCGGCCGGAGGAGCGGATCTCCTGGGGCTTCCGGACGCTGATCAACGGCATCCTCGGCACGCCCGTCCCGGTCGACGGCGCCCGGGGCTGAGCTCGCGCGCGGTCGAAATCCGACAACACGACCGCCACCCGCACCCGCACCACCACGCCGCCCCAAGGAGCATCACCATGACCACACACCACCCCATTGCCATCATCGGCGCGGGCCTCGGAGGCCTCACTCTCGCCCGCGTCCTGCACGTCAACGGCATCGAGGCCGCCCTGTTCGACCTTGAGGAATCACCGGCTGCCCGCGGCCAGGGCGGCATGCTCGACATCCACGAGGAGTCCGGTCAGGCCGCCCTGCGCGCCGCCGGTCTGTACGAGGAGTTCCGCGCGCTCGTCCACCCGGGCGGCGAGGCCATGCGCGTCCTCGACAAGGACGCCGTGGTCCGCATGGAGGTGGCGGACGACGGCGACGGCGGCCGTCCCGAGATCGACCGCGGCCACCTGCGTGACCTGCTGCTCGGCTCGCTGCCCGACGGCGCCGTGCGCTGGGGCGCGAAGATCACCGGGGCGCGTCCGCTCGGTGGCGGCCGCCATGAGGTGACCCTCGCGGACGGCTCCGCCTTCACCACCGACCTGCTGATCGGGGCGGACGGCGCCTGGTCCCGGATCCGGCCACTGGTCTCGGAGGCCGTGCCCGCCTACACCGGCATCTCCTTCGTCGAGGTGGACCTCCTCGACGCCGACGTACGCCACCCGGAAAGCGCCGCGGTCGTCGGCGACGGCATGCTCTTCGCGCTCGCCGAGGACAAAGGCTTGCTCGCCCACCGCGAGTCCGACGGCAGCCTGCACATCTACACCGCGCTCAGGGCCCCCGAGGACTGGATCACGACCATCGACTTCACCGCCGACGACACGGGCCCGGCCAAGGCCGGCGTGCTGGAGCACTTCGCCGACTGGGACAAGAGCCTGCGGGCAATGGTCGCCGACGCAGACGGGGCGCTGATCCCCCGCCGGATCCACGCCCTGCCGATCGGCCACCGCTGGGACCGCGTCCCGGGCGTCACGCTGCTCGGCGACGCGGCGCACCTCATGTCCCCCTTCGCGGGGGAGGGCGCCAACCTCGCCATGCTCGACGGAGCCGAACTCGCGGCGGCCGTCGCGGCACGTCCCGGAGACGTCGAAGCGGCGCTGGCCTCCTACGAAGAGGCGCTGTTCCCGCGCAGCGAGAAGACCGCCGCCGAATCCGCCGACGGTCTCATCCGCTGCTTCTGCCAGGACGCGCCCCAGAGCCTGCTCGACTGGTTCGCCGGCAACTAGCTCCAGTGCTTCCGCCCGTCAGCGGACGCGGGCCACCGCCGCGTAGATCCCGCTGTCCTCGGCCTGCGGCCGTGTGTCTCCCCTGAACCACTCCGTGGCCGTCACCAGGCCGGGCTCGACGAGGTCGAGACCGTCGAAGAAGCGGGCCACCTCGGCCCGGTTGCGGAAGCCGAGCTTGATGCCGCCCTTGGCGTACTCGGCGGTGACCTGCTCGGCCAGTTCCGGGAAGATGTCGGACGAGGCGTGCGAGAGCACCAGGTGGCTGCCGGAGGGCAGGGCGTCCACCAGCGTGCGCACGATGCCGTACGGGTCCTGGTCGTCGGGCAGGAAATGCATGAGCGCGATGAGGGAGAGGGCGATCGGACGGTCGAAGTCGAGAAGACCGCGGGCGTGCCCGAGGATCTCCAGCGGCTCGCGGACGTCCGCCTGGATGTAGTCGGTCATCCCCTCGGGGCTGCTGACCAGCAGGGCCTCCGCATGGGCCAGCACGATGGGGTCGTTGTCGGTGTAGACGACCCGCGCCGAGGGCACCGCCTTCTGCACGATCTGGTGCAGGTTCGGCGCGGTGGGGATGCCGGTGCCGATGTCGAGGAACTGGTCCACTCCCTCGGCGGCGAGCCAGGCGGTCGCACGGTTCATGAACGCGCGGTTCTGCCGCGCGGCGTCCTTCGCCTCGGGGGGCAGCTTCTCGCCGACGGCCTCGTCGACGGGGTAGTTGTCCTTGCCGCCGAGCAACCAGTCGTAGACACGCGCGGGATGCGGCTTGCTGGTGTCGATCGTCGGCTTGGGCGCACCTGCGGTCATGACGTACTCCGTTGCTGCGAGACGCTTGGATCGCCGCAGTCTGCCACAGCAACATCACCTTGAGCATGGGGTGTTGGGGTCGGGCGTGCGAGGGCGATGAATCAGTCACACCCCGTACGGCCGAGCCGTGCCGTTCGCGCCATTCGTCCTCTCGGTTCAGCCGTCACGGACGTTCGCCGCCGCCCCTTCCGTCTCTTTGCGCAGGCCTGGGAGAACCTTCCGAAATTCCATTGGTTTCCGCATCATCGGCAATACCGCGCGCGTTTCCCGGCGATATGGAACAGGGAAGTCCGGTCTTCGGCCAAGTGGCGCGTTCGCGACGGTTATTCGACATCATTGAGTCAAATGACGCTGGTGGTTGATTTTCAGATATGGCAGAGTCTTCAAGCAAGTGGCCGGGCAAGTCGAAAGGTGCGATCCGGCTGACCGTCCGGCCGCTCTAGGATCAGCCGTCAGGCGCGGGGGAGAAGTCGGCACATGAACTTGGTGGACCGTAGGGAAGAATTCACGATCATGGACGGCATGCTCAACGCCTGTTTGGCGGGGCATGGCGGGGTGCTATTGGTGAGCGGCGCGGTGGCCAGCGGGAAAACCGCCCTGCTGCAGGCTTTCGGTGAACGCGCAACTGCTGCCGGGGCGTTGTTTCTGCAGGCCACGGCGTCGGAGGCGGAGAGTGACCTGCCTCTTGGCGTGATGGGGCAGTTGCTGCTCGGCGCGGATCTGCCGGGGGCGGACGCCAGGCGGGCGGCCCGGCTTGTGGACCTGATGGCGGTGGCCGCGCAGATTCGGCGGGCCGAGGGGGTGCTGCCCGCCGTCGTGATGAATGAGGTTCCCAAGCTTTGCGGCATTGTCCTGGAACAGGCCCGGGAAAGGCCGGTGGTACTCAGCATCGACGACGTGCACCACGCCGACGGTCACTCCCTGGAATGCATCCTGTACCTGGCCCGGCGGCTCGACGCCAGCCGCATTCTGGTGGTCCTCGGAGAGAACAGCGGATTTCTGGCCGGAAACCCGCGATTACACGTTGATTTGCTGCGCCTGCCGGGCTGCCGAAATATCCGGCTCGGACCGCTGGAACGGCACGGAGTGGCCGAGATGATCTTCGAATTCGGTGGCGAGGGGTGGGGGACGCGCCGGCTCGTCTCCCAGCTCCACCAAGCGGGCGGCGGAAACCCCCTCCTGACCCGGGCGTTGATCGAGGACCTCCGTGCTTCGCAGGACGACGGGTTCGGCTCCACGGCTCTGGTACCGGGCGAAGCCTTCGCGCAGGCCGTCGCCACCGGCCTGTTCCGCAGTGACGTGTCGACGCGGCACACGGCGTGGGCGCTGGCCGTGGTCGGCCAGGACGTGCCGCTCGCCGAACTGGTGGAAGTCCTGGGAACCAGCCGGGAGTCGGTCCACCGCAGCCTGCGCGCCCTGAACGACGCGGGGCTGCTCGACTCCGGCTGGTTCCGCCACGAAGCGGGCAGGGCCGCGGTCCTGCGGAGCATGGAGCCCGCACATCGCGCCCGCCTCGAGGCCCGCGTCGCCCAAGTGCTGCACGAGCACGGCGAAGCGGCGACCGTGGTGGTCCAGCATCTGATCGCGGCCGAGCCCATCGACGCCCCGTGGGCGCTCGGCATACTCCTGGAGGCCGCCGAGCGGGCACTCGCCGACGACGAGGCCGAACTGGCGCTCACCTGCCTGCGCGTGGCCCGCGACACCTGCACCGACCCCCGCCGGTCCACCGCCGTCAGGGAGGCACTGACCCGGGCAGGCTGGCGGCTCAACCCGGCCGGCGTGGCCCGGCATCTGCCCGAGCTCACCGCCGACGCGCTCGACGGCCGACTCGGCGAGAGGCAGACCGCCGAACTCGTCGGCCACCTCCTGTGGTTCGGTCAGACGGGCCCCGCCCTGGAGATACTCGACGCCGCCGAACGGGACAGCGCGGGCGCCGAGGCCTGCGGGCAGCCGGCTGCGGAAGCCGCGCGCCCCATCGACTGCGTCCGCTCCTGGATGGCGTACGAATATCCGGGACTCCCCGGCTCCGCGCGCGCCCGCGCCCGCCACGGCGACACCGAGCGGTGCGCGCGAACGCCCGCGCGCAGTCCCCATCAGCGCGCGGCCACCTTGATGAGAGCGGTGCTCGACGGGGCGGGCGACGACGTCGTGGTCCGGGCGGAGCAGATCCTGCAGAGCACACGCCTCGACGACAACACGCTGACCGCGCTCGTCGTCGCGCTGAACTCCCTCGTCCTCGCCGACCGGCTGGACACCGCGGCCCTCTGGTGCGAAACCCTGCGCGCAGAAGCCGCGGAACGGCACGCGCCCATGTGGCAGGCCCTGCTCACCGCGACCAAGGCGCGCGTCGAACTCAGGCTCGGCGCTCTCACCGCCGCGGCGCAGTCGGCCCACTCGGCGATCACGATCGTCCCGCCCGAGGGCTGGGGTGTCGCGGTCGCCTCGCCGCTCGCCACCTGGGTGTACGCCAAGACCGCCATGGGCCGTCTCGACGAGGCGGCGGCCCAACTCGGCGTCCCGGTACCGGAGACGGCGTTCCACACCCCCGACGGACTGCTCTACCTGCGGGCACGCGGCCACTACTACCTCGCCGCCGGGCGCCCTTTCGCCGCGCTCGACGACTTCCACATGTGCGGCGACCTCATGACGCGGTGGGGGTTCGACCTGCCCGGGCTGGTTCCGTGGCGTACGGACGCGGCCGAGGCCCATCTGTCGCTCGGCGACGACGACCGGGCGAGGACGCTCGCCCAGGAGCAACTGGACCTGGTCGACGGCGCGAGCGCGGGGCACGCCTGGACCCGCGGTGTCTCGCTGCGGGTCCTCGCGAGCGCGCTGCACCCTGGACGCCGTCTCGTGCTCCTGGGCGAGGCCATCGAGATCCTGCGCGAGCGCGGCCACCGCGTGGAGCTGGCCCGCGCGACGGACGAACTGGCCCGCGCCCACCGCGAGCTCGGCAACAGCGGTCAGGCACGGGCACTGGCCCGCAAGGCGCAGCAGCTGGGACGGGAGTGCGGGGTGCCCGTCCCCCGGGTGCTGCCGATGGCCGACACCGCCGACTCGCTCCCCGCCGACCAGCCGTGGCCGTCCGGCGCCCGCCGCAAGGCCGACGGCCTCAGCGACGCGGAGCTGCGTGTGGCGACGCTCGCGGCCCGCGGCCACACCAACCGGCAGATCGCCGACAAGCTCTACATCACGATCAGCACCGTCGAGCAGCACCTCACGCGCGCCTACCGCAAGCTCGCCGTGCAGCGCCGGGCCGACCTGGCGGCGAAACTCAGCCCCGTTCCCGTTCCCGTACCCGTCGCGGGCCCCGGAAGGCGGGAGGGCAGACGGGAAGGGCGCCGGGAGGGCCAGAGCGACAGCGGGGCCCACAACCGTCTGCGCGTCGTGTAGACGGTGCCGGAGGTGCAGGTCGTCGCGCGGGCTCATGACCACGGCCTGCATCTCCTCTCCCGGACCAGGTGCTCCGCATGCGCTTCATGCGCTTTCCGTTTCTACGCGGCGGCCGGTCACACTGCGGTCCGTGAAGCTGTGACCGGAGCATCCGACACCGCGGCGGTAGGCTTTCGGCAGCAGCAGGTCGGACACGAGAGCGCGTCGACGGGGGGTCGTCGCCGGAGCTGTGACCGGTGCGTGACGTGGGATCGGGCAACGTGGTGCCGCATGATCAGCCTCTGCCGCGGCCTGGCCCGCGATCCCTCCCCTCCGTTCGTGACGCGCCCTGCGAGGGGTGGGCGATGAGGGTACTGGTGGTCGAGGACCACGCCGAGTTGGCGCATTCGGTGGCGCGCGTGCTCCGCCGCGAGGGCATGGCGGTCGACGTCGTCTACGACGGCTCGGACGCGCTCGAACGCACGACGGTCGTCGAGTACGACGTGGTGGTGCTCGACCGGGACCTCCCCGGAGTCCACGGGGACCAGGTCTGCGTCGCGCTGGCCGCCCAGCCGATGCACGCCCGGGTGCTGATGCTCACCGCGTCCGGCACGATCGCCCACCGGGTGGAGGGATTCAGCCTCGGCGCGGACGACTATCTCCCCAAGCCCTTCGCGTACGCCGAACTGGTCGCCCGCATCCGTGCGCTCGCCCGGCGCTCGCAGCCCGCGCTGCCGCCGGTCCTCGTCCAGGGGGACCTGCGGCTGGACCCGGCGCAGCGGATCGCCTCCCGCGCCGGAGTGCGTCTGGCGCTGACTCCCAAGGAATTCGCGGTACTCGAGTACCTGCTCGCCGCCCAGGGCCGAGTGGTGTCGGCGGAGGAACTCCTGGAACGGGTGTGGGACGAGGCGGCCGACCCGTTCACCACGACGGTCAAGGCCACGATCAACCGTCTGCGCCCGAAGCTCGGCGACCCGCCCGTGATCGAGACCGTTCCCCGTGGCGGCTACCGGATTTGAGATGCCCATGCGCCTGCTCACACCCTTCGCCCTGGCACCGGGACTCACCCGCCGACTGCTGCCGCGCCGGGTACGCGTCCGCCTGACGCTCCTGTACGGCGTGCTGTTCGTCGCCTCGGGCGTGGTGCTGCTGGCCATCACCAATCTGCTCGTGGCCCGTTCACCGGCGGACCTCGTCCTCGTCAAGAACCGGGGCGGCGAACCCGTGCTCGAACCGGGCGCCGACGGCCGCCTCTACCTCGGCTACCCCGACGCCAACTCCTCCGTCCAGCTCAACGACATCACCCAGCAACTGCGCGACCAGGCGATCCGGCAGCACGAGATCGAGATGGACCACCTGCTGGTCCAGTCGGGCATCGCGCTGGCCATCATGGCGGTGATCGCGATCGGGCTCGGCTGGGTGGTCGCCGGGCGCGTCCTGCGCCCGCTGCGCACGATGACGGGCTCCCTGCAGCGCATCTCGGCCCGCAACATGCACGAGCGTCTCGCCGTCGTCGGCCCCGCCGACGAACTGAAGGACCTGGCCGACACCGTCGACGGCCTGCTCGGCCGCCTGGAGACGGCCCTCGACTCCCACAAGCGCTTCGTCGCCAACGCCGCGCACGAACTGCGGACCCCGCTCACCCTGGAGCACGCGCTCCTGGAGGAGTCCCTCATCGACCGCGACGCCACCCGTGAGTCGTTCCGCTCCAACTTCGAGCGGCTCCTGGAGATCAGCGAGCAGCAGGCCCGGCTCCTTGAGTCGCTGCTCACCCTGTCCAGCAGCGAGCGGGGCCTGGACCGTCGCGAGCCGCTCGACCTCGCGGCCATCGCCGAGGAGGTCGTGGAGGCCTCGCGCGGGGAGACGGAGCGGCGGGAGCTGCGCGTGGAGACCTCGATGGGGCCCGCCGACGCCTCGGGTGACTCGGCGCTCGTCCAACGCCTGGTGGCCAACCTGATCGACAACGCCACCGACTACAACACCCCCGGCGGCCTCGTGGAGGTCACCACCCGCACCGACGGCGAGCGGGCCGTCTTCGCCGTGGCCAACACCGGGCCCCAGGTTCCACCCGAGCAAGTGGAGCAGCTCTTCGAACCCTTCCAGCGGCTCGGCCGCACCGCCGGCGACGGCCATCACGGGCTCGGCCTCTCCATCGTCCGCGCCATCGCCGTCGCCCACGACGCCGAGATCAGCGCGCGCGCCCGCCCCGGCGGCGGCCTCGTGGTGGAGGTGTCCTTCCCGCCCCGGTCGACGGCCGGTCAACCCGCCCCGGATATTGCGCAGTTGGACGATGCCCCGGCCATCCGTTGAGGGGTGGACCGCGAACTCCTACCGTGGTTGCGGCGCCTGCCGGATCCCCCCGTCCGCATGAGCCGCCGGACATGGCGAAGCCGTCGCAAGCAACGGGAGGAGACCCAATGGTCGTCGTGATGGCCCCCGGGGCCACACAGCAGGACGTGGACACCGTCGTCGAACTGGTGAGGGCGGCGGGCGGTGACGCGTTCGTCAGCCGCGGCGTGACCCGCACCATCGTCGGTCTGGTGGGCGACGTGGAGGCGTTCGACGCCCTCAACCTGTCCGACCGCCGGGGCGTCCTGGACGTCGTACGGATCTCGGTCCCCTACAAGCTGGTCAGCCGCGAGCACCACCCCGACCGGTCCGTGATCCGGGTGGGAGGCGTGCCCATCGGACCGGACACCCTCACGGTGATCGCGGGCCCGTGCGCGGTGGAAAGCCCCGAACAGACCCTGGCCGCCGCGCACCTGGCCAAGGCGGCCGGGGCCGCGCTGCTGCGCGGCGGTGCCTTCAAGCCGCGCACCTCCCCGTACGCCTACCAGGGACTCGGCGAGGAGGGGCTGCGGATACTCGCCGACGTCAGGGACGAGACCGGACTGCCCGTGGTCACCGAGGTCATCGACCCGGCCGGCGTCGAACTGGCCGCCCCCTACGCGGACATGCTGCAGATCGGCACCCGCAACATGCACAACTTCGCGCTCCTCCAGGCGGTCGGCGCGGCCGGCCGGCCCGTTCTGCTCAAGCGCGGCTTCGGTGCCACGGTCGAGGAGTGGCTGATGGCCGCGGAGTACATCGCGCAGCGCGGCAACCTCGACATCGTGCTCTGCGAGCGCGGCATCCGCACCTTCGAGACCGCCACCCGCAACACGCTGGACATCAGCGCGGTGCCGGTCGTCCGGCGCCTCTCCCATCTGCCGGTGATCGTGGACCCCTCACACTCGGGAGGCCGACGCGACCTCGTCGCTCCCCTCACCCGTGCCGCCATCGCCGTCGGAGCCGACGGCGTCATGATCGACGTGCATCCCGACCCCAAAACGGCGCTCTGCGACGGCCAACAGGCCGTCACCCGGGCGGAGATCGGTGAACTCGCGAACATCGCCGCTGTCCTGTCGCCGCTGATGGGCCGCACCCTCACGCAGCCGCCGGCGCGAGCCGGGGTGGGTCCTGGTGCCCGATAGGGGTGAATAGGGGTTTCCCGCCCTAGATCAATTCTGCTAGTGAGGGGTACCAGGCCCATAAGCGCGTTGTTAGGGTGAACGTGGTTCGGCCAGCGGGATTCCCTCCACTGTCAGGGACGGAACGGAATCCCGGCGGAGGGGAAGTGGCGCCACGTGCGGGTGCGGTTCCGCGATTCGACGAGAGATGTGCGGCTCGGGCTCGTCATCGCATGACGGTGACGTATTTCCGCGCACCTCGTTCATCGCCCGGACATCGGGCGAACCAGTCTTCTGAGCGCGCCACACCTTTCACTTCATGGTCGATCTCTCCCGGAAAATGTGCCGCTCCCGACCAGCGGGTGGTCGAGCGGCCCCGGGAGACATCAGATCACTAGGGGGATTTCAGTTGGCAATACCTGGGCATGCGCAGATCGACCAACTCATGGTCGTCGAAGTGGAGATCAACGCACTGTCGACGGCCGACTCACCGCGAATCTCCGGAATAGACCAGGAACACGTGGAGGCGCTGGCAGTGGTGCAGAGCCCGCTGCCGCCCATCACCGTGCACCGCTCGACCATGCGGATCATCGACGGACTGCACCGCGTGCGGGCCGCCGAACTGCGGGGCCAACGCAAGATCGCGGTGCGGTTCTTCGAAGGGGACACGGCCGACGCCTTCGTGCTGGCCGTCGAGTCCAACGTCACGCACGGTCTGCCGCTGACCACGGCGGACCGGAAGCGCGCCGCAGGGCGCATCATCGCCTCCCACCCCCAGTGGTCGGACCGGATGATCGCCTCCGTCAGCGGCATCGCCCCGGGCACCGTGGCGGAGATCCGCAGACGGGCCCCGGCCGACCGGGCCGGTGAAGCGAGCAGGATCGGCCACGACGGGCGGGTGCGCCCGGTCGACGGGACCGAGGGGCGCAGGGTGGCCAGCGAACTCATCGCCGAGAACCCCCAGCTGTCCCTGCGGCAGATCGCACGCGTCGCGTCCATCTCCCCGGAGACGGTCCGCGACGTACGCAACCGGATGATGCGGGGCGAGGACCCGCTGCCGCGGCGCGGGAAACGCGGTGGCGGCGACGGCCTCGCGAGCGCCCCGGTCGGCCAGGGGCCCACCGCCGTGCCCGACCGTGACGCGGCTCAGGACCGCACCGCGGTCCTCAAGCGCCTCAGCGCGGACCCGGCGCTGCGCTTCAGTGAGACCGGCCGCATCCTGCTCCGGCTGCTCAACATCCACACGATCAGCGCGGAGGAGTGGGACGAGATCATCGACAGGACCCCGCCGCACTGCGGCCGGATCATCGCCCATCTGGCCAACGAGTGCGCGGAGATGTGGGCGGAGGTCGCGGTGCGCGTCCAGCGCAAGGTCGCCGAGACCGCGTAGGACAGCCGACGGCTGTGGCGTCCAACCGAGCGGATTGCCCGGTTGGACGCCGGTCTCGCGCCGTCGCGGGCCGTCTCGGGCCGGTGTCATGCCTGCTGTCGTGCCCAATTCCGCGCGCCGTGCCGAAGAAGGCAACGCGCCCAATGCGGTGCCCAATTGCGGGCCTGGATGGCAGGAATCCCGAAAGGTATCGTCCTGCGGGTGAGTGAATCGCGTGCCATATCAGCGGGCTTAATTCCGTAACGCCGATGCAGGAGGATTCCGTCGCGTGTTGATCACCCAAGGACCTGGTGGACCTACCGTCGGAGGGCCGCAATCCGGGGCCCAGAAGCAATCGCTCCGGCCGGGATCAGTACGCCGGGCAATGTCCTACATGAAGCCGCACAAAATCGCGTTCGCCTTTCTTCTGGTGACCACCGTGGTGGATTCCCTCATCATCGTGTCGACGCCCCTGCTGCTCAAGAAGATCATTGACGACGGAATACTCAAGGACGACTCGGGAGTCATTGTCACCGTCGCCCTCGTCGTCGCGGGACTCGCCGTCGTGGACGCGGTGGCGCAACTCGTGCAGAGCTATTTCTCCGGGCGCATCGGACAGGGCATCAGCCACGACCTGCGGGTCGAGGCCTTCAAGCACGTGCAGCGGCAGCCGATGGCCTTCTTCACCCGGACCCAGACGGGGCTGCTCGCCAGCCGCCTCAACGGCGACGTCATGCTCGCCCAGCAGGCCCTCACCACGATGCTGGTCTCCGCGACCAGCGTGCTGACCGTGCTCCTGGTCCTCACCGAGATGTTCTACCTGTCGTGGCTCATCAGCCTGATCGCCGTCGCCATGCTGCCGCTGTTCATCGTGCCCGGCATCTATGTCGGCCGGCGCCTGCAGCACTACTCCCGGGCACAGATGCAGGCCAACGGCGAGCTGGGCGGCATCATCAACGAGCGCTTCAACGTGGGCGGGGCGATGCTCGCCAAGCTCTTCGGGCGCCCCCGCGAGGAAGCCGCCGCGTTCGAGGCCCGGGCGGGCGAGGTGCGCCAGGTCGGTGTCGTCTGGACCGTCTACAGCAGGCTCTCCTTCATCTTCATGGCGCTGATCGCGTCACTGGCGACCGCCCTCGTCTACGGCGTCGGCGGCCGTCTCGTGCTCGACGACGTGTTCCGCATCGGCACGCTGGTCGCCCTGGCCGCGCTCCTCGGCCGGCTCTACGGGCCCATCACGCAACTGTCCGCCCTGCAGTCCAACGCGCTGACCGCGATGATCAGCTTCGACCGGATCTTCGAGGTGCTCGACCTGAAGCCCCTCATCGAGGAGAAGCCGGACGCGGTCGCGCTGCCGGCCCCGGGCAGCGGCCCCGCACCGGAGATCGAGTTCGACCAGGTGTCCTTCCGCTACCCGCGCGCCAGCGACGTGTCCCTGGCCTCGCTCGAGTCCAACGCCCTGTCGGCCGCCGAGCGGGCCAAGGAGACCGCGGAGGTCCTCCACGGGATGACCTTCAGGGTGCCCGCGGGCAAACTCACGGCCCTCGTCGGCCCGTCGGGCGGCGGCAAGACCACCACCACCCATCTGGTGTCCCGGCTCTACGACCCGACGTCGGGCAGTGTCCGCGTCGACGGCCACGACCTCCGCGACGTCAGCCTCGACTCCCTGCGCGACGTCGTCGGAGTGGTCAGCCAGGACGCGCACTTCTACCACGACACGATCCGCGTGAACCTGTCCTACGCACGCCCCGACGCCACCCAGCGCGACCTGCTCCGAGCCTGCGACGCGGCCCAGATCGGCGACTTGATCCGCTCCCTGCCCAGCGGCCTGGACACCGTGGTCGGCGACCGCGGCTACCGGCTCTCCGGCGGCGAGAAACAACGCCTGGCCCTGGCCAGGCTGCTCCTGAAGGCGCCCTCCGTCGTGGTGCTCGACGAGGCCACCGCCCACCTGGACTCCGAGTCCGAGGCGGCCATCCAGCAGGCCCTGACCACCGCGCTGCGCGACAGGACCTCCCTGGTGATCGCCCACCGCCTCTCCACCATCCGCGAGGCGGACCAGATCCTGGTCATCGACGAGGGCGAGGTCCGCGAGAGCGGCACCCACGACGAACTCCTCGCGGCAGGAGGGCTCTACGCCGAGCTCTACCACACGCAGTTCAACCGCCCGAGCACCAATGGAGCGGCCCCGGACCCCCACAAGGAGCCGGTGCTGCACGGACCGGTCCTCGGCGGCGGCCCCGTCCTCGGCGGGAGCGGACCCGTGCTCGGTTCCGGCGGCCCGCCGCCCGCGCTGGGCGCCGAGCACATCCTGCGCCTCGGCGCCGATCCGGACGAGCGCTGAGCGCCTGCCTGAAGGGGGAACGTGGTGGAGTCGTCGGTGGTGGCGGAGCTGATCGCCGCACGGGTGGAGTCGTCGCCCGCCGCGGTGGCGATCGAGGGCGAACGGACGCTCTCGTACGGGGAGTTGTGGGCGCAGTCGGGGCAGTGGGCGGCGTACCTGACCGCGTTGGGTGTCGGCCGCGGTGACCGTGTCGCGGTGGTGATGGACCGGTCACCGGACCTGGTGGCCCTGCTTCTCGGCGTGTGGCGGGCCGGCGCCGCCTACGTCCCTGTCGACGCGGGCTCCCCGGCAGGACGCGTCGCCTTCGTCATCGAGGACGCCGCACCCGCGCTGGTGCTGTGCACGACGGAGAGCCGTCGCGTGCTGCCCGGAGGTATCGCCGTGCGGGTGGTGGACGACCCGCGGGTACGGGTGGAGGTCTGCGCCCGGGGCGGCCGCGACGTCGTCCTCGCCCCGCTGGACGGGCGGGACGTGGCGTACGTGATGTACACGTCGGGCTCGACCGGCACGCCCAAGGGGGTGGCGGTGTCGCACGCGAGCGTGGCGGCTCTGGTGGCTCCCTCGGATTCGACGGGTGAGGACGGCTGGGCGGCCGGCGCGCACGACGCGGTCCTCATGCACGCCCCGCACTCCTTCGACGTCACACTGTTCGAGGTGTGGGTGCCGCTCGCGGCCGGTGGCCGCGTGGTGATCGCGGGGCCGGGCGTCGTGGACGGCCGCCGGGTGCGCGAGCACGTGCGGAACGGAGTGACCGCGCTGCACGTGACAGCCGGTTCGTTCCGCGTCATGGCGGAGGAGACCCCGGACTGCTTCATCGGGCTACGGGAGGTGCTCACCGGCGGGGACGTGGTGCCGCCCGGGTCCGTGGCCCGCGTGCGCGAGGCCTGCCCGGACGTGACCGTCCGCCACCTGTACGGTCCGACCGAGACGACCCTGTGCGCGACCTGGCATGTGCTGAGGCCGGGTGAGAAGGCGGGGCGCGTACTGCCGATCGGCCGCCCGCTCCCCAATCGCAGGGCCTTCGTCCTGGACACCGGTCTCCGGCCGGTGCCGCCCGACACCGTGGGGGAGCTGTACGTGGCGGGGCCGAGCCTGGCGCAAGGCTACTGGAGGCGGTCAGGCCAGACAGCCGAGCGTTTCGTGGCGTGCCCGGATGCGCCCGGGGAGCGGATGTATCGCACCGGAGACCTGGTGCGCGAGACCGCTTCCGGTGAGCTTCTGTTCGTCGGGCGGGCGGACGCCCAGGTGAAGATCCGTGGCTTCCGGGTGGAGCTGGGCGAGGTGGAGGCGGCCCTGGCCACTCACCCCGCCGTCGCGCAGGCTGTCGTCGTCGCCCGTGCGGACCGCCACGGCGAGCGCCACCTGGTCGGTCACGTCGTCGCCGAGGGCCGGCAAACCCTGGACCCCCGCGCTGTACGCGCCCACCTCGCGAACACGCTGCCCGAGTACATGGTCCCCGCCGCCGTACTCACCCTGGACACCCTTCCCATGACCCGCAACGGCAAGGTCGACCGCGACGCCCTGCCCGCGCCCGACTTCGCTGCGAAGGTCACCGGGCGCGCGCCGCGCACCGAGGCCGAAGCGATCCTGTGCGACCTGATGGCCGAACTGCTCGGTCTCGAACGCGTCGGCACGGGCGACAGCTTCTTCGAGCTGGGCGGCGACTCGATCATGTCGATGCAACTGGCCGCGCGGGCCCGCCGAGCCCATCTGTTCTTCAAGGCGGAGGAAGTCTTCGAGCAGAAGACCCCGGCGGCGCTGGCCGCGGCCGCCCGGTTCGGTGAGCCGCACGAGCCGCACGGGCCGCACGAGCCACCCGGGTCGGCGGACGGCGAGCGCTTCGCCGGCTCGCTCGTGGACGACCTCACGCAGGCCGAGGCCGACCGGCTGCGGACCGCGGTGCCCGGCATGGTCGACGTATGGCCGCTGTCGCCGTTGCAGGAAGGGATGCTCTTCCACGCCACCTTCGCCGACGGCGGGCCGGACGTGTACGCGAGCCAGCGGACACTGGCCCTGGACGGCCCCCTCGACGTGGACCGGCTGCGCACGTCGTGGCAGACGCTGCTCGCCCGGCACGCCGTGCTGCGCGCGAGCTTCCACCAGCGCGACTCCGGCAAGACGGTTCAAGTGATCGCGGCCGGGACCGAGTTGCCCTGGCGCGAGGCCGATCTCTCGAAGCTTCCGGAGGGCGACGTGCCCGCGGAGGTGTCGCGCCTCGCCCAGGCCGAGCGTGCCGAGAAGTTCGATCTCCGGGCAGCTCCCTTGCTGCGGCTGCTGCTCGTGCGGCTGGGCGCCGGACGGCACCGCCAGATCGTCACCGTCCACCACTCGCTGGTCGACGGCTGGTCCACCGACGTGCTCTTCGCGGAGCTGTCCGAGGTGTACGCGGCGGGCGGCGACGGCCGGGCGCTGCCCGCCACGACGTCGTACAGCGCGTACCTGTCCTGGCTCGACCGGCAGGACAAGGAAGCGGCCGGTGAAGCGTGGCGCGCCGCGTTCGCCGGGATGGACGAGCCGACGCTGATGGCGCCCCGGGCGCCGGGCGGGGCACAGGTCGTGCCGGAACCGGTGCCTTTCGAGCTGACCGAGGAACTCACGCGCGGCGTGACAAAGTTGGCCCGCTCCCAAGGCGTGACCGTCAACACCGTTGTGCAGGGCGCCTGGGCGCTGCTCCTCGCCCGGCTCGTGGGACGCACCGACGTCGTGTTCGGCACTCCGGTGGCGGGCCGGACCGCGGAGCTGCCGGGGGTCGAGACGGCGGTCGGCCTGTTCCTCAACACCGTGCCCGTACGCGTCAGCCTGGCGGCGGACCAGTCGGTCGCCGGAATGCTCGCGGACCTGCGGGAGCGCCAGGTCTCGCTGATGGCGTGGCAGCACCTCGGACTGCGCGAGATACGTCAACTCGTCGGCGCCGCCGCGGACTTCGACACGCTCGTGGTGTTCGAGAACCTCCCCAGGACGCCGGACGGGACCGGTACCGACTCAGACCTGTCCATCAGCACCCTCGGGGAGCCCGAGGACAGGGGCCACTACCCGATGGCGCTGATCGTGGTCCCCGACACCCGGCTGCGGGGGCTTCTCGTGCACCGCCCGGATGTGGTGGGACGCGACCGGGCCGAGACCGTGATCTCCTCGCTGCGCCGCGTCCTCGGGCAGATGGTGGCGAACCCCACGGTGCCGGTGGGACGGATCGACACCCTTCCCGAGTCCGCCCTCGGCCCCGATCTCCGACCCGCGCCCCAGCGCGAACCCGAACCCGCCCCCGGCGGGACGGCACCGGAGCTCTTCGCCGAGCAGGCCGCGGCCACGCCCGCTTCGGTGGCGCTGGTGGACGGCGAGCGTTCGCTGACGTACGGCGAACTGGCAGCCCAAGCCGACGCTCTGGCACGGCACTTGACGCTGATCGGGGTGAGCGCGGAGACACGGGTGGCCGTCCTGGCGGAACGCTCGGCGGAACTCGTGACCGCGCTCCTCGCGGTGTCCGCCGCGGGCGGTGTCTACGTCCCCGTGGATCCGGGCCTGCCCGCCGCGCGGCTGCGCACGCTGCTCGACGACGTGGCACCGCCGGTCCTGATCTGCCTGCGGGAGAGCCGCACCGCGGTACCGGACGACTACCCCGGTCAACTGGTCGTTCTGGACGACCCGTTGGTCTCCCGTGCTCTGGCCGCGGATGTGGACGGGCCGCCGCAGGGCGCGCGGCGGCGTACACCGCTGACCGCGTCCCACGCGGCGTACGTGATCTACACATCCGGGTCGACGGGCGTCCCGAAAGGCGCGATCGTCCCCCACCGGGGCCTGCGCAACCTCGTCGCCGACCGCATCCAGCGCTACCGGATCGGCGCGGACAGCGCCGTGCTCCAACTCGTCTCGCCCAGCTTCGACGTCTCCATGTCCGACATCTGGCCCGTCCTGTGCGCGGGCGGCCGACTGGTCCTGGCGCCACCCGCCCGGCGCCGCGCGTCCGGCGAAGACCTGGTCCACCTCATGCGCGAGCAGCGCGTGACGCACGTAGCGATGACCCCGACACTCCTGGCCCAACTGCCGCCCGAGGAACTGCCCGCGCTGCGCGTGCTGGTCATCGGCGGCGAACCCGCCTCCGACGAACTGCGCGCCCAGTGGTCGGCGAACCGCGAGATCTACAGCGAGTACGGGGTCACCGAGGCGTCGGTCGCCTCGACGGTGAGCCGCGCTCTGGGCGCGCACGACGAGCCGTCCATCGGCCGCCCGGTCGCCAACACCTCCGCCCACGTCCTCGACGCGTTCCTGCGGCCGGTGCCCGCGGGCACGGTGGGCGAGCTGTATGTGGCGGGTGCGGGTCTCGCGCGCGGATACCTGCGGCGGACGGATCTGACGGCGCGGCGGTTCGTGGCCAGCCCGTTCGCACACGGCGAGCGCATGTACCGGACCGGGGACCTGGTGCGCAGGACCGGCAGCGGCGACCTCGTCTACACGGGACGGGCCGACGCCCAGGTGAAGGTGCGCGGTTTCCGGGTGGAGCTGGGCGAGATCGAGGCGGCGCTCACCGGACACCCCGCCGTCGACCGGGCCGTGGTGACCCTCAAGCAGGACCGACGAGGGGAACGCCGCCTGGTGGGCTACGTGGTGGGCACCGGCTCCCGAGCCGATTCCCGGGCCCGTGGCCAGGCGGTGGACGGGCCATCTGTACGCGAGTACGCGGCCAGGGCGTTGCCGGACTACATGGTGCCCGCGGCGGTACTCACCCTCGACGTGCTGCCGGTCACCCCGAACGGCAAGATCGATGTGCCCGCCCTGCCCGCCCCCGACTTCGCCGACCACGCCGTCGGCCGGGCGCCGCGAGGTGACGCGGAGGAAATCCTGTGCGCCCTGTTCGCCGAGGTCCTCGGCCTGGAGCGGGTCGGCGCCGACGACAACTTCTTCCGGCTCGGCGGGGACTCGATCAGCTCGATGCAGCTCGTGAGCCGAGCTCGCCGGACCGGCGCCTTCTTCAGCGCCCAGGACGTGTTCGAGCACGGGTCGCCGGAGGGTCTCGCCCGGGTGGTCAGGCTCGATGCGGGGCGAGCCTCGGGGCCGGACGCGGGCGAGGGCGAGGTGGCCTGGACGCCCGTGATGCGGGCCCTGGGGGAGCAGGCACTCGGCGGCGCTTTCACCCAGTGGGTGGTGATGGGGACTCCCGCGGGCCTCGGCACCGAAACCCTGGCGGCAGGCCTGGACGCCGTACTGGACACTCACGACATGCTGCGCGCCCACGCCGTGCGCGACGGCGACGCGAGGCCACGCCTGGTGGTCCGCCGGCGCTCCTGCGTGAACGCGGCGGACCTGATCACCCGGATCGACGCGGCGAAGACGGCGACCGACGACCTGGACGCACTCGCGGGACACGCCGCGCGCGACGCGGTCCTGCGTCTTGACCCCTTCACCGGAGTGATGGTTCAAGCCGTGTGGCTGGACGCGGGCCCGGAACGCACCGGCCGCCTGGCCCTGGTGATCCACCACTTGGCGGTGGACGGCGTCTCATGGCGCATCCTGGCCCCTGACCTGCGCGCCGCGTGCGAGGCGGCGGCCACCGGACAGAAGCCGCAGCTCGATCCCGCGGGGACGTCCTTCAGGCGCTGGTCCAGCCTCCTCGTCGAAGAAGCGAACGCGGTCGACCGCACAGCGGAACTCGACGGCTGGATCGCCCTCCTCGGCGACCGTCCGGACCCCCTGCTCGGCGCCCGGCCCCTGGACCCCGCACGGGACACGGCGGCGGGCATGCGCCACCGCACCTGGACAGTGCCGCCCCACCAGGCGGCGACCCTCGCGGGACCGACGCCTGCGCTCTTCCACTGCGGTGTGCACGAGGTGCTCCTCGCCACGCTGGCCGGAGCGGTCGTCCAAGCCCGGCGGGGCACCGACGGCACGCTCCTGATCGACGTCGAGGGACATGGGCGCAAGCCGGTTGGTGACGCGGATCTGCTGCGCACCGTCGGCTGGTTCACCAGCGTGCACCCCATCCGCCTCGACCTGTCCGCCATCGACCTGCCCGGCATCGACCTGCTCGGCATGGACGCGACCAGCGCGGCAGCCGGTGGCCCGGAGGCCGTCGGCTCGCTCCTGAAGGCGGTCAAGGAGCAGGCGCGCGCGGTGCCGGGCGACGGCCTTGGATACGGGCTCCTGCGTCACCTGAACCCCGGGACGCGACCGGTGCTCGCCGCGCTGCCGAGCCCGCAGATCGGCTTCAACTACATGGGCCGCTTTCCCGCGGCCGCAGGGTCGGATGCTGTCGGGCCCTGGCAGCCGGCGGGCGAAGAGGCGATAGGAAGCTCCACCGCCGACGCCATGCCCGCGACGCACACCCTGGAGGCCGGCGCCACCATCCGCGACGCCGCCGAGGGGCCCGAGCTGACCCTCTCCCTGAGCTGGCACGGTGCGCTGCTCGACGACGCGGCAGCAGAACGCGTCGGCGAGCTCTGGCTCGCCCTGCTCGCGGGCCTTGCCGCACACACCAACGACCCGACGGCGGGTGGCCACACCCCGTCCGACTTCCCCCTCGTCGAGCTCGGCCAGGACGAGGTCGAGCAGTTCGAAGCGATGGCAGCAGAGCTCGAAGGAGGGCATTCGCTGTGAAGACTCCCACCCCCGCCACGGGGCACGCGCCCGCCGCCCGCCCGACGGCGCCCCGCGCCAATGGCTCCGCGCTGGCGGAGGTCTGGCCCCTGTCGCCCCTCCAGGAAGGACTCCTGTTCCACGCCGACTTCAACGGCCGGGGCCCCGACGTCTACACCGTGCAGAACATCCTGGCGGTCGACGGCCCTCTGGACGCGGACCGATTCCGTGCCTCCTGGGAGGCGCTGCTGAACCGGCACGCGGCGCTGCGGGCGAGCTTCCAGCGGCGCAGGACGGGCGAGGCCGTACAGCTCATCACCCGCGAGGTCGTCCTGCCCTGGAGCGAGGCCGACGTCTCCCACCTCCCCGAGGCCGCGGCGAAGGCCGAGACGGAACGCCTGGCCGAAGGCGAGCGCGCACACCGGATCGATCCGGCGGCCGCACCGCTGATGCGGCTGCTCCTGATCCGTGCGGGCGAGCGCAGGCACCGCCTGGTGATGACGAGCCACCACATTTTGATGGACGGCTGGTCGGCCCCGGTCCTGCTCAATGAACTCGCCGAGATCTACGCGGCGGGCGGCGACGCCTCGGGCCTCGCGCCCGTCACGTCCTACCGCGAGTATCTGGCCTGGCTCTCCCGCCAGGACAAGGAAGCCGCACGAGCCGCCTGGAAGGCGGAGCTGGCCGGAGCGGAGGAACCGACGCTGGTCGTGGGCCCCACACAGCCGCCCCACGGTGACACTCCTGTGCAGAAACGCTCCTCCCGCCTCACCCGCGAGACGACCGAGGCGCTCGCCGCCCTGGCACGCGCTCACGGCCTGACGGTGAACACCGTGGTGCAGGGCGCGTGGGCGCTGGTCCTCGCCCGGCTCGCCGGCCGCACGGACGTGGTGTTCGGCGCGACGGTGGCGGGACGCCCTCCGGAGCTGCCGGGCGCGGATTCCATGATCGGCCTGTTCATCAACACGCTGCCCGTACGGGTCCGGCTCGACGGTTCGCAGCCGCTGCTCGACATGCTGCATGAGGTGCAGGAGCGCCAGTCCGCGCTCCTCGCCCACCAGCACCTCGGCTTCCCGGAGATCCAGCAACTGGCCGGCCCGGGCGCCGGTTTCGACACTCTGCTCGTGTACGAGAACTACCCTCGGCCGCCCGGAGAGGCCCCCACACCCGACGCGCTCACCCTCGCCACGGTGGAGTCACGCCAGGCGACCCACTACCCGCTGTCGATCGGAGTCGCTCCTGGTGAGCGCCTTCGGGTGGACGTGACCTACCAACTCGGCCTGGTGGACGCGACGGTGGGCGACGCGCTGAGTGGCTTGCTGACGCGCGTACTGGAACGCATGGTGGCGGACCCGTCGGCGACGGTGGGCCGCATCGGCGTGACGAGCGCGCTGCCCGTACGTGGCCCCGGGACCCCCGCGGCGGTTCCTTCTGCGACGGCTCCCGCGCTGGCTCTCCCGGCAGGTGCGTCGGTGCCGCAGTTGATCGCGGACCGGGTGGCGCAAGCGCCGGACGCAGAGGCGGTCCAGGCCGAACGGGCAGTGTCGTACGCGGAGTTATGGGAGCGAGCGGGGCGCTGGGCTGCGCATCTGGAGTCCCGGGGTGTGCGGCGGGGTGACCGAGTCGCCGTGGTGATGGAACGGTCTGCGGAGCTGGTGGCCGTACTCCTGGGCGTATGGCGGGCGGGTGCCGCCTATGTACCGGTGGATCTGAGCTGGCCGAGGGAGCGGGTGGCGTTCGTGCTGACGGACGCGGCTCCGGCGGCGGTGGTGTGCACGTCGGACGGGCGGCGCGTGCTTCCGGCCGCGGGGCGGCTGGTGGTGGCAGATGACCCACAGGTCGCCGAGGCGCTGGCGGCCGTCGAGGAGACGGCGTTCGCCGCGCTGCTGGATGCGCGGGATGTGGCGTACGTGATGTACACGTCGGGTTCGACCGGCGTGCCCAAGGGTGTGGCGGTGCCGCACGGGAGCGTGGCGTCGCTGGTGGGGGAGCGGGAGTGGGGGGTCGGCCCGGGGGACGCGGTGTTGATGCACGCGCCGCACGCCTTCGACGTATCGCTCTTCGAGCTGTGGGTTCCGCTGGCGGCCGGCGGGCGCGTGGTGATCGCCGGACCCGGCGTCGTCGATGCCCAGCGAGTGCGCGAGTACGTCCACGACGGCGTCACGGCGGTGCACCTGACCGCGGGTTCGTTGCGGGTACTCGCGGAGGAGTCCCCGGAATCGTTCGCGGGGTTGCGTGAGGTGCTGACCGGTGGGGACGTGGTCCCGGCCGCGTCGGTGGTGCGGGTGCGTGAGGCCTGTCCGGACGTGACCGTTCGGCACATGTACGGGCCGACGGAGGCGACGCTGTGCGCGACCTGGCACGTACTGCGGCCGGGCGATGCGAGGGACGACGTACTCCCGATCGGAAGGCCGCTGCCTCGGCGTGAGGCATTCGTGCTGGACGCGTTCCTCAAGCCGCTGCCGCCGGGGGTGACCGGGGAACTCTATGTGGCAGGTGCCGGGTTGGCGCAGGGCTACTGGAACCGGTCAGGACAGACTGCCGAGCGGTTTGTGGCGTGCCCGTATGTGCCGGGGGAGCGGATGTACCGTACCGGCGACCTGGTGCGTGAGACATCGGACGGGGAGCTGCTTTTCGTCGGGCGAGCGGATGCCCAGGTCAAAGTACGGGGCTTCCGGGTGGAGTTGGGCGAGGTGGAGGCGGCCCTGGCAGCCCACCCGGACGTCGCCCAAGCCGTGGTCGTCGCGCGTGAGGACGGCTCGGGGGAGGATGGTCCGGGCGAGGACGGCCCGGGTGTGCGACGGCTCGTCGGCTATGTCGTCACGGACGGCCAACCAGTGGACCCCCTGATCATCCGCGAGGAAGTCGCCCGGACGCTGCCCGACTACATGGTGCCCGCCGTCGTGCTCGTCCTGGACGCCCTGCCGGTGACTCGCAACGGCAAGGTCGACCGCGCCGCCCTGCCCGCCCCCGACTTCGCCGAACGCGTCTCGGGCCGCGAGCCGCAGAGTGAGGCGGAGGCGACGCTGTGCGGTTTGTTCGCCGAGGTGCTCGGTCTTGAGCGGGTCGGCGTGGAGGACAGCTTCTTCGAGCTGGGCGGCGACTCGATCATGTCGATGCAGCTCGCCGCGCGGGCCCGCCGCGCCGACCTGCTCTTCAAGGCGCAGGACGTCTTCGAGCACGAAACACCTGCCGGGCTCGCGGCCGTGTGCCTGCTCACGGGCGAGGCACCGCCACCGCCGGACGTGGGTGTGGGCGACGTGCCCTGGACGCCGGTGATGCGGGACCTCGGCGAGCAGGCAGCAAGCCCGAGGTTCGCCCAGTGGGCGATCGTCAGCGCTCCGTCCGGGCTCGACCGACACGTCCTGACCGCCGCGTTGGGCGCCGTCCTGGACACCCATGACGTACTCCGCTCCAGGGTGGTCATGGACGGTCCGGAGCCGCGGCTGCACGTCGACGAGCAGGGTTCGCTGGATGCCGGCGCGCTGATCACCCGCGTGAACGCGACCTACGCGGTGGCAGGCACCCTCGACGACATCGCGGACGAGGCGGCACAAGAGGCCACGGAGCGCCTCGACCCGTCGGCGGGCGTGATGCTGCAGGTGGCTTGGGTGGATGCGGGGCCGGGTCGGGTCGGTCGTCTGGTTCTGGTGGTGCATCACTTGGTGGTGGACGGGGTGTCGTGGCGGGTGTTGTTGCCGGATTTGCGGGTGGCGTGTGAGGCGGTGGCTGGGGGTGGGGTGCCGCGGTTGGATTCGGTGGGGATGTCGTTCAGGCATTGGTCGCGTTTGTTGGTGGAGGAGGCGGCTGGTGAGGCGCGGGTTGCTGAACTCGGCGCGTGGTCAGCCTTGTTAGAGGGCGATGAACCGCTTCTCGGTGGGCGTGAGTTGGACCCGGTTCGTGATACTGCCGGGGCGATGGGTCGTCGTTCATGGACCGTGGGGGCTGAGCATGCGGCGGCCTTGGTGGGTCGGACGCCGGTGGTTTTTCACTGTGGTGTGCATGAGGTGTTGTTGTCGGCTTTGGCTGGTGCGGTGGCTTGTTGGCGGCCGGGGGTGGGCCCCGGGTTGCTGGTGGATGTGGAGGGGCATGGCCGTCGGTCGGACGGTGGGGTGGATTTGTCGCGGACGGTGGGTTGGTTCACGAGTGTGCATCCGGTCCGGCTGGATGTGGGTGGTGTGGATGTGGGTGAGGTGGTGGCCGGTGGGCCGGCTGCGGGGGTGTTGTTGAAGAGGGTCAAGGAGCAGGTTCGGGCGGTGCCGGGTGATGGGCTGGGTTTTGGTCTGTTGCGGCATCTCAATCCCGCTACCGCTCCGGTTCTTGCGGCCTTGCCTCGCCCGCAGATCGGCTTCAACTATCTGGGACGCTTCACCGCCGACGCGGCGGGCACCTCGATCGGCGGCTCGCTCGACCCCGCCATGCCCGCCACCCACACCATCGAGGCGGGCGCGGTCATCGTCGACACGGCCGCGGGGCCCAGGCTGACCCTCACGCTGAGCTGGGCCGCCGCCCTCCTCGACGAGGAGGCGACGGAACGCCTCGGCCGGCTCTGGCTCGACGTGCTCGCCGGTCTGGCCGCCCACACGGCCGATCCCGACTCCGGTGGCCACACGGTTTCCGACTTCCCACTCCTGGACCTCGCGCAGGACGAAGTCGACGAGCTCGAAGCCGGTTTCGCCGACGACATCACGTAACCGTCAAGTCCCGGCCTTTCTCCAGGCCCCCGCCTCTGCCCCCTGCCCCTGCCTCTATCCCCGTCGTCGTCCCCGTCACTGTCTCTGCCCTTGCGCCGGTTTGGTCCTGATTTCGCACGCAGCAACTCGCTCTGAGGAGAGAAGCGATGACCCGATCCCTCGTCGAGGACGTGTGGCCGCTGTCGCCACTGCAGGAAGGGCTGCTCTTCCACGCCGCCTTCGACAGCGACGGGCCCGACGTCTACCAAGGGCAGCGGGTACTCGAACTGGACGGCCCGCTGGACGCGGACCGGCTGCGGACGTCGTGGCAGGCGCTCCTCGCCCGGCACGCCGCCCTGCGGGCGAGTTTCCGCAGGCGCAAGACGGGCGAGGCGGTGCAGGTCATCGCACGTGACGTCGAGCTGCCGTGGCGTACGGCCGATCTCACCGGGCTCGCGGAAGCCGACGCGGCGGCCGAGGCGGACCGGCTCGCGGGCCGGGAGCGGGCCGAGCGCTTCGACCTGACGGCGGCCCCGCTGCTGCGCCTCCTGCTGATCAGGCTCGGCGCGGAGCGGCACCGCCTGGTGGTCACCAGCCACCACGTCCTGATGGACGGCTGGTCCATGCCGGTGCTGCTCGACGAACTCACGGCGATCTACGCGGCGGGTGGCTGCGACACGTCAGGGCTCAAGCCCGTGACCTCCTACCGGGAGTACCTGGCCTGGCTCGGCCGGCAGGACAAGGACGCGGCGCGGGCCGCCTGGCAGGCGGAATTCGCCGGGGCGGACGGGCCGACGCTGGTCGCGCCCGAGGATTCGGGCCGATCGCCGCTGCCCCCGGAAAGCTTGGTCAACGAATTGCCCGCGCCGTTGGCCGAGGGCCTGGTGCAGTTCGCGCGTGGCCATGGTCTGACGGTGAACACCGTGGTGCAGGGCGCGTGGGCGCTGGTCCTCGCGCGGCTCGCCGGGCGTACGGACGTGGTGTTCGGTGCCACCGTGGCCGGGCGGCCGATGGAACTTCCGGGCGTCGAGTCGATGGTCGGCCTGTTCATCAACACGCTTCCGGTACGCGTCCGGCTCGACGCCGGGCAGCCGGTGGCCCACATGCTGGCCGAACTGCAGGACCGCCAGGCGGGCTTGATGGCGCACCAGCACCTGGGCCTGCCCGAGGTGCAGGGGCTCGCGGAGTCCGGTGGCGCGGTCTTCGATACCCTCGTCGTGTACGAGAACTATCCGAGCCCGCCCGCCGAGCACCCGACGCCGGACACCTTCGGCGTACGTCTCGCGGTGGGCCAGGAGACCGCGCACTATCCCCTCACCCTGGTGGTCGCGCCCGACGGCGGACGGATGCTCTGCAAGCTCGACCACCGCCCTGACCTGTTCGACCGCGAGACCGCCGACTCGGTGTACGCGTGGCTGGTGCGGGTACTCGAACAGCTGGTGGCGGACCCCTCGGTCCTCGTGGGACGGATCGGGGTGCTCGCGGCGCCCGAGCTCGGCCTGGTCGTGGAGGGCTGGGGCGGTACGGCGGGCGAGGTGCCGAGCGGCTCGGTCCCGGAGTTGCTGGCCGGGCGCGTGGCGGCGACGCCGGGTGCGCCTGCCGTGGAAGGGGAGGGCGAACGGACGCTCTCGTACGCGGAGTTGTGGGAAGCATCCGGCCGCTGGGCCCGCTATCTCGCGGACCGGGGGGTGCGGCGCGGTGACCGCGTCGCGGTCGTGATGGAACGCTCGGTGGATCTGCTGCCGCTGCTGCTGGGAGTGTGGCGGGCGGGCGCCGCCTATGTGCCGGTCGACGCGGGCTCTCCGCCGGAACGCGTGGGCTTCGTCCTCGCGGACTCGGCTCCGGTCGTCGTGCTGTGCACGGAGAAGACCCGGGCCGTCGTGCCGGACGGCGGTGCCGAGCTGGTCGTGGTCGACGACCCGCGCGTGCGGAGGGCTGCGCTCGCCGTGGAACCCGTAGAAGCTGGGGACGACGCGGACGATGCGCCGGTCCTCGTGGGTGCGGACGACGTGGCGTACGTGATGTACACCTCGGGTTCCACGGGCGTGCCGAAGGGCGTGGCCGTGCCGCACGGCAGTGTCGCGGCGCTGGTGGGGGAGCAAGGCTGGTCGGTCGGCCCGGACGACGCGGTGCTGATGCACGCGCCGCACGCCTTCGACGTATCGCTCTTCGAGGTGTGGGTCCCGCTGGCGGCGGGCGGCCGTGTGGTCGTCGCCGGGCCGGGCGCGGTGGACGCCGAGCAGGTGCGGCAGCACGTGGGCCGCGGGGTCACTTCGGTGCATCTGACCGCGGGTTCGTTCCGCGTCATCGCGGGCGAGTCACCCGAGTGCTTCAGCGGACTGCGCGAGGTCCTGACCGGTGGGGACGTGGTCCCGGTGGGAGCGGTGGCACGGGTGCGCGAGGCGTGCCCCGACGTGGTCGTACGGCACCTGTACGGGCCGACCGAGGTGACCCTGTGCGCCACCTGGCGGCTCTGGGGGCCGCATGACGCCATCGGATCGGTGCTGCCCATCGGCCGGCCCTTGGGCAACCGGCGGGTCTTCGTCCTCGACGCGTTCCTGCAGCCGGTGCCGACGGGCGTGACCGGTGAGCTGTACGTCGCGGGCGAGGGGTTGGCGCAGGGGTACTGGGGCCGCGCGGAGCTGACGGCGGAACGCTTCGTGGCCTGCCCGTTCGTGCCCGCCGGGCGGATGTACCGCACCGGGGACCTGGTGCGCTGGTCCGACACAGGTGAACTGCTCTTCGTCGGGCGTGCGGACGCGCAGGTGAAGGTACGCGGCTTCCGCGTCGAGCTCGGCGAGGTGGAAGCCACGCTCGCTGCTCATCCGGCGGTGGCACAGGCGGTGGTGGTCGCCCGTGAGGGCGGCCCGGGAGAGCGCCGACTGGTCGCCTACGTCGTGCCCCGGACCCCGGACGGTGTGGAACCCTCCGCCATCCGCGCACATGTGGCACGGACACTCCCCGACTACATGGTCCCGGCTGCGGTGCTCCCCTTGACGGAACTCCCCGTCACCCGCAACGGCAAGGTCGACCACAACGCCCTGCCCGCCCCAGATTTCGCGGCACGGGCGACGGGACGCGCACCGAGTACGGAGACCGAGGCGACGCTGTGCGTCTTGTTCGCCGAGGTGCTCGGTCTTGAGCGGGTCGGCGTGGAGGACAGCTTCTTCGAGCTGGGCGGCGACTCGATCATGTCGATGCAGCTGGTCGCGCGGGCCCGCCGCGCCGGCCTGGTGATGACACCTCGGCAGGTCTTCGACGAGAAGACCCCGGAGCGGCTGGCATGCGTGGCGGCGGAGGCCGGGGGCACTGGCGACAGGGCACGCGGCGTCGGATCTTCGCGGGACGCGGCGCTGGGTGACGTGCCCTGGACGCCGGTGATGCGGGAGCTGGGGGACCGCGGCCTGCGCGGTGGGTTCGCGCAGTGGATGATCGTCGGCGCCCCGGCCGGGCTCGGCCTGGAGGTGCTGACGGGCGGCCTGAGTGCCCTTCTCGACGCGCACGACATGCTGCGGGCGCGGGTGGAGTCTGGCGGGGGCGAGCCGAAGTTGTCTGTACGGCAACGGGGTTCGGTCTCCGCCGAGAGGCTGGTCGTTCGAGTCGGCGCGGAGGACATGTCGTCGGCGGACTTGCTGAATGAAGCGGCGGTACGGGCGGCGCGCGAGGCAGTGGAAAGGCTGGACCCGGCCGCAGGTGTGATGGTCCAGGCCGTGTGGGTGGATGCGGGGCCGGGTCGGGTCGGCCGTCTGGTTCTGGTGGTGCATCACTTGGTGGTGGACGGGGTGTCGTGGCGGGTGTTGTTGCCGGATTTGAGGGTGGCGTGTGAGGCGGTGGCTGGGGGTGGGGTGCCGCGGTTGGATTCGGTGGGGATGTCGTTCAGGCATTGGTCGCGTTTGTTGGTGGAGGAGGCGGCTGGTGAGGCGCGGGTTGCTGAACTCGGCGCGTGGTCAGCCTTGTTAGAGGGCGATGAACCGCTTCTCGGTGGGCGGGAGTTGAACCCGGTTCGTGATACTGCCGGGGCGATGGGTCGTCGTTCGTGGACGGTAGGGGCTGACTGCGCGGCGATCTTGGTGGGTCGGACGCCGGTGGTTTTTCACTGTGGTGTGCATGAGGTGTTGTTGTCGGCTTTGGCTGGTGCGGTGGCTTGTTGGCGGCCGGGGGTGGGCCCCGGGTTGCTGGTGGATGTGGAGGGGCATGGCCGTCGGTCGGATGGCGGGGTGGATTTGTCGCGGACGGTGGGTTGGTTCACGAGTGTGCATCCGGTCCGGCTGGATGTGGGTGGTGTGGATGTGGGTGAGGTAGCGGCCGGTGGGTCGGCTGCGGGGGTGTTGTTGAAGAGGGTCAAGGAGCAGGTTCGGGCGGTGCCGGGTGATGGGCTTGGTTTTGGTCTGTTGCGGCATCTCAACCCTGCTACCGCTCCGGTTCTTGCGGCCTTGCCTCGCCCGCAGATCGGCTTCAACTATCTGGGACGCTTCACCGCCGACACGGCGCAGAGCACGGTCGCCCCCTGGCAACCGGCCGGGAGCGAGGCGGTCGGCGGCTCGATCGATCCCGAGACGCCCGCGCTGCACGCCCTGGAAGCAAGCGCCGTCGTACAGGACACCCCTGATGGGCCGGAGCTGACCATCACGTTGAGCTGGCCCTCCGCACTCCTGGACGATGCCGACGCGGCGGAGCTCGGCCGGGCGTGGGAGCAGGTGCTCGGCGGTCTGGCCGCGCACACGGCCGATCCCGACTCGGGTGGACACACCGCCTCCGACTTCCCCCTCCTCGGCCTCGCGCAGCACACCGTGGCGGAACTGGAGGCAGCGGAAACGCAGTTGGAGGACATCTGGCCGCTGTCACCGTTGCAGGAAGGGATGCTCTTCCACGCGACGTTCGACGACGAGGGACCGGACGTCTATCAGAGCCAGCGGCTCATGGCGCTGGACGGCCCGCTGGACGTGGACAGGCTGCGCGCGTCATGGGAGGCGCTCATCGCCCGGCACGCGGCACTGAGGGCGAGCTTCCGCCGGACCGGTTCGGGTGAGGCGGTCCAGGTCGTCGCGCGGCGGGTGGAGCTTCCCTGGCGTGTGGCCGACGTGTCCGGGCTCGCGGACGCCGACGCGCGGGCCGAGGCGGAGCGGCTGGCCGAGCACGAGATGGCGCAACGCTTCGATCTGACGACGGCCCCGCTGCTGCGCCTGCTGCTCATCCGATTCGGCGAGAACAGGCACCGCCTCGCCGTCACCAGCCACCACATCCTGGTGGACGGCTGGTCCATGCCGGTCATCCTGAACGAGGTGTCCGCGCTGTACGCGGCGGGCGACCAGGCCGCAGACAGCGACACCCCCCACCCGAGGCCGATGGAGCTGAAGGCGACGGACCTGAAGCCGACCGCCTCCTACCGCGACTATCTGGCCTGGTTGCGGCAGCAGGACACGGAGGCCGCACGCGCCGCCTGGCAGACGGAGCTGGCCGGTGCGGACGAACCGACGCTGGTGGCATCCGCTGACCCGGGCCGGCCACCGGTGATGCCCGAAGTCAGCACGGCGGAACTCTCCCGGGAGGGGACGCGAGCGCTGACCGAGCTGGCCCGCGCTCAGGGGCTGACGGTGAACACCGTGGTGCAGGGCGCGTGGGCGCTGGTCCTCGCACGCCTCGCCGGGCGTACGGACGTCGTGTTCGGCGGCACCGTGGCCGGGCGGCCTCCGGAGCTGCCCGACGCCGAGTTGATGATCGGTCTCTTCATCAACACCCTTCCCGTGCGCGTGCGGCTCGACGCGGACCAGCCGGTCCTGGAGATGCTCGCCGAGCTGCAGGAGCGCCAGTCCGCACTCATCGCCCACCAGCATGTGGGCTTGTCGGAGATCCAGCAGCTCGCGGGCCCCGGCGCGGTCTTCGACACCATGCTGATGTTCGAGAACTATCCCCGGAACGCAGCCTCGCTCGCCGGACCGGCTGCATCGCCCGGACCGGCTGGACCGCCCGCACCGCCCGGCGGTCCAGTGGACGACGAGGTCACGATCACCCAGCTGCACACCCTGGCCGGGACGCACTACCCGCTGGCGGTCGGGGTCGTCCCCGCCGAACGGCTTCGCGTCCTGGTGACCTACCGGCCGGACCTGATCGGCAGGGAGAACTCCCTCCGCACGGCACGTGAGGTCGTGCGCGTGCTGGAGCAACTGGTGGCGGACCACACCCTCTTGGTGGCTCAGGTGGACGCGTTGAGTTCCCCTGACCGCGCGACGGTCGTGGAGGAGTGGAACGCCACAGGGACGCGGGCCGGCCATGTGTCCGTGCCCGAGTTGATCGCCGGGCGGGTGGCATCGTCGCCGGACGCCGTGGCGGTTGAGGGCGAACGGCAGGTGTCGTACGCGGAGTTGTGGACGGAGTCGGGGCAGTGGGCCGCGTACCTTGCCGGGCTCGGTGTGGGGCGGGGTGACCGGGTGGCGGTGGTGATGGAGCGGTCGCCCGACCTGCCTTCGCTGCTCCTGGGGATCTGGCGGGCCGGTGCCGCGTATGTGCCGATCGACGTCGGATGGCCGGCGGAGCGGACCGCTTTCGTCGTGGGCGACGCGGCACCAGCGGCCCTGGTCTGCACGTCGGACAGCCGAGCAGCCGTGCCGGTCGGAGGTGCCGTGCCCGTCGTGGTCCTCGACGACCCCCGGGTGCGGGCGGCGCGGGCCGAACGCGATGGCGAGCGCGCCGGAGAGTGCGATGGTGAGTGGCCGGTCGTGCCGCTGACGGCGCAGGACATGGCGTACGTGATGTACACATCGGGTTCGACCGGCACGCCCAAGGGCGTGGCCGTGCCGCACGGGAGTGTGGCGGGGCTCGTGGGGGAGCGCGGTTGGGCCGTCAGCCCGGACGACGCGGTGCTGATGCACGCCCCGCACGCCTTCGACGTATCGCTGTACGAGCTGTGGGTGCCGCTGGCTGCCGGTGGCCGCGTGGTCATGGCCGAGCGCGGTGTGGTCGATGCCCGGCGGCTGCGCGAGCTCGTGCGGCGCGGGGTGACGTCGGTCCATGCCACGGCGGGCCAGTTCCGCGCGCTGGCCGAGGAGACACCTGACTGCTTCTCCGGCCTGCGAGAGGTGCTGACCGGCGGTGACGTGGTCCCCGCCGGATCAGTGGCCCGGCTGAGGGAGGCGTGCCCCGACGTGACCGTCCGCCACATGTACGGGCCGACCGAGGTGACCCTCTGTGCGACCTGGCATGTGCTGAGGCCGGGCGACGCGATGGGTTCGGCGCTGCCGATCGGGCGCCCGATGAGCGCACGGCGTACCTACGTCCTGGACGCGTTCCTCAAGCCTCTGCCGCCAGGCGTGACCGGCGAGCTGTACGTGACCGGGGATGGGGAAGGGGCCGGGTTGGCGCAGGGCTACTGGAGCCGCCCCGGCCTGACCGCCGAGCGGTTCGTGGCCTGCCCGTACCTGCCCGGTGAGCGGATGTACCGTACCGGCGACCTGGTGCGCTGGACCGAGGGCGGGGAGCTGCTCTTCGTCGGGCGGGCGGACGCGCAGGTGAAGATCCGGGGCTTCCGCGTGGAGCTGGGCGAGGTGGAAGCGGCCCTGGCCGCGTACCCCGACGTCGCCCAGGCGGTCGTCGTCGCCCGCGAGGACCGGCAGGCGGAGCGCCGCCTGGTCGGCTACGTCGTGCCGGAGGGCGGAAGTACGGCGCCGGACCCCGAGCTCGTGCGCGCCCACGTCGCCAAGACGCTGCCCGAGTACATGGTCCCCACGGCCGTGCTCACCCTGGACGCCCTCCCGGTGACCCGCAACGGCAAGGTCGACCGCGACGCCCTGCCCGCCCCGGACTTCGCGGGGAAGGCCACCGGGCGCGAGCCGCGCACGGAGACCGAGGCGGTCCTGTGCGCCCTGACGGCCGAGCTGCTCGGCCTGGAACGGGTCGGGCCGGACGACAGCTTCTTCGAGCTGGGCGGCGACTCGATCATGTCGATGCAGTTGGTGGCCCGCGCACGCCGGGCGAACCTGCTGCTCACGGCGCAGGACGTCTTCGAGCACGAGACGCCCGCGGGCCTCGCGGCCGTGGCCCGGCGCGAGGGCGTACGGACGGAGAGCGCGGAATCGGGCATCGGTGAGGTGCCCTTGACGCCCGTGATGCGGGCGCTGGGCGAGCGAGGGGTGCGCGGCAGGTTCGCGCAGTGGACGATCGTCGGTGCCCCGGCGGAACTCGGCCGGGAAGTGCTGATCGGTGGCGTGGCGGCCCTTCTCGACACGCACGACATGCTGCGGGCCCGTGCCATGACGGGCGCGGCCGGTGAGCCCGGTGGGCCCGGTGAGCAGGGGCTCAAGCTGACTGTGGGGCCGCGTGGCTCGGTCGACGCGGCAGCCCTGGTCACGCGCGTCGATGCGTCGGACACGCCGGACGACATGCCGGACGGCGCGCTGGACGCCGCGCTGGACGGCATCGCGGACGACGCGGCCCGTGCGGCCACCGAGGACCTTGATCCTTCGGCGGGGGTGCTGCTGCGGGCTGTCTGGGTGGACGCGGGGCCGGGGCGGACCGGTCGGCTGGCCCTGATCGTCCACCACTTGGTGATCGACGGGCTGTCGTGGCGCATCCTCCTCCCCGATCTGCGGGCCGCGTGCGAGGCACTGACAGCCGGACAGCCGCCGGAACTGGACGCGGTGGGAACCTCGTTCAAGCAATGGGCGGAGGCCCTGGGCGAGCAGGCCACCGGCGAGGGCAGGACCGCCGAGCTCGCGGAGTGGGCGTCTCTGCTGGGCCCGGATCGTCCCGAACCCCCGCTCGGCAAGCGGGAACTGGACCCCGCGCTGGACACCGCAGCCACCATGCGGCGCCGGTCGTGGACTGTGCCGCCGCAGCTCGCGGACACGCTGGCGGGTCAGGTGCCGACGCTGTTCCACTGCGGGGTGCACGAGGTGCTCCTGGCGACGCTCGCGGGCGCGGTCACGCACTGGCGCGGCGAGGACGGACACGAGGGCGGACACGTCCTGCTCGATGTGGAGGGTCACGGCAGGGAGCCGCTCGCGGGCGCCGAACTGTCGCGTACGGTCGGCTGGTTCACCGCCACCCACCCCGTTCGCCTGGACGCGAGCGGGATCGACCTGGACGAAGCACGGACCGGCGGCCCGGCGGCGGGAGCCCTTCTGAAGACCGTCAAGGAGCAGGCGCGGGCGATACCCGGAGACGGGCTCGGCTTCGGACTGCTGCGCCACATGAATCCCGAGACCGCGCCGACCCTCGCGGCTCTGCCGGCGCCGCGGATCGGCTTCAACTATCTGGGCCGGTTCAGGGCCGAGGCGCCGACGGGTCCGGTCGCCCCCTGGCAGTCGGCGGGCGGCGAGGCGATCGGCGGTTCGGTCGACCCGGACATGCCCGCCCTGCACGCCCTGGAGGCGGGCGCCGCGGTGCGGGACACGCCCGAAGGGCCGGAACTGACGGTCACGCTGACCTGGCCCACCGGTGTTCTGGAGGACGCGGAGGCGGAGCGGCTCGCCGGGACCTGGCTCGACCTGCTCGCCGGCCTGGCGGCGCACACCGCCGACGCCGCGCCCAGCCCCACCACCGGCTCCGCTGTTGGCGGACACACTCCTTCCGACTTCCCCCTCGTCGACCTCGGTCAGCACGAGGTCGACGAACTCGAAGCGTCCGTCCCCGGGTTGGTGGACGTATGGCCCCTTTCGCCCTTGCAGGAAGGGCTGCTGTTCCACGCGGGATTCGACGAGCAGGGACCGGACCTCTACGAAGGCCTTCGTGTACTGGACCTGGACGGCCCTCTGGACGTGGACCGGCTGCGGGCCTCGTGGGAGGCCATCCTCGCCCGGCACCCGATCCTGCGGGCGAGCTTCCACCGGCGCGCGTCGGGTCAGGCCGTGCAGGCGATCGCCACGGAGGTGCAACTCCCGTGGCGCGAGGTCGACTTGTCCACACTGCCGACCGCTGAGGCATGCGCCGAACTCGACCGGATCGTAGAGGATGAGCGTGCCCGCCGACTGGACGTGACGGCGGCTCCGCTGCTGCGCCTGCTGCTGATCCGCCTCGGCGAGAACCGTCATGCCCAGGTGGTCGTCAACCACCACATCGTCACGGACGGCTGGTCGCTGCCGGTCCTCATCGCAGAGTTGTCCGCGATCTACGCCGCGGGCGGCGACGGGCACACCCTGCCCCCCGCGACCTCGTACCGCGAGTACCTGGCATGGCTGGCACGCCAGGACAAGGAGGCGGCGCGCGAGGCCTGGCGCACGGAGTTCGCGGGCGCGGACGAACCCACCCTGGCGGCGCCGGACGACCCGTCAGCCGCGTCGACCGTGCCGGAACGACTGCCCTTCGAGTTCGGCGAGGAACTCACCCGGGGCGTCGTCGAACTGGCACGTGGGCACGGCCTGACGGTGAACACCGTCGTGCAGGGCGCCTGGGCGCTGCTCCTCGCCCGGATCGTCGGGCGTACGGACGTCGTGTTCGGGGCGACGGCGGCCGGACGTCCCGCTGAGCTGCCCCGCGTGGAGTCGATGGTCGGCCTGTTCATCAACACGCTTCCCGTACGGGTCGATCTGCGGGGGGAGCAGTCGGTCGCCGCGATGCTGACAGGCCTCCAGGAGCGGCAGGTGTCGCTGATGTCCCACCAGCACATCGGCCTCTCCGAGATCCGCGGCCTGGCCGGACCCGGCGCGGCCTTCGACACCCTCGTGGTGTACGAGAACTACCCGCGCCCGCCGCTGCGGGAGCCCTCACCCGACACCCTGTCCATCCGCCCCGGCGGCACACCGGAGGACACGGGCCACTACCCGCTGACGCTGATCGCGGTGCCCGGCGAGCGCCTGCACGGCGAGTTCATCTACCGGCCCGGCGTGTTCGACCGCGCCTGGGCCGAGGAGATGGTGGCGTCACTGGGATGTGTGCTCGAAGGAATGGCCGCCGATCCGTCGGTGCCCGTGGCCCGGGTGGGTGTCCTGGACGGGGCGCGCCGCGAGCGCGTCGTGGGCGAGTGGAACCGTACGCGGGTCCCGGTGGCCGCCGAGACGTTGCCCGAGCTGTTCCGGCGCCAGGTGGAGCGGTCGCCGGATGCCGCCGCCCTGGTGTCGGGCGAGCGGACGCTGACGTACGGAGAGCTGGCGGCCGAGGCCGGGCGCTGGGCCCGCTGCCTGATCGCGGCGGGTGTGGGGCCCGAGCGCCGGGTGGCCGTCCTTGCCCCGGCGTCGGCGGTGACCACGATCTCTCTCCTCGCGGTGTCCATGGCGGGCGGGGTCTTCGTACCGGTGGACCCGGGGTATCCGCCGGAGCGGGTGGCGTTCGTGCTCGCGGACGCGGACCCGGCGGTGGTGCTGTGCACGCGGGAGACGCGCGCCTTGGTGCCGGAAGAGTTCACCGGCCGCCTGATCGTCCTCGACGCCCCGGAGGTCGTCGCGGACGTCGCCGCGCGGGCGGCCGGACCCGTGGACCCGGGGGAACGGACCGGGCCGCTCGGCGCGGACAACGCGGCCTACGTGATCTACACCTCGGGGTCGACCGGGACGCCGAAGGGCGTGGTCGTCCCGCATGCGGGGCTCGCGAACCTGGCGCGGGCGCAGATCGAGCGCTTCGCGGTGGGACCGGACGCGCGGGTCCTCCAATTCGCGTCACCGAGCTTCGACGCGGCGGTGTCCGAACTGTGCATGGCACTGCTCTCGGGAGGCGCGCTCGTGGTGCCGGGCGCGGACGCCCTGCCGCCGCAGGTACCGCTCGGACAAGCGCTCGCCAACTGGAACGCGACCCATGTGACAGTGCCCCCCAGCGTGCTCGCGGTGGAGGACGAACTACCGGCGCAACTGGCCACATTGGTGGTTGCCGGAGAGTCCTGCCCGCCGGCACTCGTGGACCGCTGGTCCGCCGGGCGGCGCATGGTGAACGCGTACGGGCCCACCGAGCTGACGGTGTGCGCGGCCATGAGCGCGCCCCTGTCGGCGGACGAGGGAACACACCGGGACGCGGTGCCGATCGGCCGCCCGATGGCCAACGTCCAGGTGTTCGTGCTGGACCGCTTCCTCCAGCCCGTCCCGCCGGGAACGCCGGGCGAGTTGTACGTCACGGGCGCGGGCGTGGCCCGCGGGTACTGGGCGCGGCCCGGTCTGACCGCCGAGCGGTTCGTGGCGTGCCCGTACGCGGCCGGCGAGCGGATGTACCGGACCGGTGACCTGGTGCGCTGGACCGAGGGCGGTGAACTCGTCTTCATCGGGCGCGCGGACGCGCAGGTGAAGGTCCGGGGCCACCGGATCGAGCCGGGCGAGGTCGAAGCGGCCCTCGCGGCGCATCCCGGGGTCGCCCAGGTCGTGGTCGTGGCGCGTGACGACCGGCGGGCGGGCGAGCACCGACTGGTGGCGTATGTCGTCACCGACGCCTCCGAGACGCGTCCGGACGATCAACTCCTCGCCGCACTTGGCGACTTCGCCGCCGAGAGGCTTCCCTCATCCATGCTTCCCTCGGCGTTCGTACCGCTGGAGCGCCTGCCCCTGACCCCGAACGGGAAGGTGGACCGGCGTGCGCTGCCCGCCCCCGACTTCGCGGGGAAGGTCTCGGGACGGGAGCCGCGGACGGAGACCGAGGCATTGCTCTGCGGTCTGTTCGCCGAAGTGCTCGGCCTGGAACGTGTCGGCGTCACGGACGGCTTCTTCGAGCTGGGCGGCGACTCGATCTCCTCGATGCAACTGGCTTCCCGTGCCCGCCGTTCCGGCCTCGTGGTGACGCCCCGGCAGATCTTCGAGGAGAAGACTCCCGAGCGCCTCGCGACAGTGGCGGAGGCGGCCGACGGCGGCGGGCACGACGCCGTCGAGGACATCGGCGTGGGGGAGGTGCCCTGGACTCCGGTGATGCGCGAGCTGGGCGAGCCCGCACGCCGGCCGCGGTTCGCGCAGTGGGCCGTCGTCGGCGCCCCGGCGGGCCTCGCGCACGACGTACTCCTGACCGGTGTGGCCGCCGTACTCGACACCCACGACATGCTGCGCGCACGCGTGGTCGCAGCGGACGACGAGCGCTCCGAACCACTGCTCGTCGTCGGCGAGCGGGGGACCGTGGACCCCACGGCCCTGGTCACCCGCGTGGCCGCCGAACACGCGGCAGCCGAAGCACTGGACGAGATCGCGGGACGCGCGGCGAAAGAGGCTGTCGCGCGCCTCGATCCAGCGGCGGGGGCGATGTTCCAGGCAGTGTGGGTGGACGCGGGCCCGGAGCGTGTCGGCCGGCTGGTCCTGATGGTCCACCACCTGGCCGTGGACGGCATGTCCTGGCGGATTCTCCTGCCCGACCTGGCTCTCGCCTGCGAGGCCGCGGCGGCGGGGCAGGAGCCCGTGCTCGACCCCGTGGGGACCTCCTTCAGGCGCTGGGCGAACCTCCTTGCGACACAGGCGAAGGGACCGGACCGGGTGGCGGAGCTCGCCGCGTGGACGGCGCTCTTGGACGGCACGGAACCACTCCTCGGCCGACGCGCGCTCGACCCGGCCGTGGACACCGCCGAGACGACGCGCCGCGCGTCCTGGCAGGTCCCACGGGAGGAGGCGGCCACGCTGGCGGGCCGGACCCCCGCGCTGTTCCACTGCGGGGTCCACGAGGTGCTCCTGGCGACGCTCGCGGGCGCGCTCACGCACTGGCGCGGTGAGGACGGGCCCGTACTCCTGGACGTGGAGGGCCACGGCCGCGAACCGGTCGACGGCGTCGAACTCTCGCGCACCATGGGCTGGTTCACCAGCACGCACCCCCTTCGTCTGGCCGTCGCCGACGTTGATCTGACCGAGGCGGCACAGGGCGGACCGGCGGCCGGAGCACTCCTGAAGGCGGTCAAGGAACAGGCACGGGCGGTGCCCGGCGACGGCCTCGGATATGGCTTGCTGCGCCACCTGAACCCCGAGACGGCCCCCGTCCTCGCCGCCTTGCCGAGGCCGCAGATCGGCTTCAACTACCTGGGCCGGTTCACCGCCGGGGACCCGGCCGACGGCCGCACGGCCGCTGCCTGGCAGATGGCCGGCGACACGGCGATCGGTGGCTCCGCCGACCCGGACATGCCGTCCATGCACGCCCTGGAAGCGGGCGCGGCCATCGTGGACACTGCTGACGGGCCCGAGCTGACCGTCTCGCTCAGCTGGGCGGGCCACGCGGTCGACAGCGCCGACGCGGAACGCGTCGGACGGCTCTGGCTGGACATGCTCCGCGGCCTCGCCGCCCACACCACCGATCCCGCGGCCGGTGGCCACACACCCTCCGACTTCCCCCTGCTCGGCCTGGCGCAGAGCCAGATCGAGGAGCTCGAAGCCGGGTTCGGCCCGCTCTGACACGAAGTTCCGAGGCTCCGAGGAGAGAAGAGATGACCCGATCACCGGTCGAGGACGTGTGGCCGCTGTCGCCCCTCCAGGAAGGACTGCTCTTCCACGCCGCCTTCGACGACCAGGGTCCGGACGTGTACACCGTGCAGTCCGCGCTCGACATCGACGGTCCCGTGGACGCGGGCCGGTTACGGGCATCGTGGGAGGCGCTCATCGCCCGGCACGCCGCACTGCGGGCCTGCTTCCGCCAGGTGAGCGGCGCGCAAATGGTGCAGGTCATCGCACGCGAGGTGGCACTGCCCTGGCGTACGGAAGACGTGTCGCACCTCGCTGGACCGGAGCGGCCCGCCGCGCTGGAGCGCCTGGCGGAGAGCGAGCGGGCGGAGCCCTTCGACCTGGGGGCGCCCCCCTTGCTGCGCCTCCTCCTGGTCCGCGTCGACGAGGAACGGCACCGCCTGGTGATCACCAGCCATCACATCCTGATGGACGGCTGGTCGGCACCGGTCCTCATCGGCGAACTCTCCGCCATCTACGCGGCGGGCGGCGACGCCTCCCGCCTTCCCCGTACGACCTCCTACGGCGCGTACCTGAAGTGGCTCGGACGTCAGGACCGGGAAGCCGCGCAGGAAGCATGGCGGGCGGAGTTCACGGGCACGGACGAACCGACCCTGGTGGCACCGGCCGTCCCGGACCGGCTCCCCGTCTTTCCCGCGAACGTCAGCCAAGACCTCCCCGAGGAGGTCACGCGAGGTGTGGTGGAGCTGGCCCGTGCCAACGGCCTGACGGTGAACACCGTGGTGCAGGGCGCGTGGGCGATGGTCCTCGCGCGGCTCGCCGGCCGCACGGACGTGGTGTTCGGCGCGACGGTGGCGGGGCGTCCCCCCGAGTTGCCGGGCGTGGAGTCGATGGTGGGGCTGCTCATCAACACGCTGCCGGTACGCGTCCAACTCCGCGGCGCGCAGCCGGTGCTGGAGATGTTCCGCGCCTTGCAGGAGCGTCAGTCCGCCCTGATGGCGCATCACCACCTCGGTCTCTCGAGGATCCAGAAGGCCGCGGGCGCCGGAGCGGGCTTCGACACACTCCTGGTTTTCGAAAGCTTTCCCCAGCCCCCGGCCTCTTCCTCCCCCTCCGCTGCTGAGGTCGGCAGCGAGAGCCTCTCGCTCAGGCCGGCGGGGTTCACCCGCGAGGCGGCGCACTATCCGCTGACCCTGGTGGTCGGCCCCGGCGACCGCATGCACCTGAAGCTGGAGTACCGGCCGGACCTGTTCGGCCGAGATGTCGCCGTGGCGGCGCTCGCCTCGCTGGTGGGGGTCCTTGAGCAGGTGGTCGCCGATCCCACGACGGTGGTGGGAGGCCTCGGGGCGATGGCGCAGGCCGGACATGCGGCAACGGTCCGACCTCCGCGCGAGGTGGTGCCGGAGCTGATCGCCGGACGCGTGGTGTCGTCGCCGGGTGCGGTGGCCGTGCAGGGCGAACGGGAGCTTTCGTACGGGGAATTGTGGGCGGAGTCCGGTCGCTGGGCCCACTACTTGACCGGCATGGGTGTGCGGCGGGGTGACCGTGTCGCGGTGGTGATGGAACGCTCACCGGAGCTGGTGGCGCTGCTCCTGGGAATCTGGCGCGCGGGTGCCGCCTATGTGCCGGTGGACGCGGGCTGGCCGAAGGAGCGGGTGGCGTTCGTGCTGGCGGACGCGGCTCCGGTGCGTGTGGTGTGCGCGCCGGAGTGCCGGGACCTGGTGCCGGAGCGGGACGCGGCGCGCCTGGTGGTCCTCGACGACCCCCAGGTGCGCGCGTCGCTGGCTGCGTGCGGAACCGAGAAGCCGCCGACCGTTCCCGTGGACGCGCGGGATGTGGCGTACGTGATGTACACGTCGGGCTCGACCGGCGTGCCCAAGGGTGTGGCGGTGCCGCACGGGAGCGTGGCGTCGCTGGTGGGGGAGCGGGAGTGGGCGGTCGGCCCGGAGGACGCGGTGCTGATGCACGCGCCGCACGCCTTTGACGCCTCGCTCTTCGAGCTGTGGGTTCCGCTGGTCGCGGGTGCCCGTGTGGTGGTCGCCGAGCCCGGCGTCGTCGATGCCCAACAGGTGCGTGAGCATGTGAAGGGCGGTGTCACGGCGGTGCACCTGACCGCCGGGTCGTTCCGGGTCCTGGCCGAGGAGTGGCCCGACTGCTTCGCGGGGTTGCGTGAGGTGCTGACCGGCGGGGATGTCGTCCCGGCCGCGTCGGTGGCCCGGGTGCGCGAGGCCTGCCCGGACGTGACTGTCCGGCACATGTACGGGCCGACGGAGACGACGCTCTGCGCCACCTGGCACGTACTGCGGCCGGGCGATGCGATGGCCGACGTACTCCCGATCGGAAGGCCGCTGCCGCACCGCCGGGCATTCGTCCTGGACGCGTTCCTCAAGCCGCTGCCACCGGGTGTGACCGGTGAACTCTACGTGGCAGGAGCCGGGTTGGCGCAGGGCTACTGGGGCGGTTCCGGCGCCACTGCTGAGCGGTTTGTGGCGTGCCCGTATGTGCCGGGGGAGCGGATGTACCGTACCGGCGACCTGGTGCGTGAGACATCGGACGGGGAGCTGCTCTTCGTCGGCCGCGCGGACGACCAGGTGAAGATCCGTGGCTTCCGGGTGGAGTTGGGTGAGGTGGAGGCGGCCCTGGCCGCCCATCCCGACGTCGCTCAAGCCGTGGTAGTCGCGCGTGAGGACGGCCCGGGGGAGCGGCGGCTCGTCGGCTACGTCGTACCCGAGGGGACGGCCGCCATCGACCCCCAACTCGTCCGTGCCCACGCCGCCGAGACCCTGCCCGGCTACATGGTCCCGGCCGCCGTACTGGCCCTGGGCGCCCTGCCCGTGACCCGTAACGGCAAGGTCGACCGCAAGGCCCTGCCCGCCCCCGACTTCGCCGAACGCGTCTCCGGCGGCAAACCCCGGACAGCCGCCGAGGAGACGCTGTGCCGTCTGTTCGCCGAGGTGCTCGACCTGGAGCGGGTCGGGCCCGACGACAGCTTCTTCGACCTGGGCGGCGACTCGGGGCTCGCGATGCGCCTCGCCGGACGGGTCCGCGAGGAGTTCGACGCCGAGCTCGGCATCCGGCAGTTCTTCGGCTCGCCGACGCCCGTGGGGGTGGCCCGGCTGCTCGCCACCAAGGCGCGGCCCGCACTCCAGCCGGTCGGTCAGCGTGACGAAGTCCGGGTCACCGCAGGGCAGTTGCGTACCTGGCTGATGTCCCGACTCGACGACGAGGCAGGGGCCGACCGCATCCCGGTGGCGCTGCGGCTCAGCGGCGAGCTGGACCAGGAGGCGCTGCGGGCGGCCCTCGGTGATGTGGCCGCGCGGCACGAGATCCTGCGCACCACGTTCGACGGCGCACGCGGTGGCGCCCTGTGGCAGCGCGTCCTCGACGCCGCCACGTCCCGCCCGGTGCCGGCCGTGGTGCGAACGACCGAGGAAGAGCTGCCGGAGCTGCTGGCCACCCGGGCGCGGCACGCGTTCGATCTGGGCCAGGAGGTGTCGTGGACGCAGACGCTGTTCCGCCTCTCGGACTCCGAACACGTGCTGCTCCTGGTGGTGCACCGGATCGCCGCAGACGAGGCCTCGCTGGACGTCCTGGTCCGTGACCTGGCGACCGCGTACGGCGCGCGCCGCGAGGGCCGGGTGCCGGAACGGGCGCCCCTGCCCCTCCAGTTCGCCGACTACGCGCTCTGGGAGCGGCAGCTTCTCCAGGGCGAACAAGAACCCGAGAGCCTGGTCAACGATCAACTCGCCTACTGGAAGGACACCTTGGCGGACCTCGACGTCGAGATCGAACTTCCCGCCGACCGGAAGCGGCCGTCCATCGCCTCGCACCGGGCGGGGAGCGTGCCACTGGACCTGGACGTCGAGACGCACGGCCGTATCGCCGACCTCACCGAGGACGAGGGGACGACCACGTTCATGGTGGTGCAGGCGGCCCTGGTGATGCTGCTCGCCCGGCTCGGCGCGGGCACCGACGTCACGATCGGCACCCGCATCCCGCGACGGGACGAGCCCGGTCTCGAAACGCTGGTGGGGCCCTTCGCCGGGGCGCTCGCCCTGCGGACGGACGCGTCGGGCGACCCCACCTTCCGCGAACTGCTCGGCCGGGTCCTCGCGGCGAACCAGGAAGCACGCGAACACCGGGACGTGCCCTTCGAACGCCTCGTGGACGCCCTGGAGCTGCCGCCCTCGCTCGCGCGTCACCCGGTGTTCCAGGTGCTCCTGGAGGTCGACGACACTGTCGCCGAGCCGTGGGACCCCTGGGAGCTGCCCGGTCTGCGGACCGCCCGCCTGGATGCCGGCGCGCACGCCACCGAGCTCGACCTGGAGTTCAGCCTCACCGAACGGTACGAACCCGACGGCGACCTCGGCGGCATCCAGGGCCGACTCAGTTATGCCACCGACCTGTTCGACCACGAGACGGCGCAGACGCTCGCGCGGCGGTTCGTGCACGTGCTCGACCAGGTGACGGCCGATCCGGAGCGGCGCCTGAGCGCGGTGGACGTGCTGCTCGACGCCGACGAGGCCCGTCGCCTCGTGGCGGGCGTGACCGGCACGGCGGCGGGGCGCCCGACGCTCTCCGTGGTGGAGATGCTGGCCGAGCAGACGGCACGTACGCCCCACGCGGTCGCCGTCACGGACACCCATGGCTCGCTGACGTACGAGGCGTTGGACGCCGCGGCGGAACGGCTCGCGCGGCGGCTGACCGCGCGCGGAGCGGGCCCGGAGGACGTGGTCGTGGTGGCCCGGCCGCCCGGCAACGCGTCGGTCGTCGCGCTGCTCGGGGTGCTGAAATCGGGAGCGGCGGTGTCCTTCGTGGAAGCACTCGAAGGCTCCGCCCGACCGATGCCGGTGGAGCGTGACGGCCTCGCGGCCGGAAGGATGCTGGTCTGCTCGGCGTCGTTCGCCGCGTCGCTGCCCGCTGACACGACGGTTCCGGTCGTGGTGCTCGATGCCGGGGCCGACGAGGCAGCGCAGAGGGGAGCTCGCCGGCCCGCCCTCCCGGGGCACTCGGCGCTCGTCATCGCGGGCGCCGTCGTGGAACACCGCACGCTCGCCTCCCACACGACGCACCGCATGCATGCCTCCCCGGCGTTGGGAGCGGCCCCGCTGCTGGATGCCAGGGCACCGTTCGCGGCGCTCGTGACGCCGCTGCTCGCGGCACTCTGTGCGGGAGGGAGCGTGCGGCTCGGCCTGCCCGGCCGGGACCCGGAAGCGGGGGAGACCGGAGCCCTGGTGGTCACCACCCCCGAGCTGTTCGAGTCCGCACCAAAGGCTCTGCTCGTGGACCTGGCGAGCGAGCCGCGTGCCTTGGACCGGTTGCGCGACCGGTTCGAGCGGGGCCCCTCGACCCCGCCGACGTGCGGTTACGGGGTGCCAGAGACCGCAGGGGTCTGGCTGGAACACCGGGCGGGGACTGGGGCCGCCGACGGCTGGGAGCCCCGCACCGGCGATCCGCTGCCGGGCACCCGGGCTCTCGTGCTCGACGAACGCCTGCGCCCGGTCCCGCCGGGCGTCACGGGCGCCCTCTACCTGGCGGGCCCCACGCTGGCCCGCGGCTATGCGGGCGACTCGCGACGCACCGGTGAACGGTTCGTCGCGTGCCCCTTCGGCTCCGCGGGCGAGCGGATGTTCCGTACCGGGGAACGGGCGAAGCGGACGAACGCGGGCCGTGTCGCCGTACAGCCCGAGGACCGGGGGCGGACGCGGGGAGCCGGCGTGGGGCGGCGGCTGGGCAGGAGGCGCGGCGACTTGAACGTCCTGCTGCCCCTGCGTCTGGAAGGCAACCGCCTTCCGCTGTTCTGCCTGCACACCGGCATGGGCCTGAGCTGGACCTACGCCGCTCTCCTGCCGCACCTTCCGCAGGATCTTCCGGTGTACGGCGTCCAGGCGCGCGGCATCGCCCGGACCGAGCAACTGCCGGGCAGCATCGAGGAGATGGCGGCCGACTACGCGGAGGAGATCCGCACCGTCCAGCCCGTCGGCCCCTACCACCTCCTGGGCTGGTCCATCGGCGGGACCATCGCCCAGGCCGTCGCCGCGCGCCTGGAGGAACTGGGCGAGGAGGTGGCGCTCCTGGCACTGCTCGACGCCTATCCCGGCAGTGGCGCGGCGAAGTCGCGGTTCCGCGGCGAGGAGGGGCAGGAGTCCGAGGGCTACGGCGTGCTGCGGCAGGGGGAGGGGCAAGGGGAGGGCCAGGCGCAGGGCGCCGACGTGGCCTCCCTCTACCGCTCGTCCGGCATGAGCGAGCAGGCCCTCGCCAATCTGGAGACGGTCGTCCGCAACATGTCGGGTTTCGCACCGGACCACACGCCCCGCCCCTCCCGCGGCGACCTGACGCTCTTCGTGGCGGCCGCAGACCGGAGCGAGGACCGGCCCGTGGCAGAGGCCGTCGCGAGCTGGCGGCCCTACATCGAGGGCGCCATCGAATCGCACGAAGTGCCCGTCGGCCATTACGACATGCTCAAACCCGAGGCCCTCTCGCGCATTACGCGCGTCGTCGCGCGGAAACTCGACGCCACGGAGAAGACCACGGAGGGGAACGCGCAAAAGAACACGGCAATGAATCCCGACCAGAGCACCGCAGCCGAAAAGGAGACCGAACGATGACCAATCCCTTTGACAACGAAGACGGCACCTTCCTGGTTCTCGTCAACGACGAGGGGCAGCATTCCCTGTGGCCCGCTTTCGCCGAGGTCCCCGAAGGCTGGACCACCGTGCACGGCGAGGCCACCCGGCAGGAATGCCTCACGTACATCGAGGAGAACTGGACGGACATGCGCCCCAAGAGCCTCGTCGCGGACATGAGCAGGAACGAGACGGCGGCTCCGTAGATGGACACGGAGTCGCTGGTGACCGTGGCGATCGGCGATGTGGCCGTCATCCTCATCGCCTCCCGCCTCCTCGGGGCGCTGGCCCGCCGCTGCGGCCAACCGGTGGTCATCGGCCAGATCGTCGCCGGTATCGCCCTGGGCCCGACGCTGCTCGGACGCCTGCCCGGAGATCCGGCCTCGCGGCTCTTCCCGTCCGAGGTGCTGCCGTTCCTGACCGTCCTCTCGCAGATCGCCATCGTGATCTTCATGTTCGTCGTGGGGTACGAGATGGACTGGCGGCAGCTGCGCCAGGGAGGCAGAGCGGCGGCCACGGTGGCGCTGTGCGCGTTCCTGGTCCCGGCGGCTCTGGGCGTGGGCTCGGTGGGGCTGTTCCACGGGGCGTTCGACGCGGTCCAGCCGGGGCGTGCGGACGGCAGGGCGTTCTGGCTGTTCATGGCCGTGGCGGTGTCCGTCACCGCGCTGCCCGTGCTGGCGGCCATCGTCCGTGAACGGGGGCTCGCGGGCACCCCCGAGGGCACCGTGGCCACCACCGCGGCCGGCCTCATGGACGTGGTCGCGTGGCTGGTTCTGGCCGCAGCGCTGGCCGGCACCGGGCACGCCACGGGACGGTCGTGGCACGTGACGCTGCTGCTGATCTCCCTGTTCGTGGCCGCCTTGTTCCTGGCGGTGCGACCGGTGCTCGGGTGGTGGCTGCGGCGCTCGGGGGCGGCGTCGGCCAACCAGCTCACGATCGCGCTCGCCCTCGCCCTGGGCAGCGCCTGGGTGACCGCGGAGCTGGGCCTGCACCCCGTGTTCGGCGGGCTGCTCGCCGGACTTGCGATGCCCCGCGCGGGCGGCGTGCCGGACGCCGATGTGCTGCGGCCGCTCGAGCAGACCTCCGACCTGCTGCTCCCGTTGTTCTTCGTGACGACAGGGCTGTCCTTCAACCTCGGCTCGCTGGACGGGGACGGGGGCCTCCTGCTGCTGTTGATCCTCGCCGTAGCGGTCGTGGGCAAGCTCGGCCCCGCGTACGCGGCATCCCGTATCAGCGGCATGGACCCCTACCGGTCGGCGACCGTGGCCGCGCTGGTGAACACCCGCGGGCTGACGGAACTGATCGTCCTGAACGTCGCTCTGGACGCGGGGATCATCGGTCCCGCTCTTTTCACCGTTCTCGTGCTGGTGGCTCTGGTCACCACCTTCATGACAGGTCCTTTGCTGTCCCTGACAAAGAGCAGGCAGCAGCGGAAAACCCCGCGCGGCCCGGAAAAGAAGACCGTCCCCGCACTGACGGATGGACAGCCTTGACGCCCGGGCCGGGCGATTTCAGACTCGATTGAGCATCAGACATTTCTGGGGCAGTGGAATTCTCCGGGCGGGTGCCGTGGCATTCGGTTTCTCCGTCCGGGGAAAGGGGAGAGGGATGACCTTGCCGGATTCCGAGCAATTCGACGTGGTGGTGGTCGGCGGAGGGCCCGCCGGGTCGACCCTGGCCGCACTGGTGGCCATGCAGGGCCGGCGGGTCCTGGTCCTGGAGAAGGAGTTCTTCCCGCGCCACCAGATCGGGGAGTCCCTGCTGCCCTCCACCGTGCACGGCGTGTGCAGGCTGACGGGCGTCGCGGACGAACTGGCCAGGGCGGGCTTCCCGCGCAAGCGCGGCGGCACCTTTAGGTGGGGGTCCAACCCGGACCCCTGGACCTTCTCCTTCTCGGTCTCCCCGCGCATGAGCGGGCCGACGTCGTTCGCCTACCAGGTGGAGCGCTCCAAGTTCGACGACATCCTGCTCAAGCACGCCCGCACCGTGGGCGCCGAGGTGCGCGAAGGCTGCGCGGTGCTCGACGTCGTTGCCGACGACGAGCGGGTCAGGGGCGTCACGTACACCGACGCCGACGGCAACGAACGCCGGGCGCTCGCCACCTTCGTCGTGGACGCCTCGGGCAACAAGAGCCGCGTGTACCAGCGGGTGGGCGGCAAGCGCGAGTACTCGGAGTTCTTCCGCAGCCTCGCCCTGTTCGGCTACTTCGAAGGCGGCAAGCGGCTGCCCGAGCCGAACTCCGGCAACATCCTGTCGGTCGCGTTCCCCAGCGGCTGGTTCTGGTACATCCCCCTCAGCGACACCCTGACGAGCGTCGGCGCCGTCGTGCGGCGCGAGATGGCCGAGAAGATCCAGGGCGACCAGGAGAAGGCACTCATGGCGCTCGTCGACGAGTGCCCCCTGATCGGCGAGTACCTCGCGGATGCCAAGCGGGTCACCACCGGTCAGTACGGACAACTGCGCGTCCGCAAGGACTACTCGTACCACCAGACGACCTTCTCCCGCCCCGGCCTCGTCCTCATCGGCGACGCGGCCTGCTTCGTCGACCCCGTGTTCTCCTCGGGCGTCCATCTGGCGACGTACAGCGCACTGCTCGCGGCCCGCTCCATCAACAGCGTCCTGTCCCAACGCGTCGACGAGGAGGCGGCGTTGAAGGAGTTCGAGGCCCGCTACCGGCGCGAGTACGGCGTGTTCTACGAATTCCTGCTGTCCTTCTACGACATGCACCACGACGAGGACTCCTACTTCTGGCAGGCAAAGAAGGTCACCAGGACCGAGCGGCCCGAACTCCAGTCGTTCGTCGAGCTCATCGGCGGTGTCTCCTCCGGCGAGCGCGTCCTGACCGACGCCGAGATCCTCGCCAAGCGCTTCTCGTCCGGCTCCGCGGAGTTCGCCGCCGCGGTCGACGAACTCGCGGGCAGCGCGGACGGAAGCATGGTGCCGCTGTTCAAGTCCTCGGTGGTGCGCGACGTCATGCAGGAGGGCGGCCAGGTCCAGATGAGGGCCATGCTCGGCGAGGACGCCGAAGCGGAGGCCCCCCTGTTCAGCGGCGGCCTGGTGCCGTCACCCGACGGCATGTTCTGGCAGCGGCCCGCGTCCGGCCCGGCCGAGTAGGCAGCAGCCGAAGAGACAGAAGGAGGTCCGCGCATGGCGCGGCCGTCAGAGCTCTCCATGCACAACCGCAGGGACCGTCTCGACCCGCTGCCCGAACTGGGTGAACTCAGCGCCAGGGCCCCGCTGTCCGAGGTCGACCTCGGCGAAGGGCCCGGCACGTCGACGGGCTGGCTCGTCACGGGCCACGACGAGGTGCGCGCGGTCCTCGGTGACGCGGAGCGGTTCAGCACGGCCCCGCCCGCGGGCGGCAGCCGGCCGGTCCAGGCGGGCAACCTCATCCAGTACGACCCGCCCGACCACTCCCGGCTCCGGCTGCTGCTCACGCCGGAGTTCACGGTCCGCCGGATGCGGGACCTGGAACCCGCCGTCGAGGCCGTCGTGGCGGACTGCCTGGACTCCATGGAGAAAGCGGGGCAGCCCGCCGACTTCATGCGGCACGTCGCCTGGCCCGTCCCGGGCCTCGTCATGTGCGAGCTGTTCGGTGTGGCACGCGACGACCGGGCCGAGCTCGCACGGCTGCTCAAGGTCAGCAGGCCCGCCTTTAGGGGCCGGCGACTCCAGATGACCGCGGGCGCCGCCTATCTCGCGTACGTCGACCAGCTCGTGGCCCGCAACCGGCGCGCACCCGGCGACGACCTGCTCGGCAGGCTGGTGCGCCGGCACGGCGACGACATCGACGACGACGAACTGGTCGGCCTCACCGCGTTCGTCATGGGCTCGGGCGTCGAGAACATGGCCAGCATGCTGGGCCTCGGCATCCTCGCGCTGCTCGAACACCCCGATCAGCTCGCCCTGTTGCGCAGGTGCCCGCACCTGATCGACCAGGCCGTGGAGGAGTTCATCCGCTACCTGTCGATCATCCCCACGGCGTCCCCGCGCACCGCCCGCGAGGACGTACCCCTGGCGGGGAAGGTGATCAAGGCCGGTGACCAGGTGGCCTGTTCCCTGTTCGCGGCCAACCGCGTACGGCCGCCCGGGACGCCGCCGGACACCCTCGACATCACCCGCGAGGCCACCGCCCACGTGGGGCTCGGCCACGGGATTCACTACTGCATCGGGGCCTCGCTGGTGCGGATGGAGCTCAGGAGCGCCTACCTGGCGGTGCTGCGCCGCTTTCCCGCGCTGCGCTCCGCCGTGCCGCCGAACGAGATCCGCTTCCGGACGCAGGCGCCGTACGGCGTGGAGACACTGCCCGTCACCTGGTAGGGGAGCGATGACACCGACGACCGAACCTGGCCCCGTGCACGTCCGCCGCGAACGCTTCGGCCCGGGAGAGGACCTGCGGCGGCTGGCCGAAGCACGCGCCGTGTCCCGGATCGACGTGGGGCCGGGGGCCGACGGGATGCCCGTCTGGCTCGTCACGGGCCACGCGGAGGTACGCCAAGTACTCGCGGACCACCGCAGGTTCACCACCCGGCGCCGCTTCGGGCCGCGCGCACCGTCCGGGTGCGCCGAGGGCCCGCGGCCCGACGAGCTGATCGGGCAGCTCATGGACTACGACCCGCCCGAACACACCCGGCTCCGGCAGATCCTCACGCCCGAGTTCACCCTGCGCCGCATGCGCAGGATCGAGCCGGGCATCACGGGCATCGTCACCGAGCACCTCGACGCCATGGAACACGCGGGGCCGCCCGCCGAGCTGGTCGCGGCCTTCGCCGCACCCGTCCCCGGCGCCGCCCTGTGCGAGCTGATCGGAGTGCCCCGCGACGACCGCGGCGACTTCCTGCGCCGCTGCCACGCCTTCCTCGCGCCCGGCCGGGGACGGCAACGGCGAGCGGCGGCCGGGGAACTGCTCTCGCGGTACGTGGCCGCGATGGTGGCCCGGCAGCGCACCGACCCCGACGAGGGCTTCCTCGGCATGCTGATCCGCGACCACGGCGACGACGTCACCGACAAGGAACTGCGGGGCGTCTGCGTCCTGTTGGTGCTCGCGGGCCTCGACAACATCTCCGGCATGCTGGGCCTCGGCACCCTGCTGCTGCTCGACCACCCCGACCAGCTCGCCGCCGTGCGCGACGACCCGGCGGCGGTGGACGGCGCCGTCGAGGAGCTGCTGCGCCACCTGAGTGTGCCGCACGCCCCGACACCCCGTACCGCGCTGGAGGACGTCACCGTCGGAGGGCAGCTCATCAGGGCGGGGGAGCACGTGCTGTGCTCGCTGCCGACGGCCAACCGCGACCCCGCGCTGCTCGCCGAGCCGGACCGTTTCGACATCACACGCGCGCCGGGGGCCCATGTCGCCTTCGGCCACGGCATCCACCACTGCCTGGGCGCGGCGCTGGCCCGGATGGAACTGCGCATCGCCTACCCGGCGCTGCTGCGGCGCTTCCCCGGCCTGCGCCTCGCCGTGCCGCAGGACGAGGTGCCGTTCCGCGCCCACGCGCTCGCCCACGGGGTGGAGCGGCTGCCGGTCACTTGGTGACCCCCTTTCCTGTCGAGTTCCTGTCGTGCAAGAACGCGGAGGAGACGCACATGGACGTACGGGTCGACGTAGACCGCCACCGATGCGCGGGTTCCGGGCTCTGCATGGCCCAGGTCCCCGCGGTCTTCGACCAGTCGGACGAGGACGGCAAAGTCCTGCTCAACGCCCCCGCCCCGGGCCCCGAGTTGACGGCGGCCGTGCGCGCGGCGGCCGCGCGGTGCCCGTCCGGCGCGATCACCCTGCGCGAACACGACACCGCGGGCCACTGACACGCGTAGCCCTGCCTGGCCGGTCCCGGTCTATGGACTGCGCACCCTACGTAGCTCCGTTGACGGCGGCCGCGCGGTGCCCGTCCGGCGCGATCACCCTGCGCGAACACGACACCGCGGGCCACTGACACACACGTAACCCTGCCCGGCCGGTCTACGGGATGCGTACCGTACGCAGCTCCCTCGCCGCCTCGACACCGGGGCAGCCCGCGAGGCCGAGCGCGTCGCGCAGCTCGTCGGCCAGCAGATCGAGGACCTGCCGGACGCCGGCCTCGCCGGCCGCGGCGAGCCCCCACACCGGGGGCCGCCCCACCAGCACGCCGTCGGCCCCCGAGGCCAGCGCCTTGAGCACGTCGGTGCCGCCGCGGACGCCGCCGTCCACCATGACCTCGCAGGCACCGCCGACGGCCTCCACCACCTCGGGCAGGGCGTCGATGCCGGGCAGCGCGCCGTCCAGCTGACGGCCGCCGTGGTTCGACACCACGACGGCGTCAGCGCCGATACCGGCGGCGCGCACCGCGTCCTCGGGGGTGAGGACGCCCTTCACCACCAGCGGGACATGGATGGCGGCTCGCAGTTCCTCCACGCATCGCCAGGTCACCGCGGGTGAGAACGCCTCGGCCGTGTGGGCGGCCACCGCCGAGCCCCCCGCCGGCGAACGGTGCGCCGCCGAGGCCGCACCGCCGTCGAGATGCGCCGCCCGCACGTCGCCGGGCAGCGTAAAACCGTTGCGCACGTCCCGCGGGCGGCGGCCCATCCAGGGCACGTCGACGGTGAGCATCAACGCCTCGCAGCCCGCGTCCTCGGCCCGGCGCGCCAGGTCCAGGGAGCGCTGCCGCTCACGGAGCCAGTAGAGCTGGAACCACACCGTGCCGCCGACCGCCGTGACCTCCTCGACGGGGACGCTGCTCAACGTGGCCACCGTGAACGGCACCCCCGCCGCCTTCGCCGCCCGCGCGGTCGCCAACTCGCCCTCGGGATGCACCAGTCGGTGGTACGCCACCGGGGCGACGGCCACCGGCATCCGCACCGGGCGGCCCAGGAGCGTCGCGTCCGTCGCGCAACCCGAGACATCCCTGAGCACCCGGGGCGCGACGAAGACACGGTCGAAGGCCTCCCGGTTCGCGGCGAGGGACCGCTCCCGGCCGCTGCCACCCGCGACGAAATCCCACACCTCGGGTGGCAGGGCCGCGGCCGCCGCTTTCTCGGCGTCGCCCAGATCGCGCAGGGCCGCGGGCTCAGCGCGCCACACGCTGCCCGGTCCGTTCCAGCTCCACGGCCTCGTACAGCGCCTTGATGTTGGAGCTGCCGAAGGTCTGGGCGCCCTGGCGTTCGATGACCTCGTAGAAAATCGTGCCCCTCGGATGGGCCGACGCGGTGAAGATCTGGAACAGCTGGCCGTCATGGTCCTCGTCGACCAGGAGATGCGTCGCGCGCAGTTCGCTCAGCGTGTGCGACTTGAGCCCGATCCGTTCGGCGAGCAGTTCGTAGTACGTCGACGGGGTCCGCAGGAAGGCGACACCGCGCGCGGCCAGCGTGCGCACCGAGCGCACGGCGTCCTTGCTGGAGAAGGCGAGATGCTGGACCCCGGCGCCGTGATGGCTCTTGAGGAATTCGTCGATCTGGCCGGGCTGCGCCAGCGGATCGGGCTCTATGAGCGTCAGCGTCACCGCCCCGGACGCGCTCTGCACGACCTTGGAGTCCATCGCCTGGGCGCCGACGACGATGTGCTCCTTGAAGACCTCACGGAAACCCAGGGCCCGCTGATAGAAGCGGGCCGTCGCATCGAGGTCGCCGGCGTTCAGGCACACCGCGATGTGGTCGATGTCGATGAGCCCCACCTCGCTGGTGCGCGCCTCGCGCGAACCGAGCGCGGGAACGAAGCCCGGCGGCAGGCCGGGGCCTTCCCCCGGGGACCGCTCGACCAGCGTGTGCACCACGTCGCCGAATCCGGCGACGGCGGCGGTGACCGCGGGGCCCTCGCCCGCGTGCCGGGTCGGCTGCCGCAGGGGGCGCGCGCCGCCCGCCACCGCCGCGGCGAAGGCCGCGGACACATCGGCGGTGCGCAGGGCGATGTCGGCCACGCCGTCACCGTGCGTGGTCACGTACGTGGTGGCGGGGTGCCGTCCGGCTGTCGCCTCGGTGAGCACCAGTGTCATCCGTCCCTGGCGCAGGGCGATGCTGCGGTGCTCGGCGGAACCGCCGGTGCCGACGACCGTGAAGGCGTACTTGTCGACCCAGGCGAATACCGCTGCCTCAAGGCCGTCGACGTACATCTCGACATAGTCGATCGCGAGATCCGAGAGGGGACTGTTCGGTGCCGTTGCGGGTAAATCCGTCATCGGAGTCCTCGTGGGAAGAAGAATGCGGATTCTTGCTCTCGCGCCGGTTCACGGAATGCCGGAACAGCAGAAAGCGCGAGGCAGAATTGTCTTTGCGCACCTATGCTACGACTGACTTCTTTGTGTCCGCACCTGTCAAGCCATTGCTGTGGATCTGTTGTCAGGAGACGCTGAAGTGATGGAAATCCTGCAAACTGAAATCGCCGTCGCGGAGTTGAACGCGGCCACCCTGCACGCGTCGCTGTCCGATGTGTCGATGGAGTCCATGAACCTCCTCAACCAGGTCGCCGACACCTATCCCGACGCGATCTCGTTCGCGGCGGGACGCCCATACGAGGGCTTCTACGACGTGGCGCAGATCCACGAGCACCTCCGGGTCTTCTGTGACCACCTGAGGGACCGGCTCGGTCTGAGCGAGGCGCAGACCGCACGCACGCTGTTCCAGTACGGCGCGACGAAGGGCATCATCGGCGACCTCGTCGCGCGCAACCTCGCCGTGGACGAGGGCATCGACGCCGACCCGGCATCCGTCGTCGTCACGGTCGGCTGCCAGGAGGCGATGTTCCTGCTGCTGCGGGCGCTGCGCGCCGACGACCGCGACGCCGTGCTCGCCCCCAGCCCCACCTATGTCGGCCTGACGGGGGCCGCGTTGCTCGCCGACATGCCCGTGCTGCCCGTGCGCACCGCCGCCGACGGCATCGACCTCGACGACCTGGTGGTCCAGTTGCGCCGGGCACGCGCCGAGGGAAAGCGGGTCCGTGCCTGCTATGTGACGCCCGACTTCGCCAATCCGGTGGGCGTCAGCCTGCCGCTCGCCGACCGGCTCCGGCTCCTGGACATCGCCGCCGACGAAGACCTCCTGCTCCTGGAGGACAACGCGTACGGCCTGCTGAACAGCGCCGTCGACCGGCCGCCCACCCTGAAGTCGCTCGACCGCCACCAACGCGTCGTCTATCTGGGCTCGTTCGCCAAGACCGCGATGCCGGGCGCCCGCGTCGGCTACGTGGTCGCCGACCAGCGGGTGACCGGCGGCAGCGAGGGCAGCGCAGACGGCGTACTGCTCGCCGATGAGCTGTCGAAGCTCAAGAGCATGCTCACCGTGAACACCTCACCGATCGCCCAGGCCGTGATCGGCGGCAAACTCCTCGCCCACGACTGCAGCCTGGTCGCCGCCAACCGGCAGGAGACGGAGGTCTACCGCCGCAACCTGAGCCAGGTTCTCGACGGCCTCGACCGGCGCCTCGGCGACTGCCCCGACGTCACCTGGAACGTGCCGACCGGAGGGTTCTTCATCGTGCTCACCGTGCCGTTCACCGTCGACGACAGCCTTCTGGAGTACGCGGCGCGCCGCCACGGCGTGCTGTTCACGCCCATGCACCACTTCTACGGTGCTTCGGCCGGGTTCCGACAACTCCGCCTCTCCATCAGCACGTTGACGCGCGACCGTATCGAGCGCGGTCTCGACGGTCTCGCCGCGCTGATCCGCGAGCGCCTGGACGGTGAGGTCACGTGACGATCCGCACCCTGGCCGTCGTCGGCACCGGACTGATCGGCACCTCCGTGGCCCTCGCGGCCCGCGCGCACGGTGTGAGCGTCTACCTCTCCGACCGCGACGAGTCCGCCGCCCGCGCGGCGGCGGTCCTTGGCGCCGGACGGCCGGAGCTCCCGCGGGACCCCGTGGATCTGGCCGTCCTCGCGGTGCCGCCCAGCCAGATCGCCCCGGTCCTGTCCCAACTCCAGTCGCGCGGGCTCGCGTCGAGCTACACCGACGTGGCGAGCGTGAAGGCGCTCGCCGAGCGGGAGATCCTGGACACCGCCCCCGACCCGTCCCGCTACATCGGCGGACACCCCCTGGCCGGCCGTGAGCGGTCAGGCCCGCTCGCCGCCCACGCGGAGCTGTTCCGCGACCGGCCGTGGGTGCTCACCCCGACCCGCCTCACCTCCCGGGCCGCCTTCGGCCGCGCCCTCGACCTCATCGCGCTCTGCGGCGCCGTGCCGCGCGTGATGCGGGCCCGCGCCCACGACGACGCGGTGGCGCTCACCTCGCACGCGCCGCACCTGGTGGCCAGCCTGATGGCGGCTCGCCTGCGGGAGGGACCGGCGGACGCCACCCGCCTCGCGGGGCAGGGGCTGCGCGACACCACCCGGATCGCCCGCGGCGACTCCCGGCTGTGGAGCGACATCGTCGAGTCCAACGCGGCGGCGGTCGCCGACATCCTCACCCGGCTCCAGGAGGATCTGTCCAGCGTCGTCGCCGCCCTGTACGACCTCGCCGACCGCGAGCGGGGGCGGGAACTGTCCGGCAAGAGCAGGCACACCCTGGTGGACCTCCTCGACCGCGGGGCCGCCGGGGTGGGGGAGCTGGACGAACCGCGCCCTGGACAGCCCGTGCCGTGCCCTCCCCGGTGAACTCCGGGTCCTTGCAGGTGAGTTGGGATGCTTCACCGGCACCTGTGGCCGGGTGCCGGTGAAGCTGTACGGGCGGTGTCGTTTGTATCCGCCGTGTGACCGGTGCCCGCGTAGAACTTGGCCCCATGTCCACCACACACAAGCGAACCGCACAGACACTGCTCGCGGCGTCGGCGCTTGTCGCCGGCGTCTTCCTCACCGGCTGCTCCGGTGACTCGTCGGCCGCCTCGTCGGACGACCCGAAGAAACCGGACGCCTCGCCCACCAGCCCCTTCGACCAGGCCCTGGCCTTCTCCGAGTGCATGCGCGAGAACGGCGTCTCCGGCTTCCCCGACCCGCAGAAGGACGCGGGCGGCGGCATCGCGCTCACGCCGGGCGGCGATGTCGACCCCAACTCGGCGGAGTTCCAGTCCGCCACGGAGGCCTGCCGCGACAAGATGCCCCAGGGCGGCCAGCTCGGCGGGGGCGGAGGCGGCGGCGAACCGCTGGACTCGGCGAAGGTCGCGGCCTGGGCGAAGTGCATGCGCGAGAACGGCCTGCCGAAGCTGCCCGACCCGGAGATCAACGGCGGCAACATGGCCCTCGACTTCGGCGCGAGCGGCATCGACCCCGGCAGCGACGAGTTCCAGAAGGCCAGGATCGCCTGCCAGGACAAGTGGCCCGGCGGCGGCCTCACGGGCTCCGGCGGCGGCGCCTGATGACCGCGCCCGACGAGACCCGTGAGCGACAACGGGACGAGGAGACAGGGGAGTTCGAGGAGAGCGGGACCGAGGAGCCGGCCCACGGCTCCGGCAACGGTTCCGGGGCCCTGGAACTGCACACGCCGGGAGAGGTGTCCGAGCGAACCCCGGACGCCGTCGCCGCCTCTGAGGAGACCGCCCTGCGGGAGGCCGCCCCGCAGCAGGCCGCCCCCGACGCGGGCGACGGCGACGGCGGCGAGGTGACCACGCCCCCGGCGGCGCGCGGCCGCAGGCGCCGCCCCCTGCGCATGTCGCTGATCGTCGTCGCGGCGATCGCCGTGGTCGCCGCGGCGGGCGCCGCCACCACCGGCGTCCTCGGCGACGACGGCTCCGGATCGGCTGGCGGTGCCCCCTCCGCCCCGCCGAAGACCGCGGAGGTGGAGCGGACCACCCTGACACGCACGGAGACCGTGGACGGGAACCTCGGCTACGGCGACGCGACGGCCGTACAGGCCCCCGCCGCCACCAAGGCGGGCGCCGGGATCATCACCTGGGTCCCGGGCGACGGCGACACGGTCAAGCGCGGCGGCACCGCCTACAAGGTGCAGGAGCAGAAGGTCCCGCTGCTCTACGGCTCCACCCCCTTCTACCGCCCGCTGGAGACGGGCACCGAGGGCAAGGACGTCGAGATCCTGGAGAAGAACCTCTCCGCGCTCGGCTACACCGGCTTCACCGTCGACGACACGTACGACGCGGGAACCGCCGAAGCCGTACGGGACTGGCAGGACGACCTGGGCCGCGAGGAGACCGGCATCGTTCAGCCGTCGGACGCCGTCATCGCGCCCGGCGCCCGGCGCGTCGCCGAGGTGAAGGCCACGGCCGGAGCCCCGTCGAACGGACCCGTCCTCACCTGGACCGGCACCGAACGCACCGTCACCGTCGACCTCGACGTGCAGTACGAGGACATGGTCGAGAAAGGCACCGAGGCCACGGTCACCCTCCCCGACGACACCACGGTCAAGGCCGAGGTGACCGACGTCGGCACCCCCTCCACACCGTCCCAGGACGGCGGCTCCGAGGACGCGGGCGGTCAGTCCGGCGGCGACGACAAGCCCACGCTGCCGGTGGAATTGAAGGTCGAGGACCAGAAGGGGCTCGGCCGCTACCAGGCGGCCGCCGTGGAGGTCTCACTGAAGGCGGAGACCCGAAAGGACGTCCTCGTCGTCCCCGTCAACGCCCTGGTGGCACAGCAGGGAGGCGGCTACGCCGTGGAGGTCGTCGGAGCGGACGGCGAGGTGAAGCCGCGACCGGTGAAGGTCGGCATGTTCGCCGACAGCATGGTCGAGGTGTCCGGGGCCGGCATCACCGACGGCACGGTCGTGGGGGTCCCCAAGTGACCACTGTGGCGCACCCGGTGGTCGAACTCGCGGGAGTCTCCAAGACCTACGGAGAGGTCGAGGCGCTCAAAGGCGCCGAACTCGTCATCCGGCGCGGCGAGTTGCTCGCCGTCGTCGGACCTTCCGGTTCGGGGAAGTCCACCATGCTCAACATCATGGGCACCCTCGACCGCCCCACCACCGGCACGGTGCACATCGACGGCCACGACGTCGACCGGCTCAGCGACCGCGAGCTCTCCGCGCTGCGCGCCGGGACGATCGGCTTCGTCTTCCAGCAGTTCCACCTCGCCCCCGGCGTACCGGCGCTGGACAGCGTCGCGAACGGACTGCTCTACAGCGGCAGGCCGCGGGGCGAGCGCCGCGGACTCGCCGAGCGGGCCCTGCGCCGGGTCGGCCTGGGACACCGCCTCTACCACGAGCCGCACCAGCTCTCCGGCGGCGAGAAGCAGCGCGTCGCCATCGCACGCGCGGTCCTCGGCGATCCGCCGCTGCTCCTGGCCGACGAACCGACGGGCGCTCTCGACTCCCGTTCCGGTGCGGTCGTGATCGAGCTCCTGCACGAACTGCACCGGGCCGGGACCACCGTCGTGGTCATCACCCACGACCGGGACATCGCGGGCTCCCTGCCGCGCGAGGTCCGGATCAAGGACGGCCGCATCGAGCAGGACGCCGCCGCCCTGCCGCCCGAGGAGGCCGTGCGATGAGCGTGACCAGGGAGCTGAGTACGACGGAGGAGCGGGGCACCGCGCGTGAACTGCCCCGCCCCGCGCCGCCGCCGCGCCCCAAACCGGCCCGGATGGGACCGGCCGACGTGCTGCGGGTCGGTGGCTCCGGCCTGCGCTCGCGGCCCCTGCGGGTCTTCCTCTCGGCGCTCGGCATCGCCATCGGCATCGCGGCGATGGTCGGCGTGGTGGGCATCTCCACCTCCAGCAGCGAGGACCTGAACCGGCGCCTCGCCGCCCTCGGCACCAACCTTCTGACCGTCTCCCCGGGGCAGTCCTTCGCGGGTGACGCGGCCCATCTGCCCGACTCCTCCGTCGACATGATCGGCAACATCGAGGACGTCGAGTCGGTGTCCGCCATCGGGAAGACGAGCGCCAAGGTCTACCGCAACGACCACATCAAGAAGGAGGAGACCGGCGGCCTCAACGTCTACGCGGCCCGCACGGACCTGCCGAAGACGGCGGGCGCGGAGACCGTCGACGGCCGCTGGCTGAACGCCGCCAACCAGCGCTACCCGGCCGTCGTGCTCGGCCCCAAGGCGGCAGAACAACTGGGCGTGTTCCGGGCCGGACCCGACACGAAGGTGTGGCTCGGCGGCCAGTGGTTCACCGTCGTGGGAATCCTCGCGCCCAACGAACTCGTCCCCGACCTGGACTCGGCCGCGCTGGTCGGCTGGCCGGTCGCGGAGAAGGAGTTGGACTTCGACGGGCACCCGACGACGGTCTACACCCGGGCCGAGGAATCCGCCGTGGGCGACGTGCAGTCCGTGCTCGGCGCCACCGCCAACCCGGAGAACCCCAGCGAGGCCAACGTCTCGCGCCCCTCCGACGTCCTGGAGGCCAAGGAGGCCACCGACGACACCCTCAGCGGCCTGCTGCTCGGCCTGGGCGCCGTCGCCCTGCTGGTCGGCGGGGTCGGCGTCGCCAACACCATGGTCATCTCGGTCCTGGAACGCCGCTCGGAGATAGGCCTGCGCCGCTCGCTCGGCGCCACCCGTGGCCAGATCCGTACGCAGTTCCTCTGCGAGGCCCTGCTGCTCTCGGCCCTCGGCGGCCTGGGCGGGGTCCTGCTCGGCATCGCCGTCACCTCCGGCTACTCCACCTACCAGGGCTGGCCCTCGGTGGTGCCGGTCTGGGCGATGGCGGGCGGCGTCGGCGCGACCCTGGTCATCGGAGGGCTCGCCGGGTTCTATCCCGCGGTCCGCGCGGCCCGGCTGCCTCCCACGGAGGCACTGGCCACGACATGACTCCGGAGAGGTGACCCCGTAAAACCGTGCCCCAATAGACGCGGTGCCTTCGTCAGCCTAAATCCCCCGCGGGCGACGAGGGCATCGCTTTGTCCCCGGACAGTGACTCCCCTGGACGGCCCATTTCTCTCGTATTCTCGCCCCATGACTGAGCACTTAGGGAAATCCGAGCAGTCGGGGGAAACCCAGCAGTTGGGGAAAGCCGACGAAAGTGCCCTGTTCGACCTGCTCCAGGAGCAGCGCATCGGCACGCTCGTCACCCTCAAACGCGACGGCCGCCCGCAACTCTCCAACGTCGGCTACGCGTACGACCCCGACGAACGCGTCATCCGCCTCATGGTCACCGACAGCCGCGCCAAGACCCGCAACCTGCGCCGCGATCCGCGCGCGAGTTTCCTCGTCACCGACGGTGCCGGATTCTCCTACATGATTGCCGAGGGTGACGCCGAACTGACGCCGGTCGTGACCGACCCGCATGACGTGGTCGCCGACGAACTGGCCCTGGTCTTCAGGGGGTTCCAGGGCGAGCACCCGGACTGGGAGGGTTTTCGCGCCGCGATGGTGCGGGAGCGGCGCCTGGTGATCCGGCTGCACGTCAAGCACGTGTACGGGGCCGCGGGGAAACGGGTGCTTGCGGGCAGCGGCCCCAAGGTGGCCATCAAGGGACCCGGCAGCGGGCCCGTGGCCGGCGGCCCCGGTCTGCAGCTCGGCACGGACGGTCCGCCGCCTCACCTGCGGTAGAGATCGGTCGCGAGCGCCACCGCGGCGTGCGTCATGGGATGCGGGTCGTGGCGGCGCCAGATGAGGTGGACGGCGATGGGCTCGGTGTCGCGCAGCGGGCGGAACACGACGCCGTCGCGGCGGTACTGGTTCGCGGTGCTCTCCGGGGTGAGGCCGACGCAGCGGCCCGACGCGATGATCGCCAGCCAGTCGTCGATGTCCTGGGTGTACTCCACCGGGGGGCGGGCCTCTTCGGGCCACAACTCGGCGGTGGTCGTGCCGGTGCGCCGGTCGATGAGGAGCGTACGGCCTTGTATGTCGGCCAGCGGGACGGAACGCCGCTTGGCCCATGGGTCGTCGCTCGCCAGGGCGCAGAAGCGCCGCTCGTGACCGACGACGGCGCTGGCGAAACGCGACTCGTTGAAGGCGGTGCGCACCACGGAGAGGTCGCACAGTCCCTCGGCGAGCCCGCCGGTCGCGGAGTTCGTCCGGATCAGCGACAGCTCGACGTCGGGGTGCCCGGCGGCCCAGCGGCGCTGGAACTCCGCCGTGTGGCGGCCCATCGCCGACCAGGCGTGGCCGATGCGCAGCCGGGTGTGTCCGGTGGTCGCCTCCCGGATGAGGTCGTCGGCCTCCGCGAGCACGTGCCGGGCCCGGGCGAGCACCTGAACTCCCGCGGTCGTGGGCGTGATGCTCCGACTGGTGCGGTGCAGCAGGCGCACCCCGAGCACCTCCTCGAGACCGCCGAGGGTGCGGGAGACGGCCGCCTGGGAAACGCCCAGCTCGGCGGCGGCATCGGTGAAGCCGCCGGTGTCCACGATGGCGACCAGGCAGCGCAGATGCCGCAGTTCCAGATCCATGTCCGCAGTGTAGGGACGACAGGCGCACCTGGATAACCAGGGCGTATCGATAACCAGAGCGTATGCATGGTGACTCGCATGCATTTTTCGTATGTGTGAGAGTGGCGCATTCTGCGGAGCATGCGAACGTCTCAGAGCCAGGCCGTACCCGCCGCGCCAGCCGTGCCTGCCGCGCCCGCCGTCGGTGAGGGCGTCCCGGAGCAGATGCGCGATCCGGCGAACAGCTCGCGAGGTCGCCTCTCGGGGATGGCGATGATGTTCGGCAGCGGCGTGTCCAACCAAGTCGGCGCCGCGACAGGCGCGTTGGCGTTCGATGTCATCGGCCCCGCCGGCGTCGTGGCCGTACGGCAGTGGGTCGCGGGAGTGGTCCTGCTGGCGGTGGGCAGGCCGAGGGTGCGCGCCTTCACCTGGCGCCAGTGGTGGCCGCTGCTGTGCCTCGCGGCGGTCTTCGCCACCATGAACCTTTCGCTCTACACCGCGATCGACCGCGTGGGCCTCGGTCTCGCGGTGACCCTGGAGTTCCTGGGACCGCTGACGGTCGCGCTGGCCGCCTCCCGCCGTGCGGTGGACCTCGGGTGCGCGGTCGTGGCGGGAGCGGCGGTGGTCGCACTGGCCCGCCCGCAGCCCAGCACGGACTACCTCGGCATCGGCCTCGGGCTGCTCGCCGCGGCCTGCTGGGCCTCGTACATCCTGCTCAACCGCACGGTCGGCGCCCGCCTTCCCGGCGTCGAGGGTTCGGCCACGGCGGCGGGGATCTCCGGGCTCCTCTATCTGCCGGCCGGCATCGTGGTGCTCGCCCACCATCCGCCGACGGCCGCCGCCCTGGCCTGTGCGGCCGCCGCCGGAATCCTCTCCTCCGCGGTCCCGTTCCTCGCCGACCTGCTCGCCCTGCGCCGGGTCGACGCCCGCTTCTTCGGCATCTTCATGAGCGTCAACCCGGTCCTCGCGGCCCTGGTGGGCATGGTGGTCCTGGGTCAGACCCTGGGCTGGGTGGAATGGCTGGCGATCACGGCGATCGTGACGGCGAACGGGGTCAGTGTCTTGAAGCGGTCCTGAAACGGTCCTGAGGCGATCTCGGACGGCCGCTACGGATGTAGCTCAGCTTAACGATGACTAAAAACTTGTTGCTTGTCCTTTCAGGTCGGCGGCGGCATCGTTTCGTTCAGCGACGACAGCCCGGCCAGGACAGGGAGATCAACAGTGAACGGCGTCCCCGGAAGAACGTGGGCAGCGGCAAGGGTGGGCGTGCTGGCCCTCCTCTGGGGATCGACCTTCCTGTGGATCGAACTGGCCCTGGACGGCTTCTCTCCCGTACAGGTCACGCTCCTGCGCTGCGCGCTCGGAGCGGCGACCTTGACGGTCCTGCTCTTCAGCACACGCAACCGCCTCCCACGGGGCCGTGCGACGTGGAAGCACATCGTCATCGCCGCCTTCTTCTGCAACGCCCTGCCCTTCGGGCTCTTCAGCGTCGGGCAGCAGACGGTCGACTCCGGGGTGGCCGGGGCGCTGAACGCGACGACTCCGCTGTGGTCCGTCCTGATCGGCCTCGGCATCGGCACGGAACGCGGGCTGCGACCGGTCCGCCTCGCCGGACTCCTGCTCGGGTTCGCGGGTACGTCGCTGATCTTCGCCCCGTGGCAGCAGTCGGGGCTGACGAGTTGGGGCGCTCTCGCGATCGTGGGAGCGGCGGCGAGCTACGCGGTCGGCTTCACGTACATGGGGCACCATCTCGTCGGCAAGGGCATGCCCACCCTGTCCCTGTCCGCCGCTCAGCTGATGGCGGCGACGGGCCTGACGGCGCTTGCCCTGCCGGTGGGTGGTCTGGAGCCGGTCCACGTGACCCCCACGACCCTGATCGCCGTCACCATCCTGGGAGTCTTCGCCACCGGCATCACCTTCCACCTCACCTACCGGATCATCGCGGACGAGGGCGCGACGAACGCCGCGACGGTCGGATACCTGCTGCCGGTGGTCTCCGTCGCACTGGGCGCCATCGTGCTGGACGAGCCCTTCAGTCTCCGGGTGGCGGCGGGGATGGCGGTCGTCCTCATCGGAGTGAGCATGACGCGCCGCCAGAAGCGGACTCCGGCCGCACCTCCGACGAAGATCCCGGAAGCGTCGATTCATCCGGCTGGCACGCGGCATCCGTGGGTACATTCCCCGCATGACTGATGCCGTGGACTCCGACGAACTGCTGCGCCGCATCCAGCGGGCCCGAGCCTGGGCCCAGCAGGAGGAACAGCACTGGAAGACACAGTCCGACAAAGCGGAGGCGGAAAACCCCACCGAAGCGCCGGCGGCAAGAATCTCCGCCACCGCGTACGAGGCGGTCCGCAAGGTCCTGGACGAGATCATCGAACCGGGGATCAACGACGGCGACTAGGCCCGTGACCGATCTACCGATCTACCGACCTACCGATTCACCGATCTACCGATCTGCAGGGCGCTGGCGATCCACAAGGCCTGCCGCTAGGCTCCGTGTTGCTCATCCGAGAGCCACAAGCGCTGGCGACGTGTCCGATGGGGGACAGCGCTCCCTTCTCGGCTGACCATGAGCACCATGAGTCTCTGATCGTCGCGGAGCCTCAGCAGGCCATCGCATTCGGTGGTCGAGCTGAGGCTGCCCGCCGACTGGTCGACCACCCTCGTGAAGGGATCGACTGGTGAGGCTCACATTTCCCGCGCAGGTACTTCTGACGCTCCTGTCCTTCGTGTCGTCGCTACTGGTGGCGGTGGTGGCGGTGGTGGCGGGACTGCTCTCGCGCGAGGCCGGGGCGCCGCCGGCCGGTGCGGTGCTGTACGGCGGCGGCGCCTTCATCGCCTGGATGACACTCAGCGTCACGGTGCTCACGGCACTGGGCCTGCTCGGGCACCACGGTCATTCCGCGGAGTGAGGGTCACTCTCCAGCGCCGCCCGTCGCGCCATCAGCGCGATGTCCGATTCCCGCCAGCGCCCGCTGCCCCTCCACCCCATTGTTGGGGGTGGAAGGGAAGCGAAGAGAAGCACGGCAGGGAAGAAGAGGGAGGTCGTCATGACCGTCTATGCCACCGCCGCCAGCCCGCTCGGCGAACTGCTGCTCGTGGGCGAGCCGACACCGGACGGTGTCTCGCTGACGTCACTGTCCATGCCCGGGCAGAAAAACGCACCTGCGGTGAACGGCAGGTGGGTCCGCGACTCCGGCCGTTTCTCGGAGGTCACGCGGCAACTGTCCGCCTACTTCAACGGCGAACTCACCACGTTCGAGATCGAGTTCACCCCGAGCGGCACCGACTTCCAGCGGCGCGTCTGGAGCGCCCTGGAGGAGATTCCGTACGGGACCACGACCACCTACGGCGAGCTCGCGCGGCGGATCGGTGTGGAGCGGGGGCGGGTGCAGGCCCTGGGTGCCGCGATCGGTGCGAATCCGCTGCTCCTGGTGCGCCCCTGCCACCGCGTGATCGGCGCGGACGGCTCCATGCGCGGCTACGCGGGCGGCGTGGAACGCAAGGTCCAACTCCTCACCCACGAGGGCGCTCTGCAACCCGCCCTCATCTGAGTCTTTGCCTTTGCCCGACCCGCACGATCACGAAGGACCCCTCATCATGATCGACACCGCTCACCCGGCGGCCGTCCGCGTCGGCGAACGTGTCGCGGCCGAGGACTGGGGCGCGCTGGCCGCCGAGCTCGACGAGTACGGTCACGCCCTCACCGGTCAGCTCCTGGACCCCGGAGCCTGCCGTGACCTCGCCGCCCTGTACGACGACACCGACCGCTTCCGCAGCACCATCGACATGGCCCGCTACCGCTTCGGGTCGGGCCAGTACCGGTACTTCACCCACGAACTACCGGATGTCGTACGGGAGTTGCGTGAAGCGTTCTATCCAAGGCTGCTGCCCGTCGCCCGCGACTGGGCCGCCAGGCTCGGCAAGCCCGCCCCCTGGCCCGACAGCCTGGGGGAGTGGGTGGAGATGTGCCACGCGGCCGGACAGGCCAAGTCCGCCCAGATCCTGCTCCGTTACGGGCCCGGCGACTGGAACGCCCTGCACCGCGACGTCTTCGGCGACATGCTCTTCCCGCTCCAGGTCGTCATCGGGCTCGACGCCCCGGGAGCCGACTTCACCGGCGGAGAGTTCCTCATGACCGAGCAGCGCCCCCGCGCCCAGTCACGCGGCTCGGCCACGACCCTGCCGCAGGGCCACGGCCTCATCTTCACGACTCGCGACCGGCCCGTGGCGTCCAAGCGCGGCTGGTCGACCGGGCCGATGCGGCACGGCGTGAGCACCGTCCGCTCCGGGCGCAGGCACACGCTCGGCCTGGTCTTCCACGACGCGGCGTGAACCCCTCCCCGGCCGGGAAGGGGGCGGGCCCGCGTACGTACAGACTGTGCGGGGCCGACGGAAAGCCATACCCCAGCGACACACCCGGCACCCTGGGCGGCCACCGTCGCGCACGCCTGTACGGCCGCCTCGACTGCCCCTCCGCACTGCGGGCGGTAGCCCGCGGCCCGTACGCCACCCACCGGGTGTTCTTCCCCGACGAAGCCACCGCGATCGCGGCCGGATACCGTCCCTGTGCGGTCTGCCTGCCCGCTCAGTACGCTCGCTGGAAAGCAGACCCAGAAAGCACCGGCACGCCATGAGCATCCGCACGGAGCGGGAAGCCTCCCGCTCGCCCCTCGTCAGCGCCACCGAGCTGGCCGCCCACGCGGACGACCTCCGCGCGCCCGCCGCGCACACCGAAGCCGAACTCACCGCCCTCATCGGCCTGCTGACCCGGCCGAAGGCGCGGATCGAGACCGTCACGGTGGGCCACAGCCGCGACCCGGCATCCCGGGCCGTCGCCGAAGCCCTCGCCGCCGCCTGGACGGCCCGCGGCGGCACCGTCCTCGCCACGGTGAGCTGGCCGGAGGCCGCCGCGTCCTGGCTGCGCCCCGCACACCGGCTGACCGCGCAGCTCCCGGACGCCTGGGTGATGGCCGCCGCGCCCCTCGGATTCGCCCAGCTGGCCCGGCGTCTGCGCCACTCCACCGGCTGGGACCCGGCCCGCACCTACGCCTTCGTCTCCCTGCGGGACTCCCGCGTCCCGGCGCTCGCCGGCGACGACGTACTGCACGGCCTGCGCGGCGCCACCCCCGACGGCGACACCTGGGACGTGCGCCACCGCTGGGTCACCACCCACCTGTCCGCGGAGGTGCCCTCGTGAGCGCCCTGATCCCCAGGCCCATGCGGGAGATCGCACCCGGCGCGGTACACGTGCCGGAATGGCTCACCCCGGACCAGCAGCGCGAGCTCGTCACGGCGTGCCGCGACTGGGCCACCGGGCCCGTGCCGATCCGCCACACCCAGTTGCCGCGCGGCGGGGTCATGTCCGTGCAGACGGTGTGCGTCGGCTGGCACTGGCAGCCGTACCGCTACACGCGGACCGCCGGTGACGTGAACGGCCGGCGGGTCGCCCCGTTCCCGGACTGGATGGTCGCGCTCGGCCGCAGGGCGCTCGCGGCGGCGTACGGAGACGCGTCGGCCGTGGCCGATCACACGCCGTACACGCCGGACACCGCGCTGATCAACTTCTATGACGGGCAGGCCAGGATGGGCATGCACCAGGACAAGGACGAGCGGTCATCGGCCCCGGTGGTGTCCCTGTCCATCGGCGACACCTGTGTGTTCCGCGTGGGCAACACGCAGACCCGTACCAAGCCCTACACCGACATCGAACTGGCCTCGGGCGACCTGTTCGTCTTCGGCGGCCCCTCGCGTCACATCTTCCACGGCGTGCCCAAGGTTTACGAGGGCACCGCGGACCCCGCCACCGGCCTGGCCTCGGGCCGCCTGAACATCACGATGCGGGTCACCGGTCTCACCGGCTGACCGAGCGGCCCGGGCCACTCGGCTCCTACTCGAAGCGCGAGGTGTCGCCCGCCCCTCGGCGCACGATCTCCGCCTCGCCGCCGGAGAAGTCGATGACCGTGGTCGGGCTCGTGCCGCAGTCGCCGGAGTCGACCACCGCGTCCACCACGTGGTCGAGGCGTTCCTTGATCTCCCAGCCCTGGGTCAGCGGCTCCTCCTCGTCGGGCAGGAGCAGCGTGCTGGAGAGCAGCGGCTCACCGAGCTCGGTGAGCAGGGCCTGCGTGACGACGTGGTCGGGAATCCGGACGCCGACGGTCTTCTTCTTCGGGTGCAGGAGCTGACGCGGCACTTCCTTCGTCGCGGGCAGGATGAAGGTGTAGCTGCCCGGCGTGGCCGCCTTGATCGCGCGGAACACGTCGTTGTCGACGTGCACGAACTGACCCAGCTGCGCGAAGTTCTGGCACACCAGGGTGAAGTGGTGGCGATCGTCGAGGTTCCGGATCTTGCGGATCCGGTCGAGACCGTCGCGGTTGCCCAGCTGGCATCCGAGCGCGAAGCAGGAGTCCGTCGGATACGCGATCAGCGCACCGGAGCGGATGCTGTCGGCCACGGTGCTGATGCTGCGCTGCTGGGGGTTGTCGGGGTGCACGTCAAAATACTTCGCCATCCGCCGAGCGTACGTGATCGCCTCGGCAGCCCCCGGTTCCTCAGCGGCCACAGGGTGGTTCGCGGGCGTCGCGCGTCGACGCGTCAGTCGTCGTCGACGACCGTGATCAGCGCGAGCGTGATGTTGTCAGGGCCGCCGGCGTCGATGGCGGCCTTCCACAGCTCGAAGACCGCCCGGCCTCCGTCGTGGGCGGCGAGCACCTGGGCGAGGGTCTCCTCGGGCACGGGGTCGGTCAGGCCGTCGGAGCACACCAGGAAACGCTCACCCCCGACGAGCGGCACCGTGCTGACGTGCGGGGTGATCGCGGTGAACCGGAGGGCGCCGCCGAGCGCCTGCGTGACGATCGACGTGGTGCGTCGGCCGGGCGCGGGCGGCGGGCTGTCGTCGACGCTCACCTGGCGCAGGGTGCCGTTCGCGTCGGCTCCGCTCACGTCGAGCACTCTGCTGTCGCCGACGTTGAACACGAGGAGTTCCTGCCCGAGGAGCACGACACCCGCGACCGTCGTCCCCATCGTCGTCAGCTCGGGGTCGCGTTCGGCTGCCTCGTACACGGCGCGATTGCAGGCGTTCAGCGCGTCCCGCACGGCCTCCTCGCTGTCCAGCACCGATCCGAGCGCCGCAAGGCGCCGTACGACGAGACCGCTGGCCACCTCGCCGCCCGGCTGACCGCCGATGCCGTCGGCGACCGCGACGACGAGGGGGTTGCCGAGCGGGAATCCCAGGGTCTGCGGGTTCTCGGTCATCGTCCCGCACAGCGTCCATGGGCCGACGGCCAGACTGTCCTCGTTGTGGTCGCGTACGAGCCCGGGGTGGCTCAGCGCGGTGACTGTGATGTAGGGCATCCGTGGGTCACCTCTCCGCGGCGGCGGGCGTTCCGCAAGACCATTGTCGCGCCCTGAGCCGCTCCCGGCTCAGTGGCGGACCGTGGGCGCCCCCTGCCCGGCGGTGACCGTGCGTGCCATGGTGGGGGAGTCGGCTGGTCTGGACCAGTCTCCGGTCTCGGTGAGGTCCTGGTGAGGTCTCGGTGAGGAGCGTACGCATGCGCGGCACAACGGTCTTGCCCGGCGAGGGGAACAGCGGGTTACCCGGCGAGGGGAGCAGCGGCGTATCCGGTGAGGAGGGCATGCCGACGCATCGCCTCGAAGTGCCGATGCCCAACGCGCTGCCGTTCGCCATCGGCACCTTCGACACCATCGGTCCGATGTCGCGGGCGTCGTTCCCGCACCGGCACACCTTCCACGAGATCGTGCACGTCACCGGGGGCACCGGGGAACACGTCGTCGACCTGACCCGCTTCGCCCTGCGGCCGCCGAACCTGTGCTTCATCGCCCCCGGCCAGGTCCACCACTGGGAGAACGTCACCGGCCTCGAGGGGAGCGTCATCCTCTTCACCGACGACTTCCTCCTGGACCACCCCGGCGACCGTCACGCGCTGCGCGGGCTGGGGCAGCGCTCCTGGGCGGAACTCCCCGACGAGGAGGCCGACCGGACCGCGCGCCTCGTCGCCGACCTCGACGGTGAGTACCGTGCGGGCGCGGATGGATTCCAGGGCGTGCTGCGGGCCCTGCTGCATGTCCTGGTGGTGCGGGCGGCGCGGCTGCCCGCACGCCGGTCCGCCGATGTCCCGCCCGCCCCGACCACCCGGCCCGGTTCCGTGGCCGCGCGGTTCCTGACCTTGCTCGGCAGCCCGGAAGGCCCCCAGAGGTCCGTGCGCGCGTGCGCACGACATCTGGGTGTCTCCGAGGGCTACCTGAGCGAGGCGGTCAAGGCGTCCACCGGCCGCACGCCCGGTGAACTGATCCGGCAGGCGCGGGTGCACGAGGCCAAACGCCTGCTGCTGCGTACGGAGTTGTCGGTCCGTCAGGTAGCGGCGCGGATCGGTTTCCCTGACCCCGCCTACTTCTGTCGCTTCTTCCGCCGTGAGACCGGAGCGAGTCCCGGGGACTTCCGGCGCGGCACCGGCGATATTCACCACGACCACCGACTTGAGTCCATCGCCCGGATCCTGCCGCCCGCATAACTTCGGAGCCGATCCGGAACCCACCCCACCCCCCTTCAGGAGGAGCGATGGAGCGCGAGATCGGCACGGCGGAGGACGGCACACGCGACGACGGCGGAGAGGCTCAGGCCAAGGAACAGCGCGACGGTGGCGGCCCCAGCCGCAAGACCGTGCTGAGAGCGGCCGCCGCGGTGGGCATGGCCCTGCCGGTGGCCCTGATGGGGGTCCCCGCCCTGGCCAGGACCGCGGGCGAACGCGGCGTGGCGCCGGAGGCGACCCCGGCCTGCGACGACGGTGACGACCCGACGCCCCCGCAGATGGAGGGGCCGTACTTCAAGCCCAACTCGCCCCGGCGCACCTCGCTCCTCCAGCCCGGCACCCCGGGTGTGCGGCTCACCGTCACCGGTTACGTCTTCGGGCGCGCCTGCCGGCCCATACCCCGGGTCCTGCTGGACTTCTGGCAGGCCGACACCTACGGGACGTACGACAACACGGGGTACCGCTTCCGCGGCCATCAATTCACCGACGCCAACGGCGCGTTCAGGCTCACCACGATCGTGCCCGGCCTCTACCCGGGCCGCACCCGGCACCTGCACGTCAAGGCACAGGCCCCGGGGCGCCCGGTCCTCACGACCCAGCTCTACTTCCCCGGCGAACCACGCAACAACACCGACCCGATCTTCGACGCACGGCTGCTCATGAACGTACGCACCGTCGGAAACGCGAAGGAGGCGGACTTCGACTTCGTCCTGAACGTGCCCCAGTAGCCCCAGTAGCCCTGGGCGCCGTGGGGCGTCGAACCTTTGGTGGACGTGAGGGGTCAAGTGTTCGGCCGGCATGAACCGGCGGTGAAATCCGCCGGGCAGCCACCCAACCGCACTCTGAACCAAGGGAACCTGTATGTCGCGAGCCAAACAGCACGCCGTCGGACGTAACGCCCGCCGCGCCCTGCCCTTGATGGCCGCCTCCCTGCTCGTGGGCAGCGGCCTCTCGGCCCTGGCCATCGGGCAGGGCAGCGCCTGGGCGGCCACACCGGACGGCGACGCCGACCGTGCCGGCGCCGCCGCCGTGAAGGTGACGGACGACTTCAACGGCGACGGTTACGACGACCTCGTCGTCGGCGCCCCGGGCGGCACCGTCTCCGGCAAGGCCAAGGCCGGGTATGTCGTCGTGACCTACGGCTCCAAGGACGGTCTCGACCCCGCCAAGAAGAAGATCATCAGCCGCTCCACGGCCGGCGTGCCCGGCGCGGCCACCGCCAACCAGGAGTTCGGCAGGCACTTCACCAAGGCCGACCTGGACCAGGACGGGTACGCGGACCTGGTGGTCGGCACCGGTGTCGCCGGCGGGGGCTCGGTGATCCTGTGGGGCTCCGAGAGCGGCCCGACCGGCGGCACCGCCGTCAACACCTTCGGATTCGCCCCGCAGGCCGGGGACTTCGACGGGGACGGCACCACCGACCTGGCGCTGTTCGACCTGGTGGCGTATCACGGAGACGACCCGGTGGAGCAGAAGGCGCGTCTGTGGAAGGGGCCCATCGCGCGCACGGGCGCCCCGGCCGCCACCCTCGACTTCATGGACAAGTCGGAGTGGTGGAGCTATGAGAGCGAGGAGCGCCCCTACCCGGGCTGCCGCGAGAGGCCAGAGATCTGCGTCGACGGGCCGCTGTCCGTCCAGGGCCCGGTGATCCCGGAGGCCGTCGGCGACATCAACGGCGACGGCCGCTCCGACATCGCCGTCAACGACTACACCGGCGACGGCTCCTGGACCAACAGCATCCTGTACGGCAGCCCCACCGGCTTCAAGCGCGGTGAGGCGGCAGGGGCCAAGGGGCAGCTCGGCATCGGCGACATCAACGGCGACCACTACGACGACCTGGTCGTCGGCGAGAGCGGGTACGGCGAGGTCGAGTCCGAGGTGATGGTCGCCTACGGCTCGGCGGACGGCCTGAAGCCGGAGGTGCAGAAGTTCGACCAGGACCTGCCCGGCATACCCGGCGCCGAGGAGGAGGGCGACCGCTTCGGCAGCTCCGTCTCCGTCGGCGACGTGACGGGTGACGGCTTCGCCGACATCGCGATCGGTGTCGTGGGCGAGGACGTCAAGACCGTCGGCGACGCGGGCGCCGTCGTGCTGGTGCATGGAAGCGCGAACGGCGTGACCGGCACCGGCGCCCAGGCCTTCCACCAGGACACCTCGGGCATCCCCGGAGTCGCCGAGGCCGACGACCAGTTCGGTGCGACCACGGCACTGCTCGACGTCACGGGCGACGGACACCGTGACCTCGCGGCGTCATCCGTACGGGAGAACGCCCAAGCGGGCGCGATCTGGTCGCTGCGCGGCACCTCGACCGGCCTGACCGCCACGAACTCCGTCGCGTTCGGCCCCAAGGACGTCGGGGCCCCGGATGCCGCGGCGCTCTTCGGCAGCACCCTGCGCTAGGCACGGATCGGCACAAGTGGGGGCCCACGCACATGTGGTGACGGTTCGCCACCCGATGTGCGCGGGCCCGCCCTGTCCGTCGCTCGCCCGCCAGTCAGTCGCCTCCGCCGCCACCGCCCCCGCAGCCGGAGTCCGCGTGATCGGAGCCCGAGTCGCGTTCCAGGGCGTTGCCCAGGCGGATCATCGCCCGGCCGAGACCGGACGGAACGTACTGTGCCTCCGCGACGGCGCGTCGGACCGTGCCCTTCGGGAGAACCTCGGGACCGGCGAACACGTGGTCGGGGAGGGTCCCCTCGTCCTCCGCCTCCTGGAGCCGCTGCCTGCCGACCCGGGTCAGCTGGTGCCGGGACCTGGTCACCAGGCCCCACTCCGCGAGCCGGTCGCTGATCTCCTCGACCTCCGGGGACTCGCGCAGCTCCGCGCACACCGTGGCGGAATTCCGGCTGTCGGGGCACGCCGCGATCAAGGCGCGCTCGACCGGATGCTCCGGTGTCTCATCGCCCACCGCGCACATCCGTGACGCCCTGAGCCTGAGCAGCCCGCGCTCGGCCAGCCCGATCACCGCGCACTCCACCACGCGTCGCGGCCCACCCGCCAGATAGGCTATGTCGTACGCCCCAAGGGCCCGTCGTGCTGCCGCCGCCGTCGTGGCCCGCCTGAAGTACACCCGCATGCCCCCACCCCCTTCGGACACCCCGTCTTTCGCCTGTGGTGCCCGACGTCGGGAGCGCGCACCCCTCTCGCGCGCCCCTTCAGAGCAAAACTTGAGGGTTCGGGCACCACCCGTCTCCCTTGACAGCAACCGCCCCACGGGGATGGCCTTGAGCCCTGCCGCGCGCCGCCGGGGCGACGCGGCGGACACGGAACCGGGCACGGGGCACAGGGGGAGAGGGCCATGCTGCGGGTGCACTTCACGGCCGAGGACCTGGCGCGGGTACGGGTCGCGTCGGGGCCGGACTTCCTCTGGGAGATCAGCAACAGTGTCCAGACGCTCCAACGGCGCGACGGGGCGCGGGTGTTCGGGCAGTGGCGCCGCTGGGCCAGGCCGCGCCTGTCGGCCAACTGCCGCCTCCTGTCGCCCCTCCTGCCGCCGCACGGCTGCTCCCCGGACTTCCTCACCCCCACCCACGGGGAAGGCGAGACGCTCCAGGCGGCGGTCGACACCCTCGTGCGCACCCCTCGGCCGCGCCTGCGCACCGATCTGACGCGGGTGGCCGCCTCGCGTCGGCTGCCGGGCTGGACGGAGTCGCTGGCGCGTGGAGACGCCGCCGCCTTGCGGCAGTTGGGGCAAGCGCTGCACACGTACCACCTGGAGGCGCTCGCGCCGTTCTGGCCCCGCCTCCACGCCCAGATCGACGCCGACCGCATCCTCCGCCTGCACAGCCTCCTCGACGGCGGGACCGACGGCCTGCTCGCGGGCCTCGGGCCGCAACTGCGCTGGAACGCACCGGTGTTGGAGGCCGACTACCCGGTGGATCAGGAGCTGCGGCTCGACGGCCGTGGGATCACCCTGCAGCCCTCGTTCTTCTGCTGGCCCACACCGGTCACGCTCGCCGACGGCGAACTGCCGCCCGTCCTGGTGTATCCCATCGACCACGCGATGGACTGGGCCCACCCCGCACCCGCCGTCGACCGTCCGGACGACGGCGCCCTCGGGCCGCTCGTCGGTCACACGCGCGCCGCCGTCCTCAAGGCGGCGCGCACGGGCTCCTCCACGGTCGAGCTCGCTCGTCTGCTGTCGGTCACGCACCCGGCGATAAGCCAGCACGTCAAGGTGCTGCGCGCGGCGGGCCTGCTGACCACTGTCCGCCGGGCCGGGCGGTCACTTCACGTCGCCACCGCGGAGGGGCGCGCGCTGCTGCGCAGTTGCGGGTCGTAAGTCTGGGCTTTCATCGATTGCGTCTGGCATGGGCATGCAAGGAAGCTGACCGAGCAGTTGCCCACGCATCCCCCCCCACCGCGCCGCGTCCCGACACCCCGCCCCGCGCGCTGTTCAACGCGCGTCCATGTGTGAACTTCCGCGCACGGCACGCCCGGACGCCTCGACGATCCGTTGAAGGAGTGGCGTTGCGCACTACCCGTACCCTCCCCCTCGGCCTCACCCGCCGTGCGGCCGTGGTCGCCTCGCTCGCCCTGGCCGGCACTCTCTGTGCCGTGCCCGGCATCGCCCAGGCCGCCGCGTCCCCCACGGCGCCCGCGGCCTCCTCCGGGCACGGCCTGAAGTGGTCCCAGGAGCGCCATGGCCTGCCCCGCACCGGCTCGGTCGACGGCGCGACCGCCAGGGCCCTGCGGCAGGCGCCCGACGCCGAACTGCGCCGCACGTTCCGCACGGCGGCCGACCTCGGACCCGAGGAACTCGCCAACGCACGCACCGTCATCGGTGTCGGCAAGGGGGCGCAGATCCCCGAACAGGGCCTGGTCATCGCCCTGATGACGGCCATGCAGGAATCCACGTTCGTCAACTACCTGACGCCGGTCGACCACGATTCCCTGGGGGATCTTCCAGCAGCGCCCGAGAGGGCCAACGGTCCCGCTGATTCCCTGACCCGCACGCCTTCGCGCCGATTCCCCCCTCGCAACCCTCACGACCCCTCACGCCCCTCACGCCAGGAGGCCGTATGCGCAAGAGACTCGTCTCCACAGTGATCGCCGTCGCCGCCGTCGGCGCGCTCGTCACCCCGGCCGCCGCCCGGGCGGAACCCGCGCACCCGCACCGCGTGTCCGTCCTCGCCGAAGGTTCCAAGGCAGGGACCGCGGTCGTCAGCGGGCAGAACGAACCCGGCACGCGGCTGAACATCGGCGGGGCGCGGACCAAGAGCGCGCACACGCTCCCGGTCGACTACCAGGTCCAGGAGACCGGCTACTGGTGCGGCCCCGCCGCCACCCGTATCGCCCTGTCCGCGCGGATCGCCCCGCCGAGCCAGGGCGCTCTGGCGGCCCAGCTCGGCACCACCGAGGCGGGCACCGATCACATCAGTCAGGTGACCGGCGTGCTCAACGCCAACCTGGGCACCGGCTGGTACGAGACCAAGGAGATGCCGAACGACCCGCCCACCCAGGCCCAGAAGGACCTGCTGTGGAACGACATCGTCCTGGACATCGACAACAACTACCCGCTGGTGACCAACATCGTGGCCCCGCCCGGCAACCAGCCGCCCGGCTACCCCTCGGAGCAGACGATCTACCACTACTTCACCGTCATCGGCTACGACGACGCGAACCGCACCGTCCTCATCGCCGACCCCGCGTCCTTCGGCGGCAACCAGATCTACTGGCTCTCCTTCGATCAGCTCGCCACCCTCATCCCGCCGAAGGGGTACGCCGCCTGATCCGCGAGCCGTACGCCGCGTGAGCCGTACGCCGCGCGAGTCGTATGCCGTGAGGCGGCGACTGTGGGTGGCGCCACCGACACATGCGCCACCCACAGCCCGCTCGGCCGCCGTCTCGGGGGTGACGGCGACAGCCTCAGCGGCACCGACTCCGCTGAGGCCGAACAGGAAGCAGGGTCCGGGCGGTCCTGCCGACCTCAGGCACAATGACGGTCACGACGAGCTACCTACTGCTTCCGTCGCGACCCGGCGCTTGGATGCACCACGTACCAAGATTCTTCAGCAGCCCTCCCGCACGTCCTCCAGACGAAGGCGCAGACTGTGGATGCCGCGCCGGGCATGGCTCTTCACCGTGCCGAGCGGCCACCCGGTGCGCTCCGCGATCTGCGGATGGGTCAGGTCCTCGTAGAACGACAGACGCAACACCGTCCGCTGAGGTCCCGGGAGCCTGGCCAACTCCTGTGCCAGCAGCGTCCGTTCGACCGTCGCGTCCATGCCCTCGTGGGCGCCGTGATCCATCGTGGCGAACTGCGCCACCGCGCCCTCGACGAGCGCCGCCCGCCGGGTGCGCGCGCTGAGCGCGTCCGCGATCCTGTGCCGGGCGATGCCCGTCAACCAGGCGCCGAGACCGCCGAGTTCGGGGCGGTAGCCGTCCCGGCCGCGCCATGCGGCGAAGAACACCTGCTGGGTGATGTCCTCCGCCTCACGGCTGTCGCCCAGCGCGCGCTGGGCGAGGGCGTGCACCAGCGGCCCCCATCGGCGGTACACCGCCGCGAGGCTCGCCTCGTCACCACCGGCGAGGCCTCGGGCCAGATCCATGGTCCGCTCCCGCGCAGGGGCTCGCACCGGCTGTGGCACCAGTGTGCTCATCGGCGTGTCGTCAGCTCCTTCCGGCGATCGCAATCGCCGTACGAACGAACGGAAGTGGGCAGTCGCGCGGTCGCTGTGGCCGCGATCCGGTCATCCTGGAAACAGCTGCTCCGGCACGGCAACTCGCATCGGTTGTGCGTCGTATCGTGGCCGGATGAGCGAGGGGAAGCGCCGCGGTCAGGACAGCGAATCGGCCGGCACCGGAGTCACCACCGGGGCCCTGGCACGACGGCTGGGGGTGTCACCGACGACGCTGCGGACCTGGGACCGCAGGTACGGCCTGGGTCCCGCCCGGCGCGATCCCGGGCACCATCGCCGCTGGTCCGAGCGGGACATCGCCATGGTGGAGGAGATGGGCCGCCTCACCTCCTCGGGGGTCCCGCCTGCCGAAGCCGCTCACCAGGCGCTGAAACTGCTCGATCCCGATCCATCCGCCGGGACCGCGCCCGGCGGCCCGGCCGCCGTACCGCGGCCGAGGCGGCGGGCACGCCAGGCGCCGCCGTCCCCCGACACGTTCGTCCGCCGCCAGCGAGGCCTGTCGCGCGCGGCCGTGCGGCTCGACGCGCCCACCATGCAGGATCTGCTGGACGACGCGGTGGAGAGCCACAGCCTGGTCACCGCGTGGCAGGAGGTGATGGTGCCGACGCTGCACGCGGTGGGCCGCAAGTGGGAAGAGGCCGGCGACCGTTACGTGGAGGTCGAGCACATGCTGTCGTGGCATGTCTCGCGCACCCTGCACCGCTGCTCCATGGCGCCGACGGATTCCGCCGCGAACGCGCCGCTGGTGCTGGCCTGTGTACCGGGCGAACAGCATTCGCTCCCGCTGGAGGCGCTCAGCGCTGCGCTCGGTGAACTGGGCGTCCCGCAGCGCATGTTCGGCGCCGCCGTGCCGGTCGAGGCGGTCTCGTCCGCCGTGCGCCGGACGGGCCCGGCCGTCGTGGTCCTGTGGGCCCAGGCCCGCTCGACGGCGAGCGTCCCCCTGGCCCGCCACATCGCCGAGACCCGCTGGGGCGTACGAGGCGCCCGCGGGCGTCCCGCGGTCATGCTGGCCGGCCCCGGCTGGGCGGGCCCGGCCGTCCGCGGCGCACTACGCCCCACCAGCTTGCCCGAGGCACTGACCCAGATCGGCAGGGTACGCGGCGGGGCCACGGCGGAGCGGGGGACCTGACTGCCGTGTGACGCCCCGGTGCTCAGGCCGTCGCTGTCAACGGCGTGCGCAGCGCGCTGCGTTCGTCGCGCCAGGCGGCCAGGAGGCGGGCGCCCAGGCGGTCCTCCAGGAAGTCCGTGGCCTCGATGCCGAAGACCACGTCGGACTCCAGGCCGGGTTCGCTCGCGAGCAGGCCGCCGATCACATCGCGGCGCACCACCTGTTCGTGTACGGCGTCGGCCTCCACGTGTTCGTCGTAGAACCGCTCGGCCGCCTTGCCGGCACCGCACTTGCGCATCGCCTTGGCCAGCCGTCGCGAGCCCGGGGAGGACGTCACCTCGACGGCGGCGAAGTGCCCGACGAGGGCTCCGCGCAGCGCCCGGTGCAGGCCCAGCAGGGACATCAGGTTGACCGTCGCGAGTGCCTCCGCCGGGGCCGCGTCGAGATAGTGGCCGTACGCGGTCTCCAAAGAGAGGTCCCGCATGAGCTCGGCGTAGAGCCGGGCGTGGATGTCCTCGGCCCGGCCCGCCCCGAACTCGTCGAACTCGACGGCCACCATGCCCGCCTTGGCCCTGCCGTGCAGCCGGGGGATCACCCAGGCGTGCGGGTCAGCCTCCTTGAGGTGGTACAGCGAGCGCAGTGCCGCGTACTCCCTGAGCTGCCACAGCTCGCCGTCGCGTTGCAGATGGTGGCTGACGCTGGTGGGGACGTGCCCGACCGGCTCCAGGAGCAGGTCGGCCAGGGCGCGTTCGGCGCTGTCGGTGGAGCGGCAGTTGGCGCGCAGCGCGCCCAGGAAGCGTCCTTCGAGCGCGCGGCGCAGACCCAGCAGTTCGGGATCCCATTCGAGGTCCTCGCGGACCCCGTCGAAGCCCTGGTAGTGCAGTTCGTAGAGGACGTAGAGCGCCAGCTGGAGGTCGTCACCGTAAGGGTCGGCGTCGTGCGTGTCGAGGGACAGCGGCCCCGAACTCCCGCCCTGGCGCAGGGTGTTGACGACGAGCTCGGACAGCACGCCGCGGGGCTCGGGGAGGGCGGGGCTCGTGCGGCGCGACTCGCGGAGACCGTCGGAGAGTGTCTGGTTCTCAGCGGGCATCGGGTGCTTCCTCCCCCTTGGCGTGCTCGTCGGTGTGGGCGTTGGCGCTGTTGCCGGCATTGCCGCCGTTGCCGTCGGTGTTCCTGGTGTTCTCGGTGTCCTCGGGCTTCACGCGGCGGCGATGGCTCGTGTCGCACCACGGGTAGGTGCGGCTGCGGCGACAGGTGCAGATCGCGGTGGTGAAGCGCCGGGACGTCGTGACGCTGCCGTCCTCGGCGACGACCTCGACGGGCCCCTCGACGAGCAGGGGCCCCTCGGGGTCGACCGTGACACGTCGCGGCCGTGGGTCCCGCGGCGACGGGCCCGTCCCGGTCGGCGCGGGTTCAGGTGCGTTCGGCACGGATGACCACCAGTTCTTCCATCTCCTCGTCGCCCAGCAGCCCCTGCCGGCGCAGGAAGGCCCGGCGTGAGCGCAGGACGGGCCCGAACGGAATGAGCGCGCGGTCGGAGACCGAGGCCTCCAGGCCCGCCTTGGAGAGCCGGGACAGCGTGGCGTCGGTGTCACACAGCGCCGAATGGACCATGAGCAGCACACCTCCGGGGCGCAGCACCGCGGGCGCCGCGTCACAGATGCGGTCGACCAGCGCGCGGCCGTCCTGTCCAGCGTCCCAGGAACGCGCCGGGCCGCGCTGCGGCAATCGGCCGGAAGGAGAGGGCACGTACGGAGGATTGCTCGCCACGAAGTCGTAGGACCGCCCGGGAACGGCGGACGTGAGGTCACCCCGCAACACGGTGATGCGCTGACGCGCCACCAGCGCGTTGATACGGGCGGTCAGGACGGCCCGCCGGGCGATGTCCACCGCCGTCACCCGGGCGCCGAGCCGCGCCGCGTGGACGGCCAGCGCTCCGCTGCCCGTACCGAGGTCCAGCAGGTCCGTGCCGGGGCCGATGGCCTCGCGGCACAGGGCGCGAGCGAGCAGACCCGTGTCGTCCTGCGGCGCGTAGACCCCGGGAAGGGTCATCAGGTGTCCCGGGGCCGCACCAGCGGCTGTATCGGCGACCATCACGCACCTCCGGTCATTGCGGGGCCGGCCGGACGATGCCCCTCCTGATCCGGCCCTCTCACCACACTCCGCTGTTCTCGCACCTGCCACCACTCGGGTGGTGACGCACGGTGACGAGTCGGACCGACCGGATGTCTCTCTGGCCTCATGGATTCCTCGGCTGCTCGGGGCTCGCTCCCGCGACTGTCGATCTCCCAGGTGCCCTGCGAACCGGAACACACACGTACCGGACACCCGGAGTCACCGGACCCGGGGGGGGCGGAGGAGGGCCGGGGCGGAGGGGCCGCGATTGCGCCACTGCGACCTGGGTACGCGGCATTCCCAGCCACTCAGCGGAACAGCCGCTGGCACCCCGGACCAGAAAGGGCGCCATGCCGCTCAACATCTTCGTACTCGGCCTGGACGAGGCCAATCTTCCGACGCTGCGCGCGGTCCCCGACGCGCAGGACTACGTGTTCCACCCCCTCCTGACGGTCGACGAACTGCAGAGTGGAGAGGTGTCCGTCCCCGCACTGCTGGAGAAGGCCGAGGGGATACTCGACGCGTTCGACGGTCACATCGACGCGATCGTCGGCTACTGGGACTTCCCGGTCAGCACGCTCGTGCCGATCCTCAGCGAGCGCTACGGGACGCGGAGCACCAGTCTGGATTCCGTGGTCAAGTGCGAGCACAAGTACTGGAGCCGCCTGGAACAGCGGCGGGTCACCGACGCGCATCCGCCGTTCGGGCGGGTCGACATGGACAGCGCCGACCCCAAGCCCCCCGAGGGCATGGACTTCCCGATGTGGCTCAAGCCCGCCCTGTCCTACTCCTCGGAGCTCGCCTACGGGGTCGGCGACCAGGCCGAGTTCACCGAGGCGGCCGAGCGCATCCGCAAGGGGATGGGCCGCATCGGGCGGCCGTTCGAGGACATACTCGCCCGCGTCGAGCTGCCCCCGGAAATGGCCGACGTGGGCGGCCAGGTGTGCCTCGCGGAAGGTGCGCTCAACGGCATCCAGGTCGCGGTCGAGGGCTATGTCCACGAGGGCGAGGTCACCATTTACGGCATCCTCGACTCGATCCAGTACCCCGACTCGTCGTGTTTCCTGCGCCATCAGTACCCCTCCACTCTCCCCGGGCCCGTCCTCGAGCGGCTGCGGGACGTGTCGGAGCGGGTGATGCGGCAGATCGGCATGAACGCGGCGACCTTCAGCATCGAGTACTTCTACGACCCACGGACCGACGCGATCAACCTCCTGGAGATCAACCCGCGGCACTCCCAGTCGCACGCGGAGATGTTCGAGTACGTCGACGGCGTGCCCAACCACCACTGCATGCTGAGCCTCGCCCTGGGCAAGGACCCCCAACTGCCGTACCGCCAGGGCAAGTACGCCACGGCCGCCAAGTGGTACTACCGCTGGTTCGCCGACGCCACCGTGCACAACGTCCCCTCCCGCAAGGACATCGAGAGCATCGAGCGCCGCATTCCCGGCGTGCGCATCGACGTCGTGGTCGAGGAGGGGCAGCGGCTGTCCGACGCGTCCGAACAGGACAGCTACAGCTATGAGTTGGCCCACATCTTCACGGGCGGGGAGAGTGAGGAGGAGATGCGGGCCAAGTACGACCAGTGCGTGGCGGCCCTCGGCCTGACCTTCGACGAGGCGGAGCCCGGCGGCCGGGACACGAAGAACGACTGAACGACGACTGAACGAACGACCACCCCCCACGAAGGCACCACCGCAACACGAAGGAGCGTCTCCACTTGCGCTATGTGAGCGACCTTCCGTACGAGACCAAGGAAGAGGAGAACGTCACCATCCCCGTGGCGGACGGAACCCGCCTCGCGGCCCGCATCTGGCGGCCGACGTCCTCCGACCAGGACCCCGTCCCCGCGGTCCTGGAGTACATCCCCTACCGGCAGCGCGACCTGACCGCCGAGCGCGACTCCATCCACCACCCCTATATCGCCGGGCACGGCTACGCCTGCGTCCGCGTGGACCTGCGCGGCACCGGAGACTCCGAAGGGGTGCTCAAGGACGAGTACCTGGAGCAGGAGCAGACCGACGCCGAGGACGTCCTGGCCTGGCTCGCCGATCAGCCCTGGTGCGACGGCAACACCGGCATGATGGGGCTCTCCTGGGGCGCCTTCGCCGCGCTCCAGGTCGCCGCGCGGCAGCCGGAGAGCCTGCGTGCCATCGTCATCGCGTCCTTCACGGACGACCGGTACGCCGACGACATGCACTACATGGGCGGCGCGCTCCTGTCGGACAACCTCGCCGAGGCGGGCACCATGTTCGCCTACGGCACCATGCCCCCGGACCCGATGATGGTGGGGGACCGGTGGCGCGACATGTGGCACGAGCGGATGGAGGGCACCCGCCCCTGGGTGCTCGAATGGCTCCGGCACCAGCGCCGCGACGACTACTGGCGGCACGCCTCGGTCTGCGAGGACTATCAGGCCGTACGCTGTCCCGTCCTCGCGTCGAGCGGCTGGGCGGACGGCTACTCGAATGCCGTGACACGGCTGCTCGGCAATCTGGACGTGCCGCGCAAGGGCCTGATCGGCCCCTGGTCCCACAAGTTCCCGCACCTCGGTCAGCCGGGCCCCGCCATCGGCTACCTCCAGGAAGTGGTGCGCTGGTGGGACCACTGGCTGAAGGGCGTCGACAACGGCGTCATGGAAGGGCCGATGCTGCGGACGTGGATGCAGGACAGCGTGCCGCCCTCCACGTCGTACGAGGAACGTCCGGGACGCTGGGTGGGCGAGCCGTCCTGGCCGTCCCCGCACATCACGCCCGTCGTGCGGCGCCTCACCCGCCACGGGCTCTCCGAGCCGGTCACAGGGGCCGCCGCGGCCCGCGATTCCCCCGAGGGGGAGCGGTCAGGAGCGGACGAGGGACTGTCCGTCCAATCGCCCCTGTCCGTAGGCCAGTTCGGCGGGAAGTGGGCCTCCTACAACGCGCCCCCCGACCTGCCCTACGACCAGCGTGAGGAGGACGGCGGCTCGCTGGTCTTCGAGACCGACCCGCTGACCGAGCGCACGGAGATCCTCGGCTCACCCACCGTCGATCTCGACCTGAGCGTCAACCAGCCCGTGGCCATGGTCGCGGTCCGGCTCTCGGACGTGGCGCCCGACGGCAGCGCCACCCGGGTCAGCTACGGCCTGCTCAACCTCACCCGCAGCGAGGCGCACGGCGATCCGCGTCCCCTCGAACCGGGGCGCCGTTACCGCGCGGCCATTCCGCTCAACGGCGTCGCCCAGGCCTTCCCGCCGGGTCACCGCATCCGCGTGTCCCTGTCCACCTCGTACTGGCCGCTGGCCTGGCCGCCGCCCAAGCCGGTGCTCCTGACCGTGTACGAGAAGTCGAGCACCCTGACGCTCCCGGTCCGGCCGATGTCGGAGCCCGACGCCCTGCCGGAGCAGCCCTTCGACGAGCCGGAGGGCATGCGGCCGAGGTCTCCCGTCCAGCTGGTGGCTCCCGAGGAGCGCTGGCAGGTCAAGCGTGACCTGGTCGACTACGCCGCGGAGCTGGAGATCGTCAAGGACCGGGGGACGGTGCGCCTCGAGGACATCAACCTCGACGTCGGCCGCCGGGCCTACGAGCGCTACACCTCCAGGGCCGAGGACTTCACCTCCGCGGCCGGCGAGTCCGCCTGGACGATGACCTTCAAGCGCGACGACTGGGACGTACGGGTGGAGACCCGCACGGTCCTCAGCTGCGACGAGGACACCTTCCGGGTGGACGCCACCCTGGACGGTTACGAGGGTGACCGACGGGTTTTCTCGCGTACCTGGAATGAAACCGTGCCCCGCGACTTGCTGTGACACCGCGCTCGCTGTGACACCACGGCGAAATGAGCCGGGGCGAGACGGCCGGAAGTTTCTGTTTGGCCGCTATACCGCAGGGCACCCGATGGTTGGAGGTTGATCATCTCCTCCCGCTATGTGAATCCCTGCGTTTCGGGGAAAACGAATTGAGGAGTTCTCGATGAGCAACGAAATCTGGAGCTACGCTCCTACCGCCGGGCACGGCCCGGACGCCGATCTGACCGGTTACAAGGTCGAGGCAGCCGACGGCCACATCGGCAAGGTCGACAAGCACTCGAACGAGGTCGCCAACCAGTACATCGTGGTCGACACCGGAGTGTGGATCTTCGGCAAGGAGGTGCTGCTGCCTGCGAGCACCGTCACCGCCATCGACCACGAGGCGCGGAAGATCCTCGTCTCGCGCACCAAGGAGCAGATCAAGGACGCTCCCGAGTTCGACAAGGAAAAGCACCTGGGCGACCCCGCCTACCGCGACCAGCTCGGCGGCTATTACGGCGGCCTCGGTCCGGGTCACTGACCCCAGCGCGGTGGCGTGAACATTCCGCCCCATTGACACCGATGGCGTCCGAGGCAGCACATGCCTCGGACGCCATCAGGCGTTTATGCGGTGTTCGCGGATGAACTCGCCCGGCGGAATTCATGTCCGCCGGTTCTTTCGCTCAGCCGACGCGGGCGGCGATGGCCCGCGCGCATTCCAGGGATTCGGTGTGCGTCGTGTCCACTTCCATGTCGTAGAGCACTCCATGGTGGACCAATTCGGCCTGGGAGGCAGCCATCCCGGCGGCTCGGTCGCCTCGTGCCGTCTCCCGGCCCGCGGCGACGGTGGCGTCACAGCGGACGCCGACCCAGAGCACCCCCACATCTCTGAGGGCCTTTCGCCACCGCTCCTGGGACGCCGGGCCGCCGAGGAAGACCTCGTCGACGATGATCCGCGCTCCGGCGCGGGCCATCGACGCGATCCCCTCGATCCAGGCCGCCTCCAGCGTCCGGAACTCGGGGCCGACGGCCACCTTGCCGTCGCCGGCGATCTCGATTCCCTCCGAACCGGCCCGCATGGACGCGGGCATGGCGTCGACCAGGGTGTCGCAGCCGAAGGCCAGCCACGGATCAGGCAGGACCGCCTGAAGGCACCGCGCGATGCCGGACTTGCCGGAGCTGGACCCGCCGTTGAGAACGATCACTTGAGTGGTCACCGCGTCAGGGTAAGAGCATTATCGCGGCACCGGAAACGGATTTCGTCGGCCCGGCTGGGGCGTCACCCCGTCCGGGGTGTCGTCCCCGATCCGTCTGGTCAGCCCCTGCCGTCGTACGGGCTGACGCGCCGGTAGGCGGCCCGCGCGTGAAACACCCGGCCGGCTGTCGTGCCGACCAGGGCGGCGGCCAGCAGACATGTGATCCACTCGGGGTCCCGGTGACCGGCCCAGGAGATCTCACCGACGGGATGCGTGGCGAAGAAGTTCAGGAGCAGCCAGCACAGCAGGGCCGTCCCCGGCGCCGCGACGAAGCGGCCCCGCACCCCGAGGAGCGCGGCAAGGACCGAGAGAGCCGCGAGCGCGATCCCCGTCCGGTCGAGCGCACCGAGCAGATCGAGCACCATCACCAGCACGAACGCGCCCGCATAGGCTCCCGTCCAGATGAAAGGCGTGGCCACCGGTTCGGGAACGACCCGCACGCCTTTGGCGATGTACCGCCACTCCACCACCATCGTTTCCTCCCCACCGCCGGCCCGCCGGGGCGCCGCTGCCCCGGGCAGATTGTCGCACCACATCCGACGGCCGCCGTCCGGACGGACACCTGTCCGATGGTCTCCCGCTGGTCGTGTCCGCGTCATAATTTTGGGATGGACCTCGCCTCAGCTCCCGATTCCGCCCCGTCCCGACGGCGTGCCCGCGTCGTCGTCGTGGGAGCCGGACCGGCGGGCCTCACCGTCGCCAACATCCTCCGCGCCGCCTCCGTCGACTGCGTGGTCCTGGAGACGGAGAGCAGGGAGTTCATCGAACAGCGGCCCCGCGCGGGCTTCATCGAGGAATGGGCCGTGCGTGCCCTGGAACAGCGGGGTCTGGCCGACCGGCTCCTGGCCCACGCGCAGACGCACGGCGAATGCGAGTTCCGCTGGGCGGGGGAGCGCCACCGGTTCGCGTACGCGGAGCTCTCCGGGCACCGCCACTTCGTCTACCCCCAGCCCCTGTTGGTGACGGACCTGGTGAGCGCCTACGCCGACCGGAAGGGCGGCGACATCCGCTTCGGCGTACGCGACGTAAAACTGCACGCCATCGACACGGACCGCCCCTCGGTGTCGTACACCGACCCGGAGACCGGCGAGCGCACAGAGATCGAGTGCGACGCCATCGCGGGCTGCGACGGCGCGCGCGGCGTGACGCGCACCTACGCCGTGGCGGAGCGGGCCACCGTCGCCCGGCACGACTACGGCATCGGCTGGCTGGCTCTCCTCGCCCAGGCCCCGCCGTCCTCGGACTGCGTCGTCTTCGGTCTCCATCCGCGCGGCTTCGCGGCCCACATGGCCCGAAGCCCCCAGGTCACCCGCTACTACCTGGAGTGCCCGCCCGGCGACGACCCCGACAACTGGCCGCACGAGCGCGTCTGGTCCGAGCTGCACGCCCGCCTCACGGTGGCGGGAGCGCCACCGCTCACCGAGGGGCCACTGATCGAGAAGCGCGTCCTCGACATGCACAACTACGTGGTGGAACCCATGGCGTACGGGCGGCTGTACCTGGCGGGCGACGCCGCGCACCTCGCCGCCCCGATCGCGGCGAAGGGCATGAACCTGGCCCTGCACGACGCCCTGATGCTCGGTGACGCACTCGTCGCCTACTGCGCGCATGGGGACGCGAGTGGCCTGAGCGGCTACTCGGAGGCCTGTCTGCCGAAGGTGTGGCAGTACCAGGAGTTCTCCCGGTGGCTCTCGGAGCTGCTGCATGGGACGTCGTCGGGTGACCCCTTCCAGGCGGGCATCGCGACCGCGCGGCTGCGCAGGATCCTCGGCTCGCCGGCGGCCGCGGCCGCGTTCGCCGAGCTCTACATCGGCAAGGGCGCCGACGGCTGAGGATCTTCGTGTGCCCGCTGCCCGGTTAGGCTAGGGGCCTCCCCCCGCCGTGTCGCAGCTGTCGAGCGCAGCGCTCCCGGCCCTTTTTCCCGCACGCCCAGGGTGATGCCAGGCGCTGCCCGAGCACGACAGGTACCTCTCTTGTCCACGTCCGCACCGTCCCCGGCCGCCCGGCTGCGTGGCCTGCGCCCCGACTGGCTGTCCGACCCGAAGGTGTGGCGCACCGAGGTGCTCGCCGGTCTGGTGGTCGCGCTCGCGCTGATCCCCGAGGCGATCTCGTTCTCCGTGATCGCCGGGGTCGACCCCGCGATCGGTCTCTTCGCCTCCTGCACCATGGCCGTGACCATCGCGATCGTCGGCGGACGCCGCGCCATGATCTCCGCGGCGACCGGCGCGGTGGCCCTGGTCATCGCCCCGCTCAACCGCGAGCACGGGCTCGGTCATCTGGTCGCGGCCGTCATCCTGGCCGGCGTCTTCCAGATCGCGCTCGGCGCGCTCGGCGTGGCCAAGCTGATGCGTTTCGTGCCCCGCAGCGTGATGGTCGGCTTCGTCAACTCCCTCGCCATCCTCATCTTCATGGCGCAGGTCCCCGAGATGCACGACGTGCCCTGGCCCGTCTATCCGCTGATCGCGGCCGGGCTCGCCCTCATGGTGTTCTTCCCGAAGGTCACCAAGGTGGTCCCGGCGCCCCTCGCGTCCATCGTGATCCTCACGGTCATCACGGTCGGCGCCGGGATCGCGGTGCCGACCGTCGGCGACAAGGGCGAGCTGCCGTCCTCCCTGCCGGTGCCCGGCCTGCCCGATGTGCCGTTCACCATGGACACGTTGACGACCGTCGCGCCCTATGCCTTCGCCATGGCGCTGGTCGGCCTGATGGAGTCCCTGATGACCGCCAAGCTCGTCGACGACATCACCGACAGCCATTCGTCCAAGACCCGTGAGTCCATCGGCCAGGGCATCGCGAACATCGTCACCGGCTTCTTCGGCGGCATGGGCGGCTGCGCCATGATCGGCCAGACGATGATCAACGTGAAGGTGTCCGGGGCCCGCACGCGGCTGTCCACCTTCCTCGCGGGCGCCTTCCTGATGGTCCTGTGCATCGTCTTCGGACCCGTCGTCTCCGACATTCCCATGGCCGCGCTGGTCGCCGTGATGGTGATGGTCTGCTTCGCGACCTTCGACTGGCACTCCATCGCCCCGAAGACGCTCAAGCGGATGCCGGCCGGGGAGATCGCCGTCATGGTCGTCACCGTGGTGTGCGTGGTCGCCACGCACAACCTCGCCGTCGGCGTGGTCGCGGGATCGGTCACCGCGATGGTCGTCTTCGCCCAGCGCGTCGCCCACTTCGCCGAGGTCACCGCCACTACCGACGCGGACGGCGGCCGGGTGACCTATGCCGTCACCGGCGAGCTGTTCTTCGCCTCGTCCAACGACATCGTCGGACAGTTCGACTACGCGGGCGACCCCGACAAGGTCGTCATCGACCTGACCGCCGCCCACATCTGGGACGCCTCCTCCGTGGCCGCCCTGGACGCGATCGAGAACAAGTACGCCCAGCGCGGCAAGAGCGTGGAGATCATCGGCCTGAACAAGCCGAGCGCCCGGATCCACGAGAAGCTCACCGGCGAACTCACCGGCGGTCACTGACCCGCCGAGCCGGGACATTTGTACCGGGGGACCGGCGACATCCGGATCTGCCCCGCGCCGTGCCCGACCGGCACGCTGAGGGGAGTACCGCGGGGCTGTCCGAGCCACCCGCGGACGGTGGCAGAGGGAGGCGCTGAGGCCATGGTCCTGTTGAGTCCCACAGAGCAGAGCGTGCCGAGGAGCGGTACGTACGAGATCGACGCGGCGGCTTCGACGGTCCGGTTCCGGACGCGCACCGTCTTCGGCCTTCTCCCGGTCCGGGGCACCTTCGGCATCAGCCGGGGGCAGATCACCGTGGCCGACCCCGTCGACGCGTCCTCGGTGGACGTCACGGTCGGGGCGGCCTCGTTCGACTCCGGTCTGAAGCGCCGCGACCGGCACGTCACGTCCGCCGACTACCTCGACGCGGCCCGGCACCCGGAGATCGAGTTCCGCAGCCGACAGGTGACGCGGTCCGCGACGGGCCCGGCAGTGCTCGAAGGCGAGTTGACGGTACGAGGTGTCACGCGGCCCGTGGCCGTCACGGTCGGGGCGGTCGAGCTGCACGGACGACGCCTGACGGTCGAGGGCACGGCCACCGTCGACCGGTACGCGTTCGGCGTGACCACGGCGAAGGGCATGACCGGCCGCCGCCTGCACATCCACCTCGCGGTCGAAGCGGTCGCCGGCTGATCAGCTGGTCCCGGCCGGCCCGCGACACAGGCGTCACGGCGCTCTCAGGCGGGGCGTCCGTCGATCCGGGTGAGGGGCGTGATGGACTCGGAGCATGGCTGTAGAAGCTCTCATCGTCATCGACATGATCAACACGTACGACCACCCCGACGCGGAGATCCTCCGCAAGTCGGTCGAGGAAATCCTGCCCAACGTCCGCCGACTGATCGAGCGGGCACGGGAGAAGGACATCGCGGTGATCTACGCCAACGACAACTTCGGTCTGTGGCGCTCGCACCACGACGAGCTGCTCGACATCGCCCTGAGCGGCCCCCACGCCGATCTGGTCGCCCCGATCCGCCCCGAGGGCGACTCGCTCTTCGTGGTGAAGGCCCGGCACTCGATCTTCTACGACACCCCGCTGGAGTACCTGCTGCGCCAGCGCGGCATCGAGTCCGTGCTCCTGTGCGGTCAGGTGACCGAGCAGTGCGTCCTGTACTCGGCGCTCGACGCGCACATCAGGCACCTGGATGTCGTGGTGGCCGAGGACGCCTGCGCGAGCATCCACGGCGACCTCGCGTCGGCCGCCCTGCAGATGATGGAACGGAACATGCAGGCGCGCCTGGTCCGCTCCACCGACGAGGCGCTGTTCGGGTCCGCATGAACCCGCTGGACGAACTGGACGCGCATGTCGCCGGGTGCTTCGCCTGCCCCCGTCTCGTCGAGTGGCGGGAGGAGGTGGGGCGGGTCAAACGGGCCGCCTTCATGGACTGGACGTACTGGGCCCGGCCGGTGCCCGGGTTCGGGCCGCCCGACGCCTCCATGCTCGTCATCGGGCTCGCGCCCGCGGCACACGGCGGGAACCGTACGGGCCGGATGTTCACGGGCGACCGTTCCGGAGAGGTCCTTTACCGGGCCATGTACGAGCTGGGCCTCGCGTCGAGCCCGCACGCGGTGTCCATCGACGACGGCCTGACGCTGCGCGGGGTACGGGTGACCTCTCCGGTGCACTGTGCGCCGCCCGAGAACAAGCCGACCCCCGGCGAGCGCGACACATGCAGGCCGTGGCTCGTACAGGAGATGGAGTTGCTGGGTCCGCGGCTGCGCTCGGCCGTGATCCTGGGGGCGTTCGGCTGGCAGGCCGCACTCCCGGCGTTCGAGGCGGCGGGCTGGCGCGTGCCCAAGCCCCGGCCGCGGTTCGCGCACGGGGCGCGCGTGACGCTGGAACGTGCGGACGCGGAGGAAACCGGGGGACGCCCGGGGGCGCCCGCCGCCGGGGAAACCCGGCCGGGCCCCGTCACCCTGTACGGCTGTTTCCACGTGAGCCAGCGGAACACGTTCACCGGCCGGCTGACCCCGGACATGCTCAAGGACGTCCTGCGGGAGGCGGCGGGCGAGGCGGACATCGTGCCGTACGCACGGCCGGACGACCAGGACTGACGGCGAGGCCGTCACCGTTCCGGTGGGCTCAGCCGCCTTCGACCCCGGTCGAGTCATGGGCCGAGCCGACCGGTTTCGACTCCGGGGAGCCACGCTGGCGCAGGTACACGGAGAAGATGGCCATCGACCCGACGGCCAGCAGCTCGGACTGCCAGTTCTGCAGCGTGCGGTTCCAGAAGTCGGCGGCGCCCAGGTACTGCAACCAGCCGATGGGCGCCTGGAGTTCCCGCAGGTGCTCCTCGTTGTACGCGGCGACGCCGGTGACGGACTGCGCCAGCCAGGAGAACAGGAACAACGTGCACATGAGGATGCCGAGCGACCGGGAGTACCAGGCCTGCCGCGCGCCGCCCGCGGCCGCCCAGCGCGGCGAGTCGGCCTTCGCGTACGGCCCGACCTTCTGGTCCTTGTCCGCTTCCAGGCCCGCCTTGCCGAGCTCCTTGGACTCGGGCGACCCGCGCTGGAGCAGCCAGACCGTGCCGAAGATGTAGAGGAAGAACTGCAGGTACTCCGACTGCCAGTTCTCCGTCACGTCCACGGCGAAGTCGGAGGTGAGGAGATAGCCGCCGAAGCTCACCGGCCGCAGTTGCTCGGCGATGAGGTGGTTGTTGAAGTCGGCGTGCCCGGCGATCGCCTGGCCGGCCAGGGTGAGGATGAATCCGAGGCCGAACACCAGGGTCAGCCCGTTGTCGCGCAGAAAGCGCCCCGCCCGCGTCATCGCTGCATCAGCCCCAGCGTGATGCAGTAGACAAGGCCTCCGGTCACCATCAGCAGATACAGCGTGAACAACGCCCGCACCCGTCAACCGCCCTTGATCAGACACTGATACGGCATCTCCGGGCGCTCGGTGCAGCCGGCCGCCGTGATCTTCCACCCGCCGGGGAAGGACGACAGGAAGAACGTGTCGCGGTTCGTCACGACACGGGCCTGACGCCCGTACACATCGACGACGCGCACCTCGTCCGCCGTGCCCGCCTTGGGCAGCCCCGCGTCGGACAGAGCACGGGCGCACGGCAGTTCGGCGTTCTGCTCCAGCTCGTCGCGGGTCCCGGGGGCCAGCGCCGCGCAGCCGCGCGCGGTGTCCGTCATCCGCAGATGCTCCTGGAAGCGGAGCACCACCTCCGACGCGGAGTCCGCACGCTCCTGGACGCTGCCGCAGCCGCTCAGGGCGGCGGCCAGCAGCACTGCCGCGAGGGCACCCGCTCTCGCTCCCCGCATGGCGCGCACCAGATCTGCTCTCCTTCACGGACCGCCGGTCCTGGGCGACGATGCCGCACACGCTCCCGGCGAGCGGGCCCCACGGGCCCGACACGCGGTGGGGAGCGGAACGATTCATCTCGGCGGCCTAGAGCCGGCCCGCAGACGGTCCGGACACGGCCCGGAACGGCGGAAGCCCCCGCACGGGAGTGGGCGGGGGCTTCTGACTTCTGCGGAGTCCGGTCAGGCGTCGCGGCGCTTCATGGAGTCGCGAGCGTCCTCGGCACGGTCCCGGGCGCCGCCCATGGCCTTCTTGGCCTCGCCCTTCGCCTGGTCCATCTTGCCCTCGGCCTGCTTGCCGCGGTCGCCGGTGACCTTGCCGGTCATCTCCTTGGCCTTGCCCTTCATCTTGTCCATGCCGCCCTTGTCAGCCATGACCACTCCTTTGTCGGTACAGCGCCCACCGGGTGTCACGCACGGTGTGGGCCTCTGCGTTCAACGTAAGCGGGACACGGGGACCTCGCCCGTCCAGCCGTCACCCACCGTGACGGCGGAGCTCAGTCCAGGCAGAACTCGTTGCCCTCGGGGTCGGTCATCACGATGAAACCGGCGCTGAACGGGGGAGCGGGCTCGTCGCGACGCTCCCGCTTCGCCCCCAGCGCGACGAGGCGGTCGCACTCGGCCTCCAGTGCCGCCATGCGTTCCTCCCCCTCAAGGCCGGGGGCCGCGCGGACGTCGAGGTGGACGCGGTTCTTGGCGATCTTGTCCTCCGGGACCTGCTGGAAGAACACACGCGGTCCTTCCCCCTCGGGGTCCTCGATGGCCGACTTCGCGTTGCGCTGGTCCTCCGGTACGCCGATCCGCGCGAGGAACTCGTCCCACGCCGCGAGCGCGTCGGCGCCCTCGGGCAGGTCGACTCCGGGCGGGCCGGGGTGGACGTAGCCCAGCGCGTCGCGCCAGAAGGAGGACAGTGCACGCGGGTCGTGGGCGTCGAAAGTGATCTGGATGTGACGGCTCATCGGACTGCTCCGTTCGTGGCGGGATTCCTGGGCATCACCCTGCCAGGTATGGCGGACAGGATCGGTCCGCCATACCTGGCAGGGTGATCGTCATGAACGAGGGACTCGACGACGAATTGGGCACGACCGAGCGTGTGCTCACCCTGCTCGGCCTGCTGCAGCAACGCCAGGTATGGACAGGCCCCGAGCTCGCCGACCGGCTCGGGGTCACGACGCGCACCGTACGGCGCGATGTGGAGCGGCTGCGCACGCTCGGCTATCCGGTGTACGCGGGCCAGGGCGTCGGCGGCGGCTACCGGCTCGGTCCGGGGCGCGAACTGCCGCCGCTGCTTCTCGACGACCAGGAGGCGATCGCCACCGCGGTCTCCCTGCTCGCGGGGGCGGGCGGCGCTGTTGCCGGTGCCGGTGACGCCGCGCTGCGGGCCCTGTCCAAGCTCGACCAGGTCCTGCCCGCGCGGCTGCGGCACGAGGTGCGCACGCTCTCGGACTCGGTGGAGTTCTTCGGGGGAGGCCGCGCGCCCGTCGATCCCGGGGTGCTCATGACGCTGGCCAGGGCGTGCCGCGACGAGGTCGAGGCCGGTTTCGACTACCCGTCCAAGGGTGGGGTGAGCGGGCGGCGGGTCGAGCCCTACCGCCTGGTGGCCTCCGACCGGCGCTGGTACCTCCTCGCCTACGACCTCGACCGCGACGACTGGCGCAGCTTCCGCGTCGACCGGATGACCGGCGTGTCCGCGCGGACCTTCCGCTTCACCCCGCGCGAGGCACCCGACGCCGCGCCGTACGTACAGGAAGGTGTGGCCAGCCGGGTCTACACGCATCAGGCGCGCTTCCTCGTGCACGCACCGGCCGACACGGTGCGCGCGCAGATTCCGGCGTCGGCGGCGGTCGTACGGCCGCGGGGGAGCGGGCGCTGCGAGGTGCTCAGCGGCGCCGAGCGCCTCGACGCCCTACTCATGCACGTCCTCCTGCTGGGGCACGACTTCGAGGTGCTCGATCCACCGGAGCTGGGCGAACGCTGTCGGGTACTGGCCAAGAGACTTCTCTCGGCCCAGAACGCAACTCCCGTTCGATGAACACAACTCTCGTCGCACCCGTATCTAGGACCGGACATGTCCCCGGCTCCGGCCGGTGAGCGTATTCGGAATCCCCCACAGGAGGCGACGAGTTGAGGCACAAGCGAATACCCAAGCGAAAGGCCGTGCTGGCAGGTGCTGCGGCATTGGGCATGGTCGCGACGGCCGTCCTGCTGCAGCAGGCCAACGCCTCGCAGTCCGGGTCGGAGACCGGTTCAGGGGCCGCTGCCGAGCGGCTCAGCGCGGCATCGGCGACGAAGCTGGTCAAGCCGTTGGCCTCGCAACTGGGGGACGCCTACGCCGGGGCGTACTACGACGAGGAGAAGCAGCAGCTCGTCGTCAACGTCGTGGGCGACAACAACGCGGTCGACGTGCAGGTGAAGAGAGCTGGAGCGGTGCTGCGCAACGTCGAGAACAGTTCCGGTGAACTGGGCTCGGCCACCAAGACGTTGACCAGCCGGGCCACCATGCCCGGCACCGCGTGGGCCACCGACCCCAGGACCAACCAGATCGTCGTCACGGCCGACCGCACCGTCACCGGCGAGCGCTGGGACAAGCTCGAGGCGACCGTCGACTCACTCGGCTCGGGCATGGCCCGCATCCAGAAGTCCGCGGGGGAGTTCAAGCCCTTCGCGGCGGGCGGCGACGCCATCTTCGGAGGCGGCGCACGCTGCTCGCTCGGCTTCAACGTGACGACCGAGGACGGCAGTCCCGGCTTCCTCACGGCGGGGCACTGCGGGGTGGCCGCCGAGAGCTGGTCCGACGCCCAGGACGGTGCGCCCATCGGAACCGTCCAGGCCGCCACCTTCCCCGGCGACGGCGACTTCGCCCTGGTCACGTATGACGACCCGGCGACGGAGGCCCCGAGCACGGTCAACACCGGCGACGGCCAGACCACGGAGATCGTGCAGGCCGCCGAGGCGGCGGTCGGGCAGGAGGTGTCCCGCATGGGCAGCACCACCGGTCTCCAGTCCGGCACGGTCACCGGCCTCAACGCCACGGTGAACTATCCGGAGGGCACCGTCAGCGGGCTCATCCAGACCGACGTCTGTGCCGAACCCGGGGACAGCGGCGGCTCGTTGTTCACCGCCGACGGCAGCGCGATCGGCCTCACCTCGGGCGGCAGCGGCGACTGCACCGCGGGCGGCGAGACCTTCTTCCAGCCCGTGACCACCGCACTGGAGGCGGTCGGTGCCGAGATCGGCGCGGGCGGCAACTGACGGGCGTACGAAGCGCTGACGGACAGGAGTCATGACCATCGCGGCGCCGATCGCCCCCGGGCGTGAGGCGCCGCGATGAACGCCCGTCAGTCGACTCAGTCGACTCAGCCGACCGGCTCGCCGGGCTGGTCGTGGGTGGAGCAGTGGATGCCGCCCCCGCCGGAGGCGATGGTGTCGATCCGGACGGGCACGACATCACGTCGGGGGAAGTGCTCGCGCAGGATGCCCTGCGCGCGGTCGTCGGCCTTCCGGTCTCCGAACTCGGGCACGAACACCGCGTCGTTGGCGACGTAGAAATTGACGTACGCCGAGACGAAGTCGTCGCCCCCACCCCTGATCCTGTCCGGGTCGGGCTGCGGCAGATCGATGACCTCGAAGGACCGGCCCCTGGCGTCCTCGGCCTCGCCGAGCACGGCCTTCGCCTGGTCGGCCGCTCGCGACCAGGAGTCGGCGGGCATGCCGGGCACCGCGCGGTCGAACAGCACCACACCCGGCGCGGTGAACCGCACGAGGCTGTCCACATGCGCGTCGGTGATGTCCTCGCCGCGCACGCCGGCCAGCCAGACCACCTTCTCGATGCCCAGCGTCCGCTTGAGCTCGGACTCGATCTGGTCCCGGCTCTTTCCCCGGTTGCGGTTGTCGTTGACGATCGAACTCTCGGTGATGAGGAGAGTGCCCTCGCCGTCGGTCTCGAAGGAGCCGCCCTCGGCGACCAGGGGAGCCTTTCTGCGCGGGATGCCGTACTCCGGCAGGAGCAGGCGGCCCACGCGGGCGTCGTCGGTGTGCTCCTGCTTGTTCCCCCACCCGTTGAAGTTGAGGTCGACGCCGATCACGTCGCCGTCCTGCTCCACGAAGACGGGCACGGTGTCACGGGCCCACAGGTCGTCGACGGCCAGCGGAATGACCTCGACGTCGCGCCCGCAGGCCTTCTGGGCGGTCTTCCGCTGTTCGGGCCTGGCCAGCATCACGACGTACTCGTACTCGGCGATGGCGCGGGCGAGGCGCGCGATGTCCTCGCGGACGTGAGGCAGGTCCTCCTCCCACACCGACTCCAGGGCGGGCCACGACATGAAGGTGCGCGCGTGGCTCTCCCATTCGGCGCCCATGCGCAGTCCCTTGCCTGCCGGCGTGGCCTCGGCGCCCGGCCCGCACGCCGAGGCCCCGAGAGCGGCGGTTCCGATGCCGGCGAACGCCCGCAGGGTCCTGCGGCGCGAAGGGAAGACAGGGGACACGGTGCGCTCCGGACGTTCGAGGGGGTCACACGGCTGTGATGATTCCCGACTCGACTCTGGCATGAACTGAAAATTCAGTCAAACATCGAGCCGTATCCGGAGGCGCCGTGCCCGCGAGGGCCCGATAGGGTTCGGCTCCATGGCGTCTCGCACCACTCAGATCCTCGAAGCGGCCGCACGGCTCATCGCCCGTCGCGGCGTCCGCGGCCTGCGCGTCGAAGAACTCGCCGCCGAGGCGGGGGTGTCGACCGGGTTGATCTACTACCACTTCAAGGACCGCACCGGGATCCTGCGCCACACGCTGGAGTTCATCAACGACCGCGCCGAGCGCTACACCACCGGCCGCGCGACGGACGCCGAACCGCTGTCCCCGCGCGCGGAACTGGACGAAACCCTCCTGCTCGAACTGCAGGACACCCAGCTGGTCAGGGAGAACAGCACCGCGTGGGGCGAGCTGCGGGCGAGCGCCGTCTTCGACGAGGCGCTGCGCGACGACCTCGCCAGGGCGACCCTGGTGTGGGTGCAGGAGGTGGCGGCCCTCCTCGGCCAGGTGCAGCCGACGGCTCCGGCGCCCGCCCTGGCCGCGGCGGCCGAGCGGCTCACCGCCCTGCTCGAAGGGCTCAGCATGCGCTGGCTCAGCGGAGGGCTGCGCATCGACCACGCGCGTGATCTGTTGCGCGGCGCCATCGATGCCGAGCTGGCGCTGCTGGGGGAGGAGCAGCGCCAGTGAGGTGCGTGCCGCCGCCCCTGAAAATTATGTCAGTCGGGCGACGGGCCGCCCTCCTCACGCCATGCTCGTCGCGCCGTCCAGGGACTCGCGGATGATGTCGGCGTGGCCCGAGTGCTGGGCTGTCTCGGTGACGATGTGCATCAGGACCCGCCGGGCCGACCACTGCGCGGTGTCCTGGAACCACGGAGCCTTCGGCAGTGGCCACGAGACGTCCAAGTCGGGCAAGGCGGCGACCACTTCATCGGTCCGGCGGGCCACCTCGGCGTAATCGGCGAGCACACCTGCCAGCGTCTCGCCCGGCAGCAGCCGGAAGCTGTCCTTGTGGGCGGCCCACTCGGCCTCGGTCATGGCCATGAAGTCCGGCATCGCCGACGGGCCGTTCAGAATGAAGCCCACCCAGGACTCCTCCACCGCGGTGACGTGCTTGATCAGACCGCCGACGCACAGCTCACTGGCGGTGGTCCGCTGCACGGCCTGCTCGTCGGTGAGGTCACGTGCGGTGAAGCGCAGGGAGTGGCGGTGCTTGGCCAGCGTCTCCAGCCACTCGGCGCGCTCGCCGGTGACAGCCGGAGCCTTCGCCTCGTCGGTGGTGGTGGTCGCTTCGGTCGCGGTCATGGTTCTTCGCCTTCCGGTGTGCCTGTCTCGCCGGTCAAGGAACACGCTAGGAGGCATATAGGTCGGAAAGTGTCCTAGATGGCGAGCTGTTTTTTGGTGATCCCTGGGGATAGCCCTACCTAAGCCGGGCGGCCAGCAGGATCGTGCCGAGCCGCGCCCCCGGAAATGCTGGGACCGGCAGATGCCGCTGGTTGTCCCATGAATCCGTAGGAGTTGGCGCGTGCGTGAGCAGGTATGGCAGAGGTCCCGTTCTTCCCGGCGGCAGGGAGGTCCGCGCAGAGCACTTCCGGTGGCGATCGCGGTCGCCGTCGGCGTCATGACGGCGGGCGCCCTTGCGCCACCCGCCGCGGCCGACGCCAGGCCGCACGGCGTCGACACCGTCCAGCAGGGGCTCGACAGGCTGGTGCGCTCCGACGGGCTGCCCGCCGCGCTGGCCAGTGTGCAGAGCCCGCGGGACCGCACCCGTACCTACACCGCGGGGGTCGGCGATGTGACCACCGGCTCGAAGGTGCCGAGGGATGGCCGGGTGCGGATCGGCAGCAACACCAAGGCCTTCACCGCGGTGGTGGTGCTGCAACTGGTAGGCGAGGGGAAGATCGGCCTCGACACCTCGGTCGACACCTATCTGCCGGGCCTCGTCCACGGGGAGGGTATCGACGGCAGCCGCATCACCGTCCGCCACCTCCTGCAGCAGACCAGCGGTCTTCCCAACTACAGCAACTACCTCGGGGAGGACGTCCGGTACTTCGCACCGCGTGAACTCCTCGACATCGCGCTGAGGCACAAGGCGGACTTCGAACCCGGGAAGAAGTGGGCGTACAGCAACACGAATTACGTGCTGGCCGGCCTGCTCGTCGAGAAGGTCACCGGACACGCCCTCGCGGACGAGATGGACCGGCGCATCATCAAGCGCATCGGGCTGCGCCACACCTACTTCCCCGCCCCCGGTGACGCGAGCATCCGAGGCCCCCATCCCCACGGCTACTACCGGGCCTCGCCCGACGCGCCACTGACGGACATCACGGAGATCGACCCCTCCTGGGGATGGGCCGCGGGGCAGTTGATCTCCACCAACTCCGACCTCAACCGCTTCTACTCCGAGCTCTTGGGCGGCCATCTCCTGCGCCCGGCCCAGCTCGCCCAGATGCGTGGCTCCACCCGTCCCGCCGAAGAGACCTTCGGCCCCGGCGCCCGCTACGGCCTGGGACTTGTGAGCAAGCCGCTGCCGTGCGGCGACGGCCTCTACTGGGGCCATGGCGGTAGCTTCCCCGGCTACGAGACCCGGGGCGGAGCCACGGACGACGGCCGCGCGGTCAATGTCGCGGTGACCATGCAGCTCGACGACGCGGCGGGCAGAGAGCGCGTCGACGAGGTCGTGGACGCGGCCCTGTGCCGGTGAACCAGCGGGCACGACACGCACTTGATGTCCCGTCAGCCCAGGGCCGCGGCAGCCGCTGCGGCAGACGGGCCGTCAGCTGGGCCATCTGTGCCGGGCGTCGGCGGCCACGGGCGGTGCGTTCACACCCGTAAGGATCAGTGCGCCGGTCTCCGCCCGTGAGAGCCGGATGCCCTCTGGCCTGCCGGTTCGCCCGGTCATGGATCCACCGTCGGCCCATGCCCCGGATCTTCGCGCTGCGCTCCCTCATAAGTCGGGTTAGTTTGTGCACGTTTTTCCGACTTATGCCTTTCGGTCTGCCTCCAGTGGGCCGAAAGGGGAGCCCTGCCGCGGGCAGGGGGAAGGCAGGCGATGGTCAAGACCTTGAGTGCCCCGCTCGTCACAGTGGAGAGCCGTGGCCCGACGCCGGTCGTCCGTCCGCCGCGACGCGCCATGGGTCAGGGGTGGCTGGCTGCCGTGGCGGTGGCTTTCGTACTGGCCCAACTGGCCCTCGTGCGGCCCGGCATGGGCCTCGGCTGGGACGAGGCGGTGTACGTCAGCCAGGTCAGCGGTCACGCTCCGCCCGCGTTCTTCAGCGCGCCACGCTCCCGCGGGGTCTCCCTGCTGGCCGCGCCGATCGCCTCCTGGTCGTCGTCCACCTCGCTCCTGCGGGTCTACATGGCCTTGCTGTCCGGCCTCGGTCTCTTCCTGGCGCTGCGCGTCTGGCGCGGGCTCTTCCCGCAGCGGGTGGTGGCCCTGGCCGGCGTCCTGTTCGCGACGCTCTGGGTGAGCGTCTTCTACGGACCCGAGGTCATGCCCAACTACTGGGTCGCGATCGGCGCCCTGGCCGTGGTCGGCTGCTTCCTGCGGGCCCAGGCCGACCGCCAGGACCGGGCCGCGCTGTGGGGAGCGGGCGTGAGCGCGGCGCTGCTTGCCTGGATGCGGCCCACCGACGCCGTCTGGGTGGTCCTCCCGCTGTTCGTGCTGCTGCTGTGCGTACGCCGGTGGCGGCGACCGCGGCTCCTCGCGGCGCTCGTCGCGGGTCTCGGGTCGGGCGCCGTCGGATGGGTGGCCGAGGCGTACGTCAGCTTCGGCGGGCTCGACGCGCGCCTGGCCGACGCCTCCCGCATCCAGGGCGGCCTCGGCTGGAACATCGCCGTCCTGGACCAGCTGCGCGGCCTGGGCGGCCAGACCCTGTGCCGCCCGTGCGACAGCCCGGTTCCGGCCCCGGAGCTGATCGCGTGGTGGTTCGCCCTGCCGGTGCTCGCCGCACTGGGCCTCGCCGTCGCGGTCAGGCACCGGCGCACCGCGGGCACGCTGCTGCCGCTGGCCTGCGCCACGACGGCGGGCATCCCGTACCTCTTCATGATCGGATACGCCGCGCCGCGCTTCCTGCTGCCGTTCTACGCACTGCTCGCCCTCCCGGTCGCCGACGCCCTCGTTCACCTGGTCACCACTCCGCGCCGGACATGGCGGCCGGTGGCGGTGACGGTGGTGGCGCTGGCCTTTGCCGGGCATCTGGCCATGCAGTACGTGGTCCTTGAGGACACCGTGGCCCGCTCGACCGCCGGTCGCCAGGAGTGGGCCCGCACGGCGGCCGAGCTGCACCGGCTCGGCGTACGGCCGCCCTGCGTGGTGAACGGTCACGAGGCGCTCCCGATCGGCTTCTACGCCGGGTGCTCCTCCGCCCAGACCCAGGGGCACAACGCGAGCACCACCCAGGCGGACCTCCTCCGGACGGCGCAGCGGACGCCGACGGCCACTCTCGTCCCGGAGAGGGACCGGCCGCCGGGCTACGCACGCGACTGGCCGTCCCGTCGCTTCGGTGACCTGCGCATTCATCTGGGTCCCGCGGTAGGGGCGGACAGCCGGGGATGACACGGGCAGGAAGCCCGCCTCTCACCGCGGGCATATGCGCCGTTTTTGGCATATGAACTGTTTGCGTCTCGTGGTGACGGGTACCCCGGGATGGGGCCGGAACGCGGAGTTCCGCCCCATGCCCTCACTCGTCGCTCTGGAGAGTTCATGTCGGATCAGCGCAAAAGTTCGTTCGCGACCGTGAGCCCGTACACGGGGGAGACCCTCGTGGAGTTCCCGGTCATCGAGGGCGAGGAAGTCGATTCAACGCTGGAGACCGCGGGCCACGCCTTCGACGCGTGGCGCGAGCGCCCCATTGCGGAGCGCGCGGCCGTCGTCGCACGCGCGGCCGACCTGATGAAGGAACGCAAGGAAGAGCTGGCCCAGCTCATCACCCTGGAGATGGGCAAGCTCATCTCCGAGGCGCGCGGAGAGGTCGACCTCGCCGCGTCGATTCTGGAGTACTACGCGCGGCACGGGCCGGACTTCGCCGCCGCGGAGCCGCTGGACTTCGAGGGCGAGGGAGAGGCGTACCTCGTCAGCGAGCCGCTCGGCGTGCTCCTCGGCGTCATGCCGTGGAACTTCCCGCTCTACCAGGTGGTCCGCTTCGCGGGCCCGAACCTGGTGCTCGGCAACACCGTGCTGGTCAAGCACGCCGGCATTTGCCCGCAGTCCGCGCTCGCCCTGGAGGAGCTCTTCCGCGACGCGCAGGCCCCCGAGGGTGTCTACACGAACCTCTTCGTGAGCCACGAGGAGATCTCCCGCATCATCGACAGCCCGGTGGTCCGCGGGGCCTCCCTGACCGGCAGCGAGGGAGCGGGGGCCAAGGTCGCCGAGCGGGCCGGGCGGAACATGAAGCCCAGCCTCCTCGAACTCGGCGGCAGCGACGTCTTCATCGTCCTCGACGGCGAGAACCTCGAGCGCACGATCGGGGCGGCGGTGGCGGGCCGCATGGCGAACACGGGCCAGAGCTGCGTCGCCTCGAAGCGGTTCATCGTCCTTGAGGACGTGTACGACGGCTTCGTCGAGGGGATGCGCCGCAAGTTCGAGGAGCTGCGGCCGGGCGACCCCGCGGACGAGACGACCACCCTGGGCCCGCTCTCCTCCGAGCAGGCGGCCTCGGACCTGGCCGACCAGATCCGCGAGACGGTGGAGCAGGGCGCGGAACTGGTCACCGGCGGCCACCGGATCGACCGTCCGGGTGCCTTCGTCGAACCGACGATCATCACCGGCGTCAAGCCGGGCATGCGCGCCTATGCCGAGGAGCTGTTCGGTCCCGCAGCGGTCATCTACCGCGTCGCCGACGAGGACGAGGCGATCGCCCTCGCCAACGACAGCCAGTACGGCCTCGGTGGTTCCGTGTTCTGTGCGGACGTGGAGCGGGGCCGCAGGGTGGCGGAGCGCGTGGAGACCGGCATGGTCTGGGTGAACCACCCGACCTCGACCCAGCCCGACCTGCCGTTCGGCGGCATCAAGCGCTCCGGCTACGGGCGAGAGCTCTCGAAGCTCGGCATGCGGGAATTCGTGAACCGCAAGCTCGTCCGGGTCCTGCCGCCCGACGCGGAGCTGCACGGCATCGCCGGCTGAGCGAGCCGACCGCCCGTACCGATCGCACCGCCCGCCCATCTTGCGGCGGGACAAAAGCTGACCATACGTGTGTTTTGCGGCCGAGTGAACGGCAAGCCGTTCTGACAGACAGCCCATGGCGTCCTCCGCGCCGCGAAACCAGCACAGCAAGGAGCCACCGTGACCGCAGTACCCGCCATCACCCTCAACAACGCCGTGCAGATCCCCCAGCTCGGCTTCGGCACCTTCCAGATCGAGCCGGAGGAGACCCGGGAGACGACGCTGGCCGCCCTGGAGGCCGGCTACCGCCACATCGACACGGCACAGATGTACGGCAACGAGAAGGAGGTCGGCCAGGCGGTCCGTGACTCCGGCATCGACCGCGCCGACATCTTCGTGACCAGCAAGCTCAACAACGACGCCCACGCGCACGACGACGCGCTCAAGGCGTTCGACCGGACGATGGACGAGCTGGGCCTGGAATACCTGGACCTCTTCCTCATCCACTGGCCGCTGCCCGGCAAGGGCGACTTCGTGGAGACCTGGAAGGCCCTGGAGGAGATCTACCGCTCGGGACGTGCCAAGGCCATCGGGGTCTCCAACTTCCAGCCCCACCACCTGCGTCGGCTCCTTGAGGGCAGCGACGTGGTCCCCGCCGTCAACCAGATCGAGGTGCACCCCTACCTCACCCAGGACGACGTCAGGGCCTTCGGCGCCGAGCACGACATCGCCACCGAGGCCTGGTCGCCGATCGCGCAGGGCAAGGTCCTCGACGACCCGACGATCAACCGCATCGCGCAGCGCGTGGGCAAGACGCCCGCCCAGGTGACCCTGCGCTGGCACCTCCAGCGCGGAGACATCGTCTTCCCCAAGTCGGCCACCCAGAAGCGCATCGAGGAGAACTTCGACCTCTTCGACTTCGAGCTCAGCCAGGGCGACATCGGTGAGATCTCCGCCCTGAACCGCGACGAGCGGATCGGCCCCGACCCGGACCGCTTCAACGGCTAGGACGGGCCGCGCTCACACCGTCGTGGGGAAGGCCTGCTCCGTCCAGATGGTCTTGCCGGAGCGGGTGTAGCGCGTACCCCACCTCTGGACGAGCTGCGCGACGATGAACAGGCCGCGCCCGCCTTCGTCCTCCTCGCCGCTGTGGCGCAGGTGGGGCGAGGTGTGGCCCCGGTCCGCGACCTCGCACAACAGGGTGCGGTCACGGATGAGACGCAGCTGGATCGGGCCCTCGGCGTACCTGACCGCGTTGGTGACCAGCTCGCTGACGACGAGTTCGGTCGCGAACGCCAGTTCCTCGAGGCCCCATTGGTGCAGCTGCCGGGTCGCCAGCTCCCGGGCCTCTCCGGGGGCGACGGGCTCCGCGGGCAACTCCCATTCGGTGACCTGCGCGGTGTCGAGCTCGCGGGTCCGCACGAGCAGCAGGGCGGTGTCGTCGGCCGTCGAGCCACTCGGCAGCAATTCCGCCACGGCGCGGTCGCACAGTTCCTCCAGCGAGGCGTGCCGGTCGCTGAGCACCTGGCCCAGGGTGTCGAACCCGTGATCGATGTCGCGGTCGCGCGCCTCGACCAGGCCGTCGGTGAAGAGAGCGAGGAGGCTGCCCACCGGCAGCTCGATCTCCGCCGACTCGAACGGCAGACCGCCGAGGCCGAGCGGCGGTCCTGCCGGCAGGTCGGGAAAGGTCGGCGGGCCCTCCGGGGTGACCACGGCCGGCGGCAGATGCCCGGCCCTGGCCATCACGCAGCGCCGCGACACCGGGTCGTACACCGCGTACAGACAAGTCGCCCCGGTGGTCACATCGGCGTACGTCCCGTCGGGTGTGCCCAGCTCGCTGCGCTGTTCCTCCGCGGTCTGCGCCACCAGATCGTCGAGCCGCGAAAGCAGCTCGACGGGGTCCATGTCCATCTGGGCGAACGCGCGCACGGTCGTACGGAGCCGGCCCATGGTGGCGGCCGCTTGCAGGCCGTGACCCACCACGTCCCCGACCACGAGCCCCACGCGGGTGCCGGACAGCGGGATGACGTCGAACCAGTCGCCGCCGACGCCCGTCACGTCGTCCGTGGGCAGATAGCGGTGCGCGACCTCGACCGCCGACTGCTCGGGAAGGTGCCGCGGCAGCAACTGGCGCTGCAGGGCGAGAGACGCGGTGCGCTCACGGGTGAACCGGCGGGCGTTGTCGATGGATACCGCCGTACGGGCGACCAGTTCGTCGGCCAGGGCCACTTCGCCGCTGTCGAAGGTGGCCGCTCCGGTGTCGCGGACGAAGGTGACGAGTCCCAGCGTGCTGTTCCCGGCCCGCAGCGGCACGACCAGGACTGTGTCGTCGAGCACGAGCCCGCCCGAGGAGAGGCTGCGGTGCTGCGGCGAGCCGGGCGGGTACTCCACCGGCGGGTGGCTCGCGGGGGGAGCGGCGCGCCCGCGATGGGCGGGACCGCGTTCACTGGGCCCGCAGTGCGAAGGATGACCCCCCGGCTCCAGCCGTTCGGCTTCGTCGGCCGAGCAGCGGGCGACCCGCACCAGGGACGACGCCGCCGCGCCGAAGGTGGCGGGCACCTCGCCGTCGAGGACCGCCCGGGCGAGGTCGACCGTCACCGTGGTGGCGAACTCCGGCACCGCCACCTCGGTGATCTTCTCGGCGGTGACCCGCACGTCGAGGGCGGTCCCGATCCCGCGGCCCGCCTCGACGAGCAGCGCCAGACGCCGCTGGGCCTTGTAGCGGTCGGAGATGTCGAAAGCGTCCTCGCAGACCCCGATGACACGGCCGTCGGCGTCCTGGAGCCGGTAGTAGGCACACGACCAGAGGTGGTCCGTTTCCGGGTCGCTGGGCGGCCTGCCCTTGAAGTGCAGGTCCAGGAACGGCTCCCCGGTGTCCAGGACGTGCCGCATGACCGCTTCGAGAGTGGGCGGATGCCCCTTGCTCACGAATGTTCCGCCGGAGTACAGCTGATCGGCCCGAAGGCCCCGGAACTCGGCGAACGGTCGCCCTATCTCGCGCTCGTACGCCACGTTGCACCAGGTCAGACGCAGATCGGTGTCGTAGATGCCCAGACCGACGGGTGACTGGGTGGCGAGGCCCTGCAGCAGGGCGAGACGGGATTCCCACTGCCGCAGATCCTGCAGCTCCGTCGCGACGAGGACGCGTGCGGCCGGGCCCGCGCCGGGCAGGGGGCACACCGCGGTGGCGACGATCAGGTCGCGCCCGTCCTGATGCCGGGCGACGTGCAACTCGTTCCCCCGGAACTCGGTGGGGAGCGGGAGGAAGGAGGGCGTCGGGCCGGGGGACAGGAACGTGGTCAGGGGTTTGCCGACGATCTCCTGCGGCGGGTAACCGAGGAGCCGCTGCGCCGCCGGGCTCCAGCCGATGACCGTGTCCTGGGCATCGACGACCACCGTGGCCGCCCTGGTGACGTCGAGGGGACCACGAAATTCAGCACCCTGCTCCTCGTTCCATGCCTTCATGGCGCCACATCAGCCCCGTTCATCCCCTACAGAATCCGCTGTCCCCGGGGCGGGCACAACTGCGGTGCACCCGCTCGGCGAAACCGCGGGCTCCGCGCACCCGCAGGTTTGTCCTGTGGTTCGCGCAGGAGAGAGGGATCTTGTCCCGTCGGCAGCCGGGTGATTACCTGCTGCACGTCCCTCGCCCGGACGCCCCCGAACGCGGAAGGTGCCCCCTCCCCATGCCCACCCCCCTGCCGATCGGCCTGGTGCAGGCGCCCGCCTTCCACCACGCCGACGACAGCCTCGACACGTTCGCGGACCAGCTGCGCCGCCTGGCCCGCGCCTACCCCGGAGTGCGCCTTTTCGCGTTCCCGGAGCTGCACGTGTGCGGCCACCGGCCGGACGAGGACCCGGAGCGGGTCATGACCGCGGCCGCACAGGACATCGACGGGCCCAGGGGCAGGACGCTGGCAGGACTGGCCCGTGAACTCGGACTGTGGCTCATCCCCGGAAGCGTGTACGAGCGCGCTGCCGACGGCCAGATCTACAACACGGCACCGGTGTACTCGCCCGACGGGCGGCGCGTCGCCGAATACCGCAAGGTGTTCCCCTGGCTTCCCTACGAGACGACGGCGGCGGGCAGCAGCTTCGTCGTCTTCGACCTGGAGGGCCACGGGCGCGTGGGGCTGTCGATCTGCTACGACGCGTGGTTCCCGGAGGTCACGCGCCACCTGGCGTGGCAGGGCACCGACCTCGTGGTGAATCTGGTGCGCACACCGACCGTCGACCGCGCCCAGGAACTCGTCCTCGCCCGCGCCAACGCGATCGTCAACCAGGTGTTCCTCGCGAGCGTGAACGCGGCGCCCCCGGACGGCATCGGCCGCAGCGTCGTCGTGGACCCCGAGGGCCGGGTCCGCGCCGAGTCGGGTCCCGAACCGGAGATCGTCGTGACGGACGTCCTCGATCTCACCGAGGCCCGCCGGGTCCGCACCTACGGCACGGCGGGCCTCACCCGGGTCTGGGACCCGTTCCCCCACGACCGCCCGCCCCTCGAACTCCCGCTGTACGAGGGCCGGATCGACCCGTCGCGCTGGCGCGACGGGCCGCGGGAGACCTGATCGGACGGGCCGCCTCGGTCGCGCGGTCACCGTGTGCGTGGGCGGCGCGTATCTGCTGGTGCTGCTGGTACGGGAGAGCCGCCGGGGGGCCTAGGCCAGGGCATGGTACTCCGCGGTCCGATGGCCGAATTGACCCCCTGTGAGGACACGGCACCTAAGCGACATGTTTGCATGTGTCCATGATCATTAACGCACAGCAAATATCGGGACCGCAGACGTACGTGGACCGCGTCCTGGAGCAGTGGCACACCGACGAGGACGCCGAGGCGCTCGTCCAGGGTGCCGAGCGGCTGACCCGGGCGCAGGCGCGGCGGCGGCTGTTCCGGTTGGGGCACGCGCTGCGTCGCCAAGGGCTCGTAGCGGGCGACGGGGTGGGGCTGTTCCTGGCCAACCGTGTGGACTCCGTCCTGGTCCAGCTCGCGGTCCATCTCATCGGCTGCCGCGTCGTGTTCCTGCCGCCCGAACCCGGGCCCGGGGAGCTCGCCGCGCTGGTCGAGCAGTCCCGGGCGCGCGCCGTGGTCACCGACCCGCTCTTCTCCGAGCGCGCCGCTGACGCGGCGGAACGCAGCGTCCACGCCCCCGTGCTGCTCAGCCTCGGGCCCTGCGAACAGCGGTGCACGGACCTGCTGGCGGTGGCGGCCGAATGCCCCGCGGAGCGCCCCGAGGGGGTGCCCGCCCCGGGTCCCGACGACGCCGTCACCGTCCTCTACACCGGAGGCACCCTGGGCCGCCCCAAGCTCGCCGCACACAGTCACCGGCTGTACGACGCACTGGTGGACCTGGCGGAGGGCCGAGAGGGAACGAGCCCCGCCGTCTTCCCGTCCGCGAACCCGGGCACGGACCGGGTGCTCGCCTCCACACTGCTCACCCACGGCAGCGGCCACCTCACCTCGGTGCAGGCCCTGGTGACAGGTGCCGCCCTCGTCGTGCTGCCCGAGTTCGAGGCGAGCGCGGCCCTGACGGTGCTGCGCGAGGAGCGGATCACCGCCACCATGTTCGTGCCGCCGATGCTGTACGCGCTGCTCGACCACCCGGAGTGCGTGCCGGGCGCCCTCCCCGCGCTGCAGCGGATCGTCGTGGGCGGCGCGGCCTCCTCGCCCAGCCGTCTGCAGCAGGCGGTCGAGGTCTTCGGGCCGGTCCTCAGCCAGGGCTACGGACAGTCGGAGGCGCTCGGCATCGCCGCGTTCGGCGCCGACGACCTCGCCTCTCAGGCGGCTCGCCGGCCCGAGCTCTGGCGCAGCTGCGGGCGCGCGATATCCGACACCGAGATCGAGATCCGCGGTGAGGACAGCACGGCCGCACTGCCCGCCCGGCAGGTCGGCGAGGTGTGTGTCCGGGGCGAGACGGTGATGCTCGGCTACTACGAGGACCCGGAGCGCACCGCGCAGGCGCTGCACGAAGGCTGGCTGCGCACGGGGGACCTGGGCTACCTCGACGCCGACGGGTACCTCTTTCTCGTCGACCGCGCCAAGGACATCATCGTCACCGGCAGCACCAGCGACAACGTCTACTCCAGGGTCCTCGAGGACTTCCTGCTCACCCTGCCCGGGGTGCGCAACGCGGCGGCTCTCGGCGTACCGGACGAGGAGTTCGGGGAGGCCGTGCAGATCTTCCTGGCCACGGCGGAGGGCGCCGACGTCGACCCGGACGCCGTCGGCGCGGCGGTGACCGCCGAGTTGGGGGAGCTCTACACGCCCCGCAAGACGGTCCTCCTCGACCGGCTGCCGACGACCAAGGTCGGCAAGGTGGACAAGAAGGCGCTGCGCGCCGCGTGGACGGGCGAGGCTCTGGCCACGATGTAGACCCCGCCGTCGCCGGGGGCACGGAACGCCCGAACGCGGTGCGGTGCGGTGCTCCCGGCGACCGGACCCCCTTGACCTCGGTGGCTCCGGCCAACTAGTTTGCGGTGGCCATCGACCTGTACCGGACGAAAGGGGGCGACCCGGCGGATGAACACCAGCTCTGATCTCGGTCGCCTCGCCCAGCGCACTGTCTGGGTTCCGGGTCGGATCGCGCACGGCGCCTGAGTACGCCTTCACGGCGCCCGAGTACGCCCTTCTGATGTGCCCGTCCGTGGCACATGCGTGCCTGCTGTCCGCAGCGCGTCAACGTCGGCCCTCTCGGGCGCCGTTCGCGTACCCCATCACCACCTCATCAGCTCACCCCCGCCTTCCGGCACGTCCCTGCCGCGTGCTGTCGTGCGCCCCTCTTGCGTGGCGCGTCTGAACACAGAAAGCTGCCTGAAATTGGCGAACATGATGAATCGGATGAATCAGATGAAACGGATGGATCAACCGATCACGCATCGAAGTGAAGGCCTGTCATGACAGCGGCGCGGATCACCGTCAACGGGAAAGAAACACCGCTCTCCCCGGCTGCGTCCCACACCTCGGCGCTGGACTTCCTGCGCGAACGTGGGCTCACCGGCGCCAAGGAGGGATGCGCCGAGGGCGAATGCGGTGCCTGTTCGGTCCTGGTGGCCCGTCCCGGGGTGAACAAGCCGACCGACTGGGTGGCGATCAACGCCTGCCTGGTCCCGGCCGCCGCCCTGGACGGGCAGGAGATCGTCACCTCCGAGGGTCTGGCCACCGTCGGCGAACCCGGCACACCGCGCACGCTGCACCCGGTGCAGGAGGAGATGGCGGTCCGCGGCGGCTCCCAATGCGGGTACTGCACACCGGGGTTCATCTGCAGCATGGCCGCCGAGTACTACCGCCCTGACCGGTGCGCGCACGCGGCTTCGACGGACTCGGTCGCGAGCGACGGCTCGTTCGGCGACACCGACACCGACACCGACACCGACGCCGACGCCGAGCACGGTCCGAACGGGTTCGACCTCCACGCGCTGAGCGGAAACCTGTGCCGCTGCACCGGCTATCGCCCGATCCGCGATGCCGCGTTCGCCGTCGGCACGCCCACCGACGAGGACCTGCTTGCGCAGCGCCGTGAGCAGTCCCCGCCCCCGCCGGTCGCCACCGAGTACACCCGTGAGGGCAAGGCGTTTCTGCGGCCGGACACTCTGGCGGACGTACTGCGGCTGCTGCGTGAGCGGCCCGACGCGGTGGTGGTCGCCGGTTCCACCGACTGGGGCGTGGAGGTCAACATCCGCTCCCGCAGGGCGGATTGTGTGGTCGCCGTCGACCGGCTGCCCGAACTGCGGGAACTGCGCGTCGCATCCGACCACGTCGAGATCGGGGCGGCACTGACGCTCACCGAGATCGAGCGCCGCCTCGACGGCCAAGTCCCACTGCTGGGAAAGTTGTTCCCGCAGTTCGCGTCCCGGCTCATCCGCAACAGCGCGACCCTCGGCGGCAACCTGGGCACCGGCTCTCCCATCGGCGACAGCCCGCCGGCGCTGCTCGCGCTGGAGGCCTCCGTGGTCCTCGCCGACGCCGACGGCGAGCGCGAGGTCCCGCTGGCGGACTACTTCACCGGATACCGGCAGAGCGTGCGCCGTCCCGGCGAGCTGATCCGCGCGGTGCGCTTTCCCCTGCCCCTGTCGCCGGTCGTGGGCTTCCACAAGATCGCCAAGCGGCGTTTCGACGACATCTCCAGCGTCGCGGTCGCTTTCGCGCTCGACATCGAGGGCGGGCTCGTACGCAAGGCGCGCATCGGCCTGGGCGGCGTGGCGGCCACGCCGATCCGTTCCCTCGCCACCGAGGCGGCCCTTCAGGGCAAGCCGTGGTCGGCGGAGACCGTCGAAGCCGCCGCCCGCGTCCTGCGGGCGGAGGGCACGCCGATGAACGATCACCGCGCAAGTGCCCTTTACCGTTCCGCGATGCTCGGCCAGAGCCTGCTGAAGCTGTACGCACAAACCACCGAGGGTGTGTCGTCATGAGCCATCTGTCCGAGCGCCCCGAGAAGCCCGTCGTCGGCGTTTCCGTGCCGCACGAGAGTGCCGTCCTGCACGTCACCGGCAGCGCGCTCTACACCGACGACCTGATCCACCGCACCAAGGACGTGCTGCACGCCTACCCGGTCCAGGCCACCAAGGCCCACGGCAGGATCACCGCGCTGCGCACCGCACCCGCACTCGACGTGCCGGGCGTGGTGCGCGTCCTGACCGGCGCGGATGTTCCCGGCGTCAACGACGCCGGAATGAAGCACGACGAACCGCTCTTCCCCGACGTGGTGATGTTCCATGGTCACGCGGTCGCCTGGGTGCTCGCCGAGACGTTGGAGGCGGCCCGGCTGGGCGCGGCGGCCGTCGAGGTGGAACTCGACGAACAGCCCTCCCTGATCACTCTTCAGGACGCGATCGCGGCCGACAGTTTTCACGGTGCCCGGCCCATGATGCTGGCCGGCGACATCGAGGCCGGCTTCGCCGACTCCGCGCACGTGTTCACCGGCGAGTTCCAGTTCTCCGACCAGGAACATTTCTACCTGGAGACGCACGCAGCACTGGCCCACGTCGACGAGGCCGAGCAGGTCTTCGTCCAGAGCAGCACCCAGCACCCCTCGGAGACCCAGGAGATCGTCGCGCACGTACTCGGTCTGCACAGCCACGAGGTGACCGTGCAGTGCCTGCGCATGGGCGGCGGCTTCGGCGGCAAGGAGATGCAGCCGCACGGGTTCGCGGCCATCGCCGCACTCGGCGCCAAGCTCACCGGCCGCCCGGTACGGCTGCGGCTCAACCGGACGCAGGACCTGACCATGTCCGGCAAGCGCCACGGTTTCCACGCCCAGTGGAAGATCGGCTTCGACACCGAGGGCCGCATCCAGGCCCTCGACGCCCAGTTGACCGCCGACGGCGGCTGGAGCCTGGACCTGTCCGAGCCGGTGGTGGCTCGTGCGCTGTGCCACATCGACAACACCTACTGGATTCCCCACGCGCGCGTCACCGGCCGCATCGCCAAGACCAACAAGGCGTCCAACACCGCCTTCCGGGGTTTCGGCGGGCCGCAGGGGATGCTGGTGATCGAGGACATCATGGGCCGGTGCGCGCCGCTGCTGGGCCTGGATCCGACGGAGTTGCGCGAACGCAACTTCTACCGGCCGGGCCAGTTGACGCCGTACGGCCAGCCCGTCGCGCAGCCCGAGCGGATCTCCGACGTCTGGGAGCAGGTCAAGCACACCGGCGATCTCGCCGGGCGCAGGCGCGAGATCGCCGCCTTCAACGCCGCGCACCCCCACACCAAACGGGCACTCGCGATCACCGGCGTGAAGTTCGGGATCTCGTTCAACCTCACCGCCTTCAACCAGGGCGGCGCGCTGGTCCTGATCTACAAGGACGGCTCGGTCCTGATCAACCACGGCGGCACCGAGATGGGGCAGGGCCTGCACACCAAGATGCTGCAGGTGGCGGCGACCACCCTGGGCATCCCCCTGCACAAGGTACGGCTCGCTCCCACACGCACCGACAAGGTCCCCAACACCTCCGCCACGGCGGCGAGTTCCGGAGCGGACCTCAACGGCGCGGCGGTGAAGAACGCCTGCCACCAGTTGCGCGAGCGCCTGTTGCAGGTGGCCGCGACCCAGTTGGGGTCGAGCGCCGCGGACGTACGCATCGTCGACGGGGTCGCCCGCAGTCTGGGCAGCGACAAGGAGCTGGCCTGGGACGACCTGGTACGCACCGCGTACTTCCAGCGGGTTCAGCTCTCGGCGGCCGGTTTCTACCGCACCGAGGGTCTGCACTGGGACGCGAAGTCCTTCAGCGGCTCCCCGTTCAAGTACTTCGCCATCGGCGCCGCCGCGGCCGAGGTGGAGGTGGACGGCTTCACCGGCGCGTACCGCGTCCGACGCGTGGACATCGTGCACGACGTCGGCGACAGCCTGTCCCCGATGATCGACATCGGTCAGGCCGAGGGCGGGTTCGTGCAGGGCGCGGGGTGGCTGACGCTCGAGGACCTGCGCTGGGACACCGGTGACGGGCCGGGTCGTGGCCGACTGCTGACCCAGGCCGCCAGCACCTACAAGCTGCCGAGCTTCTCGGAGATGCCCGAGGAGTTCAACGTGGCGCTCATGGAGAACGCCACCGAAGAGGGCGCGGTGTACGGGTCCAAGGCGGTGGGTGAGCCCCCGCTGATGCTGGCGTTCTGCGTACGGGAAGCGTTGCGGCAGGCCGCCGCCGCGTTCGGGCCGAGCGGGATCAGCGTCGAGCTGGCCTCGCCCGCGACGCCGGAGGCGGTGTACTGGGCGATCGAGGCTGCCCGCCGGGCTCGCCGGGATGACGTTGCCCGCGAAGGGCTCGCCCACGACGGCGAGCTCCGGGCCGACGTAAAAACGTTGAGCGGTGCCTGACATGACGTGGATCGCCGCGGTCGCGCGGTTGCGGGCACGCCGGGAGCCCGGCGTCCTTGTGACCGTCGCGTCCGTGCGCGGACATGCCCCGCGCGATGCCGGTGCGAAGCTCGTGGTGGGGGAGAGGGAGGCGTGGGGCTCGATCGGTGGCGGCAATGTCGAGGCCGTCGCGATCGACCGGGCCCGGGAGATGATCGCCACGTCCCTGTCCACTTCCGCGCCCATGTCCGCGCCGGAGCCGGAGCTGATCGATTTCGCGCTGAACGACAAGGTGACCAACCGGCATGGCGTGCAGTGCTGCGGCGGCACGGTCTCGGTGCTGCTCGAACCGCTGGCGGTGGTACGGGCCGTGGCGATCTTCGGCGTAGGACACGTCGGCCTGGAGCTGGCGCGCATCCTGGCACGTCAGGACCTGGACCTGCATCTGATCGACACCCGCTCCGACATCCTCACCGAGGAGCGCCTCGGTGTGCTGGCGGACGCGGTGGCACAGGTACATGTGCACCACACCCCGCTGCTGCCCGAGGAAGTTCTGGAGGAGTTGCCGCGCGGCACCCACGTCCTGATCATGACCCATGATCACGCCGAGGACGCCGCGCTGTGCGACGCCGCCTTGCGCACCTCCCGCCTCGGCTCCATCGGTTTGATCGGGTCGGCGGCCAAGTGGGTGCGCTTCCGCCACCGCCTCACCACCGAGGGCGGTCATGACGAGGCCACCATCGGCCGGATCAAGACCCCGATCGGCCTCGCGGACGTCACCGGCAAGGAACCCGCGACCATCGCGGTGAGTGTCGCGGCGGATCTGCTGCGGACTTTCGAGTCCGAGGGAACTTGACCTGACCTGGTCCTACGGCGACGGGGGCAGCCCGGGGGAGCGCAGCACGAGCAGGGTGATCTCGCTGGGGGCGAAGACGCGGAAGGGCGGGCCCCAGAATCCGGTGCCACGGCTCGTGTAGAGGAGGGTGCGGCTGCCGTGGCGGCTGAGGCCCGCGAGGGCGGGCTGGTCGAGGCGGACCAGGTGGTGGAAGGGCCAGATCTGGCCGCCGTGGGTGTGGCCGGAGAGCTGGAGATCGATGCCGTCGGCTGCCGCCCGGTCGATGAACTTGGGCTGGTGGGCCAGGAGCAGTACGGGCAGTGCGGGGTCGGCGCCGTCCAGTGCTCCGGCGAGGTGGGCGCGGTGCCCGGCCAGGCCGGAGGACTCGGCGGTGACGTCGTCGACGCCGGCGACCACGAGCGTGTCACCGCCGCGTTCGAACAGCAGATGGCGGTTGCGCAGCGGCTCCCACCCCAGCTCGTCCATCAGGTCGACCCAGCCTTGGGCCTCGCTGTAGTACTCGTGGTTGCCGGTGACGTAGACCTTCGCCCGGGTGGCCCGCACGGTGGCGAGCGGTGCGGCCTGGGCGCGACGGCGTTCGGCCGTGCCGTCCGCGATGTCGCCGGTGTGGCAGACGAGATCGGCCTCCAGGGTGTTCACCGTCTCGCAGACCTTCGCCGACCAGCGTGCGCGGTCGAGCGGGCCGTAGTGGGTGTCGGTGATGAGGGCGACGCGGGTGCCGTCCAATCCGGCCCCCAGCCTGGGCAGTTCCACGTCGAGACGGCGCACCCGAGGCACCCGGCGCGCCTCGGCGTACCCCCAGGCGAGGAGCACGGCGGTGACACCGAGGACCGCCCACGTGACGATCCGGGCCCGGTCCTGGCCCTCGCCGACGCCGGTCACGGTCAGGGCGAGGCGCAGCAGGAGGCCGAGCAGGACGGACCAGGTGAACAGGACCCAGGCGGCGCCCAGCAGGGTGTCCCCGACGATCGCCGCCCGGTCCTGCTGGCGTCGCCCGTGGCCGCGCATCATCGCGATCGGCATACCGACCAGGCCGAGGGCGAACAGGGCGGTGCCGCCCAGAGCGACGGGCAGCGGCCAGCGCTGGCCGGTGTGCAACAGCACCCAGCAGGGCACGGCCCACAGCAGGACGGGTGCGACCAAGGGGATGTAGCGCATCAGGCGGCGCAGCGGACTGTGCTGAGCCGTGTGCGCCGCACTGTCGGCGGGTGGGGTTGGGGCGGGTTGGGTTTCGCTGGTGTCGGTCACGCGTGCCCTTCTCAAGCAACCAGGCTGCCGTCGCGCGCACTGTATCCGGTCGGGTCCGGGCCGCTCAGAGGGGCCGGGTCCGGGCAGTGGTGGAGTCGAGGCGAGGGTGCTGATGCGGTGCATGCGGCAGGGGCGGCATCCGAAACGGATGCCGCCCCTCAAGTGACTGACCGGAAGTTACTTGACGTTGACGCCGGTCCAGGCAGCGGCCACGCGCTTGTACTCGGTGGAAGTCGCGCCGTACAGGTCCTTCGCGGCGCGCAGCGTGCCCTTGCGGGCCGCCTTGTAGTCGGTGGTCGACGTGAAGTACGTCGTCAGGGCCTTGTACCAGATCTTCTCGGCCTTGCCGCGTCCGATGCCCAGCACCTTGGAGCCATCAGCGGTGGGCGAGTTGTACTTGACGCCGTTGATCTCCTTCTTGCCGCTGCCCTCGGACAGCAGGTAGAAGAAGTGGTTGGCGATGCCCGAGGAGTAGTGGACGTCGACATTGCCGGCGTTGGCGCTCCACTTGTCCAGGGAGTCGCCGTCCTTGCTGGGCTTGTCCATGTAACGCAGCGGGGTGCCGTTCCCGTTGATGTCGATCTTCTCGCCGATGAGGTAGTCACCGACGTCCTTGGGGTTCTTGGCCTTGAACTCCACGGCAGTGGCGAAGATGTCCGAGGTGGCCTCGTTCAGGCCGCCGGACTCGCCGTTGTACTCCATGTTGCCGGTGGCCGAGGTGACGCCGTGCGTCATCTCGTGCGCCGCGACGTCGATCGAGGTGAGGGGCTTCTTGTTGCCCTCACCGTCGCCGTACGTCATGCAGAAGCAGCTGTCGTCCCAGAAGGCGTTGACGTAGTTGTTGCTGAAGTGGACCCGCGAGCTCGCGCCCTTGCCGTCGCCGTTGATGCCCTTGCGGCCGTGGACGGACTTGTAGTAGTCCCAGGTGAGCTGGGCGCCGTAGGCGGCGTCGACGGCGGCGGTCTGCGCGCTCGTGGGCTTGCCGTTGCCCCAGACGTCGTTGGCGTCCTTGAAGAGCTTGCCGGTGCCGCTCTCCGCGTGCTTCATGTCGTAGGTGCGGTGGTTGCCGCGGGCCTTGTCGGTCAGCTCGTAGCCGCTCGCCACCTTCTTGGAGCCGACCTTGACCTTGCCGCTGTACTGGCTGTTGCCGGTGCCGTTCTCGATGGCCTGGTACTCGTACAGCTTCTTGCCCGTCGCGGCGTCCGTGATGACGTGGAGCCTGCTGGGGGTGCCGTCCTTCTGCACGCCCGTGACGACGGTTTCGTACGCGAGGACGGGCTTGCCTGAGGCGGCCCAGATCACCTTGCGCGGCGACTGCGCGTCGGCCTTGGCGGTCTTCGCCTTCGCGGCGGTCGACTCGGCCGACTTGGCGACGGAGGACTTGCCGAGCTTCGCGTCCGTCGAGGCGACCTTCACCGTGGCCTCGGTGGCCTTGGTGACGCTCTTCACCTCGCCGCTCTTGGCGGTGTGCACGACGAGGTCGCCGCCGAGGACGGGCAGGCCCTCGTAGGTGCGCTCGTAGCGGGTGTGCGTGGTGCCGTCGGCGTCCTTGACGACGTCGCGCACGACCAGCTTCTCCTTCGCGCCGAGGCCGATCCGCTCGGCGGTCGCCGATCTCTCGTCGCTCGCGTCCTGAAGGAGGTCCGCGCGGGCCGACACCGAGAGGGCGACGGGAGAGCCGGACGGCGCGTCGTCCTTGTCCGGCTGGGCGGAGGCGCCGGTGCTCAGTCCGGCGGTGAGCAGCGCCCCGGCGGCAACGGCGGTGGCGATCGCGAGCGTCGAACGCTTACGGGATATATCAGAGGTCACGCGGGCTCCATCTGTGGGGGCCCGGGAGGCATGGAGGGCCGCCCGGAGCAGAAAATGACGCGGTGCGGGCGTGCAGCATGTTGCTGAACGTGCAGCGTGTTGCGGGGAAGAGTGTCATTTAAACCAGGTACATGTCAGCATTTTGGCTGGATGTTGGCCGGATATGATCCGTTGAGCGGTGGTCGACATACGCAATGCGAACATGTCATGAACGCGTGAGGCATCGGCAACGCGCGCTCCACGCCGCGGAGTTGTTCGCGTCGGTCGTGGGCGCGCACGGCGCCGTGAGTGGGTGAGTGAGCGGGTGAGTGGTCAACGCTGATCCAAAAGAGAGTAGTTGACCGTGCTTTATGCTCCTGAGCATGCGAGATGACGAGGGATCCGGTCGCATCACCCTGGCGCAGGTGGCCCAGGAGGCGGGGGTCTCCCTTTCGACTGTGTCGAAGGTGCTCAACGGGCGGCGCGACGTGGCAGCTCCGACCCGCGTGAAGGTGGAGCGCATCCTGGACGAGAACGCCTACCGACGCACCACGAGGGCCGCCCGCGAGGCCCCGCTCATCGAGCTCGTCTTCCACGAGTTGGAGAGTGTGTGGGCGCTGGAGCTCATCCGCGGGGTGGAGAAGGTGGCGAAGGCCGGCGGTGCGAGTGTGGTGCTCACCGAGAGCGGTACTCGGCAGGCGCCGGGGCCCGAATGGATCGAGGGTGTGCTGCAGCGCAGGCCGCTCGGCGTGGTCCTGGTCTTCTCGACCCTCCCCGGCGAGGTGAAGCAGCAATTGCGTTCACGTTCCATCCCGTTCGTCGTCATCGACCCGGCCGGAGACCCCGACCCGGACGTGCCCTCGGTGGGCTCGGCGAACTGGAGCGGTGGCCTGGCCGCCACCCGGCATCTGGTGCAGCTCGGCCACCGGCGCATCGGCATCATCACGGGTCCCGAGGACATGCTCTGCTCGCTGGCCCGGCTCGACGGCTACCGTTCGGCGCTCAGCATGGCCGGACTGCCGGCGGACCCCGAACTCGTCCGGTACGGCGACTTCCATGTCGAGGGCGGCCGTGAGCGGGCGGCCGAACTGCTCGACCTGGACGATCCGCCGACCGCGATCTTCGCAGGCAGCGACCTTCAGGCCCTGGGTGCCTTGGAGGCGGCCCGGCTGCGGGACCTGCGTGTCCCGCACGACCTGTCCGTGGTTGGCTATGACGACGTGCCCCTGGCCCAGTGGTCGAGTCCCCCGCTCACGACGGTCCACCAACCCCTGCGACAGATGGCCGAGGGAGCAGCGCAGATGCTGATGCGCCTGCGGTCGGAGGAGCCGGTGGCGACCAGACTCGAACTGGCGACGAGCCTGGTCGTGCGCGAGAGCACGGCGGAGTGCCGACGGGGCCGATGACGACCACGTCGTAGAACCGGCGGTGGTGACCTCGCACAGGGAGTCCCATGACGCTCCGAAAAACTTTCGTACGGCTCATCGATCTGATATCCGTCAGGCTGGCTGAATTCCGCTCCGCGTCATCAAATCAGCTTCTCATGCGCCCAGTTGAGCCCGTGAACAGGGGCGATGGCGTGCGGCGAGGACGGTCGCGGATCTGAAGTTTCGCTTCTCATGTCGAAACAGTTGACAGTGTTCAGGCCCAGCATCAACCTATCGACGTCGACACGCACCTCAATGGCTGTGCAGCCTCTCGCTGGCCCCACCAGGAGGAAGCATGAACTTGAGCGAGCCGCCCCCCGCACCCCCAATGAGCCGCCGCGCTTTCATCGGCACCGCGGGCGCCCTGGCACTCGGCGCCTCTGCGCTGACGCTGCCGGGCACCGCGTACGCGGACACGACCATCACGACCAACCAGACCGGCACCAACAACGGTTACTACTACTCGTTCTGGACCGACGCCCCCGGAACGGTCTCCATGACCCTGTCCTCCGGCGGCAGGTACAGCACCTCATGGCGCAACACCGGGAACTTCGTGGCCGGCAAAGGCTGGGCCAACGGCTCCCGGCGGACCGTGAACTACTCGGGCACCTTCGCCCCTTCAGGCAACGCCTATCTGACGCTCTACGGTTGGACGGCGAACCCGCTCGTCGAGTACTACATCGTCGACCACTGGGGCACCTACCGGCCCACCGGCGCGTACAAGGGCACCGTCACCAGTGACGGCGGCACCTATGACATCTACAGGACGACGCGGTACAACGCCCCGTCCGTCGAGGGCACACGCACCTTCGACCAGTACTGGAGCGTTCGGCAGTCGAAGCGCACGGGCGGAAGCATCACCACCGGCAACCACTTCGACGCGTGGAGCCGAGCCGGGATGCCCATGGGCAGCTTCAAGTACTACATGATCATGGCGACCGAGGGCTATCAGAGCAGCGGCAGTTCCAACATCACGGTGTACTGAGCGAGTTGGGAAGCCGCCTCGGTAATGGTTGCGGCGGTCGCGCCGCGAGCCTGGCCAGAGGGCCGGCAGCGCGAGTCCGCCGCACTTTCCTCGGCGGGTGCCGTGAACAGACCCACCTCGCGACGGCGCCGACAGCGTCAGCCGAAGGCGCCAGCAGAAAGAGCAGCAAGAGCAGCAACAGCTCCCGACCCAAGGTCACTGCGCCGCCAGTTGACTGTCTCACCCGCCCAAGCCGGAGGACCCCGTATGAGAATGCGCCCACCATGCTCGTCGCGTTCCCTGGTGGCAGGGCTGGCCGTCGCCACGATGGCCGGCGCATGCTCCCTCACCGTCAACACCTCCGCCTCGGCGCAGGGGTCCGCCTGCGCCGGTTACGTCGGCCTCACCTTCGACGACGGCCCGTCCGGCGACACGTCGGCTCTGCTCGACGTGCTGAAGCGGAACGGGTTACGCGCCACGATGTTCAACGAGGGGCAGCGCGCAGCCGGCAACCCGTCCCAGGTCCGCGCGCAGGTCGCCGCCGGCATGTGGGTCGGCAACCACAGCTACACCCACCCTCACCTGACCCGGCTCAGCCCGTCACAGATCGACTCGGAGATCTCCCGCACCCAGCAGGCCGTCGCCAACAGTGGAGGGGGCACACCCCGGCTGTTCCGTCCGCCGTACGGCGAGACCAACGCGACGGTGCAGACCGTCGCGGCCAAGTACGGCCTGACCCAGATCATCTGGGACGTGGATTCACAGGACTGGAACGGCGCCAGTGCTGATGCGATCGTGCAGGCCGCCGCGCGGCTCACCCACGGCCAGATCATCCTGATGCACGACTGGCCCGCCAACACACGCGCCGCCATCCCGCGTATCGCGCAGGGGCTGGCGGCTCGCGGTCTGTGCGCCGGCATGATCTCCCCGCAGACCGGCCGCGCAACGGCTCCGGTCTGAACCGCCGTAAGCCGGAGGTCCTGAACGACGGCGATACCAACGGCTGATCCGCTCGTCTTTCCGCCATAAAGCGGGGAGCCGACCGGGAACCCTTGACACGCTCTGCCCCCGCCAACACCATGCCGCCCATACCCAAGGGCTCCGGACCCACTTGGGGCTGTTTCCGATTGGGAGCGCTCCCATGATTTTCCGGAATCCAACGGTCTGCGTCCCCGGGTCCGGATCCACCGCCGCCCGGGGCCGTCGCACCTCGTACTTCCTCAGCGCGCCGCACACACACGCTCAGACCGAAGGGCGTGCGGTCCGTCCCCGTCAGGAAGAGGTTTCCCGTGTTCAGATACAGACGTGCGCTCCTCGCGCTGCTGCTCGCCTTCCCGCTCGCGCTGGCAGCCCCCGGGCTTGCTCACGCCGACAGTCCGGTGGCGATGACCAGCGGTTTCTACGTCGACCCCAACTCCACCCCGGCGACGTGGGCCGCCGCCCATCCCGGTGACGGCCGCGCCGCCGCGATCAGGGACAACATCGCGGCCAAGCCGATGGCCCGCTGGTTCGGTAACTGGAGCGGCACCATCGGCACGGCCACGGGCGCGTTCGTCGGCGCTGCCGATGCCGTGGACAAGCTGCCGGTCCTGGTCGCCTACAACATCCCCAACCGCGACATCTGCGGTGGGCACTCGGGCGGCGGCGCGGGCTCGGCGGCCGCATACAACATGTGGATCGCCGCCTTCGCCAGCGGCATCGGCAACCGTCCGGCCGTCGTCATCCTGGAGCCGGACGCCCTTGGGGACACGAGCTGCATGACCGCCGCGCAGATCGCCGAGCGCAACACGCTGCTCAACAACGCCATCGACCAGTTCCGTCAGAAGGCCCCCAACACCTGGGTCTACCTGGACGCCGGAAACCCGGCTTGGCTCCCGGCCGCCACGATGGCGCGGCACCTCGCCGACGCGGGAGTGAGCAAGGCCCACGGCTTCTCGCTGAACGTTTCGAACTACCACACCACCGGCGAGAACACCGCGTACGGCAACGCGATCAACGCGAAGCTGAGCGCGTCCTACGGCTACACCAAGCCGTACGCCATCGACACCAGCCGCAACGGAAACGGCTCCAACGGCGCGTGGTGCAACCCGGCAGGCCGCAAGCTCGGCACCCCGTCCCAACTCGGTGGCGGAGCCGAAATGCTGCTGTGGATCAAGACGCCCGGTGAATCCGACGGCAACTGCGGTGTGGGCGCCGGATCGGTGGCAGGTCAGTTCCTTCCCGAGGTCGCCTACAAGATGATCTACGGCTACTGACGTCCTCGTCCGGGCCTCCATCCCTCGAACTCCCGTGACCTGGCCTTTCTCTTCCCCGCCGCCAGGCCACGGGCTCCATGGCACCGCCGCCGGGGCCGGATGCCTTCTCACCGGTCAACCGGTCCTGGCGGCGTGCCCGTCGAGCGCGTTCCCCGTCCCTCCCGACCAGGAGCACACATGAGATCCGGTATCCGGCTCACCAGACGCATGGCCCTGCTCGCCTCGGCTGCCTTGATGACCTGCGCGGCGGTCCCAGCCGCCCAGGCGCAGGAGGCACCCGCGGAACAGGCCGAACAGGCCGAACAGGCCGAACAGAAGGTCATCACCCCGGCCACGCGCTTCTACGTCGACCCGCACAGCAAGGCGGCCGAGCAGGCGAGGACCGACTTCCGCAAGGGCGATCGGGCCAACGCCCTCAACATGGCCAAGCTGGCCCGCCAGCCCCAGGCCGAGTGGTTCACCGAAGGCACACCCGCCCAGGTCAGAAGAGAGGTGCGCAAGCTCGTCCACGCCTCCGCGGTCACCCGGCGTGTGCCGGTCCTCGTCGCGTACAACGTCCCCGGTCGCGACTGCAGCCTCTACTCCGGCGGTGGAGCCGCCTCATCGGCCGCGTACCGGCAGTGGATCGACGCCTTCGCCGACGGCATCGGCCATCGCAAGGCCGCCGTCATCCTGGAGCCCGACGGTCTCGCGGCCCTTCCCAAGGACTGCGCCGGGGACATCGACCCCACCGGCGAACTCACCGCCCACCGCATGGCCGACCTCGCCTACGCAGTTCGCACCCTGAAGAGCAAGCCGAACGCAGCCGTGTATCTCGACGCGGGCAACAGCCAATGGAAGTCGGTCGGTGACATCACGCAGCGGCTTCTGGACGCCGGCCTCGAGCAGAGCGACGGCTTTGCCCTCAATGTGTCCAACTACCAGCCCACCGACCAGACCTCGCGCTACGGGACATGGATAGCGAAGTGCGCGTGGTACGCCACAAAGGGGCCGCAGTCGGCTCGTGGCCACGCCGACTGGTGTGCCAGTCAGTATTACTCGCCCGCCGCGCCCAACGACGGAGCCCCAGGCAACTCCGTTTCCCCCACTGATCCATCGACCTGGCACTGGACCGATGCCTGGTTCGACCAGAACACGGGCGGCGCGTCCACCGGTGAGCTGCCGCGCTTCGTGGTGGACACCAGCCGGAACGGCCTTGGGGCCTGGTCGCCGCCCCCGGGCAAGTACTCCGGCGATCCGGAGACTTGGTGTAACCCGCCGGGCCGTGGCATGGGCCCGCGCCCCACTGCCGACACCAAAGTCCCGCTCGTCGACGCCTACCTGTATGTGAAGACGATCGGCGAATCCGACGGCAGCTGCACACGCAACACGGGCGGGACCATCGACCCCGAGTACGGCATCGTCGACCCGGCCGCGGGCGTCTGGTGGCCCGAACAGGCCCACACCCTCGCCCGCAACGCCGTACCCGATCTGAAATTCCCCCGGTAACTTCCGGGCAACCGCCACCGAGGCCGGCGTCCGGGGCGCCCCGGATGCGCCCCGGCGCCCGTCAAGTCCGTCGAAGGCGAGAAGTGCTCGGCCTTGCGTGCCGTCGGCGGTGGAGGTGCCCAGCACCTCCACCGCCTAGCTGTGCAAACCCGTCAGGTGCGGGTCCAGCGCTGGTTGCCGCCGTTCGAGCAGGAGTAGAGCTGGATCAGCGTGCCGTTGGCGGTGCCGCTTGCGGCGGCGTCGAGACAGAGGCCGGACTGGACGCCGACGATGGATCCGTCGGAATTGAGGCGCCATTTCTGGTTGTCGCCACCCCAGCAGCTGTAGATCTGGACTTTGGTGCCGTTGCCGGTTCCGGCGGCGTCCAGGCACTTGTTGCCGTAGACCCTGAGCTCTCCGGCGGCACTGTACGTCCACTGCTGGTTGGTGCTGTTGTGGCAGTCCCACAGCTGGAGCTGGGTGCCGTCGGTGGTGCCGGCGCCGGGCACGTCCAGGCAGCGGCCTGAAGCGACGCCCTTGATCTGTCCGGCATCCCCAGGAGGCGTGGGAGAGGTGGAGTTGAGCGCGTTGAGGACGGCGGTGTAGGCGGGCTTCTTGCTGCCGTCGCCGTTGAACAGCAGCGGTGTGTGCTCCGGCCGCCACGAGTCGGTGTCGCGCACCCCCCAGACGGTGATGCCGAGGCAGCGCGAGACGGCCAGGCAGTCCTTGGTCACGGCGGCGTACGTCGTGGCCGGGGCGCCCTGGATGTCGAGTTCCGTGATGGCCACGTCGACGCCGAGGGCCGCGAAGTTCTGCAAGGTGGTACGGAAGTTGCTGTTGTAGGGGCTGCCGCTGTTGAAGTGCGACTGGAAGCCGACGCAGTCGATCGGCACACCGCGTTGCTTGAAGTCTTTGACCATGGCGTACATGGCCTGGGTTTTGGCCCAGTTCCAGTTCTCGACGTTGTAGTCGTTGTAGCAGAGCTTGGCGGCCGGGTCGGCGGCGCGCGCGGTGCGGAAGGCGACCTCGATCCAGTCGTTGCCGGTGCGCTGCAGGTTGGAGTCGCGCCGGGCGCCCGAACTACCGTCGGCAAAGGCCTCGTTCACGACGTCCCATTGAGCGATCTTGCCCTTGTAGTGGCCCATCACGCCGTTGATGTGGCCGATCATGGCCTGGCGCAGGGTGCTGCCGCTGAGGCTCTGCATCCAGCCGGGCTGCTGGGAGTGCCAGGCCAGGGTGTGGCCGCGCACCTGCTTGCCGTTCTGCACGGCCCAGTTGTAGACGCGGTCAGCGGCGGTGAAGTTGAACTGGCCCCGCTGGGGCTCGGTGGCGTCGATCTTCATCTCGTTCTCGGCCGTCACCGAGTTGAACTCGCGGCCCGCGATCGTCGTGTACGTCGCGTCGCCCAGCCGGCCCGAGGCGATGGCGGTGCCGAAGTAGCGGCCGCTCTGCGCCGCCGCGGCGCCGAGCGTGCTCTCGGCCGCACTCTCGGCGGCGTGCGCGGCCGGCGACGTGACCGGTGCCGCGACCGCACCGAAGACGCCAACGATCAGCGCTGTCAGCAGACCGCCGAACCTCCGACGGACGGCGGGTGGAGAGATGGCATGCGAAGCCATGTCTGTGCCTCCAGGGTAGAAATCACGGATGGACTGAAGAGCAGCGAAATGCGTCGTCCGCTCCCATTCGGCGGTCGAACGGACGGACGGCCGGGCCGGCCGGAAGGATGGATGAGGTGCAGGATGCCCGTCGAGCGTGAAGGAAGTGGGGGAGGGGCCGCTCCCGCTGTGCGTCCCCTGGACTCCGAAGCTGCTGCCTTTGTACGAGGAGAAGTCGGCCCCTTGGAGGGGCTGCCCGGAGGGGGCGTCCGAGCCGCGGGGCGAGGCGTCTGGGGTGGCGTGACGAAGGGGTGGGGGGCATGAGCGGCTCCTGGGGCGAGGCTGGTCGGGAGCGGGATGGGGTTTGGGGGAGCAGGCCCGTCCGCCAGGGCAGTCGGCGGCAGTCGCCGCCGGTCCATGACCTGATAGGCGTGGTGCAGTTGGCGCGTATTGACGGTCTCTGGGGTGTTCTCGGTGCTCACGGGGCGCCGTGAGTCGGCGTCAGTTTGGGAGCGCTCCCAGTCGAAATATCGAACAACGGTCGGCGCGTCGAAGATTCGAGGCGGACAGTAGTGAGGTGCAGAGCAGCCGTCAACAGATGCGTGCGCATACGGGAGTTGAGGATGGGTCGGTCGGTAACCGATGCCGCCTGGTCAACAGCTCTTCTCTGGCGCACACCTGGGCTGGCGAACTGAGCCGCAAACTTACGAAACTCTTCCGGTCGGCTCGGTGGACTGGTCAAGCCCAAAGAAGGCGCCGTTTACGGACAGATCGGCGACAGGTCTTGACCCGGCAGCCCCACGTTCCTAGCTTGTGGCGTCAAAGAATCCGAGAAGTTTCCGAAAAGTTTTCGGGATTGAATCGCCGTTCCTCACCCCTGGAGGAGTCCCTTGGCCAACACCCCCTGGACGCGCAGTGGTTCCGCCGATGTGACCTCCCGGCCGGGGCCGTCCCAACCGGCCGCCGACCGGGACAGCTGATGGCCTGGGACCTCTCTCGTCACGGCCACGGCGAAGGGCTCCGGCTGAGCGTCCAGAGCGCCAACTCTTCGGCAGGTGTAGCCGCCTTCCCACCCGCCCCGTCCCTGGCCCCCGAAGCAAAAGCTCCGCGCGGTCCATCGGGGCCACCTCACCCCCACCCTCACCCCCCCCACCCCCGTCCCCGCCCAAGGAGTTCTTCTGATGTGGTTACGCCATCCGTCCCTGGTCCACCTGAGACGCTTGCTCGCCGTCCTTGCGCCGCTGCTGCTCGTGGCGACCTTTCTCGGCGCCCCGCCCGCCGCCGCGGCGACCATCGACACCAACGCCTGGTACGTGCTGGTCAACCGCAACAGCGGGAAAGCCCTGGACGTCCACAACCTGGCGACCAATGACGGCGCCCGCATCACCCAGTGGGCCAGGAACGACCAGAACCAACAGCAGTGGCAGTTCGTCGACTCCGGCGGCGGCAACTACCGCATCAAATCCCGCCATTCCGGCAAGGTGCTGGACGTCCACAACCGGTCTACCGCCAACGGCGGCTCGATCGTTCAGTGGGCCGATCAGAACAGCACCAACCAGCAGTGGCGGCTGGCCGACAGCTCGGACGGCTACGTGAGGTTCATATCGCGCCACAGCGACAAGGCCCTCGAAGTTCAGGGCGGCTCCACCGCCGACAACGCGAACATCGTCCAGTACGACGACTGGGGCGGAACCAACCAGCAGTGGCAGCTCGTCAAGGTCGGCGGCGGCAACCCCAGCCCCTGCGAGCTTCCGTCCACCTACCGCTGGAACTCGACGGGCGCACTGGCGCAGCCCAAACCGGGGTGGGTCTCGCTCAAGGACTTCACCGTCGCCCCCTACAACGGCAAGCAACTCGTCTATGCGACGACGCACGACACGGGGACGAGGTGGGGTTCGATGAACTTCAGCCCGTTCACCAACTGGTCGGAGATGGGCGGGGCCAGCCAGAACACGATGTCGACGTCCACCGTCGCGCCCACACTCTTCTACTTCGCGCCGAAGAACATCTGGGTGCTTGCCTACCAGTGGGGTGGGACCGCCTTCTCCTACCGGACGTCGAGCGATCCCACCAATCCGAATGGCTGGTCATCCGAGCAGGTGCTCTTCTCCGGAAGCATCTCCGGCTCCGGAACCGGTCCCATCGACCAGACACTCATCGCCGACGGGTCGAACATGTACCTGTTCTTCGCCGGTGACAACGGCAAGATCTACCGGGCCAGTATGCCGATCGGGAACTTCCCGGGCAGCTTCGGCTCCAACTCGACCGTGGTCATGAGCGATATGACGAACAACCTGTTCGAGGCCCCGCAGGTCTACAAGCTCCAGGGCCAGAACCGCTATCTCATGATCGTCGAGGCGATCGGTTCACAGGGCCGCTACTTCCGCTCGTTCACGGCCACCAGTCTGAACGGCACATGGACACCCCAGGCCGCGACCGAGAGCAATCCCTTCGCCGGCAAGGCCAACAGTGGCGCCACCTGGACCAACGACATCAGCCATGGCGAACTGCTCCGCACCAACGCCGATCAGACCATGACCGTCGATCCCTGCAATCTGCAGATGCTCTACCAGGGCCGCAGCCCCAACTCCGGTGGCGACTACGGTCTCCTGCCCTACCGTCCGGGTCTGCTGACACTGCAGCGCTGACGGCCTGACGCGGGCCCGGCTCCGCCACAGAGCCGCCGATGCGGGCTCGGCGGACGCCCGGGCCCGCCCGGGTCCCGAGCACCGGGACGGCTTCGGCGGCGAGAGTGCGGAAGGAAGGGCGCCTGACCGGGAAACCCCCCTGGTCAGGCTCCCTCCTTCTGCGGCTAGAAGAAGCCCAGCTTCTTCGGCGAGTACGACACCAGAAGGTTCTTCGTCTGCTGGTAGTGCTCCAGCATCATCTTGTGCGTCTCGCGTCCGATGCCGGACTGCTTGTAGCCGCCGAACGCGGCATGCGCGGGGTACGCGTGATAGCAGTTCGTCCAGACGCGGCCCGCCTGGATCGCGCGGCCCGCGCGGTAGGCGGTGTTCATGTCGCGCGTCCACACTCCGGCACCCAGGCCGTACAGCGTGTCGTTGGCGGTCTTGATGGCGTCGTCGAAGTCGCTGAACGACGCAACCGACACGACCGGGCCGAAGATCTCCTCCTGGAAGATCCGCATGCGGTTGTCGCCCTCGAAGATCGTCGGCTGGACGTAGTAGCCGCCTGCCAACTCGCCGTCGTACGTGACGCGCTGACCGCCCGTCAGGACTTTGGCCCCCTCCTGCTGGCCGATGTCCAGGTAGGACAGGATCTTCTCCAGCTGGTCGTTGGAGGCCTGGGCCCCGATCATCGTGTCGGTGTCCAGGGGGTGACCCGGCACGATCTGCTCGGTGCGGGCGACCGCCGCTTCCATGAACTCGCTGTAGTGACCGCGCTGCACGAGAGCGCGCGACGGACAGGTACACACCTCGCCGTTGTTGAGGGCGAACATCGTGAAGCCCTCGAGCGCCTTGTCGCGGAAGTCGTCGTTGGCGGCCCACACGTCGTCGAAGAAGATGTTCGGTGACTTCCCGCCCAGCTCCAGCGTCACCGGCTTGATGTTCTCCGAGGCGTACTGCATGATCAACCGCCCCGTCGTGGTCTCACCGGTGAAGGCGACCTTCGCGACACGCGGGCTGGAGGCGAGGGGCTTGCCCGCCTCGACGCCGAAGCCGTTGACGATGTTCACGACACCCGGCGGCAGCAGATCGGCGACCAGGCTCATCCAGTAGTGGATCGAGGCGGGGGTCTGCTCCGCGGGCTTGAGGACGACCGCGTTGCCCGCCGCCAGAGCGGGCGCGAGCTTCCATGTCGCCATCAGAATGGGGAAGTTCCACGGGATGATCTGCGCGACGACGCCGAGCGGCTCATGGAAGTGATACGCGACGGTGTCGTCGTCCATCTCGCTCAGCGACCCCTCCTGCGCGCGGATGACCCCCGCGAAGTAGCGGAAGTGGTCGATGGCCAGCGGAATGTCGGCAGTCAGCGTCTCGCGCACCGGTTTGCCGTTCTCCCAGCTCTCGGCCACCGCGAGCTGTTCGAGGTTCGCCTCCATGCGGTCGGCGATCTTCCGCAGTACGTCCGCGCGCTCGGTCACGGAGGTACGGCCCCACGCGGGCGCGGCGGCGTGCGCCGCGTCCAGGGCTCGCTCCACGTCCTCGGCCGTGCCGCGGGCGATCTCGGTGAAGGGCTGTCCGTTGACCGGGCTCGGGTTCTCGAAGTACTGGCCACGGGCCGGCGGGACGTACTCGCCGCCGATGAAATGGTCGTAGCGGGACTCGTAGGAGACAACTGCGCCGTCGGTGCCGGGCGCTGCGTAACGGGTCATCTTGGTGGCCTCCCGGGGAAGGCTGCCCGCCGTTGGGCAGCTCTCGCCCGGAGGCTAGGAGCACGGACGTTGCAGGTACGTTGCGGGAGGCCGGCGTGCGGGAGGCCGGCGTGGTGCTCGGTGGGCGCCATGCCTCGCTATCGGGCCTCGATCAACTCCGCGTCCAACTCCTTCAACCGGGCCAGTACCGGCGGCGTCGACCGTACCTGCGCCAGCGCTCGCCACACCGCCAGGTCGCCCTCGCCCCACGGCGTGTGCACCCAGTCCGCCAAGAGATCCGGGTCGCGGCGCGCGATGAGCGCGGCCCGCAGCTGACTGGCGAGCCTGCGCCGCAACCGGGCCACGGCGGGTGCCTGCGAGGCGGGCAGGAGCGGACCCGCGTACTCGGCGGCGGCCGCCGTGACCGCCCCCGAACCGAGCCGTCGCTCGACGGCGTCGACATCCGACTCGACCGGCACCGAGAGCCGGTAAGGACGTGACCTCAGCAAATCCGGCCCCAGAAGTCGGCGCAGCCGCGCCAACTCGGCCCGCAGCGTCACCGGCGTCACCGACTCGTCCTCGTACAGCGAGCACAGCAGCTCGTCACCGGTGAGCCCCTCCGGATGGCGCGCCAGCAGGACCATGATCTCGCTGTGCCTGCGGCTCAGCCGCACCTTGCGGCCGCCGGTCAGCAACAACGCCTCGTCACGCCCGAGCGCGGTGAGACGCACGGAGTCCCTGCTCTCCACCGGCGGTGCCAGCAGAGCCAGTTGTGACTCCGCGGCCCGAGCGACTGCCTGTACGAAGGCGAGGCTGTGCGGATGTGCGAGCCCGTCGCCCCCGGTGATGTCCACCGCTCCGAGCAGCCGCCCGGTCCGCGGATCGTGCACCGGGGCGGCCGCGCACGTCCATGGCTGGACACGCCGGATGAAGTGCTCGGCCGCGAAGACCTGCACCGGCCGGTCCACTGCCACCGCTGTCCCCGGGGCGTTGGTCCCCATCGCGGACTCCGCCCACCGTGCGCCCGGGACGAAGTTCATCCGCCCCGCCTTCTGCCGGGTCGCGGAATGTCCCTCGACCCAGAGCAGCCTGCCGTGCGCGTCGCACACCGCGAGCAGATGTTCGCCGTCCATAGCGAACGTGCCCATCAGCTCACGGAACAGCGGCATCACCCCGGCCAGCGGATGCTCGGCGCGATATGAACCGAGGTCCCCGTCGGTGAGCTCCACCGCCGCGCCGGTGTCCTCCGGGCTGACCCTGGCCCTGGCCGAGCGCCGCCAGGACTCGGCCACCACGGAACGCACCGGTCGCGTGAGCGTCCCCGCCTCGGTGAACGTCTCGTGCGCGCGCCGCAGCATCCGTACCCGCTCGGCCGGATCGGCGCCGGCTTCCAGGGCCACCCATGGTTCGGACAACTCTGCCTCCCGGGACGGCGATGGATGCAGCCATCGTCGCCCCGCGAGCCTGCCCCGACAAGCGCCGCGGCAACCGCCCCGACAGGCGCATCGACAAGCGCATCGACACCTGCCGGGGCGCGAGCCCGGCAGCGGTCAGGCAGAGTTGACCAGACGGATGTAGCGCGTCCAGTCCCAGTGCGGGCCTGGGTCGGTGTGGTCCGATCCGGGCACTTCCACGTGCCCGATGATGTGCTCGCGGTCCTTGGGGATGTCGTACTTCTCGCAGATGGCCGCGGTCAGCAGTGCGGACTGCTCGTACATCGCGTCGGTGAAGTACTCCGGCTGATCCACCCATCCTTCGTGCTCGATGCCGATGCTCTTGGTGTTGTAGTCCCAGTTGCCCGCGTGCCAGCCGACGTTGCGCTCGCGGACGCACTGGGCGATGTGCCCGTCCTTGGAACGCACCACATAGTGGGCCGACACCTTCTTCGCCGAGTTCTGGAAGATGGCGAGTGTGTCGGCGTACGTCTCCTGGGTGACGTGAACGACCACGTAGTCGACGGGGTAGGTGCTGGGGCGGTTGGCGGCCGTGTAGTTGGAACTGCTGGCCGGAACCCACTCGGCGAGGGGATAGTCGACCGCCCGCGGCCGGGCGGTGGCGCGGGTGGCGGGGAGGAGCGCGGCGGGAACGGCCGCCAGGGCCGCGCCCTGCAACAGCCCGCGCCTGCTGGGGAAGCGTCTTGCTCGATCCATGGCTGGCCTGCCTCTCGGTGGGGGGAACAGCTGGACTTCTCAGTGGGGCAGCAGCGCCGCCGTCTCTCGCAGCCGCGCGTGGAGCCCTCGATGAGTCTCGCGCGCGGGCAGCCACTCCTTGCGGAGCTTCGCCACGCACGTGTAGTTGGTGTCGCAGACATTGGCGAGCGGTGACTCGACTGTCTGGGTCGCGAATTGATAGGCGTCGAGCTCGCTGAAGCCGTAGTCGCGCACCAACCACTGCACCAGGTCGAGTTGGGATATTCGGAAGGCGTCCTCCAGCGGGCGTGCCGAGCCGGTGGAGATGATGTGGGTGTCGGATTCCAGGCGTGGCCAGGGCGTGGCGATCCCCTTCAGGAGTTCGACGATCACGACTGTGTTCATCGCACACTCGACGGCGACTCCGCAGGTTTCTCCCTCGCCCTGCCGGGCGTGTCCGTCGCCCAGGCTCAGGAGCGCGCCCTCCACGTTCACCCCGACGTAGCAGGTGACCCCGGCTCGCATCTCGGGGGTGTCCATGTTGCCGCCGTGCGCGTCGGGCACGAGGGCCGAGCGCACCTCCAGATTGGCCGGTGCGACGCCGACCGTGCCGTGCATCGGATCCATCGGCAGCGCTATCTCGAAGTCGCTGTCCCGCGCGCTGAACTGTGCGGTGCGCCGGCTCCGGTCGAGCTGCCATATCCATACGGTCTCGGGCAGCGGAGGCTGGAGTGACGCGGTGGTGTGGGTGGAGGTGAGCGCTCCGAAAAGGGGGACGGTGGTGGACGCCGCCCAGTCGCGGGCCGGTTCGATGGACACGAAATGCACGGCGACGGTGTCGCCCGGTTCCGCTCCCTCGACATGGAAGGGACCGGTCTGCGGGTTCAGGAACGGGAACTGGCAGACCTCGGAGACCAGATCCTTCTCCGAGCGCACCTTCCCCGCGAAGCAGTCCTCCGTGTAGAGATCGAGCACCGTACCCGGAGCGATCCGCGCCACGGGTGGGGCACCGCCGAATGTCCACGCGTACTCGCCGGGTTCCGGCCGCACGGTCAGGATGCGAGGCTCGTTCATGGCTGGACCGCACTCCTCTGTCGCTCCGTGGGGGACTCGTGGGCCTGGTGCGGCCCGACGGCCCCGCGACACAGCCCGCGACGGCTTGCTCCCGACACCTGAATCCCCCGATCCGCGTGAACACGAAACCGCCGCCCAGGCGATGGTGTCCCACGTCAATTACGTTACGGCGCAGGTCGGTTGAGGCGGAAGGGCCGGATCTGAATCTGTGTACGGCACCGTGATTGTGGATAACTCGGTCACTCTTGAGGGTGCCGAGACAGGCGGGCCGATCTCAGCCCCAAGCAGCCGCACCCTCCGCGGCCTGGTCCTCCGCGCGGGTGCGGGCGGACTCCGCCTGAGCCGTGTCGCCCAGCCGGTCCGCCAGCCGGGCGCGGGCGCGCCAGTTGTAGGGGCAGATGGGTCGCAGGTTGATGCGTTCGCTGAGCAAGGTGCGCGCCAGGTCGTGTCGGCCGGAACGGATGGCCGCTTCCACGAGCGTCCGCTGGATGGCGTCGCGCTGCGCGTGGCTGCCGCCGAAGGAATGGAGGTGGTGGCGGATCGGGGCGAGCAATTCGACGACGCGCGCATACCGGTGCTGCCCGTAGGCGATGAGAGCGCGGCACACCGGGAGGCCGATCTCGCGGGTCATGGCGTGGTTCGACACCACGGGGTCGGTCCGTTCGAGCCAGTGCTCGCGCTCCTTCACCAGCCGCTCGGCGTCGGAGAGCCGCCCTGCCCCCACATACGCCATCACCGCGTGGACGTCGTTGAAGGCGTAGTAGGCACCGTCCTTGCGCCCGGCCCACGCCTGGGCGAGCGTCGCCCAACGGGATTCGACGTCGATGCCGACCAGAAGCAGCCGCCACAACAGCGCCGAAGCGTCCAGGAGTTCCATGGCGATGGCCTGCGACGCCTCGTTGTGGAGGGTGTTGTCGTAGACGCCGAGGACACGATCGATGCTGCCCGCCTCCAGGGCGTACAGGGCGTAGTGCCAGGCGTTGTGGACCGAGAGGTAGTTCCCGTCGGCCCAGTCCTCGGTACGGGCGTCCAGGTAGCGGATACCCTGGGCGAACATTCCGCGCATCTCATAGGTGTGCACGACCGCATGGATGCCCCACACATCTAGTGGGTGACGTTCCACCGCTTGAAGCCCGATCTCCTCGGCCTGTCCGTAGTGCCCGGCCTCTTCGAGCCCGAACGCATACATCCCTTGCAGCGGGCCGAAGTGCGGATCGTCGCTGTCCCACGCGGAAAGCGCGCCACCGATCCGGTCGCGCAGCCGGTGCGCGTCTCCGGTGAAGAAGTCGATCTGGTGACCGACGGCCAGGGCGAGCGCGTCGCGAGGAAACTCGGTGCTGATCTCACCGAGGATCTCCCCGGCTCGCACCATGTTCCCGCCCAGCCACGACTCGGCAGCCGCCGCGTGCATCGTCTCGCGCGGCGAGAGTCCGGAGGGATCGACCGCGGCGCGGAAGGCACTGAAGGAACGCCGGGCATCGGCCGCGTCCTTCTCCTCGGTGCCGAGAAGCCCGAGATAGGCGCCGAAGACGTGCGCCATCGCCGAATCCGGAGAGGCCACCACCATCGCCTGCGCCTCGTCGGCGACTTCGGCACGGAAGAACAGCAGCGCGTCGAGCGCTCGCTGGTAGTGGCGCGCGGCTTCGTCACTGGTGCCACTCAGGACGTGGGCATGCCGGTCCGTCTCCATCGCTGTCCCCTCGTCTGCCGACCCCGTCCGGTCCATCCGGTTTCGACTCACTCTGATCCGTCAGTCCAGTTTCGGGGTTCTGCCCACGGGATACGAGGACGACGCTCGGTTCACCGGAACGACACAGGGCCGTGCCGCTTGACGACGGTCCGGCCTGAGTCCCCGTCACAGCGTCCGCGTACGCATGTTCCGGCCGACCGACCAAGCGACCGCAGCGGCCAGCAAAGCGACCCCAGGGATCAGCATCAGCGCCGTGCGGCCCCCATCCTCCGCTGCGATGAGTGCGAACACCGCCGCGCCCGCCGCGCCGCCGACCATGTCGAAGGTGCTCAGCCAGGACATCGTCTCGGTGATGCTCCCTTCTGGCGCGAGGTCGCCGCCGGTCGTGCGCAGCGCCGCGAACGTGCAGCCGATCACCAGCCCTGCCAAGGGGCAGACCAGGAGCACGGCAAGAGGCGACACCCCGGTGGTGAGCGCCAGCCCGCCCGTCCCGGCCGCGAAGACGCAGAGCAATACGGAGACCTTGGAGCCGTGCGCCAGGAGCTTCGGCACGGCGCCCAGCACGAGGCTGCCCAGCACGCTGCCGACGGAAAGGGCCCCGAGGTACAGGCCGGTGAACCCTGCCGCGTGGTGCTTCCGTGCGTAGATCGGCAGCACCACGTCCACCGCGGTCACCGCCATGACGAAGAGGGCGTCAGCGGCCAGCAGGCGCCGCAGAGGAGCGGATGTCAGGGGGCCGAGCCGGCGTCCGGGCCGGGCGGGGCCTGGCGACGGGCCCGGCGTGTTGGTCAGGAGGCCGATGGAAGCGGCCGTCAGCAGCACCACGACCACGAACGGCGCCACCGGCGAGATCGACAGGCTCAGCCAACTGGCGAGCACAGGTCCGGTGACCAGTGCGGCGCCCATCATCGACGAGTCGAGAGCCATCGCCGTGGCCAGCAGAGCGCCCTCCGGTGGACCGCCAGGTGAACTGCCCCGGGAGCCGCGCGTGGAGCGATGCCAGGCCGGGCGCATCATGACGGCGACGGGGGGCGCGCTCGCCCCCAATGCCGCGGCGAGCGCGAGGATCGCGGCGACGGACCCGCCGGCACGCACCACCACGAGCAGCAGGAGAACGGCCGTCAGGTGAGCGGCCAGAAGACCCAGCAGGACCGGGCGCGGTGCATGGCGGTCGATGAGCCGGCCGCGCGGGGGAGCAGTGGACCCCTGGCCGACTGCCAAGGCGCTCACCGCGAGCCCCGCGGCCCCGTAGGAGTGGTCTCGGCCGACCAGGAGCAGCAGGCTCAGGCCGACCATGCTCGGCGGGAGTTTCGACGTCAGGCCGATCACGGCGAGCCGCCAGGAGCCGGGTACGTCCATCAGATCCCGGTAGCCGGCGAGGAAACGCCGGGGTGTTGCGTCGGCTGCCTCGTGTGGGTCGGTGCGGATCGAGCCCGTCCGGCCCACTACCGGGGGAGTCGGGCACGCAGGGCCCGGATGGTCCAGTCGAGTACGGGCGCCAGGCTTTCGGGCGCGGGCCATCCGTTGATGACCGCGAGCAGCAGCAGGTAGCGATCCCGCCGGGGGTCGTCCATGGTCAGCAGGCGGGACACCAGGCGTCGGCGGAGGGCGGTGTCGTCGGGGAGGCCGAGGATGTGGGCGTAGTGCCCGGCGAGCGCCGTGACGATCGGTTCTGCCTCGGGCGAGGCCGGATCGGTGCCTGCCGCCAGGGCCGGCACGACCTGCGAGCGAGCGGCCTCGGCGAGGATGCGCGGCAGACCGGTGAGGTTGTCCGGGGCCCGGTCGGTCGCCAGATCTCTGGCCATGCCCTGCATCGTGGAACGGAAGCCGGGATCCTGGAACAGCTCGGCCAGCTCCACCCAGGCCTCGACCTGCTCGGCATCGGGGTTGTCGGGCAGCTCGGGCGTGAGGGAGCGGGCGACCGCCGCGAAGGCGGGGTGGTCGTCCAGACCGTCGAAGACGGTGCCCAGGAAGTCGTCGATCAGGCGATTGCGTTCTTCCTCGGAGAGCTTGGCCAGCTTGTGCATGAGATCCAACTCCTCAGGGGTTGAGCCGCGCTTGGCCACCGCTCTCAGGACCGCGCGCCGCAGGCGCAGCACTTTGATCTGCACCTCCAGCGCGTCCGCGTGCGCCGCTGCCACCTCGGGGAGCGAGACCTCCCGGTCGACGACCTTCCTGATGGTGGGCAGGTCGAGGCCCAGCTCGCGCAGGGTGCGTACGAGATCGAGGCGGGCGACGGCGTCGGTGCCGTACAGGCGGTAGCCGGCCGGGCTGCGGTCGGCGGGCGGCACGATCCCGGCGTCGGAGTAGAACCGGACGGTCTTGACCGACAGCCCGGTCCGCCGTGCCAGATCACCGATCGAGTGGAGCGTGTCGCCGTTCATGGCCCCACCTTCATGTCTCCCCCTACTGGAGACTCAAGTCCCGCCATCCTCGGGGGCCGGGCCCAGTACTTACTGCGCACGCGTGGCCTCCAAGGCGTCGAGCAGATGACGCGTCGCGAGGGACAGCGGCCCCGGCCGCACGGCAAGGCCGACGGCTGAGCGCGCGCCGAGCAGCGGCCCGAAGGCGATACGCCGGGCCGGGGGAAGAGCGCCCACGAGGTCGAAGACGGTCCAGGAGGGCGCGCCGCTCGCCGAGTCCGCGGCGATCGCCGCCAGAGTCTCCTGCAAGGTGGTGAACGGCGGGCCGAACGGCACGTCGATGCCCGCACGCCTCATCAGCCCCGTCACCAGATCGTGAAACGCCGGGTTGTGGTCCCGTGGCGCCAACCGCAGCGGCAGGCCCGCGAGATCGGCGGGCTCGAAGCGGGGCAAGGCCGCCAGCGGATGCGTGGCGGGCAGTGCGACGATCAGCGGATCGTCCCAGACCGGCGTCACCGAAAGCCCCGGCAGCGGACCGTCGCCTCGGACGAGCGCGGCATCCACCTCCCCGCTCCGTAGCGCCTCGATACGCCGCTCACGAGCCTCCTGAAGCAGCCGGACCCGCAGCCCCGGGACGCGTTCCGCCAACAGATCGAGGGCCGGATGCACGCGACCCGCGAACGCTCGGGCAGTGCCGAGACGCAACACGCCTTCTCCGCCGGAGACGATCTCGTCGGCCACATGGCTCACGCGGGCTGCGGCGGCGAGCGCGACCCTCGCCTCCGGCAGCAATCGCTCCCCGGCCGCTGTGAGCCCCACGCGGCGGGTGGTCCTGTCGAACAGGCGCAGGCCCAACTCGCGCTCCAGACGCCCGACCTGCTGGCTCACCGAGGCCTGTACGACGTGCAGCCGCACGGCCGCCCGGCCAAAACCGCCCTCGTCCGCGACCGCCACGAAGTACTCCAGCTGCCGAAGCTCCATGCGTCCGCGCTCCTCCCGCATCCGGTCCACGCGAGCACATTCATCGGCTCAAGTGATCACTGCCTTCATGAACAGCTTCTTGGACGCGCCGTGTTCCCGCGGTGGACTGGTGCCTCACGAGCAGGCACAGCGCCCGAAGGAGTACGACATGTCCCACGACCCGCACGCCCTGATCGTCCACGCGCGAGACGCGGAGGAAGTGGCCCTGCCCGGCGGGGGCCGGTTCCGGTTGCTGGAGGACAGCCGTGCGACCGGCGGACTACTGGGGGCCAATCGGCTCGCCCTGCCCGCCGGCGCCGACGGGACCCGCCCGCATCACCACCGTTTGTCCACCGAGCTCTTCCATGTGCTCGACGGCACCATGGAGTTTCTGATCGACGGCGTGCTCACCGCGGTCGGCAAGGGTGGTCTCATCGTGGTGCCACCCGGCACGGTGCACGCCTTCGGAGCGACGGCCGAAGGCCCGGCGGAGTTCTTTGCCGTTCTCACCCCAGGGATCGAACGGTTTGAGTATTTCCGGCAGTTGGGTCGCATCGCGAGAGGCGAGGCGGCCTGGGACAGCATGGACGAGCTGCACGACAAGTACGACGTCCACTTCGTAGGGGGAGCGAAGTGGCGCTGACAGGGAGGCGGCCCGCAACAAACGAGATCTACGTAGAGGGGGGTTAGCGGACGGGCGCCCCTACGGTGTCACCCCCGCCGGGTCATCCAGGACCGCACGTACCACCGAGTGCGCCGCCCCCAGCAACGGACCGTCGGAGCCAAGCCCGGAAACCGTGACAGCGCAGGCCGTGCCCGCCGTACGGCGCCCCAACTCACCCTCCAAGGAGGGCAGCAGCCACGGCGCGAGCCGGGACAGGGCACCGCCGAGCACCACCGAACGCGGATCCAGCAGATTCACCGCACCGGTGAGCGCGATGCCCAGTGCGGCCCCCGCACCTCGCAGCGCCTTTCGTACGTTCTCGTCACCCTGCGCGGCGCGCTCCGCCAGCAGGCCGACGCGGTCCGTGCCCGGATCAAGACCCGCCGCACGCCACACCGCTTCCTCGCCCGCGTACTGCTCCAGGCAGCCGCGCCCGCCGCACGGGCACGGCGGGCCGTCCGGCCAGACCGGCACGTGTCCCAACTCACCCGCGAAGCCGCGCGTCCCGCGCAGCAGTCCCCCGTCGACGACCAACGCGGCTCCGATGCCGATCTCCGCCGACACGTGCAGGAAGTCCTGGGGCGCCTCGTCGCCGAGCCACAGCTCGGCCAGCGCTCCGAAGTTGGCCTCGTTGTCCACCGTCAGCGGCAGCCCGCCCGGCAGTAGGGCGCCGAGGTCGACGTCGTGCCAGTCGAGGTTGGGGGCGCGCACCGCCACCCCTGTGCCGCGGGCGACCAGGCCAGGGACGGCGAGGGCCAGTCCCGCAGGGCGCAGCCCTGCCTCACCCGCCTCCTCGGTCACCTGCCGTACCAGCGCGACGAGTTCGTTGATGACGGGTTGCGGGGCGCGTCCCCGATTGTCTCCCTGTCGCACGGCACGCGCGCGTACCTCTCCGCGCAGGTCGACCGCGCACACGGCGAGGTGGTCGACGCCCACCTCGGCGCCGATGCCGGCGGGGCCGCTTCGGCTCACCGCGAGCGCGGAGCCGGGGCGCCCCACCTTCCCGGGGCGCTCGGGGCCCAGCTCGTCCAGGAGCCCGGAGCGGATCAACTCGTCCACCAGGGTGGAGACGGCGGCCCGCGTCAGACCGATCCGGGTGGCCACGGCGGCACGGGACAGCGGCCCGTGCGCCGCGACGGCGTGCAGGACGCGCGAGAGGTTGCGGCGGCGCATCCCCTGCTGGGTGTCGGGCAGCGGAGTTCCGGACGTGCCCCGGCGCGCGTCGTGTGGTGGTGCGGTCATGCCCCCGTCAGTCCCTGTTCTTCCGTCCTCATGGCCGTGCGTCCTGGTGGCCCCCGGCGCCGAGCAGCGGCGCCGCGTCGGAGACTACCCCGGCGATCCGCGCGAGCGCCGATTCGTCCCGCTCCACGGGCGGCAGCACGGGCCCCTCGGCCGTGCCCCATCGGCGGGCGACGGCCGCCGGGTCCTCGCCCGTGAGGAGGCCCGCTGCCTGGGCGGCGGCACCGAGCGCGACCAGCTCCTTGGCCTCGGGCACCTGAACGGCCCGTCCGGACAGTCGCCGCACGGTGTCCTGCCAGGCCCTGCCCCGCGCCCCGCCGCCGATGAGCAGCAACGGAGCCGAGCGGTCCGCGGCCGCGTCCAGGACCAGATCGAGGGCGCCGAGCAGCGAGTGCACGGCCCCGTCGTAGGCGGCCTGCAGCAGCTGTCCCGGAGTCGTGTCGTGGCGAAGGCCGTGCAGCAGCCCCGAGGCGTGCGGCAGGTCGGGGGTGCGCTCGCCGTCGAGATAGGGCAGCAGGGTGACGGCGCCGCCGGGCTCCACCGCCTCACGGTCGAGGCTCAGCAGCGCGGCCACCCGGTCCACGGCCAGGGTGCAGTTGAGGGTGCAGGCCAGCGGCAGCCAGTCGCCGCGCGCGTCGGCGAAGCCGGCCACCGTGCCGGTCGGATCCACCTGGCGGCGCGTGGAGACCGCGTACACGGTGCCCGAGGTCCCCAGGCTCAGCACCGGGGTGCCGGGGCGCAGGCCGAGCCCGAGCGCCGCCGCCGCGTTGTCGCCGGTCCCGGGGGCGACCAGCGTGCCCTTGGAGAAGGGAAGTTCGCCGCTCCCGCGCACGGTGCCCGCGACCTCGCCGGGCCGGACCACGCGCGGCAGCAGCTGGGGATCAAGGCCCACGAGCCCCAGGATCTCCTCGTCGTACGCCTCCGTCGCCGATGCCCACCACCCCGTACCGGAGACGTCGCCGCGGTCGGTCGTGCCGCTCCCCGTGAGGCGTTCGGTGAGGTAGTCGTGGGGGAGCCGCACGGCTGCGGTGGCGCGGGCGGCCTCGGGTTCGTGCTCGGCGAGCCAGGCCCACTTGGTCACCGTGAAGGAGGGCCCCGGCACGCTGCCCACGCGCTCGGCCCACGTCTTGGGGCCGCCCAGGCGGTCGACCAGAGTGCGGGCCTGCGCCGCCGAGCGCACGTCGTTCCACAGCAGTGCCGGCCGTACCGGCCTGGACCGTGCGTCCAGCGTGACGAGTCCGTGCTGCTGGCCGCCGACCGACACCGCGGCGGCTTCGCGTGCCGCGGCGCCGCACTGGTCGAGGGCCGCGCACAGGGCGTTCCACCAGTCCTCGGGGTCGCTCTCGCGGGCGGCGCCGGAGCTGACGCTGTGCGGTGCCTGACCGCTTGCCACCACCCTGCCCGTGGCGGCGTCGACGACCAGGACCTTGGTGGACTGCGTGGAGCTGTCCACGCCGACGACGAGGGGTCCGTCGGCTGCTGGCGCTGATGACATCGGGGGTCTCCGTTCCCGCGGCTCTTTCCGGGTGCGCCCGGACTTCTTTCCGTCCGACCTTCCCAGGGATGCCTTCGGATACTAATTTGTTAAGTGCCATGACGAAATAGTCGCGGCAGCCGCACATGAGCGGGCGCGCAGCCGTGCCCGAATCGGCCTCACCGCCGTGCACCAGTCATCAAGGGAGCCGCACATGACGTACCAGCCCACTCCTGAGGACAAGTTCACCTTCGGCCTGTGGACCGTCGGCTGGCAGGGGAGGGACCCGTTCGGCGACGCGACGAGGGCGGCCATCGACCCGGCCGACTCCGTGCGGCAACTGGCCGAACTGGGCGCCTACGGAGTGACCTTCCACGACGACGACCTGATCCCCTTCGGAGCGTCGGACACCGAGCGCGAGTCGCACATCAAGCGCTTCCAGCAGGCGCTCGACGCGACCGGCCTCGTGGTGCCGATGGCGACCACGAACCTGTTCACGCACCCCGTCTTCAAGGACGGGGGCTTCACCGCCAACGACCGCGACGTACGCCGCTTCGCGCTGCGCAAGACCATCCGCAACATCGACCTCGCGGTGGAACTGGGCGCCCACACCTACGTCGCGTGGGGCGGCCGGGAAGGCGCGGAATCCGGTGGGGCGAAGGACGTGCGCGTCGCTCTCGACCGCATGAAGGAGGCCTTCGACCTGCTCGGCGACTATGTGACGGAGCAGGGGTACGACCTGCGCTTCGCGATCGAGCCCAAGCCGAACGAGCCGCGCGGCGACATCCTGCTGCCCACCGTCGGGCACGCCCTCGCCTTCATCGAGCGCCTGGAGCGTTCCGAACTGTTCGGCGTCAACCCCGAAGTGGGCCACGAGCAGATGGCGGGCCTCAACTTCCCGCACTCCATCGCCCAGGCATTGTGGGCGGGCAAGCTCTTCCACATCGACCTCAACGGCCAGACCGGCATCAAGTACGACCAGGACCTGCGCTTCGGGGCGGGCGACGTGCGCAGCGCCTTCTGGCTGGTCGACCTCCTGGAGAGGGGCGGTTACGAAGGGCCGCGGCACTTCGACTTCAAGCCGCCGCGCACGGAGGACTACAGCGGCGTGTGGGCGTCGGCTGCGGGCTGCATGCGCAACTACCTGATCCTTCGTGAGCGTGCGGCCGCGTTCCGCGCCGACCCGGAGGTCCAGGATGCCTTGCGGGCGTCCCGCCTGGACGAGCTGTCCCTGCCGACCGCCGAGGACGGTCTGGCCGGGCTGCTCGCCGACCGTGGTGCTTTCGAGGACTTCGACGTGACGGCGGCGGCAGACCGTGGCATGGCCTTCGAGTACCTCGACCAGCTGGCCATGGATCACCTGCTGGGGGCGCGGGGCTGAGCGGAGGCTCCAGCTCCGTTCTCACTCGGCAGGTATCAACTCGCGCGCAGGGGTCGCGTCTTGACCCTTTCGAGGCGACTCTTGACGGTATGGCCATGCCGCCCGTACCGCCGCCGCCTCCCCCTCCGCCGGGTGACCCGCCCCCTCCGGGAGATGGGGGCTTCGGACCGCCCGGGGGAGGGTACGGGCCGCCGCCGGGTGCCGGATTCGGCCCGCCCCCGGACGGCGGAGGGTGGCCTCCCGCGGGCGGCGGCGGTGTGCCTCCTGGAGGGGACGGGTGGCCGCCGGCTCCGCCGCCGGGCGGGCCGTCCGGCCGAAGGGGCGGGATGCTCATCCTGCTCGTGGTGATCGTCGCGATCGGAGCCGTCGTGGCGGTGGTCCTGATGGTCACCGGCGGTGACGGCTCGAGCGACAAGAAGGGCCCCTCCGAGAGCAGCGAGAGCTCGGGCGGCAAGCCCAAGCCATCACTGAGCATCCCGTCACAGATCCCCTCGGAGCTGCCGTCGGGAGTGCCGACAGAGGTGCCGACGGAGGCCCCGTCGAACCTGCCGAGCGGCCTGCCGTCGGAGTTGCCCAGCGAACTGCCGAGCGGCCTGGACTCCCTGGTGCCCTCACGCGCGGATCACGAAGTGCCCTACTACTTCCTGAAGGTGAGCGTCATCGAACCGGCGTCCTGAGCAATGCGTCGCACATGAGGCCGGAGCCTCAGATGCCCTTCGGCAGCCGCACGTACGTCACCGTGGTCTCCACACCGCTGTCCACGAGCCGGCCCTCCTCGTCGAACGCCTGCGCCCCGTCCGTCATCCCGAAGTCGTTGTCATTGATCAGGGCGAGCGTGTGGCCGTTCACGCGGGCCACACCTTCGATCTTGTCGGGTACGCCGTCGACGCGGCCCAGGTCGACCAGCAGACGCTTCTTCAGGACGGGCACTCCGGAGGCCGCCGGATCATCGAGCTGCTCCAGGGAGGGCTTCGTGGTGTCGTCGTCCCACCGCTCGCGGAGGATGTCGGACTCGCGGTCGAGCGTCACCGTGTGCAGTCGCGCGGCCTTGTCGGTGCGCTCCTCCACCATGAGCCGGTCACGGCCGACGGCCACCACGGAGGAGATCTTCAGCTCGGACGTGTCGTCCTCGCCCGGGTCGACGACACCCACCGCGTCGAAGCGGTAGGCGTACTCCGCGGTGACCGCCTGCTTCTTCGGCGAGAAGCGCAGCAGCCGCGTCGTCCGCGACGCGTCGCCCGCGTCCTCGTCCGGCAGGGACAGGGGGCTCTGGACCGCCATCACCAGGTCACCGCCCGGGAGTTGCGCGAGCCCCTCGAAGCCACGGTTGCCCTTGCGGTGCAGCAAAATGCCCGGAAGCGCCTCGGCGACCGGGTAATCGGCGCCCGACAACTTGAGACCCTCGGGGACATAGCGCTTGAGCACCTTCCCGCGCGCGGAGACGTGGACCAGCGAAGGGCCGTACTCGTCGACCAGCCAGAAGCTGCCGTCGTGCGCCCGCACGATCCCCTCGGTGTCGAGGCCGTTCGGGTCGTAGGTCAGTGCCGTCTTCGCGTCGTAGGTGTACGGCGCCTCATCGCGGCCCTCCTGGTTGGGCAGGCCGGTGACGGGCTTCCCGGAGGAGGTCGTCAGCGGGAGCGCGTCGATGACCTTCACGGTGTCACCGGAGACGCGGATCTTCACGATCGCCGGATCGAAGCCGGGCACTGGGAAAGTGCGACGCTTCTTGCCGTCCACCTTGATCTGTCCGTTGGGCCCGCGATCGGTGACCGTCCAGAACTCGCCCTTGCGGCCCGCCGGATAGATGTCGCTGCCTATGCCGCCGAGCTTCACACCGCGGTCGTCGCTGACCGTGCCGGGCATCAGGGAGTTGCTGAACGTCTTCAGGGGAACCTCCCCGAGAGTCGCCGTCGAGGTGGTCCGAGGCGCCTTCTCCTTGCCGCCGGTCTGGGCGCCCGTTGCCGTCCCGGTCACCGCGATCGCGGCGAGCACGGCTATCGGCACACCCGCGGCGACGGAACGGTGGACGCGACGCTTTCGGGCGGAGTGCGGGGACATGGGTGCCTCCTGGGGCGCAAGTGTTCGGTGACAGCGATCAGACTTCGCCGTCGCCGCGAACACAGGGAGGCAGAGAGGTGAACGTGAGGGGGCACACTGACGGCGCCTCCCGCGAGGGGCGGGAAGCGCCGTCGTCCTGCACGGGCCGGTCAGCGGCAGTTGGGCACCTGGCCCTGGTCGCCCCCCTTCGCCTGGATCGCGCTGACGTGTTCCGGCACTCCGGGGCCCTGCGGAACGGGGGAGTCCAGTCGCGGTCAGCACCCCCTGAACCGATGTGATTCACCGTCGCGGATGTCATGCCCGCGCTCAATCGCTGGCCAGGGGGAGTGCTCGCGCCGGTGTTCCCGGCGCGCACGCGAGCGGCGTGAATACGCCGGTGGACGCCGCGGTTCATGACGTGGTGGACCGGCGTGCACGCTCGGGTCCGGTGCGGGGTTGCGAAAGGAACGCCCGGTGCGGGCCCGTGAAAGACCCGCACCGAACCTGCCCGGCCTATTCGCCGCCGGTCACCACGGCCAGGGCCGTCGCCGGATCGTGGGCCGCGGGGCCCGCCGGGGTCCAGCGGCCGCGCTCCTTGCGGTAGGGCCACCAGCGGCCGTCGGCGCCGTGCCGCAGCTGGGCATCGCTGCCGACCACCGTCCAGCGATTGCGGGCGGCGCGCAGCTGCGGGCGCTCCTCGTCGTCCCAGGCCGCCTCCAGCGCCGCACGCGCGCGTGCCAGCGCGTCCGCCGCCGGAGTCCACTCCTCCTCCAGAACGGCCAGCGCTGCCGGGCCGCCGTACTCCCAGGCCCGTACGGCCAGCGCGAGGCCGTCCTTGCCGCGGCCGGCGGCGGTCGCGAGGCGCGCGGCCACCGGCGCGGGTGCCGAGAGGGCGAGATGGACGGCGTCCTCGTCCGGCGTCAACTCCTCCTCGACCGGATGGCTCTGGTGACCGGGGGAGAGCGCTTCGGCCAGCATCCGGTGCGCCTCCACGGCCGCCTGCGCCGCCAGGAATTCGAGCGCGGCCACATCGAGGCCGGGCGCGGGCTCCTCCTCGGTGTCGAGCGAAGGCGGCAGGCCCGGCTCAGGCGGCAGCGGAGGCAGTTCGGGCAGCGGGGGCAGGATGGCTCCCTCCGCGTACGCCTCATCGGCGTCCACGCCCTCCTGGGCCCCCTTCTGCTCCTCGCCGGACGCCTCCTCGACCTCCGCGTGCGCCACGCTGCGTACCTGCAACTCGTCCAGCAGCTCGCGTTCGGCACGGCCGCGCATCAGGAAGAGCACGAACGGATCCTGGTCGAGCAGCCGGGCCACCTGGTAGCAGAGCGCGGCGGTGTGCCCGCAGTGGTCCCACGCGTCGCAGTCGCACTCGGGCTCCAGGTCGCCGATGCCGGGCAGGAGTTCGACCCCGGCTGCCGCGGCGTCCTCCACCAGGTGCGGCGGCATCTCACGGTCGAGCAGTGCCGCGATGTGCCCGGCCCGCTCGACGGCCATGCCCAGGAAGCGGTCCCACTCGTCCTCGCTCAGCCGCTGCAGCAGCACGTCGGAGCGGCGCGGGGTGCCGTCGCGGTCCTGGACGACGGCGGTGATCCGGCCGGGGCGCACCGAGACCGCGCCCACGGCCCCCGCGCGCGCGAACCGGCGTCCGGCCTTCAACTGCTGCAGGTCCAGGGCCGTGTCCTCAAGGGACTTGAGCCAGGCCTGACCCCACCAGCTCTGCGCGAACCCCCGGCCGTGTGTGGCCGGCAGGGCGGCGAAGGTGCGCTCGTGTCCGGACGCGCCCTCCCCGTGACCGCTGCCCCCGCGCGTTTCGTCGTTCTGCTCGTCGTACATGTCGTCGCTCATCGAGTCCCCCCTCGCAGCTCCACCAGATCCGACAGCTCGGCGTCGGTGAGTTCCGTCAGCGCCGCCTCGCCGGAACCGAGCACCGCGTCCGCCAACTCCCGCTTGCGCAGCAGCATGTCGGCGATGCGGTCCTCGATCGTCCCCTCCGCGATCAGCCGGTGCACCTGCACCGGCTGCGTCTGCCCGATGCGGTACGCCCGGTCGGTGGCCTGCGCCTCGACGGCGGGGTTCCACCAGCGGTCGTAGTGCACGACATGCTCGGCCCGCGTCAGGTTCAGACCGGTCCCCGCCGCCTTCAACGACAGCAGGAAGACCGGGACTTCACCGCCCTGGAAGCGCTCCACCATCGCCTCGCGTGCCGCGATGGGTGTGCCGCCGTGCAGGAACTGCGACGGGGTGCCCCGGGCAGCCAGGTGCTGCTCGATGAGGCGCGCCATCTGGACGTACTGCGTGAAGATGAGCACGCTCGCGTCTTCGGAGAGGATCGTGTCGAGCAGTTCGTCGAGGAGTTCCAGCTTTCCGGAACGGCCCTCGATCCGCGGCTTGTCCTCCTTGAGGTACTGCGCGGGGTGGTTGCAGATCTGCTTGAGACCGGTGAGCAGCTTGACGATCAGGCCGCGTCGGGTGAAGCCGTCGGCGCCGGAGATCTCGGCGAGAGTCTCGCGCACCACGGCTTCGTAGAGCCCCGTCTGCTCCGTGGTGAGGGACACGGCGCGGTCGGTCTCCGTCTTGGGCGGCAGTTCGGGTGCGATGCCCGGGTCGGACTTGCGCCTGCGCAGCAGGAAGGGGCGTACGAGCTGGCCGAGCCGCTCGGCGGCTGCCGGATCCGTGCCGCTCTCGACGGCCTGGGCGTAGCGGGTGCGGAAGGTGCCGAGCTTGCCGAGCAGGCCCGGTGTCGTCCAGTCGAGGATGGCCCATAGTTCGGAGAGGTTGTTCTCCACGGGCGTGCCGGTGAGCGCCACGCGCGCGCGTGCGCCGATGGTGCGCAGCTGCTTGGCGGTGGCCGAGTAGGGATTCTTGACGTGCTGGGCCTCGTCGGCGACGACCATGCCCCAGGAGGTGTGCGCCAGGCTGTCCGCGTCGAGCCGCATCGTGCCGTACGTGGTGAGCACGAACTCCCCGTCGGCCAGGCCCTCCAGGCTGCGCCGGGAGCCGTGGAAGCGGCGGACGGGAGTACCGGGGGCGAACTTCTCGATCTCGCGCTGCCAGTTGCCCATGAGGGAGGTGGGGCACACGACAAGGGTGGGCCCCGCAGTCTCGTCGTGGGTCTGCCGGTGCAGATGCAGGGAGATGAGTGTGATCGTCTTGCCGAGGCCCATGTCGTCCGCGAGGCAGCCGCCCAGGCCCAGGGACGTCATCCGGGCCAGCCAGTTCAGGCCGCGCAGCTGGTAGTCGCGCAGGTTCGCGGCGAGCGCTTCGGGCTGGCCGACGGGCTCCATGCCCTCGGGGTCCGCGAGGCGTTCGCGCAGCGTGGCGAGCCAGCCGGTCGGCTGGACGTCCACCCGCTGCCCGGCCAGTTCGGTGGTGCCCGTCAGGACGGCGCTCAGGGCGTCGATCGGGGTGACCTTGTGGTCCTGGTGCGCGCGAGCGCGCCGGGCCTCTTCGGGGTCGATGAGCACCCACTGGTCGCGCAGGCGCACCACGGGGCGGTTGGATTCGGCGAGTTGGTCGAGTTCAGCGCGGGAGAGCTGCTGGTCACCCAGCGCGAACCGCCAGTTGAAGGCGAGCAACGCGTCGGCGGAGAGGTACGACGGCGTGTCCGACGAGGGCTTGTCGGGGTCCTTGGCGTCGTCGTCGGGCGGGCCGATGACCGCACGGGCGGTCAGATTGCGCGCCAGCTCCCTGGGCCAGTGCACCTCGACACCCGCGGTGGCGAGCATGCGGGAGCCCTCGCCCAGGAGCGAGGTGACTTCTTCGTCGGCGAGCTCGATCGCATCGGGGACGGTGGCCGAGAGCAGCGGGGCCAGCGGCGGCCACGCGCGCGTGGCGCGTCGCAGCGCGAGCAGGGCGTCCATCCGTGACCGAGCCCCGAAAGCCTGCCCCGACGCGCCGGAGCCGGCCCATGCCTCGGCGGCGTCCGCGACGAGCGAGGGGTCGCTGACACTGTGCAGTTGCAGTACGGCGCGGAAGGGCAACCGGGTTCCGTCGGGGGTGTCGGACATTAGGCCCGGCACTTCGACGCGCAGGGAGATCCGTACGCCGGCGTCGTGCCCGGCGGCGACATCGGCGGCCCAGGGACGCTGTTCGGGGATGTGTTGGGGCTGTGGCGAGGCGAAGGGGGCGGCGCCCGCTGCCAGCGACGCGGCGGGGGTGCGGGGCAGTGTGTCGGCCACCGCGTCCAGGAACTGGCGCAGCAGCCGCTCGGGTTCGGGCAGCCGCAAAGGTTCGGAGCCGCCCTCCAGCGGAAGGGCGTGCGCTTCGGGGGGCATGGCCGCGGCGAGGTCGCGCAGGCGTCGCAGGTCGTCGGCGCCCAGGGGGCCTGAGCGCCATGCGTCGTGATCGCTCGGCGTCAGTCCGGGCAGCAGCAGTCCGCGCGCGGCGAGTTGCAGCGCGAGCAGGCCCGCTGTGCCCCAGAACGCGGCCGTCGGGTGCACGCCCGCCGAGGCACGCGCGCGTGTCAGGACGGGCAGCGCCGCGCGCATCGGAAGCACGGTCGCCGATACGTCGCTGAGCTGGGCTCCCTCATCACCGGGTACCGCGATGGCCAGTTCCTCGACGGTGCCCGCGGAGCAGGCGGGGGGCGCACCCCCCGCGGGGTGCCAGAACGCGACCCGGCCGGCGCGTGCCGGGTCGGCGGAGACGAACAGGACGGAACAGCGGGACAGTTCAGAGATCTCGGAAGGTGACGCGGCAGAGGGCCTGGGCACGGCGATGGCGCATTCCTCAAACTTGACTACTGGGAGTGGAGCGGCCGAGAGTACAACACGTCGGACCTCGCACGTGAGTGATCGCGGGGTGATCCACGTCACGGAGTGTCAAAGGTGTAGCTAGCCCCCCTTCCGGGCGGTGCTGTCCCCCTCCCGAGACGGGTGAAAGCGCCATGGTTGTCGCAGGTCACGGGCTCATACGTTGGGTCACGCCAGCCCGATCCAGTCAGAGACCGGAGACCTCACCATGTCCCAGGCCGCCGCAGCAGTCGCGGAACGTTCCCCAGGCACCACCACGAGGCAGCCCGCCGGGAGCGATTTCGCGCCTCTCCTGCGCACCGTCAAGGAGCAGGGGCTCCTGGGTCGCCGCACCGGCTGGTACGCCCGCACCATCGCGATCAACGCCGGGGCCCTGGCCGCCGTGGCGACGGGCATGTTCCTCGTCGGCGGGTCCTGGTGGGTGCTGCTCCTCGCGCCCGTCCTCGCCGCACTGTGTGCCCGTACAGCGTTCATAGGCCATGACGCCGGGCACTCCCAGATCACCGGCGACCGCGGCGTGAGCCGCGCCATCGGACTCATCCACGGCAACCTCCTTCTCGGCATGAGCTCGGCCTGGTGGAACGACAAACACAACCGCCATCACGCCAACCCCAACCACATCGAGAAGGACCCCGACGTCGCCGCGGACGTCCTCGTCTGGACGAGCAAACAGGCCAAGGTCCGCGTGGGATTCCGGCGCTGGCTCACCCGCAACCAGGCCTGGCTGTTCTTCCCGCTGACGCTGCTCCAGGGCATCGCCATGAAGATCTACGGCTTCCAGGACCTGCGCCGCCAGGCCCCTCGCGAAAGGCTGCTCGAAGGCTTTCTCCTGGTGGCCCACCTCATCGGCTACGTGACGCTGCTGCTCGTCACCATGCCGTTGGGGCACGCCCTCGCCTTCGCCGCCATCCATCAGGCGCTCTTCGGCCTGCACCTCGGTCTGGCCTTCGCGCCCAACCACAAGGGCATGGAGATGCCCGACCCCGACGGGGAACGCTGGGGTCACCTCAGCCGCCAAGTCCTCACCTCGCGCAACATCCGGGGCAGCGCGCTGACCGACTGGTTCCTGGGCGGACTCAACTACCAGATCGAGCACCACCTGTTCCCGAGCATGCCCCGACCCAGCCTGCGGCGCGCCCAGCCCCTGGTCCGAGCCCACTGCGCCGAGCTGGGCATGCCGTACACGGAGGCCGGATTCATCGACTCCTACCGGCAGGTGCTGCGCCACATGTACGAGGTCGGCGAGCCGCTGCGGGTGGAGTAGCCACGCGACACGGCTCAGGGTTACGTCAGGGTCGCTCCTCAGGGGTCTATCAGGGGAGCGGTCTGGAACCGTGAACGGCCCGAGCCCGTTTCTCAAGACAGAGAGCGGCAGCAGCCGCGAAGGAGGCGACACACATGTCGAAGAACGCGAAGATCGCCGCAGGAGGCGTGGCGGCCGGACTCATCCTGCTGATCTGGCTGCCCTGGTGGGCCGCCTTCCTGATCGTGCTCGGAGTCCCGGCCGCGGCCTATCTGACCCTCGACCCCGGACAGCGGCGCAGGCTGCGCCGTGTCTCGCGCAAGGAACTCGGGCGCTGATCCGGCACCCCTCTGCGGGCGACGCACCGGTGAGAAGTCGCCCGGCGAGCAGCGGCTGACGGCTTCTCCGCTCGCGGCCCCGCCCAGCGCGGCACCGCGAGCGGAAAACCCCTTGCGTCCCCGGCAGCCGCCCGGTGATCATGGCGCACATGACTTCCCGAAAGGAGGCCCAGCGATCCCACGGTGATCGCTGATGGCCGCACACGAGGCGTCGCAGACGCCGTTCCTCCCGCCGCAGCCCACTCCCGCGCCGCTGACATCGGCCTGGCTGACGGCTCACTTCGACCCACTGCCCTTCCCGGCCCGCATGAGCGCCCTCGCCCGTTACGCCCGGGCGCTCACCGAAGACGCGTACGCCACACTCCGCGCGGCCCTCGCCGCCGGCACCCCTGACGAACGGCACACCGCCCTCTTCCTGGCCGTGGCCAGGCGCGACCTCACCACCATCGCCGAAGCACTCGCCGATCCCCTTCTGCGCCGCCGTGCACTCTCGGCGTCCATCCGGCTTCCCGTGCCGGAAACGGCCCTGGAACAGCTCGCGTTGAGTGACATCGCGGCGGCACGCCGCGAGACCTACCGCGTCCTGCGCCTGAGCCGCCGGAGCGCCCTCGCCGCACGCCTGCTGCCCGCGGTCCAAGAACGGTTCGGCGCACAGGACGCCGCTCACCTGCTGCCCGCATGCCCCGCCGAGACGGTCGCAGCATGGCTGACCCGCCTCGATCCACCTGTCGGCGTCCTGAGCGCGCTGACCCGCACCGCGCCACTCGCCGTGGCCCAGCTGCTCGTCACCCGTGGCGAGAGCCGCGCCCATCGCGACCGCCATCGCTTCGTGGGCCGCAGCCGAGCGATCGCGAGCGTGGCCGCGCAACGCGATCCGGAGGCCGGACTGCTGCTCCTGGCACACGCCCCCGATCTCCTGACCCCGCGAGCGGCCCGAACGCTGCTGCGTTACCCCTCCAGAGTCCTTGAGATCCTGCGCGCAGCCCCGCCCGAACAGGACGGCTCTCCCCGTGAACTGCGGATCTCCGCCGGAGCACTGCCGCCCGCCACCCGACGAGCCCTGCACGCGCTCCCGCCCGGGGAATTGCTGGAACTCGCCCGCCGCTGCCCCGTAACGCAGCCACGACACCGATGGCCGGAACGCCACGGCACCGAGCCCGACGGCCTGGTGGCCATGCTGCCCGCACCGGAACGCCGCCGCCTCGTCGAGGAACGCACCGCCCGGCCCCGCTCGCTGCGGAGCCTGCCCATGGCCACACTCGCGGCCCTGGAGCCGGCCGACAGGGCGGAGCTCGTCATGCCCTTGGTGGAACGCTTCTCACGTCGCGAGTGGACAGTGAGCCGCCTTGCCGTCGGCCTCCCGCTCGCCCTGGGAGAACCGGTGCTGCGCGAGATGGCCGGGCAGCACCGCGCCCACCAGCGCCAGATGGCCTGGCCCGCGCTGCTCGCCTGCGCGGAACTCCAAGGCGAACCGGAGCAGTTCGCGCGGATCGCGGAAGACTGCGAGCGGGCCTGGCACGACCAAGACGAGGTACGCGGGGCCGCTCTGCGGCAACTCGCCGGGGCGCCCCCACGTCTGCTCGCGGCGCTGCCCGACCGGGTCCTGCGTGACGCGGCACTGACCACCGTCCAGTCCCGCGACTCGACCACCCCCACCCTGGCCGCGGCGGAACAACTGCTCCGCCGCGCCGCCGAGAGCGCCGCGGCGACCGGCAGGTTCCCTCGCGCGGCCTACGCGGTGGAACTGCTCTGCCACGTCGTGTCCGACCCGCGCTCCCGCAACACCGTCTCGCCGCTACGCATCAGCGAGGAAGCGGCGCGTGCCGTCTGGTCCGCCACCTCGCAGGGCACACCGGCGCCTCCCGGCCTTCGCACCGCCCTCGCGGAACTCCTCGCGCCGCACCTCACCGCGCTGCCGCAACTCGACGCTCTGGTGCGTGCCACGGCGCTGGAGTCCGACGACCCGGAGATCGCCGCCCGCGCGGCGGCCGCCTGGGCGGGCCCGGTGGAACTGCGGGAGCGGCGCAGTGCCGAACTGATCGGCCATGACGCATCGTTCGCGTCGGTGCCGCTCATCCTGCGCACGGTCGTCACCCGACGCACCGACCTGCTGGACTCGGTGCTGCTCGCCGCCCGGGACGGGCTCACAGGCCGCGTGCGCCCCCGCGCCGCCGCCTGGGCCGCCGGGCTGCACACAGGCGTCACCGGCCGCTGGCTGCCGGCGCAACGGCGCGCGTGGGACCAGCACCACGCGCGCGTGGCGGCCGACGAGCTGGCTCCTATGCGCACCCGTGCCGACGCGGCAGCTCAGGTACGCGAGACCGCGCTGCTGACCGCACTCGCGGAATCAGCGCCGCAACCCGTCGCCGCGGCGGCGCTCGGCGCGTTGGGTGAGGTCCTTGGTACGGCCTGCGAGGGCGCACCGCCCGCCGACGAGCCTCTGCTGGGCACCCTGTTGCGGCACGCCGCGACGGGCGGCGTGCGGGGACGGGCCGCCATGGCATCCGTACGCCGGCTCCTGGCGGTGGTTCCGGACCCGGAGGCGGTCACCCTGCTCGGCCCGGTGGCCTGCGCGGCGGACACCCCTGTCGGCTCCCGCAAGGAAGCCGTCCGCGCCCTTGGCGCGCTGACCGGGGACGCGGCGTTCGACGCTCTGGTGGCGGCCTGGGACGCGCCGCGGCAACACCGCGACGTACGCGCCGTGGTGGCCCGCCATCTCCTTGCCGCGATCGACCGCCCCGCCATCGCGGACCGCCTGGCCCGGGCGGCGGACCAACCCGCCGTACGGGAAGCGGTGATCCACGCGGGCGTGGGGCTCGTGAACGAATCCGCCGGAGAGGCCTACGCGGACTTCCTGGCCCGCTTGGTGAGGGACGGCGACGAAGAGACCGTGGTCGCCGCGTGCCGCGCCCTTCCCGCCTGGTTCACACCCCGATCGGCCGACGCCATGAGGGCCGTCGCCGACATCGCCGCGGACCCGGGGCGCAGTCGACGGGAGTGGGACGCGGCCGCACAGCAGTTGGCCTGGTTCCCTCCGGGCCCGGTCGGCGAGCCCATCCTGAAGAGCGTCATCCAGCGGCTGCAGGACCTTGCAGGCACGTCGGACCCGCAGACGCGCGCTGACGCGCTCCGCCGACTGTCCGGCCTCGCCGAGGCCGTGCGCGTACGTCGAGGCTCTGGACAGGCGCTCCTCGTCGCCGACACCTTGGCCCTGTCGCTGCGTGATGTCGGCCTCTACCCCGAAGCGGCGGCTTTGACCTGGGACACGGCCCTGGCCGCCGTGCGCCACGGCCGACTTGGCGCGGCGCGCTGGGAGCGTCTGCTGGAGCTGGTGGAGGAACGTCCCGAACGGCTGCCCCTTGCGAGCGCGTTGCATCTCGACGTCCCGACGCCACGCGCGCGTGCGGGCCTGCTCGCGGCCGCCCGTCTGCTGCGCGAGCGAGGGACCCCGGTGGCCGGGGTGATGGCCCTCGCGCTGGTGCGGACCGGCGGCCGGGCGACCTCGTGGGACGAGGCCTGGCGCGCCGAACTGGTGGCGCTGCGCGAACACGCGGACCACGACACCGCGATGGGCGCGTTCGTCCTCGCCACCGAGCAGAACCGCTGACGAAGCGCGCGCCCCGGAGGTTCACCCCGGTCAGAGGACCGGGGTGAACAGGAGGCTCGGGGTGAACAGAGGCTCGGGGCGATCAGGTGGGGCGCACGGCCATCTTGTCGAGTGCGTCGAGCAGCGCGGGAAGCTCGGGACCGCGGCCCACCGGCAGCACCTCGCCCGGCTCCTCGTCGAGAAGCACGAACGCGATGTCGTCGGTCCTGGCGACCATCGACCAGCCAGGACCGTCGGCACGAAGAATGCGCGCCTCGCCGGAGGCGAACGAGGAGCGCACGCGACCCAGCGGCGGCGGGGTGCTCACATACGCCCGCGCTTCGGCCAGCACGCGACGCACACCGGTGAGGGGAGCCTGAGCGGCCTCAGCCTCGCCGGCAGCATCGGTACCGGTATCGGCCGCGGGGCCTTCGCCGCTCCCGGGGGCGGCGTCGTCATCGGCGCTGTCGGCCAGGAAGTCGGCGTCGTCGATCTGCTCGCGCCACGCCGCCCACTGGAGCGCGATCTCGTCGGCGCCCAGCCGGCGCTGAGCAGGACCCCAGGTGTCGGACTGCGGAGGTGAGAGCGGCTTCTGGTCCCCGTCCTCGGGCTCGGGATCGGGATCGTGCGGAGCGGGCACGTGGGGCGCCGCTACGGCGACCGCCAGCGGCCAGCCGGGCAGTGCGGCGACCACCGTACGCTCGTCGGGCGACAGGTCGTACTCCATGCCGCAGTCCCAGGAGGCGATGGCGACGGCCACGAGAGAGACGTCGTCGACGACGACGGTCCACCGGGCGCCCGCACCATCCTGACCGAGCACCAGACCGTAGCCGGTGGCGAGGGGCGCGAGTCCCAGGGCCGCGCATGCCTCCGGATAGTCGTCACCGAGCACACTCGGGAACTTCGCGGGTGTCAGCAGCACCGCGGTCAGCACGTACAGCGCGTCGTCCTCGGCGGCGACAGCGTCGTCCGTTCCGGCCATGCCAGCCTCCCCATCGCTTCATCTGTCGGCGCACCCTAACCACAGGTCCGGTTGATCGTCGAGGGGCGCGTGACCAGGAAGGGTGCTCGCGGGCGCCGCGAAACTCACTCGTGTGCGCCCGCGCCGGTCGCCTAGGGTGCGTGTCATGCCCGGAGCCAGTACGCACTACATCTGTCTGCCGTGCCGTGCTTCTTTCAAGAAGTCGGCCGACTACGGCCGCGTGCGCGCCGACATCTGCCCGCGATGCGGGGGCCAGATGCTCAACGCGGGATCGGCGCTCGCCGTGCCCAAGCGCCGCGACACAGCGGCCTGGCGTGCCTTGGGCGCGGTCCTGCTGTCCGGACTCCGCTTCCGGCAGGGCTGCTGCGGCGACGGCCCCGGCTATCGCCCTCGCACCCCGCGCGAGGTCCGAGAGCGCCTCGCGCACGCGGCCGAGACAGGCACCCCCTTCCATGAGGCACTGGCCTGCCCCGATCCCACGCACACGGACGTCAGGCGGCAGGCAGGCCGAGGAGCGTACGCGCCACGACCGCCGGCGACTCGTCGCGTTCCCGGGCGAGCGCGATGACCGCTCGGCAGGCGAGTTCACTGACCCCGAAGGACAAGGCCTCCGGCGACACCCAGCCCGCGGCTTCGTCCGCCCGGTCCTGATCGTCGTCGGCGGACGCGGCCACGTAGACGGCAGCCGCCTCGAAGAGGTTGTGCGGGCGGCGCCGCTCCTCCTTGCCGCGCACAGCTTCGTCCGTGCGCCACAGCTTGCGGAGTTTGTCGAACATGTGGGCCACCTTCCCCCGGTTGTGGTTGCCGCTGATGATCACTCATCTGTTGTACCCCAACGTAGAGTTGGAGCTCCGACGACAGAAGGGGGGCCGTGCGGTGAAGCGTTACGACCGGCTCAAGGAGATTCGGCGTCTCGATCCGGAGAAGGACGCCCTGACGATCTACCGGCTCACCGCGACGTACGAGTTCCCCTGGGACTACACCCGCGCTCTGGAGCTCGCGCTCTACCGCACCTACGCCGTTCCCGGCATCGGACGGCTGCTCGCCGAGACCGCCGAACTGACGGACCGTACGCAGAAGCGGTACGACGACACGGCCCTGCTCCTGGACACCGTCGTGGAGCACGGCTTCGGCACGGAAGAGGGCCGCACTGCGATCCGCCGCATCAACCAGATGCACCGTAGCTACGACATCAGCAATGAAGACATGCGCTATGTGCTGTGCACGTTCGTGGTGATGCCCAAGCGCTGGATCGACGCCTACGGCTGGCGCAAGCTGTCGCGCCACGAGATGACCGCGGCGGCCGTCTACTACCGCACCTTGGGGCGGCACATGGGGATCCAGGACATCCCGGACTCCTACGAAGCCTTCGAGAAGTGTCTCGACGCCTACGAAGAGGCGCACTTCGCGTGGGACGAGGGTGCGCGCAAGGTCTCCGACGCGACCCTCGACCTCATGGCCTCCTGGTACCCGCGCCCGCTGGCGCCCTTGTTGCGCGCCTCGACCATCGCCCTGCTCGACGAGCCCCTCCTGCGTGCCTTCCGCTATGAACCGCCGAGCGCCGCCACCCGCACGCTGGTCAGGCGCGTGGTGCGCTTGCGTGGCCGGGCCGTGCGCCTGATGTCGCCTCGCACCGCACCGCATTACGCCCGGCAGAACTGGGAGATCAAGGGTTACCCGCAGGGGTACCGGGTCGGCGAGCTCGGTACCTTCCCCATGCCCGGCGTCCGAGGCTGTCCGGTGCCGCACGGTGGCGGGTCGGAGGCCACCTCAGCGCAGTGAGCTCAACGTCGCGTGCAACCAGGCGAGTTCGGCACGGCTCGTCGCGCGGGCGATGGTGAGGATTCCGCGGCGGAACGGATCGTCCAGTTCCTCGGCGCGCAGCGGGCGCTCGCCGTCGTAGAAGAAGCTGGCCGGCTCCTCGAGGAAGGCCAGACGGCGTTCGAGGACCGCCGCCTGTGCCGCTTTGTCGTCGACGTGGCGGAGAAAGGCGAGGACCGTGAACCAGCGGTTCTCGTCGGTGATGTCGCCTTGCTGCGGCTGCGTGAGCCTGCGACGCAGCTCGCTCCTGCCTTCCGCGGTGAGGTCCAGGACATGGCGGGGGGCCGCCACGGAGCCGGGCTGTGTCTCACGGGCCAGCAGTCCGGCCTTCTCCAGCCGTTTGATGGCGGGATACAGGGTGCTCTCCGCGACGGGGCGCACGTGGCCGGTCAGGGCGGTGATGCGCTTGCGCAGCTCATAGCCGTGCAGGGGCGCTTCGTAGAGGAATCCGAGGATGGCCAGTTCGAGCATGCCGTGCATTCTGCCGCACCGGCGCTGTACCTCTCACACGCAATACATCGGTGACGATGTATTGTCCTCCCGGAGTAGGAGTGGGACGAGTCAGGGAGTGGCGATGCGACAGGCACGGTTCGACGCGCAGGGCAGCTGTGTCCGCTGGACGGAGAGCGAAGGGTCCGACCCGGCCCGGGTGTACGTGCACGGGCTCGGCGCGGCGTCGTCGGTCTACCACGCCCACATCGCGGCCCGGGCCGAGCTGAGCGGACGCCGGTCGCTCTTCGTCGACCTGCCGGGCCACGGCATCAGTGACCGCCCGGCGGACTTCGGGTACTCCCTGGAGGACCACGCGGACGCCCTGGCCGCGGTGTTGGACGCGGCCGAGGTGACCGGCGCGGAGATCGTCGCGCACAGCATGGGCGGCTCCGTCGCCATCGTGCTCGCGCACCGACGCGGCGACCTGGTGTCCCGGCTGGTGCTGACCGAGGCGAACCTCGACCCCAACCCTGCCGTGACAGAGGGCAGCAGCGGCATCGCGGCCTACGAAGAGGAGGATTACGTCGCCCACGGCCACGCGCGCGTGCTCGACAAGGTCGGCCCCCTGTGGGCGGCGACCATGCGGCTTGCCGACCCCCGCGCCCTGCACCGCAGCGCGACGGCACTGGTGAGGGGGACGCGGCCGACGATGCGCGCGATGCTCATGGAACTGCCGGTCGAGCGTGTCTACTTGCAGGGCGCGCGGAGCGGGGAACTCCCGGGGGCGGAGGAGCTGACGGCATCCGGGGTGCAGGTCGTGACCGTGCCGGAGGCGGGGCACAACGTCATGTTCGACAACCCGCAGGCGTTCGCCTCGGTCATCGCCGGACGCGGGTGACAGTCCGACGCCACGGTCGTCCTAGTCCCCTCGTACGGCCAAGGCCTAGTCCTCTCGTACGGCCAGGGCGAGGAAGCGCGCGTCCTCGTCGACGTAGGAGGTCAGCCGCCAACCGGCGCCGGTGAGCAACGGGCGGAGGTTCGCCTCGGCGCGCAGATCGTCCTGCGTGATCTGGCGGCCCTGCCGCGCCGCGAGCGCCGCCCGGCCGATGGGATGGAAAAGGGCGAGGATCCCTCCGGGACGCACGACACGCCTCAACTCCCGCAGGTCCTCGGTCGGATGGGCGAGGTGGGAGATCAGGCCCGCGCCGAACACGGCATCGAGAGACGCGTCGCGCACCGGAAGCCGGGACACGTCCGCGAGCAGGAGTCGCCCTGCGCGGTCCCTGCCCGCCCGTGTGGCGGCCTCCAGCATGGCGGGCGTCAGATCGATCCCGAGCACGACTCCCGAGGGCCCCACGGCGTCCCTGAGCGCGGGCAGTGCGCGTCCGGTGCCGCACCCGGCGTCGAGGACACGGCCGCCGGGGCGCAGGCCGAGCTCGGCCGCGGCGGCCCGATAGGCGGGGCCGTCGTCGGGGAAGCGGCTGTCCCAGTCTGCTGCTCGGGCGGAGAAGAAGTCACGGACGCGCGTGTGGTCATCGCTCATGTGGCCATGATTGCTCAACGACCGGCATGCGCGTCGGGGGCACACGTTCGAGCGTCACGCGATCGTTCAGGGCCCTCTCTCAGTCATATTCCAACACCTTTCGAACTGCGCCCCCGTTGTGCGCCCCTGTTCGGACTAGCGTCCCGGGGCCATGGGACACCTGGACCACGCCACCTTCGGCTGGCTGACCCCCGTGCTGTCGTACGTGATGGCCTGTATCGGCGCCGCTCTCGGGCTGCGCTGCACCGTCCGTGCGCTCGGCGCCACGGGTACATTGCGCCGCAACTGGCTCATCACCGCGGCCTCCGCCATCGGCGCGGGCATCTGGACGATGCACTTCGTGGCCATGCTCGGCTTCGGGGTCACCGGCACGGAGATCCACTACAACGTGCCCCTGACCATCCTGAGCCTCGTCGTGGCGATGGCCGTCGTCGGAGTCGGGGTCTTCGCCGTCGGCTACGGCCGTCACCGCGGACGCGCGCTCGCGCTCGGCGGGCTGACCACCGGGCTCGGCGTGGCGTCCATGCACTACCTGGGCATGGCCGCGCTGCGGCTGCACGGCAACGTGCGCTACGACCCCGTGCTGGTCGGTCTCTCCGTGGTGATCGCCGTCGTCGCCGCGACCGCGGCCCTGTGGGCGGCGCTCAACATCAAGTCACCTCTTGCCGTCGCCGTCGCCTCACTTGTTATGGGCGGCGCGGTGAGCAGCATGCACTACACCGGCATGCTGGCCGTGAGCGTGCGGGTCACCGAATCCGGCGCCGCGCTGGCCGGCGCGACCACCATGCAGTTCATCTTCCCCCTGGCGGTCGGCCTCGGGTCCTATCTCTTCCTGACCTCGGCGTTTGTCGCGCTCTCCCCGACCTCGGATGAGCGCGAGGCCTCCGTGGCGGCCCAACGGCCGGTGGAGGGTGCCGCCGGATAGCGGCGCATCCGGGCCGGTCACGGACGGGCGGACACACCCCGAAATCTCTCCGAGCGAGGAGGCCATGCCTACCCCCCGTAGGACCCCTGACCCGGCCGACGGCGCAGCGCCGCCGCGGACCGGCGCCCCGGCGCGCGGTCGACGCGCGCACGCGGGACCGCCCGCCGACGAACGGCCCGACACGAAAGCCCCCTCGGAACCCGGCCCGCCGAAGGCCCAGGCGTCGCGAGACCGCACGTGGTGGCCACGCCCTCGCACCGTACGAGCCAAGATCGTCTGCCTGCTGATGGTGCCGGTCGTCTCCCTGATCGGACTGTGGGGGTACGCCACGGTCAGCACGGCCCAAGACGTGGCGCACCTACGGCAGTTGCAGCGCGTCGACACAGAGGTGCGTGGCCCCGTCGACTCGGCCATCGCCGCACTGCAGGCAGAGCGTGTGACAGCGGTGCGCTACGCGACCCGGCCCGCACCCGACGGCGGCAGCGAACTCAACCGGCGCGCGGAACGCACGGACCGCGCGGTCGCGAAGCTGCGCCGCGGCGAGGACGGGACGGTCGCCGACGGTGCCGACCTGCCCACCGGCGTGGCAAGCAGGCTCGCGTCCTTCGTCACCGCCGCCGAGGGCCTGAGTTCCCTGCGGGCCGACGTGATCGACGGCCGCACGGGCTGGGACGCGACCTACGGCCAGTACACCAAGACCATCTCGGCCGCCTTCGGGGTCGGCGGCGCGCTCACCGGCGTCCAGGACGCCGAACTCGGCTCCGACGCGCGCGTGCTGCTCGAATTCGCCCGGGCCGCCGAGATGCTGGCCCGCGAGGACGTCGTCCTGGCCAGCGCCCGGCTCGACGGCACCCTCGACGGTGAGCGACTGCGGCAGTTCACCGGAGCCGTCGACACCCGGCGCACCCTGACCGAGGCGGCGGTCGCGGATCTGCGCGGTGCCGAACGAGCAGCCTGGCAGGACCTCACGGAGGGGAGCGCGTACGCCGACGTACGCGCCTTGGAGGACAAGGTGCTCCTCGCGCCACCGGGCCGCAAGGCCGCCGAAGCGGCTTCGGCCGCCAAGTGGGACAACTCCCACGCGGCGGTACGCGACGAGCTGCGCACGATCGCCGCGCGCGCCGACCGCGACGGCCGGGCCGACCCCTTGACCAGCGGACTGCTCACACCGGCAGGTGCCGCCGTGCTGCTCGGGCTCGTGGCCGTGGCCACCTCACTGGTCATCTCCGTACGCATCGGGCGCGGCCTGGTCGTCGAATTGGTGAGCCTGCGCAACGGCGCCCTGGAGATCGCCCGCCACAAACTTCCGCACGCCATGCGGAGGCTGCGCGCCGGCGAGGAGATCGACATCCACGCCGAAGCACCCCCGGGACCGCCCGCGGAGGACGAGACGGGACAGGTCTACGAAGCGCTCGGCACGGTGCACCGGGCGGCCCTCCACGCCGCCATCGAGCGCGCCGAACTCGCCAGCGGAATCTCGGGCGTCTTCGTCAACCTAGCCCGCAGGAGCCAGGTCCTCGTCCACCGCCAGCTCAACCTGCTCGACGGCATGGAGCGCAGGGCGGACGACCCGAACGAACTCAGTGACCTCTTCCGGCTCGACCACCTCACCACCCGCATGAGGCGACATGCCGAGAGCCTGATCATCCTCTCCGGTGCCGCACCGGGGCGCGCCTGGCGCCTGCCCGTGTCCCTGACGAACGTGGTCCGAGCGGCCGTCTCCGAAGTCGAGGACTACGCGCGCGTGGAGGTCCGACAGCTGCCCGCCGCCGCGGTCCTCGGGACAGCCGTCGCCGACCTCACCCACCTCCTGGCCGAACTCGTCGAGAACGCCGCCCAGTTCTCGCCGCCCCACACCAAGGTGCGCGTCAACGGCGAACCGGTCGGCAACGGCTACGCCCTGGAGATCGAGGACCGGGGTCTTGGCATGGGCGCGGAGGCCCTGGCCGAGGCCAACCGCCGCATCGAACAGTCCGAAGCACTCGATCTCTTCGACAGCGACCAACTGGGGCTCTTCGTCGTCAGCAGGCTCGCCGCGCGACACGGAATCAAGGTGCACCTGCGCACGTCCCCGTACGGCGGCACCACCGCCGTCGTCCTCCTGCCCACCGCACTACTGCAGAGCACCACGCCGGAGAGTCCCGGAGATCACACCATGGAACGTGACCGCCAACTGAACGCGCACGCACGCGTGCCCGACGCCGCCCCGCTGAACGGCACCTCGGTGCCGGCCCCGGCCGCCCGCCCCGCGTTGGCTCCCTCGACGGACGCTCCGCCCAAGACACCCCCGGGCGTCACGGCCCTGCGCCCGCACAAGCCGCCGGCGACGGAACCCGAGGCCGCCCCAGGGCCCTCGGACGATCTCCCGCGCCGGGTACGTCAGGCCAGCCTGGCCCCCCAGCTGCGCGAGCGCCCGCACGACGTGGCAGCCGGATCCGTGAGCGTCCGAGAAGACACCGAACGCAGCCCCGAAGACGTACGGGACCGCATGTCCGCCTACCGCGACGGCTGGGCCCGCGGCGGCGGCCGCAGGCCGGGCATCGTCGGCGCGGTCCCGGACATCCCAGGGCCGGCCCCGGCCAGTGACAGCACCGAAGGAGACCAGGCATGATCCAGGATCAGAGCATCACCGCCGGCAGGACCGGCGAACTCGACTGGCTGCTCGATGACTTGGTGCTGCGCGTCGGAGAGGTGCGGCACGCCGTGGTGCTCTCCAACGACGGACTCGCCGTCGGCGCCTCGACCGCCCTCAACCGCGAGGACGCCGAACACCTCGCCGCGGTCGCCTCCGGGTTCCACAGCCTCGCCAAGGGCGCGGGCCGGCACTTCGGAGCCGGGGGAGTGCGCCAGACCATGGTGGAGATGGACGACGGCTTCCTGTTCGTGGCAGCGGCGGGCGACGGCTCATGCCTCGCCGTGCTCAGCTCCGTGACCGCCGACATCGGCCTCGTCGCCTACGAGATGGCACGCCTGGTCAAACGCGTGGGCGAGCATCTGCACACCCCGCCGCGCTTCGCGGCGCAGCCGCCGGCCGTCGGATGAAACAGGGCGGCCGACGCGGATGACCGAGGACAAGAGCGCCGCCCCGCGCGACGCGGGCAGCCAGTGGTACGACAACGAGGCCGGACCCCTGGTCCGTCCCTACGCGATGACCGGCGGGCGGACCCGACCGGGCCCCAGCGGAGTGCGCTTCGACCTGATCGCACTCGTCGCACTGGACGCGAACGCACCGAGCCCCGGGGACGACACCGCGCTCGGCCCGGAACACCGGTCGCTCATCGAACTGTGCCGCACCGAGACCCAGTCGGTGGCCGAACTGGCGGCCGAAGCCGATCTGCCCGTGGGGGTGGTCAGGGTACTGCTCGGCGACCTGCTGGAAATGGGCTGCGTGAAGGTGAACCAACCCGTGCCACCCGCACAGCTACCCGACGAGAAGATCCTGCGAGAGGTGATCGATGGGCTCCGAGCACTCTGACGCCGACGGCGGCGACACGACCGCCATGGCGTTGAAGATTCTGGTCGCGGGCGGCTTCGGGGTGGGCAAGACCACCCTGGTCGGCGCGGTCAGCGAGATACGCCCGCTGCGCACCGAGGAAATCCTCAGTGAGGCGGGCCAGTCGGTGGACGACACCGGCGGAGTCGACCGCAAGACCACGACGACCGTCGCCATGGACTTCGGCCGCATCACCATCAGGTCCGGCCTGTCGCTGTACCTCTTCGGTACGCCGGGGCAAGACCGTTTCTGGTTCCTGTGGGACGAGCTGTCCCAGGGCGCGCTCGGAGCCGTCGTCCTCGCGGACACCCGGCGGCTCGAGGACTGCTTCCCCGCCGTCGACTACTTCGAGCACCGGCACATCCCGTTCGTGGTGGCCGTCAACTGCTTCGCGGCCGCGCGTACGTACGGTGCGCACGAAGTGTCACGGGCCCTGGACCTCGACCGCGGCACCCCTGTGGTGCTGTGCGACGCACGGGACCGCGATTCGGGAAAGGAGGTGCTGATACGCCTGGTCGAGTACGCCGGGCGGATGCATACCGCCCGGCTGCTCGACACGGTGGGCTGAGATCGGGCGTCGAGAGAACGTCAGTCGTCGGCGACCGCGCCCTGCGCGATCACCTTGTCGATCTTGACGCGCACGAGCAGCTCACCGGGCACGCCATTGCGCTCCCCGAACTCCTCGGCACGCCCTTCGCCCATGTAGCGGGCGCCGAGCCGGGTGGCCCAGTGCCGCACCTCGTCGAGATCGTCGCTCAGCCGCGCCTGCCCCTGCAGGATCACGAACGTGAAGGGAGGCCTGTCGTCGTCCACACAAAGGGCGACACGCCCGTCTCGCGCCAGATTCCGCCCCTTGACGGTCTCTGCCCCGGTGTTGAACACCAACTCGTCCCCGTCCAACAAGAACCAGATCGGTGCGATATGGGGGCTGCCGTCCGCCCGGACGGTCGACAGCTTGCCGGTACGGGTGCCCTGTGAGACGAAAGCCCGCCACTGGTCCTCGGTCATCTTCTGTGCCATGTCCTCATCATGCTTGCCGGAGGGCCGATGGTGGGGAAGGCTGGCAGGTCAGTTCCTTCAGCCAGGGGGAACAGAAGGCGGGGAGACGGGAACATGGTGCAGAACACGGGCCTCGGTTGGCTGCTCGACGACTTGACCAAGCGCATGGAGCCCGTACGGCACGCGCTGGTGCTGTCCAACGACGGCCTGGTGACCGGCGCGAGCTCGGAACTCAAGCGCGAGGACGCGGAGCACCTGGCCGCGGTCTCGTCGGGTCTGCACAGCTTGGCCAAGGGCTCAGGGCGGCATTTCCGTGCGGGCAGCGTGCGCCAGACGATGATCGAGTTCGACGACGCGGTGCTGTTCGTGACGGCGGCGGGCGACGGCAGTTGTCTGTGCGTCCTCAGTTCCGCGGAGGCGGACATCGGCCAGGTCGCGTACGAGATGACACTCCTCGTCAACCGTGTCGGCGAGCACCTCGCCGTAGGCGCCAGGCAGCCGGAGCGGACACCGGTCGTAGATCTCTGATCCACCCTCTGACCTGCTGAAACGTCGTCGCGTCGAGAGTTATCCACAGGCTCGGCGCGGATCGCGTTGATCGCGCTACGGTCTTCCCGAGAGCAAAGACGCCTCACGGGGGAGAGCCACCATGACAGGTCACACGATCACGCAGGAAACCATCGAGACCGCCGCCACGACAGCGCAGACCTCGGTCGCGCAGAGCCGAGCGGCACGAGAACTGGGATTGAAGCGCGGCGAGTTCGAGCTCGCCGTGATGCTGGGACGCATCCGCACCGTCGCCGACACGGCCGGTGGGCGCCGCCGCGTCACACGCGAGGAGATCGAGCGCGTCCGCGCCGGGGACGGCTTCCCGGCGGCGTGGCTCGAGCGCATCAGAGCCGTGGGGACCACTGAGGGCGCGGCACTCATGGGCATCTCCACGGCCCGGTTCACCCGGCTCACACGCGCAGGCTTCGTCACCCCGGTGAAGTTCTATCTCAACCGCTATCGAGCAGTGGTCTGGCTATATCTGGCGGAAGAGCTGAAGCACTTCGCCGAATCCGAGGTCAACGCCAGCCTGCTCACCGGCCGAGCCCCCAGCACGATCCGCGCTCAAATGGAGGCGGGCGTCGACCTGCGGGCACGGAACTGGCGGGGCCGCCATGCCGGAGCACTGCTCCGCCAGTCCGACGACCCCTGGGAGCGCGCCGCGGCCGTGGCCTCACTGCTCGACCCGGTCCAGATCGCGGAAATCATCCGGGACCCGTACGAACGCGCCTATGTACGAAAGCTCATGCCTGACCCCTTCGGCCAAAGCGTGCCGGAGTCTCCGGCGGGACGGATCATCCACAAGATCATGACCGCGGACCAGCCGGACGAGATCCGCTGGCTGCGGGCCAACCTCACCATCGGTCTCTCCCAGGCCCGAGGCCTGCGTCCGGCGCCACGGCCCGCGCCGAAACCAGAGCCGATTGCCGAACCGCGCCCGCACGACCCCGCGACGCACCGCACGCCACAGCCCGCGTCGCATCCCGAGGCTCAGCCCGCCGCGCTGCCCGAGGAAGGCAGGAGTCAGCGGGTGTCGGAGCCACGAGGTCTGCTCAAGTGGATGCGCCGCAGAGGAGCGTAGACACGGCCGCTCGGGCGCGAAGGCAGGACTCGTGCGGATCGCGCCGCTACATGGTGGCGTCGAGGTCCTTGGCGTAGTGCTCGATCGCGCGGCGGTACGTGGCGATGTCCGGGTCCTGGCTCGTGGTGGCGAGCAGGGTCAGCAGGATCTCCATCGCGTCGTGTGCCCGGCCGGTGTTGTAGAGAGCCATGGCCAGGAAGGTCTTGAGGGCGGCGTCGTCGGGGAACTCGGCTGCCGCGTCCCTCAAGGTCGTGACCGCTTCCGGATACCGGCCCAGGACGCGGTAGGTGCTGCCCAGCCCCAGGAGCGCACCCCGGCGATCGTCGGGAGACAGGCCCGTCTCCTTGACCGCGCGCACGTAGTGCGGCACGGCCTCGGCTTCCAGACCGAGTGAATCGTGCACCCACGCGGTCTGGTACGCCACCTCCGCGTCCAGGGGGAACTGCGCGCACAGGGCGAGCAGTCGTTCCCGGGCCTCCTCCCGGCGGCCGTCCTCGCGCAGCCCGATGGCCTCGGCGAGCAGGCGGTCGCGGTGCGCGGCCAGGTCCCCGTCCTTTGTCAATTCCCCGTCCCTCTCTCTGCCTTGTCCCGAGCCTTGACCGAATGATCGGAGGCATCAATGTCATTCTGCCGGAAGTGGATGCGTCGCCTAAAGGCGTTTCGGTGGCGGGCCCGTGGACCCTCGTGGCGTGAGGGTGGGTGTGGGCACCGGGTGAGGCGCGACGCGCCGGCCGGACAGGACCTCGTAGAGGGAGCGGGCCACATCCGTCCCGAAGGCGTGGATGTCGTGGCTCATCGCGGAGAGCGTCGGGTGGGTCAGCTTGCACAGCTGCGAGTCGTCCCAGGCGAGCAGGGAGATGTCTGCGGGCACCCGCAGGCCCATCTCGGCGGCGACGGACAGCCCGGCCACGGCCATCAGGTCGTTGTCGTAGATGATCGCGGTGGGTCGCTCCGCCGCGGCGAGCAGCGAGCGCGTTGCTCGGGCGCCCGCCTCTCCGGAGAAGTCGGTGGCCAGCTGACGGCCTTGCGGCAGCCCGAGGTCGGCCATGGTCGTGGTGAACGCGGCGCCGCGGATCAGGCTGTGTCCCAGCTCGGCGGTGCCGCCGATCCGGGCGATGGAGCGGTGTCCCAACGCCGCGAGATAGCGCACTGCTTCGGTGACGGCCGTGGTGTCGTCGGTCCACAGCGAGGTGAACGGCCCCGTCAGCGAGGGGTGGGCTACGGCGACCACGGGCATGCCGAGCTGCGAGAGGACGGGGACGCGGGGGTCGTGCTCACGGAAGTCGACCAGGACGGAGCCGGCGATCTGCCCCGACCGCCACCAGTGGCGCTGCAGGTCGATCTCCTCGTCCAGGCTCTTCACCAGGCGCAGGAGCAGGGCGCTGGACTGGTCGGAAAGGACGCTCTCCAGGCCGGAGATGAACTCCATGTAGAAGGGTTCGAGGCCGAGTTGGCGTGCGGGGCGGCTGATCGCGAGGCCGATCGTGCCCGTGCCCTGCTTGTTGAGCGCCCGAGCCGAGCGATTCGGCTCCCAGCCCATCGACCGGGCGACCTCCATGATCCGGGTGCGTGTCGCCTCCGACACTCCTGGTTTGTTGTTGAACGCCAGGGACACGGCCGCTCGCGACACCCCGGCGCGGGCCGCGACATCCCGGATGGTCAGTCTCTGCTGCGTCATGCGGGCTCCATCAGGAAGAGGGCTGACTTGACCGCGGCGAAGGCGGTGGCGGTTGTGCGTGTCATCTGCCTTGTCCTTCAGGGGAGTTGCGGGCGGCCCTGACGTGGCCCGCTGATGACCTGGCGCACAACCTAGACAGGAATTGGGGCCTCGTCCATAGACCGGTTCAGTTTTCGTTTCCGTGGAACATCAACCCATCCATGGCGCATTACTGAACCTTTGCTTAATTAGACAAGCATCTAGACAACGTTGTCTCCGATGGGCAGAGTGTGCGCTCGACCGCGAGCCGCTCCGGTCTCGCGTCCCCGACAGAGGGGCTTTCCCATGCACAGAAAACGCATCACCGCGTTCCTCGCGGCGGCGCTCCTTGCGCTGTGCCTCACCCCCGACGCCCAGGCGTTCCCGAGCAGTTCCAAGCAGCAGGTGATCAACTACCTGCGTTCCGTCTCGGGTTCGAACATCGTGTCCGGCCAGCACAACAAGGAGCCCGCGAGCAATCCGGGCCAGTACACCCAGCAGGTCAAGGACGTCACCGGGCAGTACCCGGGCCTGTGGGGCGGGGATCTGATGTTCCGGGCCGAGGACGTCGCCAACCGGCAGCGGGTGATCGACCAGGCGAAGACGGAGTGGGCCAACGGTTCACTCGTGTCGCTGACCTGGCACGTCTGTCCGCCGACGATGGGCAGCTCCTGCGAGTTCGAGGGCGGCGTCAAGTCGCGCATCACCGACGCCCAGTTCTCGCAGGTCGTCACCGACGGCACGGCGCTGAACAACGCCTGGAAGCGCCGCCTCGACGAGGTCGTCCCGTACTTGCAGCAGCTGAAGGCGGCCGGAGTGCCCGTGCTGTTCCGGCCGTTGCACGAGATGAACGAGCAGTGGAACTGGTGGGGCAAGCGTCCGGGTGCCAACGGCGGGGCCAAGCTCTACCGGATCACCCACGACTACCTCGCGGGCAAGGGCCTGGACAACCTCATCTGGGTGTGGAACGTCCAGGACAACCCGGAGGGCGGCTGGGCCAACTACTACCCGGGCAACAGCTACGTCGATGTCGCCTCGCTCGACGTCTGGTACAAGAACTACCCGAGCACCTCCGACTACCAGCAACTGCAGAGCATCGCGGGCAGCAAGCCGATCGCCCTCGCGGAGATGGGCAAGGTCCCCAACGCGGCGCTGCTCAACAGCCAGACCCGCTGGTCGTACTTCATGATCTGGTCGGAGCAGCTCAAGGGGAACAACACCAACGCCGAGATACAGGCCTGCTACTTCCACCCACGCGTACTCAACCAAGGTGAGGTGAAGCTTCCAGCCGCCTAGCCGGTGCCCCGGCCCAGGCGCGCAAGCGGCCCCTCACGCCCCCTCCTGCGGGGAGCGAGGGGCCGTCACCCGTTTCGCCGACCCTGGGTGCCGGGCGTGCCGGCGTTGCGTTGAATCCGGAGTGACCTATGCCTCCGGGAGCAAGCATGTCTGTGCCACACGGGCCGAGCGAGCCACGGCCGAGCACCCCACCGCCGGGCTCGGGCGCTTCACCGGCGGGGTCCGGCGCTTCACCCTCCCGCCCGAATGCCTCCCGCCCGAGTTCCTCCCGGCCCCGGCGCGGACGGCTTCGCGGGATCGGTCAGTGGTGCGCCCGCCACTGTGTGACCGTCATCGTGGTGTGGCTCGCCGCGCTGGTCGGGCTGCAGGTCCTCAACCACGCCTACGGCGGTGCGTACTCCGACGACTTCTCCCTGCCCGGCACCGCCTCGCAGAAAGGCCTCGACGTACTCAAGGCACACGAACCCGCGGCCGGCGGCTACAGCGCCCAGGTCGTCCTGCACGACGCGGCCAAGCCCCTCAGCGACCAGAGCGACCAGGTCAGCTCGGCGGTCAGCAGTCTGCAGAAACTTCCCCACGTGCTGTCCGCGCAGAGCCCGCTGCCCGCACAGCAGCAGCCCGCCGGGACGCCGAACCTGGGACCGCTGTCCTCCGACGGCAAGACGGGCTACATCACCGTCCGCTTCGACGTACAGCCCTCCACCCTCGGTGCCGACTATCTCAACGGCGTCGACAAGGCGGTGCAGCCGCTGCGTTCCGCCGGTGTGGAGGTGGAGTACGGAGGCCCGCTGGGCGAGCTCGCCCGCCCCGAGGCGGACGACCGCACGAGCGAGGCCATCGGTTTCGGCGTGGCGATCGTGGTCCTCCTCATCGGATTCGGCAGCGTGCTCGCCGCACTGCTGCCCCTGGTGACGGCGCTGGTCAGCGTGGTGTGCGGCCTTGCCTGCCTGGGCCTGCTCGCGGCCGCCTTCACCTTCGCCACCGTGTCACCGACGCTGGCCACGATGATCGGTCTCGGCGTCGGGATCGACTACGCCCTCTTCCTGGTCACCCGCCACCGGCAGAATCTCCTCACCAAGGACCCCGTCACGGCGGCGGGGCACGCGACGGCGACCAGCGGCCGGGCGGTCCTGGTCTCCGGATGCACGGTGATCATCGCCCTGTCCGGGCTGTGGGTCTCCGGGATCTCGTTCATCGGCAAGCTGGGCCTGGCCGCCGCGGTCACCGTCGTCACGGCGGTGCTCGGGGCGCTGACCCTGGTGCCCGCCCTCCTCGGCCTGATCGGGCGCCGCATCGACACGCTGCGGGTGCGGACCCCGATCGCCGAGACGAGCACCGGCCCGGGGACCAAGGATCAGGGCGGCTGGCATCGCTACGCGCAGCGCGTGGAGCGGCGGCCCTGGTGGTTCCTCGTCGGCGGCGCCGTCGTGCTCGCCGTCCTGTCCGTCCCGGTCTTCTCCATCCAGCTCGGGCACATCGGCGACGGGGCCGACCCGAAGTCCTTCACCGACCGGCGCGCCTTCGACCTGATGTCCTCCGCCTTCGGCCCCGGCTCGAACGGCCCGATGACCCTCGTCATCGACCAGAGCGACGTACCCCAGTCGGACAGGGCGGCACTGAAGAGCCAGGCGCAGAAGGCCCTCACCGATGTGCCGGACGCGGCCGCCATCACGCCGCTCACGGCCACGTCGGACGGCGACGTCCTGATCTCCACGGCCTACTCCGTGGCCGCCCCGCAGGACGAGCGGACCACCGACCTGCACAAGAACCTCAGCGACGACGTGCTCCCGCACGCGGTCTCCGGGACGAAGGCGAGCACGTACGTCACGGGGACGACCGCCGCGCAGGCCGACTTCCTGGAGATCGTCTCCAAGAAGCTGCCGCTGATCATCGCGGTGGTGGTGGCGCTCGCCTTCCTCGTCATCCTCGTCGTGTTCCGCGGCCTGCTCGTCGCGGTCAAGGCCGCGGTGCTCAACGTCCTGTCGATCGCCGCGTCGTACGGGGTCGTGGTGGCCGTCTTCCAGTGGGGCTGGGGCGGACCGGCGCTCGGGGTGTCGGGCAAGGTCCCGATCGAGAGCTACGTACCGATGATGATGTTCGCGATCGTCTTCGGTCTGAGCATGGACTACGAGATCTTCCTGCTGTCCCGGGTCCACGAGGCGTGGCAGCGCACCCGGGACGCCAGGGCGAGTGTCGCCCACGCCCTGGAGATCACCGCACGGGTCATCACCTGTGCCGCCCTGATCATGGTGAGCGTCTTCGCCGCGTTCATCATCAGCGACAACATCGTGGTGAAGATGCTGGGGCTCGGCCTCGCGGCCAGCGTGCTCATCGACGCCACCGTGGTCCGTCTGCTGCTGGTGCCCGCGGTGATGACACTCCTGGGCAAATCCGCCTGGTGGGCGCCGCGTTGGCTGGACCGGCTGCTCCCGCACATCGATGCCGAGGGCGAGAGCCAGGCCGTACCACCGGTCGGCAAGCGTGACTGAGGCGAGCGCTCACGCCCTCGTGGAGGGCCGGCCGTCCATGTGGCGCTCACCGTAGGGCCGGAAGAGCCCCTCCTGGACGACGGAGACCAGCAGCCTGCCCTCGAGGTCGTAGATGCGGCCGCGTGCCAGACCGCGGCCGCCCGTCGCGATCGGCGACTCCTGGTCGTACAGGAACCATTCGTCCGCGCGGAAGGGACGGTGGAACCACATGGCGTGGTCCAGCGAGGCCATGTCGAAGCCGCGCGGACCCCACAGGGGTTCCACCGGGATGCGGACGGCGTCCAGGAGCGTCATGTCGCTCGCGTACGTCAGCGCGCAGGTGTGGACGAGGGGGTCGTCGCCGAGCGGGCCGACCGCGCGCATCCAGACCGCGCTGCGCGGCTCTGCGTCCTTGATCTCCTCGGCGGTCCAGCGCAGCCGGTCCACGTAACGGATGTCGAAGGGCTGGCGCCTGGCCATGCGCTCCAGTTGCTCGGGGAGCTCGCCCAGATGCTCGGTGATCTCCTCGACGACCGTCGGCAGCGACTCGGGGTCGGGAGCCGTGATGCGCGGCGGCAGCTGGTGCTCGAAGGCTCCTTCCTCGGGCTGGTGGAAGGAGGCCGTGAGGTTGAAGATGGTGCGCCCCTGCTGGACCGCGGTCACCCGGCGCGTGGTGAAGGAGCGCCCGTCCCGCACCCGCTCGACCTGGTACACGATCGGTACGCCGGGACGGCCGGGCCGCAGGAAGTAGGCGTGCAGCGAGTGCACCGGGCGCTCGCCCTCGGTGGTGCGCCCCGCGGCCACCAGGGCCTGCCCGGCGACCTGCCCGCCGAAGACCCGCTGCAGGGACTCCTGCGGGCTGCGGCCACGGAAGATGTTGACCTCGATCTGCTCCAGGTCCAGCACGTCGACAAGACGGTCGGCGGGGTTGTTCATGGCGGTTCCTCGACTCCTGTCCGGGGGAAGCTCGGGGCGGTCAGCGGTCAGCGGTCAGCGGTCAGCGGTCAGAGCTGGCCGACGTCCGTGACGCGGACGACGGCGCGGCCCTCCTCGTCGGAGGCCGCGAGATCGACCTCCGCGCTGATGCCCCAGTCATGGTCGCCGTTCGGGTCGGCGAACGTCTGCCGGACGCGCCACAGACCGTGCTCCGGGTCTTCCTCGATGAGCAGCAGCTTGGGGCCGCGCGCGTCGGGACCGGTGCCGAGGTCCTCGTACTCGTCCCAGTACTTGTCCATGGCCGCGCCCCAGGCGTCCGCGTCCCAGCCGGAATCGGCGTCCAGCTCGCCCAGCTCCTCGACGTGGTCGAGCGCGGCGAGCTCGACGCGGCGGAAGAGCGCGTTGCGGACCAGGACGCGGAAGGCGCGGGCGTTGGCGGTGACCGGCTTGACCTGGTCGGCGCGCTCCTGGGCCTCCTCGGCGGTCATCACCTCGGGGTTGGCCAGCTGCTCCCACTCGTCGAGGAGGCTTGAGTCGACCTGACGGACCATCTCGCCGAGCCAGGCGATGAGGTCCTCCAGGTCCTCGGACTTCAAATCGTCCGGGATGGTGTGCTCAAGCGCCTTGTACGCGCTCGCGAGATAGCGAAGGACGATCCCCTCGGTGCGGGCGAGCTCGTAGAAGGACGTGAACTCCGTGAAGGACAGCGCCCGTTCGTACATGTCGCGGATCACGGACTTGGGCGAGAGCGGGTGGTCGCCGACCCACGGGTGGCTCGTCTTGTAGGTGTTGTACGCGTGGAAGAGCAGCTCCTCCAGGGGCTTGGGGTAGGTGACGTCCTGGAGCCGCTCCATGCGGTCCTCGTACTCGACGCCGTCCGCCTTCATCAGCGCGACGGCCTCGCCGCGCGCCTTGTTCTGCTGGGCGGCGAGGATCTGGCGCGGGTCGTCCAGGGTGGACTCGACGACGGACACCATGTCCAGGGCGTACGAGGGGGACTCCTGGTCGAGCAGGTCGAAGGCGGCCAGGGCGAACGTCGACAGGGGCTGGTTGAGCGCGAAGTCCTGCTGCAGGTCGACCGTCAGACGCACGATGCGGCCCGAGGCGTCCGGCTCGTCGAGCTTCTCGACCACACCGCCGTCGAGCAGCGATCGGTAGATGGCGATGGCGCGGCGGATGTGCCGCAGCTGCTGCTTGCGCGGCTCGTGGTTGTCCTCAAGGAGGTGACGCATCGCTTCGAAGGCGTTGCCCGGGCGGGCGATCACCGCCAGGAGCATGGTGTGCGTGACGCGGAAGCGGGAGGTCAGCGGCTCGGGCTCGGAGGCGATGAGCTTCTCGAAGCCGGACTCGGTCCATCCCACGAAGCCCTCGGGGGCCTTCTTGCGCACCACCTTGCGGCGCTTCTTCGGGTCGTCGCCCGCCTTGTTCAGCGCCTTCTCGTTCTCGATGACGTGCTCGGGCGCCTGCGCCACGACCAGGCCCGCCGTGTCGAAGCCCGCGCGTCCCGCGCGGCCCGCGATCTGGTGGAACTCCCGGGCGCGCAGGGTACGTACGCGCGTGCCGTCGTACTTGGTGAGGGCGGTGAAGAGGACCGTGCGGATCGGGACGTTCACGCCGACGCCCAGCGTGTCCGTGCCGCAGATGACCTTCAGGAGGCCGGCCTGCGCCAGCTTCTCGACGAGGCGCCGGTACTTGGGCAGCATGCCCGCGTGGTGCACGCCGATGCCGTGGCGCACGTACCGCGAGAGGTTGCGGCCGAACTTGGTGGTGAAGCGGAAGTTGCCGATCAGCTCGGCGATCTTGTCCTTCTCCTCGCGGGTGCACATGTTGATGCTCATCAGCGACTGCGCGCGCTCGACGGCCTGTGCCTGCGTGAAGTGCACGATGTAGACCGGCGCCTGCTTGGTCTCCAGGAGCTCGGTGAGCGTCTCGGTGATGGGCGTCAGGCGGTACTCGTACGACAGGGGGACCGGGCGGGTCGCGGAGCGGACCACGGAGGTGGGGCGTCCCGTACGGCGCGTCAGGTCCTTCTCGAACATCGAGACGTCGCCGAGCGTGGCGGACATGAGGATGAACTGGGCCTGCGGCAGCTCCAGGATCGGGATCTGCCAGGCCCAGCCGCGGTCGCCCTCGGCGTAGAAGTGGAACTCGTCCATCACGACCTGGCCGATGTCGGCGTGCTTGCCGTCCCGCAGCGCGATCGACGCGAGGACCTCGGCCGTGCAGCAGATGACCGGCGCGTCGGAGTTCACGGACGCGTCACCGGTCAGCATGCCGACGTTCTCGGTGCCGAAGAGCTTGCACAGGTCGAAGAACTTCTCCGACACCAGCGCCTTGATCGGAGCCGTGTAGAAGGTGACCTTGTCCTGGGCCAGTGCCGTGAAGTGCGCGCCCGCCGCGACCAGGCTCTTTCCGGAGCCGGTGGGCGTGGACAGGATCACGTTGGCTCCGGAGACCACCTCGATCAGCGCCTCCTCCTGAGCCGGATAGAGAGTGATCCCCGTTTCCTCGGCCCACGAGGAGAAGGCTTCGAAGAGGGCATCGGGGTCGGCATCCGGCGGCAGCTGATCAATAAGGGTCACACCCCCATCTTGCCTTCCTTCTGTCCCGATCCGGGAACCGGCGGTCTGTCTGAAGATCACGAACGCTACGCTGTGTGGCCAACGGGGCGTCAGCACAACAGAAATGGGGCGGGCAACAGCCATGATGGGTCCGGCACACTCACTGTCGGGGGCCGCGGCCTGGCTCGGCGTCGGAGCGGCAGCGGCGGCCGCGGGGCACACGATGCCCTGGCCGGTCCTCCTCGTAGGTGCCCTGATCTGCGCCGGGGCCGCGCTCGCACCCGACCTGGACCACAAGTCGGCGACCATCTCGCGAGCTTTTGGACCCGTCTCCCGAGGCCTGTGCGAGATCGTCGACAAGCTGTCGGCCGCCGTCTACAAGGCGACCCGCAAGCAGGGCGACCCGCGCCGCGCCGGCGGGCACCGCACCCTCACGCACACCTGGCTGTGGGCCGTCCTCATCGGGGCGGGCGCCTCCGCCCTCGCCATCTTCGGCGGCCGCTGGGCGGTCCTCGCGCTGCTCTTCGTCCACATGGTGCTCGCCATCGAGGGCCTGCTGTGGCGGGCCGCGCGCGGGTCGAGCAGCGATGTGCTGGTGTGGCTGCTCGCCGCGACGAGCGCCTGGATCCTGGCCGGAGTCCTGGACAAGCCCGGCAACGGCGCGGACTGGCTGTTCACCGCGCCGGGCCAGGAGTACCTGTGGCTGGGTCTTCCGATCGTGCTCGGCGCCCTGGTGCACGACATCGGGGACGCGCTCACGGTCTCCGGCTGCCCGATCCTGTGGCCCATCCCCATCGGCCGCAAGCGCTGGTACCCCATCGGGCCGCCGAAGCTGATGCGGTTCCGGGCGGGCAGCTGGGTCGAGCTGAAGGTCCTGATGCCGGCCTTCATGCTGCTCGGGGGAGTGGGCGGGGCGGCGGCTCTCAACTACATCTGAGGGCGGATTCTCATCCGGGCGCTCCCCGGCGATGAGTTCCGGCGGCAAGCGTGGTCTATACGGTCATGACGACAACGCACACGCTCAAGACACCCGGCGCCGAGCTCACCTACGACGTGCACGGCCCCGTGCCGACGGCGGACGGGCGCCCCCCGCTGTTCATGATCGGCCAGCCCATGACCGCCGACGGTTTCGCGGCCCTGGCGGCCCGCTTGCCCGATCGCACCGTGGTCACCTACGACCCGCGCGGCCTCGGCCGCAGCAGCCGCAGCGACGGCAGGGACGATCACGACCCCGAGGTCCAGGCCGGTGACGTACACGCCCTGATCCACACGCTGGGAGCCGGGCCCGTCGAGCTGTTCGGCAGCAGCGGCGGTGCCGCGGTCGGGCTGGCACTGGTGACGGCGTATCCCGACGACGTGATCACCCTGGTCGCGCACGAGCCGCCGCTGCTCTCCGTGCTCCCCGACGCCCGAGCCGCCGAGCGGGCGCGGGGCGGTGTGCGGGAGGCGTACGACAAGAGCGGCTGGGGCGCGGGTATGGCGGCCTTCATCGCGATGACGTCGTGGCAGGGCGAATTCACCGACGCCTACTTCGCGCAGCCCGCCCCCGATCCTGCCGCCTTCGGCCTGCCGACACAGGACGACGGCTCGCGCGACGACCCGCTGCTCTCCGACCGGTCCTGGGCGGTCAGCGGCCTTCGGCTCGACGTCGGTGCCCTCGCCGCGGCACCTACGCGGATCGTGCTCGCGGTGGGGGAGGAGTCGGAGGGCGTGTTCACCTGGCGTACCTCGGAGGCGGCGGCCGCGCTGCTGGGACAGCGGCCGGTCGTGTTCCCCAGCCACCACGGCGGCTTCACGGACGCCAGTTCCGGATACCCGGGCAAGCCGGACGAGTTCGCGCTCAGGCTGCGCGAGGTGCTGGACAACGGGCCTGACTCCGCGGGCAGCCAAGCGTAGGGGCGGTCCGGTCCCCGGTGTCCTGGTCGGCGGGACGGAGCGCGAAGGAACGCTTCGTCCCGCCGGTACTTCGTCCCGCCGAAGCGGGGCTCCCCCTACCCGTGCCAGGACCGCCACAGTGCGGCGTACGCGCCGCCCGCGCCCACCAGCTCGTCATGGCTGCCCAGCTCGCTGATCCGGCCGTTCTCGACCACCGCGATGACGTCCGCGTCGTGTGCGGTGTGCAGCCGGTGGGCGATGGCGACGACCGTACGGCCGTCCAGGACGCGCGCGAGGGAACGTTCCAGGTGGCGTGCCGCGCGCGGGTCGAGGAGCGAGGTCGCCTCGTCGAGGACCAGGGTGTGCGGGTCGGCGAGGACCAGGCGGGCCAGTGCGATCTGCTGGGCCTGCGCCGGGGTGAGGGCGAAGCCGCCCGAGCCCACCTCGGTGTCCAGGCCCTCGCTCAGGGCCCGCGCCCAGGTGTCCGCGTCGACCGCGCCAAGGGCCGCCCACAGTTCGGCGTCCCGCGCCCCGGTCCTCGCGAGCAACAGGTTGTCGCGCAGGGAACCCACGAAGACGTGGTGCTCCTGGTTGACCAGCGCGACGTGGGAGCGCACGTCCTCGGCGGGCATGGCCGACAACTCCGCGCCGCCCAGCGTGACATGACCGTCCCGCGGTGCGTAGATCCCGGCGAGCAGCCTGCCCAGCGTGGACTTGCCCGCGCCGGACGGGCCCACCAGGGCGACCCGCGAGCCCGGCTCGACGGCGAGGGAGACCTCCCGCAGGACGTCGACGCCCGCGCGGTAGCCGAAGTGCACGTCGTCCGCGAGCACATCGCGTCCCTCGGGGGTGACGGAGCCGTCGCCCGCATCCGGTTCGATGTCCCGTACGCCGACCAGGCGGGCAAGTGACACCTGAGCAACCTGCAGCTCGTCGTACCACCTGAGGATGATCCCCAGCGGATCGACGAGCATCTGCGCGATCAGTGCGCCCGTGGCCAGCTGGCCGACACCGATCCAGCCCTGCAGGACGAACACTCCGCCGATCATCAGGACCGAGCAGAGCACGAGGGTGTGGGTGAACGTGATGACTGGGAAGAGGACGGAACGCAGGTAGAGCGTGTGCCGTTCCCACGCGGTCCACTCACGGATACGACGCTCCGACAGGTCCACGCGGCGCTTCCCGAGCCGGTGCGCCTCCACCGTCCGCCCCGCGTCGATGGTCTCGGCAAGAGCGGCGGCGACCGCGGCGTACCCGGCGGCCTCCGAACGGTAGGCGGAGGGCGCCCGCTTGAAGTACCAGCGGCAGCCGACCACGAGCAGCGGCACCGCGACGAGGATGGCGGGGGCCAGCGGCGGCGCGGTCACGGCGAGTCCGCCGATGAGCAGCGCGGCCCACACCACGCCGATCGCGAGCTGAGGCACCGCTTCCCGCATGGCGTTCGCGAGCCGGTCGACGTCCGTGGTGATCCGTGAAAGGAGGTCGCCTGTCCCGGCCCGCTCCAGCACACCCGGCGGGAGCCCGACCGACCGCACGAGGAAGTCCTCGCGTAGATCGGCCAGCATCCGCTCACCGAGCATCGCCCCGCGCAGCCGCACCTGATGGACGAAGAGGGCCTGCACGACGAGAGCGACGGCGAAGAGGCCGATGGTGCGGCCCAGATGGAGGTCGCGAGCGCCGTCCGCGACGTTCTCGACCAGATCGCCCAGCAAGTACGGACCGGCCATCGAGGCGATCACGGCGCAGGTGTTGACCGTGATGAGCAGGGCGAAGGCCCGGCGGTGCCGCTTGACCAGCTCGCGTACGTAGGCCACTACCGTCGCGGGCGCGCCCACGGGCAGGGTGTCCGCGGTGGTCGGGGCCGCCGGGTCGTACTCCGGTGGCGCCAGGCCGATCATGCCGTCTCCTCGATGTCGATGTCGATGTCGGTCCCCATGTCGGTCCCGATGCCGGTCTGCGCTTTCGGCGCCTGTTCCTCGTCCGTCTCGCGTGTGACGACCGCCCGGTAGCGCGGCTCGGTGTGCACCAGTTCGCGGTGCAAGCCCACCGCCGCGACCTCACCCTCGTGCAGGAAGACGACCCGCTCGGCCCGGTCGAGGAGGAGCGGCGACGAGGTGAGGACCACGGTCGTCCGTCCCTTGCGCAGGCCCTTGACGCCGTCGGCGACCCGCGCCTCGGTGTGCGAGTCGACGGCGGACGTCGGCTCGTCGAGCACGAGGACGCCGGGGTCGGTGACCAGCGAGCGGGCCAGTGCGAGCCGCTGCCGCTGGCCGCCCGACAGGGAGCGCCCGCGCTCGGTGACATGGGCGTCGAGCGGGGCCTCGTCCACCGATGCCTGCGCCAGGGCGTCCAGGACGTCCGCGCACTGCGCGGCCTCCAGGGCCTCGTCGGCGCTCACCGCTCCCGACGCCGGTACGTCGAGGAGTCCGCGGAGCGTGCCGGAGAGCAGCACCGGGTCCTTGTCCTGTACGAGGACGGCGGTTCGGGCGGTGGCCAGCGGAACCTCGTCGAGCGGTACCCCGCCGAGCCGTACGGACGGCAGCTTCTCGGCGTCGTCGAACGCGGCGTGTCCGCCCAGGCGTTCGGCGAGCCGTCCCGCCTCGTCCGGATCCCCGCACACGACGGCGGTGAGACGTCCCGAAGGCGCGAGGAGCCCGGTCGCGGGGTCGTACAGATCACCCGTGGGCGTCATGGCGTCGCCACGCGGTTCGTCATGCGCGTCGTCACGCGGTTGGTATGGGGCTTCGTCACCGGCCTGCGTGGTGCGTTGCAGGGAGAGCACTCGGGCGGCGCGCTTGGCCGAGGGGCGCGAGAAGCTGTAGGCCATCGCGATCTCCTCGAAGTGCCGCAAGGGGTAGGTCAGCAGTGTGACCGTGCTGTAGACGGTGACCAGCTCGCCGATGGTGATGCGGCCCTCGCGGGCCAGGTTCACGCCGTGCCAGACGACCACGATCAGGAGCAGCCCCGGCAGCAGCACCTGGACGGCCGAGATCGCCGCCCACATGCGGGCGCTGCGCACGGCCGCCGTACGCACTTCCTGCGAGGCGTGGCGGTAGCGGTCGAGGAAGAGTTCCTCGCCGCCGATGCCGCGCAGCACCCGCAGGCCCGCCACGGTGTCCGATGCCAGTTCGGTCGCGCGCCCGGCCTTCTCCCGCTGGTGGTCGGCCCGCCGGGTGGCGCGCGGCAGCAGCGGGAGCACGGCGAGCGCGAGCACCGGGACCCCCACCGCGACGACGACACCGAGAGCGGGCTGGTACACGACCAGGCCCACGCAGACGAGGACGACCGTCAGCGCGGCCGCCGCGAAGCGTGAGGCCGCCTCCACGAACCACCCGATCTTCTCCACGTCGCCGGTGGACACGGCGACCACCTCACCGGCGGCGACGCGCCGCGTGAGCGCCGAGCCGAGCTGGGCGGTCTTGCGGGCAAGGAGCTGCTGGACCCGGGCGGCCGCGGTGATCCAGTTGGTGACCGCGGTGCGGTGCAGCATGGTGTCGCCCAGCGCGATGGCCATGCCGCACAGCAGCATCACCGCGCCCGCGACGGCGAGGCGTTCCCCCGACCGGTCGACCACGGCCTGCACGGCGACGCCGACGAGGTAGGGGAGCACCGCGATGGAGCCGAAGTGCAGCAGGCCCCAGGCGAGGGACTTCAGCTGGCCGCCGAGCTGGTTCCGTCCGAGCCAGCGCAGGAAGTGGGGGCCCGAGCGGGCATCCGGCATGCCCGGGTCGGCGTACGGAAGATCGCGAATCTGCATGACGTGTGACGTCCCAGGGTCGGAGAGACGGAATCGTCGGTTCGGCGGAGCGTGCCGGCGTGAACGGACGGTGGCGAACGGGCGGGGAGCGGCTCCGCGAAGGGAGCGGCCGACATCGGGCGAAGGTAAGAGGCGTGGAGGTAACAGGCGCGGAGGTAACAGGCCGTGAAAGGTTCGCCTCGCACGGTCGCGCGAGGCAAACGATTTTCCGTCGGCGAGTAAAGATTCGGCCCCTTCTCGGTCGCGGCCAGGGCGCCGACGCGGCTCGCGTGAACCGAGTGCGACCATGGACGGATGCGTATAGCCGGTGCGGTGCGAGCGGCGGCCGCCGTCGCGGCCTGCGGTGTTCTTCTGACGTCCTGCGGCAGTTCGGACGGAGCGGGGCCCGGAGCCAGGGACGACCAGGGCGCGGGCCACGCGAAGAGAGCCGAGGCGTCGCCGACGACCGACCTCAAGCGCATCCCCGACGTGGGTGACCGCCTGCAGAGCAAGATCCCCGGGAACTCCCGGCAGGTCGTCGCGGTCTACGGCGAGGGCGTGGACTCGGCGAAGTCGACGGTCGTCCTGTACGAGAAGTCCGGCTCGACATGGGACAAGACCCGTAGCTGGGCCGCGCACAACGGCAAGAAGGGCTGGACGACCGACCACCGCGAGAACGACAAGCGCAGCCCGGTCGGCGTCTTCACGCTCACCGACGCGGGCGGCGTCCTCGCCGATCCCGGCGCCGGCCTCCCGTACACCCGCAGCGCGTCGATGCAGGCGCCCCGCTACTGGGCCAAGTCGCACTGGCACGACTTCGACTACGTCATCGCCATCGACTACAACCGCGCCAAGGGCACCCCGCCCACCGACCCGACGCGCCCCCAGGGCCAGTCCAAGGGCGGCAGCATCTGGCTGCACATGGACCACGGCAGCGGCACGTCGGGCTGCGTCAGCCTGTCGAAGGAGGGCATGCGGTACCTCCTGAAGAACCTTGACCCGAAGCAGCACCCGGTCGTGCTGATGGGCGACAAGGCGAACTTGAAGGCCTAGGGCTGGGCCAAGGCCCTTAAGGCCCTTCTGGCATCACCTTTCCCCGGGGCGGGAGCGACTACCCCGGAGCGGTCACGCGGCCCCGCATCCCGGAAGGCACTGTTCCGGTTCGACGACGCGGTGGGCCTCGTCCTGCCGACGGGGTACTCCTTCAACCTCGACGGTGCCTCGATCTATCTCTCCGTCGGCACGCTGTTCATCGCGCAGGCCGTGGGCGTGGACCTGAGCCTGGGCCAGCAGATCACGGTCGTCCTCGTCCTGATGCTGACCAGCAAGGGCATGGCGGGCGTGCCCGGTTCGGCGTTCCTCGCGCTGTCCGCGACCGCTTCCGCGCTCGGGGTCATCCCGGCCGGCGCCGTCGCCCTGCTGCTCGGCGTGGACCGCATCATGGACGCGATGCGCGTCGCCACGAACCTGCTCGGCAACTGCGTCGCCGTCTTTGTGGTCTCTCGCTGGGAAGGCGCACTGGACACGGCACGGGCGAAGAAGGTTCTGGGCGGTGAGATCGCCTTCGTGCCGGAACAGACGGAACAGGCGGAACAGATGGAGCGGGCGGAACACACGGAACAGACGGAGGGGACGCAGGAACCCGGCAGCGCCGATGTGCGCGCTGCCGGGCCCAAGCCCCTTACGCCTGCGGCTTCTCCGAGTCCACTCCCGGACGCGCCTTCTTCCACATCCCGCGAGTGAAGTCCGGGATGGCCTGCGGCGCGCCCTTCGCCTTGATCGAGAGATGGCTCAGGGGGACGGGCGACGTCCAGACCGCGGCGTCGTAGACGTCGAAGTCCGGCACGAGGCCGAGCTGCATGGTCTGCATCAGTCGGAAGATCATGATGTAGTCCATGCCGCCGTGCCCGCCCGGCGGGTTGGAGTGCTCCTTCCACAGCCAGTGGTCGAAGTCGTTCGCGTACTTGGCGAAGTCGCCCCACTGGTCGTTCGTGTGGTCCGGCTCGATGTAGATGCGCGCCGGGTAGTCCTCGAAGACGCCCTTCGTGCCGCCGAGGCTGTTGATCCGGGAGTAGGGGTGCGGGGTGCTGACGTCGTGCTCCAGGCGGATCACCCGGCCCTTCGCCGTCTGGACGAGACTGATGGTGCGGTCACTCTCGATGTACGTCTCCTTCCAGCTCGGGTCGCCCGCGGGCATGTGCTCCTTGCGGTACTCGGCGAGACCGAGGGCGGGCGTGCCGAAGCTGGAGATGTGCGTGACGCGGTCGCCGCGGTTGATGTCCATGTAGTTGGAGACCGGACCGAAGCCGTGGTTGGGGTAGAGGTCGCCGCGCAGCCGCGTGTGCCACAGGCGCCGCCAGGGGCCCTCGTAGTAGTCCGGGTCGAACATCAGTCCGCGCAGATCGTGGTTGTAGGCACCCGCACCGTGCAGCAGATCGCCGAACTTGCCCGCGTGGGCCATGCGCAGGACACGCATCTCGTTCTTGCCGTAGCAGCAGTTCTCCAACTGCATGCAGTGTCTGCGCGTGCGCTCGGAGAGGTCGACCAGTTCCCAGAGCTGGTCGAGCTGGAGGGCGACCGGACACTCCACGCCGACGTGCTTGCCGTTCAGCATCGCCGTCTTGGCCATGTCGAAGTGCCAGTCCCAGGGCGTCGCCACGTACACGAAGTCGACGTCACCGCGCTTGCACAGGTTCTCGAAGTCGTGATCCCCCTTGGTGTACGTCGCCGGGGCGGGCTGGCCCGCGTCGGTGACCTTCTTCGCCGCCGCTGCCGTCTTGTCCTTCACCGGGTCGCAGAGCGCGACGACCTTCACTCCCGGGATCGCCAGGAACAGGTCGATCATGCTGCCGCCGCGGTTGCCGAGCCCGACGATGCCGACCCGCACCGTGGAGCGCCGCTCGAACGGTACGCCGACCATGGTCTTGCCCTTGCGCGGCGGCGCGTCGGCGGCCGTGGCCGCGCCCGCGGGCGCGCCCTGCGGGGCGTCGGCGTGCGCCGTGCCGCCGGTGAGTGCGCCGAGTCCGAGCCCGGCTCCGGCGAGGCCGGCGGTGCGGAGCACGGCGCGGCGGGAGGCGCCGTCCGCGGAGTCTTCAGGGGTCGCGGACTCGTCGGGGTTCGGGGTGGCGTGCTCGTCGTGCATCGGACCTCCGTGGCTTGGATGCCTGCGCTGGAACGGATGCCACCCTGATGGCGGGAGGGGCGTGGCGCAAGGGACCGAAGTGGCCAGGGAGTTGGACTTATTTCATCGGCGTGTGGTGCTCACGGATACGGCGTGTGGTGCTCGCGGATCCGGCGTGTCGTGCTCACGGACGCGTGGCGCGCTCCAGCTCCAGGAGTACGGAGTAGTAGGAGCGGCCCGTGGCGTGGTCCATGCCCACCTCGCACATGCGGTTCGCCGAGAGGTGCGCGTCGAAGGGGCGGGCGGTGACCTCGGCCGCTTCCTTGCGGGTGGCCGACTCCGTCAGCTCCTTGTGCAGCATGCCGCGATCGCCCGCGAAGGCGCAGCAGCCCGCGTCGTCCGGGACGACCACCTCGTCCGCACAGGCCTCGGCGAGGGTGCGGAGCTGCGCCTCGTCGCCGAGATGGCTCATGGAGCAGGTGGGGTGCAGGACGGCGGAGCCGACCGTGCGGTGCACGGTCAAGTGCGGAAGTAGCTCGTCCGCGGCCCAGACTAGGGAGTCGACGACGGTCAGCTCCCGGTGCAACTCGCGGTTGTCGGCCGTGAGATAGGGCACCACCTCGTGCGCGATGCCGAGCGTGCAGGACGAGGCGTCCACCACCAGCGGCAGCCTGCCGCCCGCCGTCCAGGCCCAGGCCGCCTCGACGATGCGATTGGCCATCACCGCGTTGCCCTGGTCGTAGCCCTTGGAGTGCCAGATCGTGGCGCAGCACGTCCCCGCCACGTCGTCCGGAATCCAGACGGGCCTGCCCGCGCGCGCGGCGAGCGCGACCATCGCCTCCGGCAGGGAGCGGTCACCGGGGCTACCGAAGATGCGGTTGACGCACGCCGGGTAGTACACGGCGCTCGCGCCCCCGCGCGGCGTGCGCGGGAGTCTGCGGGCGGCCGCTCCCGGGATGTCCGGCAGCCATTCGGGGACCAGGTCGGGGCGGACGGCCTTGCGGGCGGCGCGCGTGACCGAGGTCAGGAGCCGGTCGCTGATCCGGTCGGCCGCGGCCACCGCGAGCCTCGCGGCAGCCTCGACCGCCTTGAAGTTCCTGGCGGCGACGGCGGCCGCCCTCTCCTCGCGTGGCGAGTGCCGTGCGTGCCGGAAGTCCTTCATCAGGGCTCCGGTGTCGATGCCCACCGGGCAGGCCAGCTTGCAGGTGGAGTCGCCGGCGCAGGTGTCCACGGCGTCGTATCCGTACGCCTCGACCAGGCCGTCCTCGACCGGGGAGCCGGGCGTCTGACGCATCATCTCGCGGCGCAGCACGATCCGCTGGCGCGGAGTGGTCGTCAAGTCCTCGCTGGGGCACGTCGGTTCGCAGAAGCCGCACTCGATGCAGGGGTCCGCGATCAGCTCCACCTTGGGGATGGTCTTCAGGCCGCGGAGGTGGGCCTTGGGGTCGCGGTCCAGGACGATGCGCGGCGCGAGCACGCAGTCCGGGTCGATGACCTGCTTGGTGCGCCACATCAACTCCGTGGCCTTCGGCCCCCATTCGAGCTCCAGGAACGGGGCGATGTTGCGTCCCGTAGCGTGCTCGGCCTTGAGCGAGCCGTCGAAGCGCTCGACGGTCAGCCGGCAGAACTCGTCCATGAACGCGGCATAGCGCTCCACGTCCGAGGGCAGGCCCGCGTCGAAGGCGAGCAGGAAGTGCAGGTTGCCGTGCGCGGCATGTCCGGCGACGGCGGCGTCGAAGCCGTGCCGTGTCTGGAGCTCGAGGAGGGCCCCGCAGGCGTCGGCGAGCCGCGACGGCGGCACCGCGAAGTCCTCGGTGATCAGTGTCGTCCCGGAGGGCCGAGAGCCGCCGACCGCTGTCACGAAGGCCTTACGGGCCTTCCAGTAACCGCCGATCGCCTTCGGGTCGCGGGTGAAGGTGTTGGTCACCGAGGCGACGGGCGCGACGAGTTCGAGTCCTTCGAGGACCTTGGCGGCCGCCGCTTCGTACGCCTCGCGGCCTGCCTCGTCCGGGGCGCGGAACTCCACCAGGAGCGCGGCAGTCGACTTCGGGAGCTGTGCCCAGTCGGCGGGCACTCCCGCGACGCTGGTCGAGGCGCGCAGGGTGTTGCCGTCCATCAGCTCGACAGCCAGTGCTCCCGCTTCGTTGAACAGGGGGACGGCCGTCGCGGCGGCCGGCAGCGAGGGGAAGAACAGCAGGGCCGTGGAGAGATGCCGGTCCAGCGGAAGCGTGTCGAAGACGACCTCCGAGATGAACCCGAAGGTGCCCTCGGAGCCGACCATCAGGCCGCGCAGGATCTCTACGGGGGTCGCACCGTCGAGGAAGGCGTCCAGGCGGTAGCCGTTCGTGTTCTTGATCTCGTACTTGGCGCGGATGCGGGCCGTGAGCTCCTGGTCCGCCTCGATCTCGCGCTTGATCTGCAACAAGCCCTCGCACAGGGCAGGTTCGGCGTGCGCGAGCTGCTCGTCGGCGTCCGGGTCCGCCGTGTCGACGACCGTTCCCGTCGGCAGGACGAAGGTGAGTGAGGCCACCGTGCGGTACGAGTTGCGGGTGGTGCCCGCCGTCATCCCTGAGGCGTTGTTCGCGACGACTCCGCCGATCGTGCAGGCAATGGCGCTCGCCGGGTCGGGGCCGAGCACACGGCCGTGCCGGGCGAGTGTGGCGTTGGCCCGCAGGATGGTCGTCCCGGGCCCGATGCGGGCCTGCTCGCCGTCGCCGATGACCTCGACGCCCGCCCAGTGCTTGCGCACGTCGACCAGGATGTCCTCGCCCTGGGCCTGGCCGTTCAGCGAGGTGCCCGCCGCGCGGAAGACGACCTCGCGGCTCCTGCCGTGCGCGTACGACAGGACGGCCGAGATGTCGTCGATGTCCTCGGCGACGACCACGACCTGCGGCACGAAGCGGTAAGGGCTCGCGTCCGAGGCGTACCGCACGAGGTCGGAGATCTTCGTCAGGACCTTGTCCTCGCCGAGCAGCGCGCACAGCTCCGAGCGCAGGGGCTCGGGGGTGCCCTTGGCCTGCCGGTCCGGCACCCGGTCGTGCGCCGGTGCCTCCGGGTGCGAGACGGGGCGCAGGGCTTCCGGCTTGGGCTCCAGGAACGGCATCGGCTCTCCTCGGCGGGGTCGGACGGTCGGACGGTCGTGCGGCGGCGGACGTCCGGCGGTGTCAGCGGCCCGGGGCGTCCCGTACGTCGAACAGCGCGTTCAGCAGGCCGCCGAGCTGCTTGCGCTGCTCGGCGTCCAGTGGAGCCAGGATGTCCTCCGCGGCGGCCAGGCGCGCGCCGCGCAGCTCGCCGAGTGCCTTGCGGCCCGCGTCCGTGAGCTCGATGCGGATCACCCGGCGGTTGGTCGGATCGGGGACGCGACGCACGAGATCACCGGCCTCCAGGCCGTCGACCAGGCTCGTCACGGCACGCGGGACCACTTCGAGGTGCTGGGCGAGGTCGGCCATGCGCGGCGGGGTGTCGTACTGCACGAGGGTGCGCAGCAGGCGCGACTGGGCCGGGGTGATGCCGATCGGCACCAGATGGCGCTTCTGGATGCGGTGCAGCCTGCGGGTCAGCCGCAGGAGCTGTTCGGCGAGGAGTCCGTCGGCGTCCGGGGTGTTCATGCGGGAACATTATCAGGACCTTGTGCATTGTGAGTATAGGTAACAGTGAGCTATGATCGCTCAGCCATCGTCGGCGGTGTCCCCGTCGGCGGCCGTCCCACCTCCCGTAGGAGCCCATGCCTCACGACGAACCCAAGTGGACACCGCAGCCCCTGGTCCCCGGCCAAGAGGAACAGCCGCGGCAGATCCGCCGCATCCTGCGCCTCTTCCGGCCCTACCGCGCCCGCCTCGCGATCGTCGGCCTGCTGGTCGCCGCCGCCTCCCTGGTCTCGGTCGCCACCCCCTTCCTGCTGAAGGAAATCCTCGACACCGCGATCCCGCAGGGACGGACCGGCCTGCTGAGCCTGCTCGCCCTCGGGATGATCCTCAGCGCCGTCGTCACCAGCGTCTTCGGCGTCCTGCAGACCCTGATCAGCACGACGGTCGGACAGCGCGTCATGCACGACCTGCGCACCGCTGTCTACGGCCGGCTGCAGAGCATGTCGCTCGCCTTCTTCACCAGGACCCGCACCGGAGAGGTCCAGTCCCGCATCGCCAGCGACATCGGCGGCATGCAGGCGACGGTCACCTCCACCGCCACCTCCCTGGTCTCGAACCTCACCAGCGTGATCGCCACCATCGTCGCGATGCTCGCCCTCGACTGGCGCCTGACCGTCGTCTCGCTGCTCCTGCTGCCGATCTTCGTGTGGATCAGCCGCAGGGTCGGCCGCGAACGCAAGAAGATCGCCACGCAGCGCCAGAAGCAGATGGCCGCGATGGCGGCGACGGTCACCGAGTCGCTCTCCGTCAGCGGCATCCTGCTCGGCCGCACGATGGGCCGCTCCGACTCGCTCACCAAGACCTTCGCCGACGAGTCCGACCGCCTCGTCGACCTGGAGGTCCGCTCGAACATGGCGGGGCGCTGGCGCATGGCCGTCATCTCGATCGTCATGGCCGCCATGCCCGCGGTCATCTACTGGACCGCGGGCCTGGCCTTCCAGATGGGCGGCCCCACGGTCTCGATCGGCACGCTCGTCGCCTTCGTCTCGCTCCAGCAGGGCCTGTTCCGGCCCACCGTGAGCCTGCTCTCCACCGGTGTGCAGATCCAGACCTCGCTCGCGCTCTTCCAGCGCATCTTCGAGTATCTGGACCTGCCGATCGACATCACCGAGCCCGAGCACCCGGTGCGCCTCGACAAGATCAAGGGCGAAGTCCGCTTCGAGGGCGTCGAGTTCCGTTACGACGGGGAGGACGGCCGCAGCCGCCCGATCCTCGACGGCATCGACATCACCGTCCCCGCCGGCGGCAGCCTGGCCGTCGTGGGCCCCACCGGTTCGGGAAAGTCGACCCTCAGCTACCTGGTGCCGCGGCTGTACGACGTGACGGGCGGCCGCGTCACGATCGACGGCGTCGACGTACGCGACCTGGACTTCGACACGCTGGCCCGCGCGGTCGGCGTCGTCTCCCAGGAGACGTATCTCTTCCATGCCTCGGTCGCCGAGAACCTGCGCTTCGCCAAGCCCGACGCCACGGACGAGGAACTGATCGCCGCCGCCAGGGCCGCCCAGATCCACGAGCACATAGCGTCTCTGCCCGACGGGTACGACACGGTCGTCGGCGAGCGTGGCCATCGCTTCTCCGGCGGCGAGAAGCAGCGCCTCGCCATCGCCCGTACGATCCTGCGCGATCCGCCCGTGCTCATCCTGGACGAGGCGACCAGCGCCCTGGACACGCACACCGAGCACGCCGTGCAGGACGCCATCGACGCGCTGTCCGCCGACCGGACGACGCTCACGATCGCCCACCGGCTCTCCACGGTCCGCGGTGCCGACCAGATCGTGGTCCTGGACGCGGGCCGGACCGCCGAGCGCGGTACGCACGAGGAGCTCCTGGAAAAGGACGGCCGATACGCCGCTCTGGTCCGCAGGGACGCCCAACTGGAACCAGCGACATGAAAATATGCTCGGTATGTCCGCATTTGCGAGATAATGTGCCCGCATGCTGCAGACCAAGACTCCGCGCCGGGGCACGATTCGACTGACGCGTCGGGGCCGGATCGCCCTGATCGCGACCGGAACCGTCGCGGCGGTCACCGCCGTGGCGGTGCCGCTGCTGCTCCCGGACGACGAAGCGGGCCCCGAATCGCTGACCATCCCGGAAGGCTGGCGCACCAGCCAGGTGTACGAGGCCGTCGACAAGGCCCTCGATGTACCGGCGGGCACCACGAAGAAGGCCCTTCCCCAGGCGAACCTCAAACTCCCCGGTGACGCCCGCGGAAACCCGGAGGGTTACCTCTTCCCGGCCACGTATCCCATCGACAAGAAGTCGACCCCCGCGTCCGTGCTCTCGTACATGGTGAACACGGCCGCCAAGAAGTTCGGCGGCAATCAAGTCACGGCGGGCGCCGACCGCAACACCCTGAACGTCTACCAGACCGTCACCATCGCCAGCATGATCGAAGCCGAGGCCGGCTCCAAGGCCGACATGGGCAAGGTGGCCCGGGTCATCCACAACCGCCTCGAACAGGGCATGCCGCTGCAGATGGACTCGACGATCAACTACGCCCTGAACCGCTCCACGCTGAAGACCCGCGACAGCGACACGAAGATCAACAGCCCGTACAACACCTACACGCGCATGGGCCTGCCCCCCACCCCGATCGGCAACCCCGGCGAGGAGGCGATGCGCGCGGCGATCAATCCGACGCCGGGCAACTGGCTGTACTTCGTGACGGTGAAGCCGGGGGACACCCGCTTCACCGCGAACTTCGAGGAACAGCAGAAGAACGTGGCGGAGTTCAACAAGAACCAGAGCGAGAAGAAGGGCGAGGCCAAGCAGGCCGGCTAGGTCCCGGACGTCCTGGTCCCGGGTCTCACACCGTGACCGGGGCGTCCTCCAGCAGGGAGTCCTTCAGCAGTCGCTTGATGTCCCGCACCGCCGCGCGCCCGGCACGGTTGGCGCCGATCGTGCTGGCCGAGGGGCCGTAGCCCACCAGATGGACACGGGGCTCGACGACGGCACGGGTGCCCTCGATGCGGATGCCGCCGCCCGGCTCGCGCAGCCGCAGCGGTGCCAGGTGTTCGATGGCCGCCCGGAAACCGGTGGCCCAGAGAATGACGTCGGCGTCCACGCGGTGCCCGTCGTCCCACTCGACGCCGCTCGGCGTGATGCGGTCGAACATCGGCAGCCGGTCGAGCACCCCGTCGGCCCTGGCCTGACGGATGGCGTCGTTCACGGGCAGCCCGGTCACGGACACCACGCTCCGCGGCGCGAGTCCCTGCCGCACCCGCTCCTCGACCATGGCGACGGCCGAACGCCCCCAGTTCTCGTCGAAGGGTCCCTCGCGGAAGACGGGCGGGCGCCGGGTGACCCAGGTGGTCTCCGCGGCGTACGGGGCGATCTCCATCAGATGCTGGGTGCCCGAGGCCCCGCCGCCCACGACGATCACCCGCTGCCCCTTGAACGCCTCGGGCCCCGGGTAGACGGCCGTGTGCAACTGCCGTCCACGGAAGGTCTCCTGCCCGGGGTAGCGCGGCCAGAACGGCCGGTCCCACGTCCCCGTGGCGTTGATCAGCGCGCGCGTCGACCAGACCCCGGCCGACGTCTCGACGAGCAGCCGCCCGCCCTCGCCCTCGCGCACCTTGTGTACGTCGACGGGACGGTGCACCCGCAGGTCGAAGCGCTGCTCGTACTCCTCGAAGTACTTCTGGATGACCTCCGAGGAGGGGCGCGCGGGGTCGGCGCCCGTCAGTTCCATGCCGGGCAGCGCGTGCATGCCGTGCACTTTCCCGTAGGTGAGCGAGGGCCAGCGGAACTGCCACGCGCCGCCGGGTCGCGGCGCGTGGTCCAGGACGACGAAGTCCCGGTCCGGCGCGAAACCGGCCTTGCGCAGGTGATGGGCGCTGGACAGCCCCGCCTGCCCGGCGCCGATGACGACGACGTCCACCTCGCGTGCTGCCGCGTCGTGCACCGCTGCGTCGCGTACCGCTTCCTGTGCGGTCGCTTCCCGCGCCGCCGCGTCCCGTACCCCGATGTCGTTCACGCTTCTACTAACTCCATCGGGGTACGGGATCTTCCCGCGCGGGCCCGTGGGTCAGCGCCCGCCCGCCACCAGGAGCGGGGCACCGCCCGGAGCGGAGGCCGGACGCCCGTTCGCCGCGGGCACCCCGGCCGGCTGCGATGCCGGAATCCGGGGCAGCAGCCCGCGCGCCGCCAGGTCCGGGATCACGCCCTCGCCGAACCAGTACGCCTCCTCCAGATGCGGGTAGCCCGACAGCACGAAGTGCTCGACGCCCAGCGCGTGATACTCCTCGATCCGGTCGGCGACGTCCGCGTGGCTGCCGACGAGCGCGGTACCGGCGCCGCCCCGCACGAGACCGACGCCCGCCCACAAGTTCGGCGAGATCTCCAGCTCGTCGCGGGAACCGCCGTGCAGCGCGAGCATCCGCTGCTGGCCGACCGACTCGCTGCGGCCGAGCGCCTGCTGGGCGGCGGCGATGGTGTCCGGGTCCAGGTCGTCGAGCAGCCGGTTCGCGGTGGCCCACGCCTCGGCGGCCGAGTCGCGCGAGATGGTGTGCAGGCGGATCCCGAACCGGACCGTGCGCCCCTGCTCCTCGGCGAGACCACGAATCCAGTCGATCTTCTGCTTGACCTGCTCGGGAGGCTCGCCCCAGGTCAGGTACACATCCGTGTGCCGCGCCGCGACAGGACCGGCCGCCGCCGACGAGCCACCGAAGAAGATCTCCGGCAGCGGGTCCGGCGGCAGCGCGGTCACACCGCCCTCCACGTCATAGTGCTCGCCGTGGAAGTCGAAGGGCTTCCCGCCCCACACACCCCGTACGACGGACAGGAACTCGTCCGTGCGGGCATAGCGGCGATCGTGGTCGAGATGGTCGCCGAAGCGCCGCTGCTCGGTCGAGTCGCCGCCCGTGACGACGTTCAGGAGCAGACGTCCGCGCGTGATGCGCTGATACGTGGCCGCCATCTGCGCGGCGAGCACCGGCGAGATGACGCCGGGCCGGAATGCCACCAGAAACTTCAGCCGCTCGGTGTGCTGGGCGAGGGCCACCGTCGTCAGCCAGGCGTCCTCGCACCACGTGCCGGTCGGGGTCAGCACCGCCTCGAAGCCCAACTGCTCGGCCGCCTTGGCGATCTGGATCAGATAGTCGATGTCGGGGGCCCGCACCCCGCTGACCGGGGTGACGCGGGAGCGCTTGATCCCGCCGTCGGTGTAGGCGTGCCGGTCGACGAGGGTGCGGCCGTCGCCGCCGGTCGGCAGGAACCAGTTGAGGTGGACGGTCATGGTCAGGACTCCTTGCGGTACGTGCGCGGCTTGCTGGTCGAGGGCGGCAGGTCGCCGTTGAAGCGGGTGTCGACGAAGTCGCCGAAGTCGATGCGGCGCGGGATGAGCTTCTGCTCGGCGAAGGTGTCCGCGATCTCCTGCTCGGAGGCGATCACGTTCTTGTCGACGGCCACCGGGACCCGCGTGCCGTTGCTGCGCTTGACCGCGGCGAGCGCCACCTCGTAGGGCAGGCCGGTGTCCTTCGCCCAGACCTTCGCCCATGCCTCCGGGTGGTCGTGGACCCAGTCCTGGGCCTTGCGCAGCCGCTTGAGGTAGTCGTCGATCGCGGCGGACTTCTTCTTGTCCTTGAGCGCGCCCGGCGCCGCCACCTGGAAGGTGAGGCCGTTCACCAGACCGTCGCCGTCGGTCAGGACGTGCCCCTTCTTGCTCTCCAGAACCTGCGAGGTGTACGGGTCCCAGACGGCCCAGGCGTCCACCTTGCCGCTGGTGTACGCGGCCAGCGCGTCGGCCGGCTGCAGATACTTGACCTTGACGTCCTTGATGCCGAGCCCGGCCTCCTTGAGGGACGCGATCAGCTGGTAGTGGGCCGACGAACCCTGCGCCACGGCGACCGACTTGCCCTTGAGGTCCTCGGCCTTCTTCACGGGAGAGCCGTCTGGCACGAGAATCGCCTCGCCCGACGCGGTGCCGTGGTGCGCGGCCACCACGGCGATCTTCGAGCCGGCTCCGGCCGCGAAGACGGGCGGCGTGTTGCCGACGGCGCCGATGTCCACGGCCTCGGCGTTGACGGCCTCCAGGAGGGGAGGCCCGGAGGTGAAGGTGGACCAGCGGATCTTGTACTTCAGGTCGTCGAGCTCCCCGGCCGCGCGCAGCACGGCCTCCGAACCGCCCTTCTGGTCACCGACGTTGAGGGTGAGGGACCCTTGGCCGTCGGTTCCGCCGCCCGAGCCCGCGGACGAGGTGCTCGCGGAGGGGGAGCCGGAGCAGGCGGCGAGCAGCAGGGCCAGGGAGAGGAGCAGGGCGGGGGCGGCGAGGTGTCGTCGCATGGTGAGTCCGTTCGGTCTGGGCGGGCTGTTGGTTCTGTTCGTGCTGCTGGGGAGGCAGTCCGTGGTGGTCATGCGGGGGTTTGTGCTGGTCATGGGGAGGGGGGTCAGCGGGGATCACGCCGCAGCGGCGTCCGCGGAGTGGTCGGGAGCGTCGACACCAAGGCGCTGCAGCAGCTCGGCCCGCAGTTCGCCGAAACGCGGATCGGAGATGCCGCGCGGCCGGTCCAGATCGATCTCGGTCTCGTACGCGATGACCCCCTCGTCCATGACGAGCACCCGGTCGGCGAGGAGCACGGCTTCCTCCACGTCGTGGGTGACCAGCAGGACGGCGCAGCCGCGCCGCTGCCACAGCTCGTCGACGAGGCGCTGGGCCTTGATGCGGGTGAGCGCGTCGAGCGCGCCGAACGGCTCGTCGAGCAGGAGCAGATCGGGTTCGCGCACCAGGGCGCGGGCCAGTGAGGCGCGCTGGGCCTCGCCGCCCGAGAGCGTCTTGGGCCAGGCGCTGGTGCGGTGCTTGAGGCCGACCTCCTCCAACGCCCGCTCGGCGACACCGCGTTCGGGCTTCCCGGGCAGTCCGAGCAGGACGTTGCGCCACACCCGCTTCCAGGGCATGAGCCGGGGCGCCTGGAACGCGACGGCCTTGCGGCGCGGCACGAGGACCGTGCCCTCGATGTCCCGGTCGAGCCCGGCGAGGATGCGCAGAAGAGTCGACTTGCCGCAGCCGCTGCGTCCGAGCAGCGCCACGAACTCGCCGGGCCGCACATCGAGGTCGAGGCGATCGATGACGGCACGCCCGTCGAAGGAGCGGGTCAGCCCCTCGACCCGTACGGCCGAACCGGCCGCCTTCGTCCGCGTGTTGGGGGTCACCGGCCGGTGAACGTCGGTCGCCATTGCAGCAGCAGCCTTTCGAGGGTGCGGACGATGAAGTCGGCGATGAGGCCGAGGAAGGCGTAGACGATCAGGCAGACGACGATCACGTCGGTCCGCAGGAAGTCACGTGCCTGGACCATCAGGAAGCCGATCCCGGAGTCCGCGTTGATCTGCTCGGCGAAGACGAGGGCGAGCCAGGCGATGCCCAGGGAGTAGCGCAGCCCGGTCATCGCGCCCGGCAGCGCGCCCGGCAGGATGACGTGCCGCACGAGTCCCCACCGTGAGAGCCCGAGGGACTCGCCGGCCTCGATGAGCTGCGAGTCGACGCCGCGGATGCCCGCGTACACGTTCAGGTAGAGCGGGAAGGAGACGCCCAGCGTGATGATGGCGACCTTGGGCGCCTCGCCGATGCCGAACCAGATGATGAACAGCGGGATGAGCCCGACGAACGGCACGGTGCGCAGCATCTGCACGCTGGCGTCCACGAGATCCTCGCCGACCCGGAACAGCCCGGAGATGAGCGCGAGCGAGGTCCCGACGACGGTGCCGAGCAGCAGTCCCACCGCGACCCGTTGCAGGGAGACCCCCATGGCGGAGGTCAGCGAACCGTCGGCGAGGAGATCACGGGCGACGCCCGCGATGGTCCCCGGCGACGCGAGGATGTCTTTGCTCAACGCCCCTGTGGAGCTGAGGAGTTGCCACAGGGCGAGCAGCGCGAGCGGGCCCGAGGTGCGGCGCAGCCAGCGGGGGACGCGGGCCCTGCGGGTGGATGAGGGGACGATGGGAACGAGACGCGGTTCATCCGGCCGGACGTCTCCCGCGTCCCGGGCGGGGCGATCGGACTTGGATATTCCCGAAATGTCCGGCGGGGAATCCGGCGGGGCATGACTGATGCTCATGGCTGCTCCACGGCAGGAGGGAGGGATGCCCGAACGGCCTACGCGCGGGACGGGGAAATCAACCGCGCGAAGGCATCAGGGCAGAGAAGGGCGAGAGAGAAAAAGAGAACTGAGAAGGCGTCAGCAGCCGCGACGACACGCGGCGGAGGCCACCCGCAGCAGGTCGATGTGACCGCGCGTGGTGAGCAGGGCTGAACGCAACATGCCGCAGAACGTAGCCAGGTCGTCCGCGTACGGTCAATGCCGTCTCGAAAGGCGGACGCCGCATATCAGCGAACGGAAGATCCCTGAGGGAGGATGGACCCATGTCCGATGCTTTCACCACACGTGTCCTGAACGTCACGACCGGGTCGTCCGAGAAGGTCTTCGACCTCACCGGCGACATCGAGGGTTTCCTGAGTGAGGCGGCGGCCGGCCGCGACGGCCTGCTCAATGTCTTCGTCCCGCACGCGACTGCCGGCGTCGCGATCCTGGAGACCGGCGCGGGCAGCGACAACGACTTGCTCGCCGCGCTGCACACCCTGCTCCCCGCCGACGACCGCTGGCAGCACCGCCACGGCAGCCCCGGCCATGGCCGCGACCACGTCCTGCCCGCCCTGGTGCCGCCGCACGCGACGCTGCCGGTGGTGGGAGGCCGCCTCGGGCTGGGGACGTGGCAGTCGGTGTGCCTGGTGGACACCAACCGGGACAACCCCCGGCGTGAGGTCCGGTTGTCGTTCCTCGGATGAAGGGCGCGGGTCTCGGCGGTTTCCGGCCGGTTTGCGGGCGGATCATGGCCGAGACCCGAACGCTCCGTTGACAGGTTTCCGGGGCCTTCGTAGCTTTTCAAATCGTTGGGAACATCGATGATTTGAGAAGTAGATCATTTAGATCTCGGGGGAATGATGTCCGGACGAACGACCTCGGTGGGCGGACGGGGGTGGACCCTGACCGTGGTGTGTGTGGCCACGTTCATGCTGCTGCTCGACCTGACCGTGGTGAATGTGGCGCTGCCCGACATCCGGGATGCGTTCGACGCGAGTTTCACCTCGCTCCAATGGGTGCTCGACGCATACGCCCTCGGTCTCGCCGCCGTGCTGCTGACAGCCGGATCACTGGCCGACCGCCTGGGGCGCAAGCGCGTCTTCAACATCGGCTTCGTCGTGTTCCTGGCGGCCTCGCTCGCCTGCGGCCTGGCGAACGACGCCGTCGTCCTGTCCGTGGCCCGGGGGGTCCAGGGACTGGGGGGAGCGGTCCTGTTCGCGGTCGGTCCCGCGCTGATCGGCCAGGAGTACCAGGGCAAGGACCGGGGCAAGGCCTTCGGCGTCTTCGGCGGCGTGGTCGGACTGTCCATCGCCTTCGGCCCCCTCATCGGGGGCGCGCTCACCGACGGCCTGAGCTGGCGCTGGATCTTCCTGGTGAACGTGCCGGTCGGGCTGCTCGCCATGGCCGTGAGCGCGCTGCGGATGCGTGAGTCGCGGGCGGAGTCGGCCCCGGCGGTGGACTGGTGGGGGATGGTGCTGTTCACCGGCGCGCTGACCCTGCTGGTCCTTGGGCTGCTGCGGGGGGAGGCCGAGGGGTGGGGCAGCGCACCCATCGTCGGCATGTTCGTGGCCGCCGTGCTGCTGCTCGTCATGTTCGCCGTCGTGGAGCGGCGGCGGGGCGAACGGGCCATGTTCCAGCTGTCGTTGTTCAGGAACACGACGTTCAACGGGGTGTCGGTGGTGACGCTGCTGTGCGCCGCCGCGACCATGTCCGCGATCTTCCTCCTGGTGTCGTACGTGCAGAACGTCCTCGCGTACTCGCCGTGGGAGACGGGCCTGCGGTTCCTTCCGCTGACCGGGACGCTGTTCGTGGCGGCCGCGATCTCCGGGTCGCTGACCACCCGGGTGCCGCAACGGCTGCTGATGGGAACCTCCCTCGCACTCATCTCGGTCGGGCTCTTCCTGGTCGCGCTCACCGGTCCGGACACGTCCTGGACCGCGCTGCTGCCGAGCATGTTCGGGATCGGCCTGGGCATGGGGCTCTTCAATCCGCCGCGTGCCTCGCTGTCCATCGCCGTCGTGGAACCGTCCAAGGCGGGCATGGCTTCGGGGATCAACGAGACGTTCCAGCAAGTGGGCGTCGCCATCGGCATCGCGGGGTTCGGCGCCGCGTTCCAGGGCAGGGTGACCGACCTCTTCACACAGTCCGACGCGGGGCGGCAACTGGGGGCGTCCGCCCACGAGTTCGGTGAGGCCGTGGCGGCGGGCGGCGGCGCGGAGGCTGCCGGCCGTGCGCCCTCGGGGGCGGCTCCCGCACTCGAAGCGGCGGCCCGCGCCGCCTTCGTGGACGGGCTGACGGATGTGATGGTGGTGTGCGCGCTCGTCGCCGCGGTCGGTGCGGTGGTGGGCTTCGCCTTCATCCGTACGCGCGACCTGCACGAGAGCGCCCGGGGCGAGACCGTGGACGTGGAGAGCGGCCCGGCCGTGGTCAATGCCGCCGAGGCGCACGGGCTCTTGGAGGGGGAGAGCGCCGGAGCGCCGGTCGTGGCTCACTCCGTACATGCCGGGGGAGACGGGTGAGCCACCGGGTCGGGGGAGATGGGTAACCCGGTCGGAGACGGCCGGGCTACCCGCCCGAACGCCCGCGGCACCCTGCGGGACACCGGCCTTGGAGGCCGGTGTCGGCGCCAGTACCCTTGACGTGATCGACGATCGGCACGGGGGATGCTCGGCAGGACCGAGCAACGACATCCCCTGATCCGGTCCCTTCACCGAGATGTCAGCAGCAAAGGGGAGCGGCCCGGATGACTGAGGCGACGCCCACTCCGGCGCAACCCGCCGGGCTCGACTTTCCCCTCGTCCGCAGGACCGGTTATCTGCTGAACAAAGCAGGGTCGATCCTGATGGAGGACGCGGAGAAGGCGCTGATGGCGCAGGGCATGCGCCTGCGCTATTTCTACGTTCTCGCGGCGCTGGAAAGTGATCTGAGTCTGTCCCAGCAGGATCTGAGCAGACTCCTCCACCTCGATCCGACGACCATGGTGGCCCTGATCGACGAGATGGAGCGGGCCGGTCATGTGGAGCGGCGGCGCAACCCGTCGGACCGCAGGCGCTACATCCTGCGTCTCACCGACGACGGCCGCGCGGCGCTCGAACGCGCGGGGCGCGCCGTCGACGCCGTGGAGCAGGACTTTCTCTCCGTCGTACCCGCGCAGGACCGCGAGCGGTTGCGGACACTGCTCGGTGATCTGCTGGCCGACCGCTGGCCGCGCGTGGTCGCCTGCGAGTGAGGTCCTGAGGTCCTGAGGTGCGGATGCCTGGAGCCCGGATGCGCGGCCGAATTCCAAGAATTCTGCGGTGCAACTGGAGTTAAAGAATCCCTATTTGAGGTTTACTTTGGGTCGATCTGTGGAGGCCGTCACAGATTATCTTGACTAATTGCTTTCCCCTTGATGCGCCGGATAGTGTTTTTTCTGTCCGGGTCGCATGACTCGTGACACGGGGGAAGGTAAGGGTAAACGGGGAATGAGCAACAAGGAATTAGTATACGGATCTCTGGAAAGTTGCCTGGGGCCGGGCAGCTCCCGCTTTTTCGGAAGCGGATACAAGCGCGTCACCCAGGGCCTCAAGGACATCACCACCGATGGCTCCGCCGACCCGGGTGCGCTGGTCACCGCGCGCGGCACGCTCACCTATCCGCGCGACTGGTCCCGCAAATCGGGCGCCGGTGAGCTGCGGCCGCATCTGAGCAGCATCGACGCGCTGGTGCTCGCCGCGAACCTGGCGGAGACGCACCTCGGGCGGGCCTTCGGTCTCGACGCCGCCGAGCGGCGCAGGATCTGGCTGCGCAGCGCGGACGTACGCGCCGGCAGCACGCCCCACGAGGACCTCGCGGACTTTCCCGTGCACGGCAAGCTGGTCGCCGTCGACGGTCCGAGCGGGGAAAACGCCACGCTGGCCAGTACGTTCGACTGCCGTGTCGGGAGCCTCAAGGTGCGCTGCACACTCGTGCACGACCAGGGCAGCCGGGCGGGGACCCCGGTCACGTACGACGACGAGAAGCAGGCGCTCGGACCGGCGCGAGCCCGTCACTACGGGGTGGGCTACAAGCGGCGCGACCAGTACGCCGAGCAGGTCCGCGTCGACCTCGACCGGCAGCAGATTCAGGGGCTGCAGCGCGTCGTGGCCACGGACGAGGACGCGCACCCCTGGGGAGACGCGCAGACATGCGGGGCGGAAGCGGCCTACGGGCCCTCGGTCTCCCTGGTCGACGCGCTGGTGGGCGTGGCCCAGTTGGCGCAGGTCCTGCTCTACGCACAGGACGGGCTGACCCGCGGCAGCACCGACACCCTCTGGATGCGGCGCTTCGTCATCAGCGCGGGCACGCCGGTGCGCCCCTTGGGGCACAGCTTCACCCCGACCGTGCGCACCGCGAGTTCCCGGCTCCTGTCCATGGGCGACGCCCGCTGGCGCACCGCGGAACTGACCGTCGACGACTTCGCGGGGATCGACGGCCGCTGCTGGCTGGCGCACCGCCTGCCCGGCGTCGCCGCATAACCGCAGGGGCAGGCGCAAAAACAAGGCACGTCCGCAATGCAAGAAATGCAAGACGCGCAGGGAACGCAGGGAACGCGAGAAACGCAAGAAACGCAAGAACAGCAACGGGGGAAAGAGATCATGCGCTTTACGCCCACGCTCCGATCAGGAGACGTGCTCGTCGTGCTCGAAGGGCCGGCCCGCCTGGTCTGGAAAGAGCACGCTCACGGGTTTGGCCCGAGGCAGTGGACACCGACGGGATTATGGCCGGACGAAAAGCAGCGTGCCGAGGTGCGCGAGCATCTGGAGGAGGGACGGCCGCTGCTCGTCCTGCTGGACGAGGCCCGGTGCCGCGTACCCATGCTGCGCGAGGAGTGGCGGGCCGCGCCCGGTCAACTGCTGCGGCACCAGACCGAGTTCCAGGCGGACAGTCAGACTGACATCGGCTTCGAGGGGGCCGCGGACGACGAGGTCGTCGAGGTCGCTCTGCCGTTCCTCGACTGGCTGCCCGAGGTGCACCGGGAGCGTGCGGCGCGCTTCCTCGCGGAGAGCGACGCCGAACTGGCCCGGACGCCGATGGCGTTCCTGCCGCCGCTGATGACCGAGGAACCGCGTGCCGGAACACCGCTGAGCCCGCGTTTCGCCCGGCGGCTGCTGCCCACCGCGCTGACGGCCGACCGCCTCGCGGCGGCCGTCGAGCACCTGTTCGCCGATGCGTCGCGCTACTGCGTGGCGGCGACCGGCGCGGCGAGGTGATCCCGATGAGCGAGCACGCGATGGACGAGCACCTCAGCCTGGGGGAGATCGGCCTCCTGATCGCCACGACAGCCACCCGGAATCTTGCGCTCACCGGCCGGCGTACGGCAGAACTCCGCCGCCGGAAGGCCCAGCGGGCCCGTCAGGCACAGGACACCACCACCCCCGGGAGTCACTGATGGGACGCTCCGTCATGGTCACCGGCGGCAACCGCGGCATCGGACTCGCCGTGGCCACCGCCCTGGCGGCCGACGGTGAGCGTGTCGCCGTCACCCACCGGGACACCGCACCGCCGAAGGGGCTGCTCGGTGTCCGCGCGGAGATGACGGACACCCAGAGCATCGATGCCGCCTTCAAGGAGGCGGAGGCCGCACATGGGCCGGTCGAAGTGCTCGTCGTCAACGCGGGCATCACCCGGGACACCCTGATCCTGCGCATGGACGAGCAGGACTTCACGGACGTCGTCGACGTCAACCTGCACGGCGCTTTCCGTACGGTGCGACGTGCCGTGCGCGGCATGGTCCGGGCCCGCTGGGGCCGGATCGTGCTGATCTCCTCCATGACCTTCGCGTACGGAGCGCCGGGCCAGGTCAACTACGCGGCGGCCAAGGCTGGGCTGCTCGGCATGGCCCGCTCCCTGGCCTGGGAGCTCGGCCCGCGGAACATCACGGTCAACATCGTCGCGCCAGGCCTGATCGACACGGACATGAGCCGCGAGATCACCGACGACCGCCGCGAACACCTGCTGTCCATCACGCCGCTCGGCCGTGTCGGTGAGGCATCCGACGTCGCCGCCGCCGTGCGCTACCTCACCGGCGAGTCGGGCCGCTTCGTCACCGGAGCGGTCCTGCCGGTCAGCGGAGGCCTGGGCCTGGGCGCCTGACCACACCACCCACCCCTGGCTTCGGCCGGGCCACCCACACCCGGCTCCGACCGGGCCACACACCACGGGAAGAGAACACACCATGGGGAACACAAGCACCCCCACGCCGCACACCGGTCTGCACCTGGCGATCTCCGGGACCTACTCCAGCGGCAAGAGCACCACGACCGAGACGCTGTCGATGGCCACGGGCATCCCGCGCACACACGCGATGACGTCACGGGAGATCCTCGTGGACCTGGTTCCGGGCAAGCAGGTCCAGGAACTCAGCGCGATGGAACTGACGATGCTGGGGTTACGCCGGCTCGAGGAGCGGATCCACCACGAGGCGGGCGAGGGCCCGTTCATCTCGGACGGCTCCGTGATCCACGAGTGGATCTACGGCGAGGCCCGCATGCGGGTCGGCATCAACCCCGGGGCGAACCTGTTCCTGCGGGCGGTGAAGAACCTGGCCGGACTCCCGGTCAAGCGGTTCTACCGCCAGTACATGGACGCCTACGGCGCGGTCGCCAAGGCCCGTGCCAAGCGGATCTACGACGCCTATGTGCACCTGCCGGTCGAGTTCGAGATGAAGGCGGACGGCCACCGGCCGGTCTCCGAGAAGTTCCGCCAGATGTCCGACGACCTGCTGATCGAGACCCTGGAGGAGCTGGAGATCCCGTACCACGTGGTGGGCGGCAGCGTCCGCGAACGCGTGGAGCGGATCGTCGAGATCTTCGGGCTGCCCCTGGTGATGCCACTCGACGAGGCGATCGAACGGGCCGGGGCGAAGGTGCGCCGGGCCACCGAGATCCTGGAAGAGGACGCCCGCTTCCACGAGGCCCAGCGAACCAAGTCCCTGCGCCGACGGGCCGCTTACGCGGTGCGCTTCTGACCGCGGCTTCCGGTGGGCGGCTCTGGTCGCCCACCGGGAGCGGGGCCGGCCGGCTCAGGCGGTGAGCTCCGCCAGAACGGCCCGGCCCGCCGCGCGGTGTTCGGCTGCCGTGGTGGGGTCCGTCGTGTCGAGGATGGTGGCGATGCCCTCGTGTGCCAGGGCTTCCTCGTTGCGGTAGCCCAGGCGTGGGGCGAGGTCGAGGGCCTGGCGGTGCAGGCGCAGGGCCTCTTCGGGCAGGCCCGCGAGGCGGCAGGTCTCCGCGTAGCCGTTGAGGAAATGGATCTTCCAGTGTTCCTCGAAGAGCTCGTCGAGCAGCGCGAACGCCTTGCGGTGGCTGGCCAGCGCCTCTTCGTGGCGGCCCATGCGCCGGAGCGCGACACCCAGGCAGTTGAGGCACCACGCCTCGTTGTGCAGGTGCCCGTCCTCGCGGGCCAGCGCCAGCGCCTGGTGCAGGTGCTGCGCAGCCTCGTCGGGCTCCTCGTCGGCGATGGCCACGCCGAGGGTGATCCGGGCCGTCAGCGCGGGCGGCGCCGCGGGGTCCGCGTGGGGGATGTCCAAGACCTCCCGGGCCCGCTGCGCCGCCTCCTCGCGGTGTCCCAGTTGCAGCATCGCCCAGGCCTCGGACGCGGCCGCGGCGGCCTTGCCCGTCGGGCAGTCGGCCTGCTCGTACAACTTCCCGGCCAGCCGGAAGAGTTCGAGCGGCTCCTCGACGAACCCCTCGTCCCATTTCAGGTAGCCGCGCCGCAGGGTCAGCTCGGCCTCCGACCCCAGGTTTCCCACGCGAGCCGCTGCCTCGTACGACGCGGCGGCCTCCGCCATACGGCCCGCGTTGTAGCGGGCGAAGCCCAGGTCGCTGTGCGCGTTCGCCAGTTGGAGCGGATCGCCGATGCGTTCGGCGGCGGCCAGCGCCCGCTCGAAGAGGACGTTGAGGTGCGTCGTGCCGCACCGCCGGGCGAAGTACGCCCGCAGGAAACGCGGCAGCTCGCACACGTGCGCGTCGGCCCCGACGGCGGACGCCGTCTCGAAGGCGGCCACCAGGTTCTCGTACTCCGCGACGAGCCAGCCGAACGCCGCGTGCTTGTCGGGGAAATGACGCAGGGCGGCCGGAGCCCGGCCCGCCGATGGCGCCCGGACGGGGGACAGGAACGGCATCGCGGCGTCGGCGGCCGCCGCCGCGTGCACGTAGTAGTCGAGGAAGCGGCCGAGGGCCCGCTGCCGTTCCTCCGGTGAGTCCTGCTCCTCCCCGGCCCGGCGCGCGTGCTGGTGCACCAGATCGTGCAGGCGGTAGCGGCCCACCGTCGACTCCTGTACGAGGTGCGCGTCGACCAGGTCCTCCAGCATCGCCCGCGCGCTGCTCAGCGGCACGTCCGCGAGGGACGCCGCGAGATATTCGTCGAAGGAACCTCCCGGCAGCAGGCCGAGCAGCCGGAACAGGCGGGCCTGGGCGCGGTCCAACTGCCGTACGGACATGGCGAACGCGGTGTCGAACTCGCTCGCCCCTTCGGCCATCCGCTCGACCAGGATGCCCGCGGTCCAGCCGGGCCGGTGTCGCAGCCGGGCCGCGGCCAGGCGCAGCGCCAGCGGCAGGTGGCCGCACAGCCGCAGCACCTCGGCGGCGGACTCCGGGTCGCGGGCGAGCCGTCCCTCGGGACCGGTCGGGTCGCCGCTGGCACGGGCCAGGAGTTCCGCGCTCTCCTGCGGGCTCAGCACGTCGAGCGACACAGGCGGCACCTCGTCCAGGCCGAGGAGCCGGTTGCGGCTGGTGATCAGGGCCACGGACGGTCCGGCGCCCGGCAGCAGGGGGCGGACCTGGTCGGCGTCGGCGGCGTTGTCGATCACCACGACGACGCGCCGGTCGGCCAACTCGGCGCGCCAGCAGGCGGCCAGTTGCTCCACGCCTTCGCGGGGCACCTTCTCGGAGGGCACATCGAGCGCGCCGAGCAGCATCCGCAGCGCGGAGTCGGGGTCGAGCGGCTCCCGGCCCTCGGTGAACCCGTGCAGATCCACATAGAGCTGCGCGTCCGGGTAATCGGCGGCCAGCCGGTGCGCGGCATGGATCGCCAGGCAGGTCTTGCCGACCCCCGCCATGCCGTCGACGGCGACCACCCGGTGACTGGCCACCGCGGCGAGTACGGAGGCGAGTTGAGCCTCGCGGCCGGTGAAGTCGGGCACGTCGCGCGGCAGGTCGTTGCGGGGCCTCGGCCTGCCGTGGCGGCTGGATCGCGGGGGCGCGGGAAGCGGGTTGGAGGAGCGTTCCCACAGGGGGCGCAACGGGCGGGGGTCGCGCTTGACGAGACGGCAGAGCGCGACCACCGCGGGCCAGGGCGGCAGGGTCTGGCCGCTGAGGTAGCGGGACAGCGACGAGGAACTGAGGCCCGCGTCGCGCGCGAGGGCCCGTACGCCGAGCCCGGACAGTTCCTGGATCAGGCGGAGCCGCGCGGCCAGTTCGTTCTGCGGATCCGCCTTCGCCGTGCGTCCCGGCTCATCCACCAGATACCCCCCGTGTCCCGTGTCGCCAGAAACCTACCGGGCCACGTCGTCGCTGCTCAAGGGTGTTTCAGCTGTCCCACGGTGTCCCACCGCCGTGGTCGGGGCGAGCGGATCGGGCTGATATGGAGTCACGCCCCGGGGGAACGGGGCCGACCCGGAAGAAGGAGAACACCGAGATGCAGTCCCGTATGCAGAACCCCGCCGTCGTCCTGTCCGACGCCATGCCGGCCATCCAGACGCTCTTCAAGGCCGTGCACTCCGGAGGGGTGGAGGCGCAGACCCTGGAGCTGGTGCACCTGCGGGTCAGCCAGATCAACGGCTGCAGCGCATGCGTCGACGGCGGCGCCAAGTCGGCCCGCAAGGCGGGCGTCAGCGACGAGCGGCTCGCCACGGTCGCCGCCTGGCGCGAGGCCCCGTACTTCACCGAGCCGGAGCGGGCCGCGCTGGAGCTCGCCGAGGCCGCGACGCGCCTCGCCGACCGCGCCGACGCGGTGAGCGACGAGGTGTGGGACGCCGCCGCCACCCACTTCGACGAGAAGCAGCTGGCCGCTCTCGTCCTCATGACCGGTGTCACCAACTTGTTCAACCGCCTCAACGCCACGACCCGCCAGATTGCCGGCGCCTGGGGCTGACGCACCCCGTCGGAGGAGCCGCCACGGCGGCTCCTCCCGGGCACAACCGCTCATCACCCACTCACGTACGTAAGGAACCCACCATGACGACCGCACAGAAGACCGCGAAGTTCGACGGATTCACCGACGAGGAGCGCGGCGCGATGAAGGCCCGCGCCCAGGAGCTCAAGGCATCCGCGCGCCGCGGCTCGCGCGCCGACAAGGCGGCGGAGGAGGAGGCCGCCGTGGTCGCGAAGATCGCCGAGATGCAGGAGTCGGACCGCGTCATGGCCGAGCGGATCCACGCCGTGATCAAGGAGAACGTGCCGGAGCTGGCGCCGAAGCTCTGGTACGGGATGCCCTCCTACGCCAAGGACGGCAAGGTCGTCTGCTTCTTCCAGAGCGCACAGAAGTTCAGCGCGCGGTACGCGACGTTCGGCTTCAGCGACAAGGCGGGCCTCGACGAGGGCGCCATGTGGCCGGCCTCGTACGCCCTGAAGGAGCTGACCGCAGAGGGCGAGGCGCGGATCGCGGAGCTCGTGCGGAACGCGGTGAGCTGAGCCGCCACGTCAGGGTGAGGTCGCATACCGCGTGCCGACGTTCCCCGCGTGCCATTCGTGGTTGCCACCGACCCAGTTCGACAGGCCCGTCATGAAGCGGGCGACGAGTGGGTCGGTGGTGGAGAGCGCGGCGGCCTGTTCCTCGAAGAGGTGGACGATGTCGTTGTGGACCTCGATCGCCTTCTGGAAGGCGTCCTCGATGGAGCACTCCTCCTCGGCGGCGATCACGGTCGGCAGGCTGTAGTGGAAGCGTTCGCTCTGCTGCTCCTTGCGCAGCGAGTAGAGGTCGTTGCAGAGGGTCGCGGCGTTCGAGGACAGGGCGACGGCGCGCTGTACGGCGGGCTCGGCGAAGAGGTGGGCGGACAGCTCGTAGCCGCCGACGGCGTCGGTGATGGTCAGGCACGGGCGGAAGTTGTTGAACTGCCGCTGCACCAGGTACTCCCACACCGCAGGTGTGCGGCGCTGGGTGATGCAGTCGCCCTCGGCGTTGTAGCCGAGGTAGAGGCCGGCGATGTCGTGCCGGTAGCGGTGTGCCTGGGCCGGGGTGGACAGGGCCCGGAAGTGGTCCATGGCCGAGCGCATCGCGCGCAGCGCGGGGTGGGATTCCACCCCGGACCGCCAATCGGTCTCGTAGCGGGGGGTGTTGTGAGCCGGGTCTATCGCCGACTGGGCGACCGCGAGTGCCGCGCCGCGCCGGTCCGCGTGGCCGCCGTACTCCGCTTCGCAGAAGTAGTCGTCCACGGCGTTCTCGCCGACCAGCAGGCGTGCCGCGGCCATGAGGTGGTCGATGCCCGGCGCGTCCGGGTGGCACAGGACCACCGACCGCCCCGGGTCGAAGCCGACGAGCGCCTCCCGGTGCTCGGGGCCCGGGTAGAGGCCCACCTCCTGCTCGGCCCACTCGACGAGCCGGTGGTTGATCTCGTCGGCGAGCGCGCGGTCGTCCCGCACGGCCGGCGGGCAGTAGAGGCCTTCGATCCGTCGAGAGGACGGTTCGGAGTCCGCGTGGGTCTCCGCGGGTGACGCCGCGTCCGCTTCCGTGCCCGGTGCGAGGCGCAGGGAGTCGGTCCCGATACCGGACGGGCCCGAGAGGATCCGTGCCAGCGGCCGGGGTGAGGGAAGAGCCTTCGTGGGTCCGTCGGGCGTATGCGTTCCGGGAATGGGCGCCTTCATCCGCAACTCCGTCCACGGAAGGCTTCTCGGGCTTCGACGCAGGGATAGCACGGCCCTTGGGGCGCAACAAGGCGGTCCGCTCGATTTCCGGCCGTCCTCGGACGCGGAGGCTGCCGCTCCCGCAGCGGGTCACGCGTTGTTTGTGCAGCGTATCCGGGATGTGGGGAATCTGGCGCAAATGCGTGGTGTGGGCCTGAGGTCGCTCTCGACCGGCATCCTGGCGCGCTGCTTCACTTGCCGCGCAGCTCCTGGCAACGCAATGCGTGGGAGGGGACGAGGATGGCGACCGCAGCGTCGGCAGAGCAGTCGGAGCAACCTGAACAGAGCGCGGGGCAGGCGCAGTTGAGCCTGGGCATCGCGGCCGCACGCAATCTGGCGACCACCACCAAGACCGTTCCGCAGATGCAGAACATCAGCTCCCGCTGGCTGCTGCGGACGCTGCCCTGGGTGGAGGTGGGCGGCGGCACCTACCGGGTGAACCGGCGCCTGGTGTACGCGGTCGGTGACGGCCGGGTGACCTTCGTCCAGGAGGGCGCCGAGGTCCGCGTCGTCCCCGCGGAACTGGGCGAGCTCTCGCTGTTGCGCGGATACGACGACCCCGAGGTCCTGCGTGCGCTGGCCGAGCGGTTCCAGCAGCGGGAGTTGGCCCCGGGAGAGGTGCTCGCCCAGCAGGGGCGGCCGGCCGACCACGTCTACCTGATCGCGCACGGCAAGGTGGAGAAGACCGGGACCGGCAAGTACGGCGAGGAGACCAGGCTCGGGATGCTCGCCGACGGCGGGTTCTTCGGCGGGCAGGTGGTCGCGGACGAGCCCGGCGACTGGGAGTTCACGACGCGTGCGGTGACCGCGTGCACCGTCCTGGTGCTGCCCCGGCAGGCGTACGAGGAGGTCGCGGGGCAGAGCGAGGGGCTGCGGACCCACGTGCGGCAGCGTCAGGCCGAGGGGGAGCGGCCGCGCAACAAGCGCGGCGAGGCCGACATCGCGCTCGCGGCCGGGCATGCGGGCGAACCGATGCTGCCGGGGACCTTCGTCGACTACGAACTCGCGCCCCGCGAATACGAGTTGAGCGTGGCCCAGACGGTTCTGAAGATCCACACCCGGGTCGCCGACCTCTACAACGACCCCATGAACCAGGTCGAACAGCAGCTGCGGCTCACCATCGAGGCACTGCGCGAGCGCCAGGAGTACGAACTCGTCAACAACCGGGAGTTCGGGCTGCTGCACAACGCCGACTACGGCCAGCGCATCTCCACCCACTCCGGGCCGCCCACGCCCGACGACTTCGACGAACTGCTGAGCATGCGGCGCCAGACCAGGGCGTTCTTCGCGCACCCGCGTGCCGTCGCCGCCTTCGGCCGTGAATGCAACAGGCGGGGCATCTACTTCGGCGACACCGAGGTCGGCGGCCACCGGCTGCCCGCATGGCGTGGGGTGCCGATCTACCCCCTGGGGAAGCTGGAGGTCTCCGCCGAGGGCGCCACCTCCATCCTGGCGATGCGGATGGGCGAGGAGGCGGAGGGGGTGGTCGGCCTGCGTCAGACGGGGATACCCGACGAGTACGAGCCGGGTCTGAACGTGCGCTTCATGGGCATCAACGACCAGGCCGTCATCTCCTACCTGGTCAGCGCCTATTACTCGGCGGCCGTACTTGTCCCCGACGCGGTCGGAGTCCTGGAGAACGTCGAGGTCGCCCGGACGCCCGCCTGACACCGAAGGAGCTCTCACGATGACGGTGACTCCGGATGCCTCCGCCCGCGTGGTGCGCACGGCCTACCAGCGGGCGGTCGCGGACTACTGGAACAACGAGAAGGACCCGGTCAACCTCCGCCTCGGCGATGTCGACGGCCTCTACCACCACCACTACGGGATCGGCGACTGGGACCCGTCGGTCCTCGACGGTCCCGAAGAGACCCGGGACGAGCGCGTCATCGAGGAGATGCACCGTCTGGAGTCGGCGCAGGCGGACGTTCTCCTCGACCACTTGGGGGCGATCGAGCCCGGCCACCGTCTGCTCGACTCGGGCTGTGGCAGGGGCGGCACCAGCATCATGGCCCATCAGCGCTTCCGCTGCCGGGTCGACGGTGTCTCCATCTCCGAGGCACAGGTCGCATTCGCCAACGACCAGGCCCGTAAGCGTGGTGTGGCCGGGAAAGTGGGCTACCACTTCCGTAACATGCTGAACACGGGCCTCCCGGTCGGCGCCTTCCAAGGGATCTGGAACAACGAGTCCACCATGTACGTGGACCTGTTCCCGCTGTTCGCCGAGTACTCCCGGCTGCTGGTGCACGGCGGGCGCTACGTCTGCATCACCGGCTGCTACAACGACGTGACCGGTGGCCGCTCCAAGGCGGTCAGCCGCATCGACGAGCACTACACCTGCAACATCCACTCCCGTGGGGACTACTTCAAGGCGCTGGCGGCCAACGGCCTGGTCCCCATCAACGTCGTCGACCTCACCGCCGCGACCATCCCCTACTGGGAACTGCGGGCCAGGTCCCCGCTGGCCACCGGCATCGAGGAACCCTTCCTGACCGCGTACCGCGAAGGCAGCTTCCACTACCTCCTCATCGCCGCCGACCGCATCTGACCCGCCCCGCGTTCGCCCCGCTCGGGACTCAGTACGCCGCCGTGAACCGGGCGCGGTGGTGCTTGGGTCGCTCGGCCTCGTCGAGGAGGGCCACCGCGAGGTCTTCCATCGAGAGCGCGGAGACTCCGTGGGCGTCGACGATCAGTTCGTCGGCGCCAAGGCGGAAGCGGCCGGTGCGCTCGCCCGGTTCGAGGAGGGACGGCGGACTGAGGTAGGCCCAGTCGACGTCATGGGCGGTGGTGCGGCAGGCGTCGAGTTGTTCGTTGCAGGCCAGGGCGATGGGGCGCAGGGACGGCGGAAAGTCGGGGGCGTCCACGACCAGGGTCCCGTCGGTGCCGGGGAGGGTGAGACCGGCGGCGCCGCCGACGAGCAGGAGCCGTACGCCCGTGGCGTGCAGTCCGGTGAGCAACGCCCGGGTGACAGCGGCCAGTTCGGGTTCGCGGCCGGGGGCGGGGCGGGTCGCGGTGATCACCAGGTCCTGGCCCGCGGCGAGCGCCGTGACGGTCCGCGGGTCGGCGGCGTCACCGGTGCGGATTCTGGCGGCGGCGGGCAGTCCCGACGCCCGGGCCGGGTCACGGACTACCGCGGTGACCTCGTGCCCACGGGCCAGGGCCTCGCTGACGACGCGGCGGCCGACGTTGCCCGCGGCTCCGAAAACGGTGATGTTCATGGGTGCTCCTCAACTACGTGGATACGGAGGGCCAATGGGCGGGGCGGTAGCGGTCCCAGGCCCACACGGTCACGGCGCCGATGGCCAGGGCCGCCCCCAACGCGCAGGTCCCCGACCAGCCGGCCGCCGCCCAGACCACGGAGGCGAGCGCGGAGCCGGTGGCGCCGCCGAGGAAGAGGCTTGTCGCGAACGCCGAGTTGATGCGGTTGCGTGCCTCGGCGTCGAGCGCGAACAGGATGGTCTGGCTGCTGTTGAGGACCGCCTGCTGGCCGATGTTCAGGGCGACCACCCCGACCGCGAGCCAGAGCAGGGACCGCTCTCCCGCCAGCAGGGTCAGCCAGCCCGTGAGCAGCAGGGCTGTCGCGACGCCGGCCACGTGCTGGGCGTGGCCGGTGTCGCTCAGGCGCGCCGCGAACGTCATCGACAGGATGCCCACGGCGCCGACCAGGCCGAACAGCCCGATCGCGGGGGCCGCCCAGTGGAAGGGCGCACCGGCCAACAGGAAGGTCAGCGCGGTGAGCTGGACGCTGTAGGAGGCGAACGACAGGGCGCCGAGGAGGGCGCGGCGGCGCAGCACGCTCTCCTCGCGCAACAGGGAGAGCGTGGAGCGGAGCAGGGCCGGGTAGCGCAGGTCGGCGCTGACCGCGAGGTACGGCAGGCGGTGGTGGAGGACGACGGCGGCGCCCGTCATGAGGGCGGCGAGCACCCAGTACACGGTGCGCCAGCCGCCCAGTTCGGACAGTCCGCCCGCGGCGGTACGGGCCAGCAGACCGCCGAGCAGCACGCCGGACATGACGGTGGCGACGGCGCGGCCCCGGGTCGCCGCGCCGGCGAGGGCGGCGGCGTGGGCGACGACCACCTGCGCGCCGACGGAGGTGAGGGCGGCGAGGACGGTGCCGGTGAGGAGGACCGGGCCGCTGGGAGCCAGAGCCGAGACGCCGAGGAAGAGGGCGGTGGCCAGGAACAGGGTCACCGCGAGGCGGCGCCGGTCGACGACGTCGCCGAGCGGGACGAGCATGAGGAGCCCGAGCGCGTACCCGGCCTGGGACGCGGTGACGATGAGCCCCGCGAGGACGCTGCCGAGGTGGAGGTCGTGGGAGATGAGGTCGAGCAGCGGCTGGGCGATGTAGTTGCCCGCCGCGGACAGGCCGGTGGCGACGGCCATGAGGAGCAGCAGGCCGCGGCTTGGGGCGCTGCTCGCGTCCGGGTCCCTCGCGCGATGGTGGTCAAGTCCCGTCTGTGTCATGGCAGTCAGCCTGCGGCCGATGCCATTGATGAGTCCAACACATCCTTGTCATCCGAACGATCGCGCAGCACGATGGATCGCATGGAATTGCAGCAGTTGCGCTATGTCGTCGCGGTCGCCGAGACGGGTGGGTTCACGCGGGCCGCCGAACGGTGCCTGGTGGTGCAGTCCGCGCTCAGTCATCAGATCGGGAAGCTGGAGAAGGAGCTCGGGGCGCGGCTGTTCGAGCGGACGAGCCGGCGGGTGGCGCTCACGCCGGCGGGCGAGGCGTTCCTGCCCGCCGCGCGGCAGGCACTCGAGGCGTCGGAGCGGGCACGGGCCGAGGTGGCCGCGGCGACCGGTGAGATCCGGGGGCGCCTGGCCATCGGGGCGATCTCGACGGTGACGGCGGTCGACGTGCCGGGCCTGATGCGGGCCTATCACGCCACGTATCCGCAGGTCACGATGCGGCTGATCGACGGCATGAGCGAGGCTCTGGTGCGTGGGGTGCGGGAGGGGGCCCTGGATCTGGCGTTCCTGGGGGTGCCGCCGTCGTTCCGTACGGACGAGCCAGGCCTTGGCAGCCGGACGCTCGTGGTCGACCGCCATGTGGCGGTGGTCGCCCCCGACCACCCGCTGGCCGCCGCGGCGTCCGGTGAACCGCTGCCGCTCGAACGGCTGTCGGACGAGGTGTTCGTGGACTTCCCCGCGGGCATCGCGGCGCGGGCGCAGACCGACGAGGCGTTCCAGGCCGCGGGGCTGCGGCGCGAGGTGGCGTTCGAGGCCAAGGGGCTCGAGTTCTTCGCCGACCTGGTGCGTGGCGGGCTCGGCATCGCGCTGCTGCCCTCCCGCCTGGTGCCGAGGCTGCCCCGGCTTGCGGTGCTGCCGGTCGAGGGCGGGCCGGTCCGTGAGGAGCGGCTGGTGTGGAGCCGGACACGGAACTCACCGGCGGCGGCCGCGTTCCTGGAGTCGATCCCGCAGTCCATGCCGGACTGATCGTCGGCTGCCGCCGGGCACAGATACCGGCACCCGGGTGAGCCGTGTCTCACCAGGGCGGCGCCACTTGTTTATGCAACGAGTTGCATAGCAGGATCGGGGCATGGCGCTAGAGCACGCGATCCTCGTCTCGCTCCTTGAGAAACCGGGCTCCGGCTATGAGCTGGCCCGGCGGTTCGAGCGGTCCATCGGCTACTTCTGGACCGCCACCCACCAGCAGATCTACCGCGTCCTCAAGCGCATGGAGAGCGACGGCTGGATCGACGTCCGGGAAGTCGCGCAGCAAGCGCGCCCGGACAAGAAGGAGTACTCCGTCGCCGCCCTCGGGCGGACCGCGCTCTCCCGGTGGCTGCACGAGCCGATCGAACCCGAGAGCGTGCGGCACGAGCTCGCCGTGAAGATCCGCGGCGCGGCCTTCGACGATCCGGCCGCGCTGATCCAGGAGGTCGAGCGGCACCGCCAGGCGCACACCGACCGGCTCGCGCGCTACCTCGCGGGGGAGCTGCGTGACTTCACCGGACCCGACGCGCCCGCCACGCCCGACGCCGGGCAGGAGCTCCAGCATGTCGTGCTGCGCGGAGGCATCGCCTACGAACGCATGACGCTGGCCTGGCTCGATGACGTGCTCGCCACCCTCCACCGGCTCGGCCCCCAGGGCTGACCCGGCCTGACGTGCCACGAACCACCCCTCATCTCTTCGAACCCGACCAAACCTCCCGAGCCGGAAAGGCGAACACCCATGGCCGACCCGCTGCTGTTCAACCCGCGCACCTACGACCCGAAGCACTTCGACCCCGAGACCCGCAGGCTGCTGCGCGCCACCGTCGACTGGTTCGAGGCCCGTGGCAAGCGCCGGCTGATCCAGGACTACCGCGACCGCGCCTGGCTGGCGGACTTCCTGGAGTTCTCCGCCAAGGAGGGCCTCTTCGCGACCTTCCTCACCCCGGCGTCCGCCGCCGGGGACAAGCCGGACGCGCGCTGGGACACCGCCCGGATCGCCGCCCTGAACGAGATCTTCGGCTTCTACGGGCTCGACTACTGGTACGCGTGGCAGGTCACGATCCTGGGCCTCGGCCCGGTCTGGCAGAGCGAGAACGAGACCGCCCGTGCCCGTGCGGCCGAACTCCTCGACCAGGGCGAGGTGTTCGCCTTCGGCCTGTCCGAGAAGACGCACGGCGCCGACATCTACTCCACCGACATGCTTTTGGAGCCGGACGGCGACGGCGGCTTCCGGGCCACCGGCTCCAAGTACTACATCGGCAACGGCAACGCGGCCGGGCTCGTCTCCGTCTTCGGCCGCCGCACCGACATCGAGGGCCCCGACGGCTACGTCTTCTTCGCCGCCGACAGCCGCCACGAGTCCTACCACCTGGTCAAGAACGTCGTCGACTCGTCGAAGTACGTCAGTGAGTTCCGCCTGGAGAACTACCCGGTCGCGCCCGCGGACATCCTGCACACCGGCCGCGCCGCCTTCGACGCCGCCCTCAACACCGTCAACGTGGGCAAGTTCAACCTCTGCACCGCCTCGATCGGCATCTGCGAGCACGCGATGTACGAGGCCGTCACCCACGCCACGGGCCGCGTCCTCTACGGCCGCCCCGTCACCGCCTTCCCGCACGTGCGCCGCGAGCTGACCGACGCGTACGTCCGCCTCGTCGGGATGAAGATGTTCAGCGACCGCGCCGTCGACTACTTCCGCTCCGCGGGCCCCGACGACCGCCGCTACCTCCTCTTCAACCCCATGACGAAGATGAAGGTGACCACGGAGGGCGAGAAGGTCATCGACCTGATGTGGGACGTCATCGCGGCCAAGGGCTTCGAGAAGGACAACTACTTCGCGCAGGCGGCCGTCGAGATCCGCGGCCTGCCCAAGCTGGAGGGCACGGTCCACGTCAACCTGGCCCTGATCCTCAAGTTCATGGGCAACCACCTGCTCAACCCCGCCGAGTACGAGCCCGTGCCCACCCGCCTGGACGCGGCCGACGACGACTTCCTCTTCCGGCAGGGACCGGCCCGCGGCCTGGGCGCCATCCGCTTCCACGACTGGCGCACCGCCTACGACGCGTACGCCGAGGTGCCCAACGTCGCCCGCTTCCGCGAACAGGCCGACGCGCTCTGCGAGTTCGTCACCACCGCGGCTCCCGACGAGGAGCAGAGCCGCGACCTCCTGCTCGCCGTCGGCCAGCTGTTCGCGCTGGTCGTGCACGGCCAGCTCATCCTGGAGCAGGCACGCCTGACCGGCCTCGACCAGGACGTGCTCGACGAGCTGTTCGCCGTGCTCGTACGCGACTTCTCCGCGCACGCCGTCGAACTGCACGGCAAGGACTCCGCCACCGAGGCGCAGCAGGACTGGGCTCTCGGCGCGGTACGCCGCCCGGTCGTCGACGACGCGCGCTCGGCACGCGTGTGGGAGTGCGTCGAGGCGCTGGCCGGGGAGTACGAGATGGCTCCCTGATCCTCTTCAGCATGCATCCCGGGCGGATGGTGGAGGCGATCAGGCCTTACCATCCGCCCATGGGGCGGGACATGAGGGTTGTGCTGAAGGGGCGCGGGGGCGCCATGCGGCTGGAGAGCGGAGAGGTGCGTGTGGTGCGGGGGCGCGCGACGTGGCGGATACCGCTGCGGGCCGTGGGCGCCGTGGAGAGTGATGGCATGACCTCGGTGCGGCTGCGGATCAGCGGCGACACCTCGGGGGACGGGTTCCAGGTCAGCAGCGGCAACAGCAACGCGGTGGGCGCGTTCACCGAGGCGCTGCGGCAGGCCATGGAGGGCGTCACGCCGGTGGCGGACGGCGCGGCGCTGGTGACGACCGGGACCACGCCCCGGCCACCGCTTTCGCTGAGTACGCGCGCGGCCCAAGTGAGCATGGGAGTGTGCGGCTATCTGCTGCTGCTCGTCCTGCTGTTCACGGTGGTGCAGGCACCGGACCAGGTGAAGTGGCTGGCTCCCACCGCGTTCTTGCTGCCCGGCGGCGCCGGACTGCTGGCGCTGGCCTGGAAGTTCTTCCTCCGCGACCCGTGGATCCTGCGGCGTCGTGGCGTGACGGTGCCCGGTGAGATCGTCGACTACCGCACGTCGACCAGGCAGCAGGCCATGAACCCCGTCCTGCGGTTCACCACGACCGGGGGCGTGACGGTGACGCATGAGTCGTCGGTCACCGTGCTGATGCGGCGCCGCGATCCGGCCGTGGACGTCACCTACGATCCGGACGATCCCAGCAGGGTCCGCGGGGGCCGGGCGCTCGCCCACATGGGCGCCGGCCTCGTCCTCGGCGCGTTCGGCGCGACCGTGGCCCTCGTGCCTGTGACCGGATTCCTGATGACCGTGCTGGGCGATCTGCTGCAGGGCTAGACGAACCCCGGCGCACGCACCGCGGGAAACCCCTTGGATCAGACGGCGAACACCTGGGAGTCGTCGGCGAACGCCTTGAACTCCAGGGCGTTGCCTGCCGGGTCGAGCAGGAACATCGTGCGCTGCTCACCCTTCTCGCCCTCGAAGCGTACGTACGGTTCGATGACGAACTCGATGCCTGCCGTGCGCAGGCGCTCGGCCAGTTTCTGGAACTCGGGGACCGGCAGGATCAGCCCGAAGTGCGGCACCGGGACGTCGTGGCCGTCGACCGGGTTGTGCACGCGCTGGGCGCCCTTCGGCGCGAGATGCGTGACGAACTGGTGGCCGTGCAGATTCCAGTCCACCCAGGTATCCGCGCTGCGGCCCTCCTCCAGGCCGAGCACCTCACCGTAGAAGAGCCGCGCCGCGGCGAGGTCGTCGACCGGCATGGCCAGGTGGAACCGGGGGATGGGGGAGTCGGGGTCGGTCATGGCGCTGCCTCCTGTGACGGGAGTCTTGGCGGACCTTGGGACGAGCCCCCGGGTCACCCGCGGGCGCAGTCCGGGCACATTCCCCGGTACGTCACCTCGGCGGCGGACACGGTGAAGCCGTACCGCTCGGAGGCCGGCAGCGCGGCCAGGGGGTCGCCGCCGGGATGGACGTCGCGGATGGCGCCGCAGCCCGAGCACACCAAGTGCTGGTGGGGCTGGTGGGCGTTGGGGTCGTACCGCTTCGCGCGGCCGGTGGACACCTCGATGACCTCGCCGAGGGTGACCAGCTCGCCGAGGGTGTTGTAGACCGTGGCACGGGAGATCTCCGGCAGCCGGTCGGTGGCGCGCGCGAGGACCTCGTCCGCGGTCAGGTGGACATGCTCACCGTCGAGTACCTCGGCGACCACCCGACGCTGCGCGGTCATCCGCCAGCCACGTCCGCGAAGCCGTCCCAGAAGATCGCTCATGCTTACCAGCCTAACTGTGCTTTGTCTGACGACTGAATTCGTACGGACCCGTCTGTCGTATTGACTTGGACTTGGTCCATCGTAGGATCAGTTCCGGCCGACGGCCAAGGGACAGGGCAACAGCAGGGAACAGCACGTGACTTCAGGAGACGGGTCCGCTCGGCCCGGCATCCGGTACCCCGCTCGTGGAATCTCAATCCGGCGGGTCCTCCCGGCCGCCGAGGCCCGTGCCACCTCTGGGCGCCCCAAACTTTCCCGCCGTTCGCAGTTCCAGAGCACCGTGATCCGCCCCGTCCGGAAGGATTCCCATGACTGAGAACCATGACGCGATCGTCACCGACCCGAAGCCGGAAGAGACCGGCGGCTGCCCGGTCGCGCACGGTCGCGCGCCGCACCCGACCCAGGGCGGTGGAAACCGCCAGTGGTGGCCGGAGCGGCTCAACCTGAAGATCCTCGCCAAGAACCCCGCGGTGGCCAACCCGCTGGGTGAGGAGTTCGACTACGCCGAGGCGTTCAAGAGCCTCGACCTGCCGGCCGTGAAACGCGACATCGCCGAGGTCCTCACCACCTCGCAGGACTGGTGGCCCGCCGACTTCGGCAACTACGGCCCGCTCATGATCCGCATGGCCTGGCACAGCGCCGGCACCTACCGCATCAGCGACGGCCGCGGCGGCGCGGGCGCCGGGCAGCAGCGCTTCGCCCCGCTCAACAGCTGGCCGGACAACGTCAGCCTCGACAAGGCCCGCCGGCTCCTTTGGCCGGTGAAGAAGAAGTACGGCCAGAACATCTCCTGGGCCGACCTCATGGTCCTCACCGGCAACGTGGCCCTGGAGACGATGGGCCTCAAGACCTTCGGCTTCGCCGGTGGCCGCGCCGACGTCTGGGAGCCCGACGAGGACGTGTACTGGGGCCCCGAGACCACCTGGCTCGACGACGAGCGCTACACCGGCGACCGCGAGCTGGAGAACCCGCTCGGCGCGGTCCAGATGGGCCTCATCTACGTCAACCCCGAGGGCCCCAACGGCAACCCGGACCCGGTCGCCGCGGCCCGCGACATCCGCGAGACGTTCCGCCGCATGGCGATGAACGACGAGGAGACCGTCGCGCTCATCGCGGGCGGCCACACCTTCGGCAAGACCCACGGCGCGGGACCGAGCGAGGCCGTCGGCGACGACCCCGAGGCCGCGTCCATGGAGCAGCAGGGCTTCGGCTGGAAGAACACCCACGGCACCGGCGTGGGCAAGGACGCGACCACCAGCGGCCTCGAGGTCATCTGGACCACCACGCCCACGAAGTGGGGCCACGACTTCTTCAAGCACCTCTTCGAGTACGACTACGAGCTCACCCAGAGCCCGGCGGGTGCGCACCAGTGGGTGGCGACGAACGCCGAGGAGATCATCCCCGACGCCTTCGACGAGTCCAAGAAGCACCGTCCGCAGATGCTCACCACGGACCTGTCGCTGCGTTTCGACCCGGTGTACGAGCAGATCTCGCGGCGTTTCTACGAGAACCCGGACCAGTTCGCGGACGCGTTCGCCCGCGCCTGGTACAAGCTGACGCACCGTGACATGGGCCCGGTCGTGCGCTACCTCGGCCCGGAGGTGCCCGACGAGGTGCTGCTGTGGCAGGACCCGCTGCCGGCGGCCGAGGGCGAGCCGGTCGACGCCTCGGACATCGCATCGCTCAAGGAGAAGATCCTCGCCTCGGACCTCACCACCGCGCAGCTCGTCTCCGCGGCCTGGGCCGCGGCGTCCTCCTTCCGCGGCAGCGACAAGCGCGGTGGCGCCAACGGCGGTCGTATCCGTCTGGAGCCGCAGCGCAGCTGGGAGGTGAACAACCCGGACAGCCTCGCGCAGGTGCTGCGTACGCTCGAGGGCATCCAGTCGTCCTTCAACTCCGGTGCCAAGAAGGTCTCGTTGGCCGACCTGGTCGTTCTCGGCGGCTCCGCGGCGGTCGAGAAGGCGGCCAAGGACGCGGGTGTCCAGGTCGAGGTGCCGTTCACGCCGGGCCGTGTGGACGCCACGCAGGAGCAGACGGACGTCGAGTCGTTCGCCGCGCTGGAGCCGACCCACGACGGCTTCCGCAACTTCGTCGGCAAGGGCAACCGCCTGCCGGCCGAGTACCTGCTGATCGACAAGGCGAACCTGCTGACCCTGAGCGCGCCCGAGCTGACGGTCCTCGTCGGCGGTCTGCGCGTCCTGGGCGCCAATCACGCCGGTTCGAAGCACGGCGTGTTCACGGACAGGCCGGGCACCCTGTCGAACGACTTCTTCGTCAACCTGCTCGACATGGGCACGACCTGGAAGTCGACGTCCGAGGCGCAGGACGCGTTCGAGGGCCGTGACGCGAGCGGCGCGGTCAAGTGGACCGGCACCCGCGCCGACCTCGTCTTCGGCTCGAACTCCGAGCTGCGCGCGCTCGCCGAGGTCTACGCGAGCGATGACGCGAAGGAGAAGTTCGTGAAGGACTTCGTCGCGGCGTGGAGCAAGGTGATGGACCTGGATCGGTTCGATCTGGTCTGAGTTCTCTGAGTTGGGTGGGATGTCCGGGGCGGCCTGTGCGGGTCGGCCCGGACATCCTTTTGCGGATGTCCCGAAGGTCTCGCTCTAGGTGTGCTGTTCCGGCATGTCACCCGGTCGTGTCACCTGTGCGGCGACAAGGCCTACAGTTCCCGTCGCAACCACCGCTACCTACGGCGGCGTCAGATCAAGCACACCAACCCGGAGCCGGCCAATCAGCAGGCGAATCATGAACGTGCTCAAGGGGTTTCGGGCCCTCGCCACGAGGTACGACAAGCGTTCCTACGTCTTCCACGGCACCGTAGCTGCCAGCCGGATCTGGCTCCGGCCCTGAGCACGGGATACAAGCTGTCGCGCACGGCTCCCGTGCCTGACGATGCACCCGCGCAAAGTCCACTTGATCGACCGGCTTAGGGTTCCTGCATGACGAGCACACTCTGTCTGCGGGAGATCACCCAGGACAACTTCGACGCAGCGATCGGTCTGCGGGTTCATCCGGATCAGGAGCACTTGGTCGCGCCGGTCGTGAAATCTCTGGCCGAGGCGTACATCTATCCCGGCATAGCCTGGCCTCGCCTCATCCTTGACGGTGACCGTCCCGTCGGTTTCCTCATGGCCTTCTTCGATATCGACTGGAGGGGCGACGGCACAGGCTCCGACATCCGTTCCGGCCTCTGGCGGCTCAACATCGCAGATGGCGAACAGCGTCGAGGCTACGGTCGTTTCGCGGTGGAGTCCGTTGCTGCTGAAATCCGCGGTCGCGGCGGCGCTCGTCTGACCACCACTTGGCATCCGGGCACGGGCGGCCCTGAAGCTTTCTACCTCGGGCTCGGATTTCGTCTGACAGGTGAGACCAGCGGAGGCCAGACAGTCGGCGAGCTGGACTTGTGTTAGGACTCGACCTATCGGACATGTCCTAGACCCCCACGGCCGGTACGCGCCGAGTGCATCGCCTCGACAGTCGTCGTCAGCAGCACGTCGAGCAGAGCCGCACGCGCTTGGTTTTCAAACGTTCCCCGCGATGCCCGCAGGCCCGCGGGCAGGATCAGTGGTGTGCGATCGACGCGGCGAAACTCAACGGGGAGCTTGATGGACAGTTCGGCCCACACGACCTTCCCACCCACGAGCGGCCGGTAGACATCCCATCGCTTGGCAAGCTGCTCGACCAGCAGTAGGCCGCGGCCGCCTTCCGCTTCAAGCGAGGGGTTTCTCCGCACGGGCGGTGCTTCCACTCGGTCCCAGACCTCAACGTAGAGGCAGGGTCCGAGGGATCGAAGCTGTATCCCGATGACGTGCTCGTCGACGATCTGCCACGGCTGTGGCTCCGGCTCTGTGATGCCACTCGCCTTCACCGCGTTGGTGACCAGCTCACTCATGATGAGCGACGCGGTCTCCGTGTGGTCTGCGAGTTGCCAGAGCGCCAGTGTGTGACCAACGAACATCCGCGCGCAACCGACGGCCCTTGGTACGGCAACCACGCGAAGCGAGGATGCGTACAGAGGAATCGGGATCACGGTCTCGGCGCTCACGACGCAGCACTCCTCGGCTGCGCGATCTTGCTCTGGATGACCCAGAGGTGCGCGCCGATCTCGCGCTCGATGTGGTCACGCATGGCGGTTTGCAGACCAGGAAGCCGGGCGAAGTGCCAGAGAGACGGCACGATCACGTGGTTCACGTCTGTGGTCCTGAGCGCATCGATCATCGTGAAGTAGGCCGACTCTTCATCGGAACCGAGCCTTTCGACGAAGAGCCGTCCCAGCTCGAAGCCTTCGTGGGTGGCATGGACAGCCAACTCACGCTCGATTGTTTCGTTCTCGCTTGGGTGATCACCTGTGGCAAGACGCATGTAGCCAAAGACGATGGGTCGCATCCGTTCCTCCTGAGTGGCTGGAAACGGTTGGCGAGCGGTGGTACGGGGATTCCATCTGCTCGCCAACCTGTGAGCCAGAGAAGCGGATCTACCAGCGAGGACGCCACAGCGAACGTGCTGCACACGTGCCGCATCCGTGTGGCATTGCCTGGTCTGGCCTGCACGGACGCCGGGGGTGCCGATACGGTGGAAACTCGCCCCGAGCACCGGAGGGTTGGGCGGTGGCAACGAAGCGCGTACGTCTGGCTCAACGTCGCAAAGCTGCAGGCTTCACGCAAGAAGGCTTGGCGGAGTCCCTCGGCGTCGAGCGTTCAACAGTAGGTCGCTGGGAGAGCGCCGACACGGAGCCACAAGCCTGGGTACGGCCAAAACTGGCGCGGGCACTTGAGGTCTCGAGTGACGAACTGCAAGCGCTCCTGGGCGACGTCATCGCTACCGATGTCCGCCCCGGTGCGCATGTGGCATATGCGCTGGAGAACCCGGCGTCGGCCGACCTCGTGGTGGTGGCCTACCTTCACGAACAGCTGCGCCAGCTCGATGAGTCCTACGACCAAGAGGCGTCGACGGCTCTCCTCGGCCGAGCCGGTCAGCTGCACGGTCAGGTGCGCTTCCTCCGCGAAAACGCCACGAACCCTCGCGTACGTCGTGCGCTCTACGCGGTCGAAGCCGACTCAGCGACGTTCATGGGGCAGCTGGTGTGGGATGTCAGTCAACGACGAGACCACCATGCGCCCGTGCAGTACTTCAATGAGGCAGTTGGTGCAGCGAAGCACGCGCACGATCCCTCGGCCGAGGCATACGCCACGCTCCGAAAGAGCTTCGTCGCGCTCTACGGTGAGAAGAACCCGGTACGCGGGGTGACGCTCGCCGAGCAGGCTGCCGAGGCCGCCAAACTGGCCAGTCCGTCACTGACAGGACTCTCGCTTCTTCACGTCGCCGAGGGTCACGCCATGAGCGGCGCGCTCTCCGAGTGCGAAAATGCCCTCAAGAAGGCTGATACTCAGTTCAACCGTGTGCACCCCGATGACGTGGCCGCGCCGTATTACACAGTCAACGAGTTCAACCGGCTCGCCGGGTCGTGCTACCTGTTCCTCGACCTACCGGAGCGGGCTGAGCCCATTCTGCGCATGAATTCGCGGGCGCTGGCGTCCAAGAAGAAGAGTCAAGCCATCGCGCTGGGGAATCTGACCTTGGCGCTCATCCGTCAAGGCAAGCTGGACGAGGCGGCGAGCGTCATGCATCGCACAATTGATGCCGTCGAGCTGACGCGCGGCGGAGGTGGTCTTAATCTGGCGTTCACTGCCGGGCGCGAACTACGGCAGTGGCGGCACGAGCCGTGGGCGCAGGAAATCAATGACAGGTTGCTTGCACTCATGGCCATATAGGACAGGCGGGGCGTGACTGACATCGACCAGGCCAAGCAAGCCGTCCGCGAGCGAGTGTGGCGGCGACTCATTGACGGTGGTGGCGCACCAGCTGATTCGTACGGGAAGATCCCCGGCTTCTACGGGACCGAGGGAACGGCCGTTCAGTTGGCCGGTCTGGATGAATGGCAGCGAGCCGCGACCGTCAAGGCGAACCCAGACTGGGCACAGCTCCCCGTCCGTGTCCGCGCCCTGAAGGACGGCAAGCGCGTCTACATGGCCGTACCGAGGATGGCGAGCGCCGAGCCCTTTTACTTGCTCGATCCCAGAGCACTTGGCATGCCGCCCGAGGCGGCCGCCGAGAAGCAGGGCGCGGCCGAGGTTGCCCCGCGGGTCGGTGTGCAAGAGGTCGCACCGATCGACATCGTCGTCTGCGGCAGCGTGGCCGTGAACCGCTCCGGTGCCCGCATCGGCAAGGGCGCCGGGTACTCCGACCTAGAAGTTGCGCTTCTTGTCGAGGCCGGCCTGGTCACGGAGAAGACCATCATCGTGGCGCCTGTGCATGAGCTCCAGGTCATCGAGGATGACATTCCTGAGACGGAGCACGACTTCTCGGTGGACTACATCGTCACGCCGGACCAGGTGATCCACTGCCCTGACCGCCGACGGCCGCCTGGCCTGGTGTGGGATGACCTCACGCCCGAGAAGATCGCGGCGATCCCGGTGCTGGCGCAGCGGAAAGCTGCGCACTAAGCACAGCCTTCCGTCAGTTCACCGCTCCATAACCCCGTGGCGAAAGACCGGGCGCGTCCTTCGCCTACCGCTACCGCGTCGTGGTGGCCGACGGAGCCTGGGACCACGGGCGTGTCACCACGCACCTGAAGGGACTGACATGGTGAACCTTCCCCACCCGCTGCCGAGCCTGCCGCACCCCCTGCCCGGAGCCGTCGGCCTCTCCCACCTGAGCGCCTACGACTGGGAGGCCGCCGACGGCGTATGCGGCGGCAGCCCGCATCTGCACCTGGTCTGCACGGAGGCGTACGTCGTCACCGGTGGCCGAGGCGCCGTTCAGACCCTCAGCCCCGAGGGATATCGCGAGGTGCCCCTGGAAGCGGGCTCCGTCGCGTGGTTCACGCCCGGAACCGTGCACCGCATGGTGCAGGGCGGCGACCTGCGGATCACGGTCCTGATGCAGAACAGCGGCCTGCCCGAAGCCGGGGACGCCGTCTTCACCTTCCCGCCCGACGTCCTCGCCGACCCCGAGCGGTACGCCGCCGCGGCGAAACTCCCCGCCAAGACGGGCCCGGAGGCGGAAGCCGCCGCCCGCAAACGCCGTGATCTGGCCGTCGAGGGATACCTGCCGCTGCGCGAGGCCCTGGACGCCGGGGACAACGGCCCCTACCTGGAGTTCCAGCGGGCCGCGGCCCGGCTCGTGCGGGACAAGGTCCCCACCTGGCGCGAGCTGTGGCGGGCCGGAGCCCTCGCCACCGCCGAACGCACCGGCGCCCAGCTCGACGCCCTGGAGTCCGGCAGCCCCGATTACCTCGCGGGCGCGGGCTCGTACGACAGCCGTCCGTCGCGCCGCGGCGGCTACGGCATGTGCGGGCGCCGCGACGAGTACGAGCTGCCGGGGACCACGCTGCCGTACCACGGCGCGTAACCGCCCCCGCTCGTAGGAGCGTCCGTCAGGAAACAGAGGGGAGAGGTGTCATCGGCATGCCCGGAAACAGGAAAAAGTGGTACTGCGTGGGGGTGCATGCGGGCCCGAGGTCGGGTCGGCCGACCTGCCGGCATGACGAAACCCCGCACCTGGGCGGCGCGGGGTTGGCGGGTGTTGCTAGCGGAGGGGAGGCAGTGCCGCCTCCGCGTGGTCGATGACGTTTCCGTTGGAGCAGTTGTTCTTGTGGTCGCTCACGTAGTCGCCGAGTACGGGCACGACGGCGACCTCTTGCAGGCAGACGGCCGCGGCGGTGAAGTTCCAGTTGTTCGCCGCGTTGGGGCCGCCGCCGAAGTTGCTCTCGTTGTCGGCGTGGGCGGGGGTGGCGAGAGCGATGCCGCCGAGAGCGAGTCAGGCCAGCGCGGTGATCTTTTTCATGGGCTGAGAACGACCAAGTGCTCTCGGTGTCACGGCCGGACAGATCCGGCTGGACGGTGCTCTACTCCGGTCGGCGGACGAGAAAGACGAGTTCCTTGCCGGGGCGGTCCGGGGCCTCGCGGATCTCGTCCACCGCGTAGCCGTGCGCGGTGAGCGAGGTGACCACCTCGTCGCGCTCCCGGAAGCGCAGGGTGGAGTCGGAGGTGAGCGTTTCGCCCGTCGCGGTCAGGACGACGGTGCCGCGGAAGCTCACCAGCGGCAGGCTGACGTCGGTGACGTCCACCCACGTCTCGACGTCGCCGACGCCGTCGACGGTGACCGTGCGCAGGGTCGCGGCGCGGTTCCATTCCTCCCATGCCCGCCGGGCCGGGTCGCGGGTCTCGAAGACGAGGTGGCCGCCGGGCCGCAGTGCGGCGTGGACGGCACGCAGGGTGTCCTCCCACGTCTGCGGGTCCACGATCGCCTGCGCGACGTTGGCGGTCATGGTGGCGAGGTCCACCTGCAGCTCGGGGAGCGCCGTCGCGTCGCCGTGGACCCATCGCACGCGCTCGCTGCCGGGCTTGGAGCGCGCCACGTCGAGGGAGGCCGCGGCCGGATCGACGCCGGTCACCCGCATCCCGCGGTCGGCCAGGAGCAGCGCGAACGTACCCGTTCCGCACCCCACGTCCAGGACCTGACGTGCCTTCAGTTCCGTTGCGAGGTCGGCGTACACATCCAGGTCGCCGCGGTCCGCGTCGAGCGGATCGTAGAGCGCCGCCAGCCTGGGGTTGTCGAACGCCTCGTCCGCCATGCTCGGCACGCTATCAACGGGAGCGGCGGTGGAAGCATTTGTTTTGCTGCTTTCACCGCCGCTCCTCATGCGATCTGCCTGTCTATCGCTTGACGGTCAACTCCTGGATGCCCGCGGGCTTTTTCGCGTCCTTGGACGTGAACGTCACGCGGACATAGCGGGCCGTGCCCCCGTCCGGGTCGGCGGTCTTCCAGTGCCGCCCGTCGATCGAGGTCCGCACCGTCTTCTTGACCGGCTTCACGTCGGTCCAGCGCGGGCTGATCTTCGAGAACCGGGCGGGCTTTCCGAGGTCCGCGGTGAGGGTGGCGCGGGTGGTCTCGGGGACCCAGGCGGTGGCGGTGCTGCCGTCGAGCGCGGCGTCCGCGTACTGGCCCGGCTGCTCCGAACTCGCCCGCGCGTCACGGCACCTGGCGAGGTTGTCGGTGGGCTCCAGATCCGGGCGGCGGGTCTTGAGGTGCGCGGGCGCGCCTTGGCTGACGATCTGCTTGCCCTGCGGCGTCTCGATCTCGAAGGGCTCTCCGTGGGTGAGGCGCACGGTGGTGTCATGGGCGCCGATGGAGATGTCGTACGTACGGCCCTGCCAGTGCAGGCCGTTCAGCTTCACGCCCTGGGAGAGCTGCGGCGGCAGCATCGGGTCGAGGTGCACGCTGTTCTCGCGCATCCGCTGTCCGGTCAGGCCGTTGGTGAAGACCTGGAGGAAGCCGCCCTGGCCGGTCGTGAAGTTCTGCGCGGGGGAGCCGGAGAGCGGGTCGGAGGCCCCCGCCTTCTCGCCGCGCGCCTCCGAGAACAGGTCGAACGGGCCGCGCACGAAGGGTCGGATGGAGCGCGTCAGGTAGGTGTACGCGGAGCAGCCGGGCTCGCCGATGGCGGCGGCGTCGATGGCGTGCACCGAGTCGGTCATGGCGGGGCCGTCGGGGTCGGTGCGGGCCGCGTAGTAGTCGAGGGTGTTCGTGGCGGCCTTCTTCGACATCGGCCACTCCAGCGGGTACATCAGGAGCACGGTGTCCGCCTGCTTGATCACCGAGCCCTTGTAGCCGTCGTACTGCTGGAAGACCTGCTTCTTCTCGTCGTAGGGGATGCGCAGCTTGTCGGCGACGGTGTGCCAGCCCGCCGGGGCGTCCTTGCCGAGCAGCTTCGCCGCGCGGGTGGCGGTGCGCAGGGTGGTGGCGGCGCCGGCGTTGGTGAAGACGCCGTCGTCGACTCCGTTGCTGTACTCGTCGGGGCCCGCGACATCCTTGATGGAGTAGCTGCCGTCGGCGTTGCGCGTGGCGCGGTCGGCCCAGAACTCGGCGATGCCCTTGATCACGGGCCAGCCGCGGGTGCGCAGCCAGTGGGTGTCCTTGGTCGCGAGGTAGTACTGCCAGGCCGCCAGGGCGACATCGCTCTGCAGGTGGTTCTGGGTGCGGCAGTGCGGCGGGTCCACGCTGTGGCACTCGGCCTTGAGGTCGCCCTTGCTCGCGCTGGTCCAGGGGTAGAAGAGGCCGGGGTGGCCGAGCTTCTGCGCGTTGGCGCGGGCGGCGTCGCGGGTGCGGTAGCGGTACTCCACCACGGACTTGGCGAGGTCGGGGTGGGCGGCGAGCAGGGCCGGGTACATCCAGGTCTCCGCGTCCCAGAAGACGAGGCCGGCGTAGTTGTCACTACTCAGGCCGGTGGGGGAGATGCTGTTGGCCGAGCCGGTGCGGGAACTGGAGAGCAGGCCGTACTGGGCGGACCGCACCCACGACTGGAGCTCGCCCCGGCCGGGCACCTCGATGTCGCTGCGCCACAGCTCGCGCCAGGCGGCGGTGTGTCCGGCGAACAGCGCGTCCCAGCCACGTGAGGCGGCGCGCTGCGAGGCCACCACGGCGTCGCGCTTGGGGGAGCGGGAGGTCAGTGCGGTGTCGACGCCGACGTACTTGGTCAGCTCGTAGGTCCGGCCGGAGCGGACCGGCATGCCGACGGACTGATGCGCGCTCAACTTGCGTGCTGGAGCCGAGGTTTGTTCATTTCCTGTACGCACGCCGTGCCCCGCGCGGAGTGTCGACGCGACGGTCCCGTCGGTCTTCGTGCCGTCCGTGCGGAACCCCACGGACATGGTCCCCCCGGAGCGTGCGCCGCTTCCGGTGGCGGAAACGCGCCTCGCGCCGCGTCCGTCGATGCGGTCGGTGACCTTCGCCTCGCCGTCCCAGTGCGGGGTCATGCGCAGGCGTACGGCGCCGACGTGGGGGTTGGCGCGGTCCGCGAGGACGTCGTAGACGAGGTCGGTGGCCCGGCCGTCGGCGGCCGTCCAGGTGAGCTCGGTGCGCACCAGGCCGCGGCGCAGGTCCAGGCTCTGCCGGTAGTGCGAGATCCGGGCGGCCGGGGTGGCGGAGGTGAACGTCTCGGAGCCGGATCCGCCGGTGGACACCGTGAGCGGGCTCCAGGTGGGGATGGCCGCCGCGACCTCGCGGTTCTCGGTGGTGTCCTTGTTGTGCGCGTAGAGCCCGGAGACGAAGGAACCGTCGTATCGGCGGCTGAACAGCGGCCATCCGGTCTTGGCCTCGGACGCGGTGTAGCCCGAGCCGTTGGGTGCGACGCGCTGGCCGAGATAGCCGTTTCCGACGAAGGCGTGGTGTGTGTCCTTGGGATCGATGCGGTGGGACGTCAGTGTCCAGCCGTCGTCGTGCGAGGACGTGGGTGTCGCGGCCTCGTCGTTTCTCGGGGACGCGATGTCGGCCGCCGCGGTGGGGGGAACGGCCGCGGCGAGCACACTCACGAGGAGGGGTGCGATGAACCGGGCCGTGCGGGGGAGGGACCTCATTGTGCTCCGTTGCGGGATCGCCGGGCAAGGTCAGGCGACCATAAAGATGTGAACGGTCCGCGTCAATGAATCGCGCGATGTGTTGAAGAATCAAACGAACCCGCGAGTAGACCCTGCCCCGTAAGCAGCCCCTGGCTCGTGCTTAGGCCCTGCCCCGTCAGGAGTGCTGCCCTGCCGTCAGGCCCTACTCCTTGGTGCCGCGCGCCCAGAGTGAGCGCACATGCCCGAGATGCCGGGCCATGCACTGTTCGGCCCCTTCGGCGTCGCCGGCCACCATCAGGTCCAGGAGTTCGATGTGCTCCTGCGCGGAGGGGATCAGACGGCCGCGTTCGTCCAGCGCCGTGAGGCCGTAGAGCCGGGAGCGCTTGCGCAGGTCGCCGACGGTCTCGACGAGCCGGTCGTTGCCGCCGAGCGCGAGCAGGGAGAGGTGGAACCGCCGGTCGGCCTCCAGGTAGCCGATGAGGTCGTGGTCGCGGGCGGCGCGCACGATCTCCTCTGCCACGGGGCGCAGCTCCTCCAGGTCGGCGCGTGAGGCGGACCGGGTGATGCGGCCGATCACCGGGACCTCGATGAGGGTGCGGATCTCGGTGTACTGGTCGAGATCGCGCTCATTGACCTCGGTGACGCGAAAGCCCTTGTTGCGGACCGGTTCCACCAGGCCCTCGCTGGCCAGGTCGAGCATCGCCTCGCGTACCGGCGTCGCGGAGATCCCGAAGTCCTCGGCGAGCACGGGCGCCGAGTAGACCTGGCCGGGCCGCAGTTCACCGGATATCAGCGCGGCCCGCAGATGGTGGGCGACCTGATCGCGCAGCCGCTCCCGGGGAGTGACGAGGGTGCGCTGTGTGAGGTGACCCATGGTGGTGATCCCTTCGTGACCCCGCAGGTCGTGGCCCGCGCGCCCGCCCCGAGTGGCTCACCAGCGTACAAGGTCACCTACCTCTCGCCCTGAGATCCGATGCACGTCGTGCACACCCATACTCGGCGTGAACGCGGCGCAGGAGTAGGGGAGTTGCGGCACAGGGGGGCGTGAGACGCCGGGCGCCTGAGGGGTTGTCAGTGCCATTTCACATTACTACGTTACGCATCACATGGCGCGCCCCGCATGCTTCAACTGGCCCTGACCGCACGGTGATCGGGGCCGGGCGTGACCCCGCGTCGTGCGCACGCACCGCTTGCCCCACCTCCCACACATCAGGAGCCTGTCGTGCACCAGCCCCGTACCCTGCGCAGATCCGTGGCCGCCGCGGCGATATCCGTGGCCTTATGTGCCACAGCCGCACCGGCCGCCCATGCCGGCGCCCCCGAGCCCGCCCCGCGTGCGGCCGCTCCCGCGACCGCGGCGCCCGCACCCGAGAAGCCGCGCCCGTCCGACCACGTCGACCGCCGCGCCAAGGCCCCGAAGTCCCCCACCTGGAAGCTCCCCGCCCCCGGCGGACTCACCGACGGGCGCGTCCCCGGCCCGCGTACGGACAAGCCGAAAGCCACGGCCGATGTGCCCCGCGCCACCGTCGGCACGATGTCGGTGCCGTGCACGCTCGACGGCGTCACCGGCCTGACGCCCGCCCAGTTCGTCGACTTCCTCGCCGATCCGGCGGTCACCGCCGACGGTTGTCTGCGCGGACTCGTCTGGACCTGGGACCGGCGCCTCGCCCCGGTCATGTCGGGCGCGCACATCCAGGCCGTGGCCCAGCGCGCCACCCAGCTCGCCGCGACCCACGACGGCACCAACGCCGGCCACCTCCTGGAGATGTTCACCTATCTGCACGCCGTCTCCTACCAGGGTTTCTCGCACGACGAGGTCGACATCACCGACCCGGCGACCCTGGCCGCCATGCGACGCGCCGTGGACGCCTTCGGGACGGCTCCCCACGCCTTCGACGTCACCCGTTCCAACGCCGAGACACTCCGCGAGGCGCTCACGGCGGCCAGTGCCGCGGGGCTGCGGCAGCATCAACTCCCGCTCGTCAAAAGGGTCCTGGCGACGATGGACGCCGCCCATCCCGACACCGCGCAGGACACCGCCTGGGCCGGCGCGGCCCTCTCCGCGCTCACCCTGAACTACCTCGGCGTCTACCCCGGCAACCAGGACACCGCCTTCCGCGCCGCGGTGACCGCCGACCCCTCCTACCGCGCCGCCTTCAAGGCGTTCGCCGGGCACACCCATCTCAAGGGCAGGCCCAACGCCTGGGTGGTGCGCGACGCGGTGAGCGAGTACGGCAGGTTCGGTCAGATCGACGCCCTGCGCGCCGAGACCGTCGCCGGGCTCGGCCCGCTCCTGGACACCACCGCCCGCAACTTCGGTGACGGCAGCGCCCCGTGGGCGAAGGTCGTCACCTGGCTGATCGCGTTCGAGGCCTGCGAGTCGTACAAGGTGTGCAGGGGCGACATCGAGCGCCGCCTCTTCCCGCAGACCTACGTGTACGACACGGGTGGCATGAAGGTGCGCACCGCCCTCGACCGGGACACCGTCGACCAGCTCTACTACGCGAGCAAGCAGGTCAAGGCCCAGTTCCACCGCGTCCTCGGCACCCAGGAGCCGCTCAAGGGCGACCCCAACACCGCCCTGACCACGGTCCTTTACGCCTCCCGCGCCGACTACGAGAACTTCCACCCGCTGCTGACCGGCATGGGCACCGACAACGGCGGCGTCTACATCGAGCGGGGCGCGACCTTCTACACCTACCAGCGGCGCGTCCCCCAGGACTCCTCGCTGACGCTGGAGGAGCTGTTCCGCCACGAGTACACCCACTACCTCAACGGCCGCTGGGCCGTGCCCGGCTTCTTCGGCGAGGGGCCGTGGTACGAGAAGGACCGGACCACCGCGATGGACGAGGGCACGGCGGAGTTCTTCGACGGCGCCACCCGCGACGACGGCATCAAGGTCCGCAAGTCCCTGATCCAGGGCATCATCGACGACACCGCGGGCGGCGGGCCGCGCATGACCGTGAACCAGCTGCTGCACGCCACCTACGACGGGGACGGCTTCCGCTTCTACGACTACGCGGGCGCGTTCTTCGAGTTCCTGTGGACCGAACGCCCGGCGCTGATCAAGGAGATGTACCGCCACCTGCGCGCCGACAACCCGAGCGCGTTCGACGCCTGGCGCGACCGCCTGGGCCGTGACGCGGGGCTGCAGAGCGCCTACGACGCCTTCCTCGACAAGCAGATCGCGCACGTCGACGACCTGTTCGTCCCCGACACCACCTACGTCCCCGTCGACCGGCTGCGGGACAGCACGGCCGGCCAGGTCCGCTCCTCGTTCATCGCCACGACCGGCATCACGCCCGACTGTCGCTCCACCAAGGCGTCGGCCCGCCCGCGGTTCGTGTGCACCGGCCGGATCACCGCCAACCTCGGCGACGCGGCCGACCCCGACCTCGTCTTCAAGGACATGTCCGAGACCGTGGACGCCTTCATCCTCGACCGCGCCGCGGGCGGCGACAACAACCTCACCGACATGAACTGCGCCTTCGGCGAGGTGGACATCTGGACCAACGGCCGCGCGGGAACGTCCTCCTACACCTGCGAGGGCCCCCTGCGGGGCTGACTCCCCGAAAGTCAAAGGCTGTACGACACCGGTGATTTCACCGATGTCGACACCCTGTCAGCAGCGCCACGGTGGGGACCGCCAACGAACACGGCGGTCTCCACCGGGGTGTACCTCCCTCTCCCGGGTGGCTCCGCCACGACCGAGAGGACCCCTCCGTGCGCCTGCACGTCTTCTCCCGCCCTGTGGTGCGGGCCTGTCTGGCCGCCGCGGTCGCCACCGCGGGACTCCTCGGCACCGGCCTCGCGCCCGGCGCCCAAGCCGCCGCCGACAACCCGTACGAGCGTGGCCCGGCCCCCACCGAATCCAGCATCGAGGCCTCGCGCGGCTCGTACTCCGTGTCGCAGACCAGCGTCTCCTCGCTGAGCGTGTCCGGCTTCGGCGGTGGCACCATCTACTACCCGACGTCCACCGCCGACGGCACCTTCGGCGCGGTCGTCATCTCCCCGGGCTTCACCGCCTACCAGTCGAGCATCTCCTGGCTCGGGCCGCGGCTCGCCTCCCAGGGCTTCGTGGTCTTCACCATCGACACCAACACGACGCTCGACCAGCCCGACAGCCGAGGACGCCAACTCCTGGCCGCCCTTGACTACTTGACGAAGAGCAGCTCGGTACGGGGTCGCGTCGACGCCTCCCGGCTCGGCGTGATGGGGCACTCGATGGGCGGTGGCGGCACCCTGGAGGCCGCCAAGAGCCGTACCTCGCTGAAGGCGGCGATCCCGCTGACCGGCTGGAACACCGACAAGACCTGGCCCGAGCTGCGCACGCCCACGCTCGTCGTGGGCGCCGACGGCGACACCGTCGCCCCCGTGTCCTCCCACTCTGAGCCGTTCTACGAGTCGCTGCCCAGCACCCTGGACAAGGCGTATCTGGAGCTCAACGGCGCTTCCCACTTCACGCCGAACTCGTCCAACACGACGATCGCGAAGTACAGCCTCTCTTGGCTGAAGCGGTTCATCGACAACGACACCCGCTACGAGCAGTTCCTCTGCCCGCTGCCGAGGCCGAGCCTGACGATCGAGGAGTACCGGGGCAACTGCCCGCACGCCTCCTGATCCTGATGACCCGTCATGGGGGCCCGTCGTCCGTCGCCGGTCAGCCGGCGGCGGACGACGTGTGTCGTGTCCGGCAAGCTGGATTGTGCTCGTGCACACCCACGGGCGGCAGCCGCTGGTGGCGTGCCCAAAGCGCCGGACGCAGGGCTTCCGGACCGTGTTACGCGGAAGTAACGTGCCCGCGTGACCCTTTCGACGACCGAACCCGGCGTACTCAGGGCCCCCGAGCTGCACGGCCGCCGTGCGGAAGTCGCCGCGGTGGAAGCCCTGGTGGGGCGCCTGCGGACCGGCCGGGGCGGGGTGCTGGCCCTGACCGCGCTGCCCGGCCTCGGCCGTACGGCGCTGGTGGAGCACGCGCGGGCGGTCTGCGTCCCGGTCCCCTCAATTCAGCCGGCCACCCCGGCAGTACTACCGCTCGAGCGGGAGGGCCCGCTCCTCGTGTGCGTCGACGACGCGCACACCTGGCACCCCGCGGACAGGGCCGCCCTCCTGTCCGACCTGCGACGCCTGCCCGCCGAGAGACCCATGGCGGTCCTGCTCACCGTGGCCGAACACCACGCCATGGCAGGGGAGTTGTATGGTCTCGCGACCCTGCGTCTCGGACCCCTCGACGACAGCGCGGCCGCCGCCCTGCTCGACCGGCTGACCCGTGGCGCGGCCGACCCGGTCGTCGGAGCCTGGCTGGTCCGCGAGGCGGCGGGCAATCCGCGCCTGCTCTCCGCGTTCGTCGCGGCCCTCGCCCCCGACCAACTGGCGGGCCGCACCCCGCTGCCCGATCCGCTGCCCGGCGGGGAGGACGTACTCCACGACTACGCCGCCCGCGTCGACGATCTGCCCGGTGAGACCCGCACCCTGCTGCTGCTCGCCGCGGCGGCCGGGGAGCATGAACCCGAGGGCGCGGGCGCGGACCTCGCCCTGCTGCTGCGGGCCGGCGGCGACCCCGCGGGACTGGCGCTCGCCGAAGCCGCCGGAGCGGTCGTCGGAGCGGGCGGGCGCATCCACTTCACCCATCCCCTCCTGCGCAGGGCCGTGCTGCACCGCGCCCCGCTCGCCCGGCGCAGGGCCGCCCACGCGCGCCTCGCCACGGCCTGCCGCGACCGCCTGTCCGGCCTGGTGCAACTCGCCTGCGCCGCCGAGGACCACGACGCGCGGCTCGCCGGGGCCCTCGCCGCCGCGGCGAGCGCACCACGCCCGCACGCCGAGCGATCCGCCGCCCTGGCCCGGGCCGCGGCCCTCACCGCCGACACGGCGCTGCGCACCGACCGGCTCGCCGAGGCGGCGGAAGCGGCCCGGCAGGCAGGCGACCCCGTGCGGGCCCGTGCCCTGCTCGCCCGCACCGCCGGCGCTCCCGCCCACGGCGGCGTCCACCAGGTGCGCGGCCTGCTGTCCCTCGCCGACGGTCCCGCCGCCGACGCCAGGGAGGACCTGCTCACCGCGGCCGTGCTGCTCCCGCCCGAACCGGCCCGCCACGCGCTGATCGGCGCGGCGGAGGCGGCCTGGGCGATGGGCGACGCCGCCGCCTACAAGGAGGCGATGGCGCGCGTGCCCGTGTGCGCGGACGATCCTTTGCTGGAGGCGTACCGCGGCGGGATGTGCGCGGTCCTCTCGGGCCGCGTCGCCGAAGGCCACGCCCTGCTGCGCCGCTGCCTGGACGAACTGCCCGGCACGGACGAGCCCGCCGGACTGCTGCGCGCCGGGGCCGCGGCGCTGGTCGTCGGCGAGGTCGAGACCGCCTGCGGGGCGGGCGCCCGAGCGCTGGCCGCCGTACGCGCCTACGGTCCCGAGGTCCTGTTGCCGCGCGCCCTGGAACACCTGGCGTACGGGGAACTGCGCGGGGGCCGCCACACCACGGCCCGTGCGCACGCCCTCGAAGGACTCAGGGCCGCGCACCGCACCGGGCAGCCCAACATCGCGGCCTGTCTGCACGCCGTCCTCGCGCTCGCCGCGTCCGTGGAGGGCGACGCGGAGGCATGCGCGGGGCACGCGCAGGCCGCGGCGGCGGGCGCGGGCCCGCACGGTCTCAACCAGGCCGCCACCCTCGCCGTCTGGGCCGTCGCCCGGGCGGATCTCGCGGCGGGGCGACCGGGCGACGCAGCCGCGCGCCTCGCCCCCCTGGTCGCCCCGGGCCCGCGGCGCGGGCACTTCGCCGTGCGGATGCTGGCCGTCCCGTGCTTCGTGGAAGCGGCCGTCCAGGCAGGGCGCACGGCAGAGGCCCGCAGCGCCACCGCCGAGTTCACCCGCTGGACCGAGGCCACCGCCGACCGGCTCGCCCCGGCCCAACTCGCGCGCTGCCGTGCTCTGCTGGCCCCGCCGCAGCAGACGGCTGCCGCGTACGAGAGCGCGCTCGCGCACCACGACCGCTCACCCGGCGAGTTCGAACGTGCCCGTACGCAGCTGCTGTTCGGCCAGTGGCTGCGCCGCAGGCGCCGTACCCGCGAGGCGCGCGGCCCGCTGCGCGACGCGCTGGTCGGCTTCGAGCGGTGCGGGGCACGCGCGTGGGCGGACCGCAGCCGCGGTGAACTCCGCGCCGCGGGCGAGGCGGTGGCCGGGGACCCAGGCCCGGGACCGCTGGCGGCGCTCACCCCGCAGCAGCAGCGCATCGCCCGTCATGTGGCGGAGGGCGCCACCAACCGTGAGGTGGCCGTGCGCCTGTCCGTGAGCCACCGCACTGTCGACCACCACCTGCGCAATGTGTTCTCCGCGCTGGGCGTACGTTCGCGGGTCGAGCTGTCCCGGCTCCTCGCCGGCGACGGACGGTTGCCGGACCGTGATGAGGAGATTGCCGCCAACCTCTAGGTACCGACCGGGCGGTATGCCATTCTTCGGGCGTCAAGAAGATCCGGCAGTGCGCACACTTCCCGTGGAGGCCTCATGCCACACGTCCTGCGGTCACGGGTCGGGCCCCTGCACGAAGTGCCCGCCATCACCCCGCTCGCACCGGGCGCCCGCTCCCTGCTCGACGCCGAGGCCGTCGCCGTACTGCACCGTGCGGCCCGCGCCCTGCTGAGGGACCTGCCCACGATGACCGACCGGCTCGTGGCGGAGCTGCGCGAACAGGAGCCCGCCTACCGCGCGGACATCGAGGCCCGCCCCACCGAGGTGTGGAAGGAGGTGCACCGCTCGCTGCGGTACAGCGTCACCTCGCTCCTCCAGCCGGGCGAGACCAGGGAGGCCGCCCACCGCACGTCCATCCAGATCGCCGGGGTACGCGCCGAACGGGGCCTGCCGCTCGACGCGCTGCTGCACGCCTTCCGGCTCGGCGGCGCGATGGTGTGGCAGGGCCTGGTCGAGGAGGTCTCGCGCGGCAACCCCGAGGACATGGGGCTGCTCATCCATGTCGCCACGGACGTCTGGAACTTCGTCGACGAGCACTGCGGTGTGGTCGCCGACGCCTACCGCCGCACCGAACGCCGCATGGCCTGGCGGCACGAGAACCGCCTGCGGCTGCTGACCGCGAGCCTCCTGGACGGCAGCGCCCGCCTCACCGACCTGCCCACCGCCGCCGACGTCCTCGGACTGCCCGAGGACGGGTGGTACGCCGTGATCGCCGTGGCCGGAGAAGACACCAGCCTCGCCCTGCCGCCGGGCACGCGCACACTGCGCCACTGTGGCCCCGACGCCCAGTACGCCCTGGTCCTGCTCGGTGACGCCGAGGGCGACCCGGCGGGCGAACTCTCCGCGCTCGGCGCCGGTCTCGCCCTGCCGCCCGGGGCCCGCGCCGGCATCGGCTCACCCGTGGAGGGACTGGCCGCCGTCCCGCACGCGCGCCGCCTGGCCGACACTGCGCTGCGGGCCTGCCCCCGCGGCGGCGGCACCGTACTCCTTGACGAACGCCTGCCGGACGCCCTGGTCGTCTCGTCGCCCGAACTCGCGGAGGCGCTGGCCGAGCGCGTCCTCGGCCCGCTGCGCTCCCTCGACCCCGCCGACCGGGACCTGCTCCTGGACACGCTCGTCGTCTGGCTGGAGGCCGACGGCTCCGCGCAACGTGCGGGCACCCGCCTCTACTGCCACCGCAACACCGTCCTCAACCGGCTGCGCCGCGTCGAGCAGCTCACCGGCCGCAGCCTCACCCGCGTCGGTGACCTCGTGGAGATCTCCCTCGCCCTGGGGGCCCGCAGGCTGCTCGGGGGATGAACGCGAGACAAAGGTGGGGCGGCAAGGGAATCCCTTGCCGCCCCACCGCTGCTGCGTACCGCCGGGATCAGACCACCGGCACCGGGTACGTCGGGTACTCCACGCCGGAGACGTGCTGGACGACGCGGATGACCTGGCACGAGTAGCCGAACTCGTTGTCGTACCAGAGGTAGAGGATCGCGTTGTCGCCGTCGACCTTGGTGGCGCCCGCGTCGACGATCGAGGCGTGCCGCGAGCCGACGAAGTCCATGGAGACGGCGTCGGGAGCGGTCGTGAAGTCGATCTGGCGCTTCAGCGGCGAGTGCAGCGAGACGTCGCGCAGGTGCTCAAGGACCTCCTCGCGAGTGGTCTCGCGGCCCAGGCGCAGGCTCAGGATGGCGATCGAGACGTCCGGGACGGGGACGCGGATCGAGCTGCCGGTGATGGGCGCCTTGAGGTCGGGCAGCGCCTTGGCGACGGCGGAGGCGGCGCCGGTCTCGGTGATGACCATGTTCAGCGGCGCGGAGCGGCCGCGGCGGTCGGCCTTGTGGTAGTTGTCCAGGAGGTTCTGGTCGTTGGTGAACGAGTGGACGGTCTCCACGTGGCCGCGCAGCACGCCGTACTCGTCGTCCATCGCCTTGAGCGGCGGGACGATGGCGTTGGTGGTGCAGGAGGCGCAGGACAGGATCTGCTCGTCCGGCTTGATCGTGTCGTGGTTGACGCCGTGCACGATGTTCGGGACGTCGCCCTTGCCCGGCGCGGTCAGGACGACCTTGTCGATACCGGGGCGCAGGTGCTTGGAGAGCCCCTCGCGGTCGCGCCACTTGCCGGTGTTGTCGATGAGGATGGCGTCCTTGATGCCGTACGCCGTGTAGTCGACCTCGGAGGGGTCGTTGGCGTAGATCACCTTGATCTCGTTGCCGTTGGCGACGATCGTGCTGGTCGCCTCGTCGACGGTGATCGTGCCCTGGAACTGGCCGTGGATGGAGTCACGGCGCAGCAGCGAGGCGCGCTTGACGATGTCCTGCTCACCGCCCTGGCGGACGACGACGGCGCGCAGGCGCAGGCCGTTGCCGGAACCGGCCTTCTCGATGAGCAGGCGGGCGACGAGGCGGCCGATGCGGCCGAAGCCGTAGAGGACGACGTCGCGTCCCTCGCGGCTCTCGATCTTGTTGGCGCCGGTGGCGCCGGCGACGGCCTCGGCGGTGAACTCCGCCACCGACAGACCGCGGTCATCGGTCCTGTAGGCCTCGGCGAGCAGGCCGACGTCGATCTGCGAAGGGCCGAGATCGAGAGTGGTGAGGGCCTGCAGGAAGGGCAGCGTCTCGGTGACGGAGAGCTCCGCACCGGCTATCTGTCGCGCGAATCGGTGGGTCTTGAGGAGGCTGACCACCGACTTGTTCACCAAGGAGCGGCTGTGGAGCAGGACGGTCACGTCCCGCTCGCGGTGCAGCTTCCCGATGATCGGGATCATCGACTCCGCGATCTCCTCGCGGTGCTTCCAATTGGTGAACGAGTCGTCATTGACAGTCACAGGAGTATCTTTCGAGCTAGGCGGCGCTCATATGCTAACCCGACGCCACTTTTGATCTTGCAATGGGTGCCGCCTGCCCGTGCTTCAGGGGAGATTCAGAGGGAAACGGCGACGGCGTTGAACGTCGTCGAGGGCTCCTGCGGGCTCGTGAAGCGGGCGTTGACCAGATAGAGGCGCTCGCCCCAGCGGGCCGCGGTGGTGGGGACGTCGAAGCGGGGATCGGTGATCGTGCGCCGCAGGGTGGCGGTGCCCGCCTCGGCGTCCAGGTGGAACACGCTGATCAGGTTCAGCCGGTTCTGTACGACGTACAGGGTGCGGCCGACGCGGAGGAGGCCGTCGCCGTTGACCACGTTGTCCGCGCCGATCAGCGCGATCTCGGTGGCGTGCCCGGTCCTGAGGTGTACGCGGTAGAGCTTCCCGGGCGAGCTGCTGACGACGATCAGGCCCCGGCCGTCCGGGGTGCCGACGATGCCGTTCGCGTTGATCACGTCCGGTGTCTGCACCCAGTCGCCGCCGAGCGGCAGCGCGCGCACCTTGCCCTTGCGGCCGCGTGGCACGCCGTAAAGCACGCTGTCGCGCGAGTCGGTGAACCAGGCGCGGTCGCCGAGCAGCGTGACGTCGTTGATGAAGTGGCCGGGGGCTTCGGTCAGCTGGTGGGTGGCCACGAGCTTGCGGGTGCGGGTGTCGAGGACCCGGGCGACGCCGGTGTTTCCGGCGATGTAGAGGAGGCCGTCGTCGTCCACCTTCAGGCCGACCGCGATCATGCCGGTCGCGCCCGCGTAGAAGACCTCGCCCCGGCCGGTGCGCAGGTCGGTGCGGTAAATGGCGCCGTTGGCGCGCGAGCCCATGTAGGCGTACGGCTGCTTTCTGCCGATGGCTATCCCCTCGGGCAGGAAGCCGTCGGGGAGCGGGAACTCGGTCGGCCATGTGGCGCCCTGAGGTGCGGGGCTCGCGACGGCCGTGCTGGCGCCGGTCGCCGCCGCGAGGGCGGCGAGGGTGGCGCCGCCGAGGACGGTGCGGCGGGACGGCTGGGAGTGGTTCCGGTGATCACGGGTCATGGTTCCGGGCCTCCGGGGGAAGAGCGGGGACAGGTGCCGGGAGCCTCAACTCGTGGGCGGGCCCGGCCAGTTGACAACGAGACGCCGCGCGCCGGAGTTCCCTCGTGCCCCGGGGACCTCTTCCTGTCCCGGCGGCTGGCGCGGTGCCGTGCAGGGCGGGTGGGAGACTCAAACCCTGCCTTCGCGACCCCATAAGCCGCCCTTATGAGGTCATAGGTCAAGGCCGGGTACTAACTTAGGATTGCCTTAGTTTAGGCTTCCCCACGAGCCCCATGTCTTCGCTCGAAGGGAAACCTGATCATGTCTCGCCCTCTGCGGGTAGCCGTTGTCGGAGCCGGTCCGGCCGGCATCTACGCCGCCGACGCGCTGCTGAAATCCGCAGTGGCGGTCGAGCCCGGTGTGTCGATCGACCTCTTCGAGCGGATGCCCGCGCCCTTCGGCCTCATCCGCTACGGCGTCGCCCCCGACCACCCCCGGATCAAGGGCATCATCACCGCCCTGCATCAGGTCCTGGACAAGCCTCAGATCCGCTTCTTCGGCAATGTCGACTACCCGAACGACATCGACCTCGACGACCTGCGCAGCTTCTACGACGCGGTGATCTTCTCCACCGGCGCGACGGCCGACCGGGCGCTCGACATCCCCGGCATCGACCTCGAGGGCTCGCACGGCGCCGCCGACTTCGTCTCCTGGTACGACGGCCATCCGGACGTGCCCCGCACCTGGCCGCTCGACGCGGAGAAGGTCGCCGTCCTCGGCGTCGGCAACGTGGCCCTCGACGTGGCCCGCATCCTGGCCAAGACCGCCGACGAGCTCCTGCCGACCGAGATCCCGCCGAACGTCCACGAGGGCCTCAAGGCCAACAAGGCGCGGGAGGTCCACGTCTTCGGGCGTCGCGGCCCCGCGCAGGCCAAGTTCAGCCCCATGGAGCTGCGGGAGCTCGACCACTCCCCGAACATCGAGGTCATCGTCGACCCCGAGGACATCGACTACGACGACGGCTCGATCGCGACCCGGCGCGGCAACAAGCAGGCCGACATGGTGGCCAAGACGCTGGAGAACTGGGCCATCCGCGACATCGGCGAGCGGCCGCACAAGCTGTTCCTGCACTTCTTCGAGTCGCCGACCGAGATCCTCGGCGAGGACGGCCGCGTGGTGGGCCTGCGCACCGAGCGCACCGCCCTCGACGGCACCGGCAATGTCAAGAGCACCGGCGAGTTCAAGGACTGGGACCTCGGTGCCGTCTACCGCGCCGTGGGCTACCTCTCCGACGAGCTGCCCAAGCTGCCCTGGGACGTCGCGTCGGGCACGGTGCCCGACAAGGCCGGCCGGGTCATCGAGGAGACCGGCGAGCACCTGCAGTCGACGTACGTCACCGGCTGGATCCGCCGCGGACCCGTGGGCCTGATCGGCCACACCAAGGGTGACGCCAACGAGACGGTCGCCAGCCTCATCGACGACCACGCGAACGCCCGTCTCCACACGCCCACCGCCCCCGGCCCGGCGGCCGTCGAGGCCTTCCTCGGCGAGCGGAACATCCGGTTCACCACGTGGGAGGGCTGGTACCGCCTGGACGCCGCCGAGAAGGCACTCGGCGAGGCCGAGGAGCGCGAGCGCGTGAAGATCGTCGAGCGCGAGGACATGCTCAAGGCGAGCGGGGCCTGATCCGAGCCGGTCAGGCCCGGAAGGCCAGGAGTTTGGCGATTCCGTTCCGCTGGATCTCCGATGTTCCGGTGAGAATCCGGAACATGCGGATCTTGCGGAACAGGAACTCGATCTCGTGGCCCTGGGTGAGGCCTTCCTTGCCGTGGATCTGGACGGCCTCGTCCAGGATGCGGAAGGCGGACTCGGCGACGAAGAGCTTGCACATGAAGGCCTCGGCGTGCGCGTCCTCGCCCCTGTCCAGGGCCGCGAGCGCCGCGTACGTCATGGAGCGGGCCGCGTAGAACTCCGTGGCCATGTCGGCGACCTTGTGCTGGATGGCCTGCAGCGCGAGCAGGGGCGTGCCGCCCGCGACCTTGCGGTGGCGGGTGCGGTCCAGGGTCAGGCCGATGACGCGGCGGGTGGCGCCGATGACGGTGGGGCAGTGCAGCAGCCGGTTGGTGGTGACACGGCCGAGCGCGATGCGCATGCCCTTGCCCTCCTCGCCCAGGAGGTTGGCGGCCGGGACGTGGCAGTCGTCCAGGATGATGTCGCTCTCGATGTGCTCACCGGACATCGGGGTGGCTCCGTCCTCGACGCGGCATCCGGGGCTGTCCAGGTCGACGAGGAAGGCGGAGAACAGGGGCTTGTCGCCCTCCTGTTCGCCGGTCCCGGCCATCCGGGCGACCACGATGGCGAAGTCGGCGAAAGGACCGGCCGACGAGAACACCTTGTGGCCGGTCAGCCGGTAGCCGTCGCCGTCGCGGACGGCGGTGGTGCGCATGGAGCGCACGTCGGAGCCCGCGTCGGTCTCGGTGAGGGAGAAGCAGCAGGCCCGCTCGCCGCGGACCAGAGGCAGCAGGTACTTGGCGAGCTGGTGGTCGGTGGCGTGCTTGAGGATGTCGCCCGCGCGCAGCGGACCGCCCATGTCGCCGAGCACGCTGTGGGCCAGGACGCGGCCGCTGGCCCCGATCTCCTCCTTGAGCGCGGCGAGTTGGGTGTACGTGAGGTTCTGGCCGCCGAACTCCTCGGGCAGGTGGATTCCGTAGAAGCCCAGTTCGCGGCTGCGGCGCCAGATCGGTTCGAGGTCGGCGCGGGTGAGGCGGCTCTCGTGGGTGAGGCCGCGCTCCCGCTCATGCTCGGCGAGTTCGCCGTCGAGGTAGGCGCGCAGCCGGTCGACGAGGTCGGCCAGGTGCGGGTCGTCGTAGGTGGGGCGCAGGGAGAAGGTCATGTCCGGGTCGTTCCTCGTTCAGGGGGAGTGGGGCGGAGGCTCAGTTCACGCGGCGGACCGCGTCGGCCCAGAAGGGTTCACGCACGGCCTTGCGGTCGAGCTTGCCGTTGCGGTTGTGGGGCAGTTCGGCGACGAAGTCGACGGAGCGTGGCTTCTTGAGGCGATCGAGGCGCTCGGCGCAGAAGTCGATGAGCCGGGCGGCGGTCACGTCGGCGCCGGGCTCCGTCACGACGACCGCCTTGACGGCCTCGCCCCACGTCTCGTCCGGCACGCCGATCACACACGCCTCCCGGACGGCGGGGTGCTCGTAGAGGGCGGACTCGACCTCGGTGCAGTAGATGTTGAAGCCGCCGGAGATGATCATGTCTTTCTTGCGGTCGACGAGGAAGAGATAGCCGTCCTCCCGCGTCCATGCCAGGTCACCGGTGTGCACCCAGCCGTCGCGGAAGGTCTCGGCGGACAACTGCGGTTCCTGCCAGTACTCCCGCACGCAGTCGGGTCCGCGCACGATGACCTCGCCGATCTCGCGCGGCGCGCACTCGCGTCCGCTCTCGTCGACGACGCGGATCTCGGTGTCGTACGAGGCCCGGCCGCAGGACTGCAGGAGCTCGGGGTCCTCCGTGACCGCGCGGGCGATCTCCTCGCTGCTCAGCCCGGCCACCACGCTGGTGGTCTCGCCCAGGCCGTATCCCTGGGCGACCACGGGCCCGAAGAACTCCACCGCGTCGCGCAGGCGTTGGGGCGAGATGGGTGCGCCGCCGATCCGTACGCTGGTCAGTGACGAGAGGTCCCGCGCCGCGGTGCCCGGGTGGGCCAGCACCATGTTCAGCATGGCGGGCACGAGGAACGTCGCGGTGATGCGTTCCTTCTCCACGGTCTCGACGAAGGTGTCGGGGCTCCAGGTGGGCAGGACGTGCGTCGTCGAGCCGCCGAACACCCCGGCGAGCAGGCCCATGCCGGTGGCGTGGGTGATGGGGCCGCAGGCGAGGTAGCGGGTGCCGGGCCGCGGGCGGGACTCGTCGCTCATCAGATGCTTGCGCATGTTCGCGAGCCGGTTGCCGACGGTCTGCACGGCGGCCTTGAGAGCTCCGGTGGAGCCCGAGGTGAAGTTCAGGACGCAGGGGGCGTCTTCGTCGACCTCGACGGCGACCGGGTCGGCACTGCCTTCGGCGAGCAGCGTCTCGTAGGAAGCGCCCGGGGCGTCCCCGTCGAGCGGGACCGGCAGGCAGTCGGTGCCGGCCTCGGCGATCGCGGCGAGGGCGTCCTCACGGTGGGCCGCGTCGAAGAAGAGCGCGCGTACGGGGGCGTAGCGCAGGATGTGGGCCACCTCCCCGCGGCCCAGGCGGGCGTTGACCGGAGCGCGCGTCAGCCCCGCCTTGTAGAGGGCGAATTCGACCTCCACCAGCTCACCCCGGTTCCAGGCGAGCGAGGCCACGGCATCGCCGGGGCGCAGGCCGCGTGCGATGAGAGCGGAGGCCAACCGGTTGGTGCCGGTGTCCAGTTGGTCGTAGGTCCACGAGCGGTCACCGCAGACGAGGGCCGTCGCCTGCGGCCAGTAGCGGGCGCTTCGGGTCAGGTAGGTGCCGAGATTCATCACGGTCTCCGAAACAGTAAGTAAACGCTCTGCTCAATTACGGACAGCTTGTTCAGTAACCTCTGACCTGTCAAGAGTCTTCTAGACTGGGCCCGCAACCACGGGAATCACGACTGCTGCGGGCGAGGAGGGCCTACATGGCCGAGGACAGGCGGACACGACGCTCACGACGGGCTCTGGGCTCGGCGCTGGTGCAGCTGGTCCTCGAACGCGGCTTCACCGCCCTGACCGTGGAGGACATCACCGAGCGCGCCGACGTGGCCCGCGCGACCTTCTACGCGCACTTCAAGGACAAGGAGGGCCTGTTCGCCCGCGTGACGTCCGACCTGCTCGAAGAGCTGGGGGAGCGGTTGCGGCCGACCATCGCGGACAGCGCCGTGGGCTTCACCGGCAAGCCGGTCCTGGAGATGCTGCGCCACGCCCGCGAGGAGCGGGACCTGTACCGGATCGTGTTGCGCGGCGAGGGTGACGGGAAACCCCTGCAGATGTTCGTGGACGCCTGCGCGCGGGTCACCGCCGAGGAGTTCCGCGCCCGCGCCGACCGCAACGGCGTCGAACCGCGCATGGACGCCGACCTCCTCGCCCGCGTCTGGGTGGGCGAACAAGTCGCCGTGCTGCGGTGGTGGGTGGAGCAGGAGACGCCGCCGATGCCCCCCGAGGAGGTCGTGCGCCAGCTCCTGGACCTGGCCCTGCGTGGCCGCTACTGGGCCAGCGGCTTCGACGCGCCGGCCTGAGCCGGCTCGTCCGCGGCCAGGCCGAGCCGCCGGGCGTCACGCTCCGGCCGTATGTACACCAGCGCTACGAGCCCGGACAGCACCATGACCGCGGCCGAGAGCAGGAACGAGGCGGTGTAGCCCGCGCCGTGTGAGTCCGCGGTGTCGAGCAGGTGCCCGGTGAGGTAGGGGGCGACGAGTCCGGGCAGCGTCCCCGTCGCGGCGACGATGCCGAAGAGGGCCCCGCGCTGCTGGGTGGGGACGACGGCGGCCGTCGTCATGTAGTGCAGCGGGAAGACGATGGCGTGTCCTCCGAACGCCACGGCGATCAGCAGGATCTGGGGCCACCCGCCGCCCACGAAGGAGAAGCTCGCCATGGCGAGACCGGCGACGGCGACCGCGATCCCCTGTGGCGCGCCGTTCGCCCAGCGGCTGGAGATACCCCGCCGGTTCAGCGCGTCGGCGAACGGCGACACCGCGAGGAGCAGGACGAAGCTGAAGGCGGAGATTCCGCTGATGACCGTCGCCGCGCCACCGGGCGTCATGTCGAGCTGGGTCCTGAAGTACGCGGGCAGCCAGGCGTGGCTGACGGCCAGCGCCCATGAGGCACCGAAGGCGCCCGCGATGCTCCCCAGGACCGTGCCGTTCAGCAGGAGTTCGCGGTAGGGGAGGCGGAGTTCGGCCGCCCCGGGGGTGCTCGTGCCGACGGCAGCGGAGGCCTTCGGGCGCGCCTGGCCGTACGGACCGTCGTGCCCGATCCGCCACCAGATCAGGCTCCACGCCACGCTGGTCACTGCGAGCGCCGCGAAGGCCGAGCGCCAGCCGAAGGCCGTGATGAGCCAGGTGACGACGGGCGCCGCTATGAGGGTGCCGAGGGCGGCGCCGCTGATCTGCAGCGCCGACGGCAGGCCGCGCCGGTCATGGGGGAACCACTTGTAGAGCGCGTGCATGGACATCGAGGCGGCAGGGCCCTCGGCCGCGCCGAGCAGCACCCGCCCCGCGATCAGCGTCGGGACCGCCGCCACGATCAGCACGGGCAGTTGGGCCACCGCCCACAGCAGGGACATGGTGAACAGCAGGGCCCGGCTCGAGACGCGTGCCGAGACGAATCCGACGACAAGGCCGGAGAGGCTGAACAGGATCGAGAACGAGCTGGAGATCATGCCGTACGTGCTGTTGCTGATGTCCAGCTCGTCCATGATCGGGACGGCCGCGAGCCCCAGAACGGACTTGTCGGCGTAGTTGATCAGCATGAACGTGACGATCATCGCGGTGATCAGCCAGGCGTGCCGCCGGTCGAACTCGATGGGCGCCGGGGCGTCTTCGAGGGCCAGTGGCGGGGTGTGCGGGGCAGCCATGGGGACTCCTGCGGTCGAGGAAGCAGGCGGTGTCGGACTACTGAACAGTTTGTATGTTAACGATTAGAGTGAAGTGAATCTATGGCTTGATGCCGCCTACCTGAACGCTGTTGACGGGAGCGATCCATGACCACCGAGACACCGCCGCTGAACGACCTGATGTGGAGCCGCGGATACACGGACCCCGACTGGCTCCGGCGCTACACGACATCGGGCCGTGAGTTCTCTCCCAGCCGGCGGGTATGGCGCGGTGGGGCGCCCGCCCGCGATCTGCCCGTCAGGCCGCACGATCTGGACACCCTGGAGATCCCCGTTCCGGGCGGGGCCTCGCTCAAGCTTCCGGAGCTGTTCGCCGCCGCCCGGACCGATGCCTTCGTCGTGCTGCACCGCGGAGCCGTCGTCCACGAACGCCACCTCCACGGCACCGAACCGCACACGCCCCACTTCAACGCCTCGGCGGCCAAGTCCTACCTGGGCCTCCTCGCGGCGACGCTCGCGCACGAGGGACTCCTGGACCGCACCGCCCTGGTCTCGCACTACGTCCCCGAGCTCACGGGCACGGCGTTCGGCGACGCCCAGGTCGACCACCTGCTCCACATGGGCACGCGGATGAGCTACGCCGGCCGCCGCTTCGACAAGGCCATCGAGGCACAGCGCTACGCCGCCGTCGTGGGGCCCGGTCTGCGGCCCTACGGCTACAGCGGGCCCACCAGCATCCGCGAGCACCTGGCCACCGCGCGGGCCACCGGCGCGCCGGGCACCGGGTTCCGCTACGAGAACGGCAACGTCGAGGCCCTCGCCGAGGTCCTGCGCCGGATCACCGGAAAGAGCACGTCGGCCCTGCTCGAGGAAGTGATCTGGTCCCGCATCGGCGCGGAGGAGGACGCGTACTACATCCTCGACGGTGAAGGTGTCGAAGCCGCGTGCGGCGGATTCAGCGCCACGGCACGTGACGTGGCCCGGATCGGCGAGATGCTCCGCTGCGGCGGAGCGGTCGGCGATCAGCAGGTCATACCGGAGGCCGTCGCGAACACCATCGTCAGCGGCGTGCCCGACGGCTACCCACGACGCGTCCGCTTCCCGGCCGCGCCGCCCGACTCGCCCGCCACGCTTTCGTACCACGACCTGTGGTGGATCCTGAACGACCCCCACGACTCCTTCATGGCCAGCGGGATCCACGGCCAGCGCCTGTTCGTGTCACCCCAACTGGAGGTCGTCATCGTCCACTTCGGCTCGCAGGTCATGTCGCCCGCGGTCCCGGCGGCGCCGCTCGTCCGGGCCTTCCTCCAGATCGGCGCCCACCTGAACGACCGGGGCTGACCGGGAACCAGGAGCGGCCCGCGGCCGACCACTGGTGAGCACGTCCCGAACGGCTCACTGGATCGAGGTTGCCGCAGCATGCACTGGTACGAGGACGACGGGTTCTGGTCCGACTTCTCCGAGACGATGTTCTCCGAGCGGCGGCGGGCGGAGACGGCGGACGTCGTCGCCCGCTCGCCGCTGCTGGCCTTCCCGGCGGGCAGCCGCGTACTGGACCTGTGCTGCGGGCCCGGCCTCTACCTCGCACCGCTGGCGCGCCGCGGCTACACGGTCACGGGGGTGGACCTCAGCGCCGCGTTGCTGAAGCGGGCCGGGGCGGCATGTGAGGACGCCGGGGTCGATGTCCGCCTGATCCGGGCCGACATGCTCACCCACGTCGAGCCGGACGCGTACGACGTGGTGCTGAACGTCTTCACCTCCTTCGGCTACTTCGACGACGCGCGGGACAACTTCCAGGTGCTGCGCAACGCTTATGACTCGCTGGTGCCCGGCGGGCACCTGCTGATCGACGTGATGGGCAAAGAGGTGCTCGCCGGCTGGATCGGCCGCCCCCAGGTCGTCGAGCTCGACGGCGCGTACGTGGTCCAGCGCGACACCGTCCTGGACAACTGGGCGCGGCTGCGGACCGACTGGACCCTCGTACGGGACGGGATCGCTCGCGAGGCCTCGATCACCTCCTTCCTCTACAGCGCGGCCGAACTTCGCACGCTCTTCGAGGACGCCGGATTCACCGGCGTGGAGTGCTTCGGCGGCTTCGACGAAGAGCCCTACGACCAGCACTCACGGCGCCTGATCGTCCGGGGGACCAAACCCGGCAAGTGATCCGGCGGATGAGCGGGGCGGTCCGTGAATCTCCGGGAACTTCGCGGCGCCGCCCGCCGACTACTGGATCGTGCCGCACCGCGCGGGAGCGGCCGCACCACCGTGAACGGTCCGACGGGCGAAGGGACTTCATGACCGAGGCCACATCCCAGGCCGCATCCGAGGCCCCCTCGGGGACCGCCTCCATAGAGGCGCCCCTCGACGGGACGCCGACCGGCAAAGCAGGCCGCGGCCGGCTCCTGACCACACTGACCGTGCTCTCCGTGACCCTGGTCGTCTCCGTCCTCGCCGGGATCGCCCTCGGCCCCACCGTCGTGCCGCTCGCAGACGTCGTGCGCTTCCTGACCGCCGCCCTCACCGGCGGCAGCATCGGGGCCGACGACGTCACCGGCTACTCCATCGTCTGGCACGTGCGCACCCCACGGGTGCTGCTCGCGGCCGTGGTGGGGGCGGGGCTCTCGGTCGTCGGCGTCGCCATCCAGGCGCTGGTGCGCAACGCCCTCGCGGACCCGTTCGTCCTCGGCATCTCCTCCGGCGCCTCCGTCGGGGCCACCGCGGTCGTGGTGTTCGGGGTCTTCGCGGGTCTCGGTGTCTACGCGTTGTCCGCCGCCGCGTTCCTCGGGGCGCTCGGAGCCACCGTGCTCGTGTATCTGGCGGCGCGTGGGCCGCTCGGTCTGACGCCGTTGCGCCTGGTCCTGACCGGGGTCGCGCTGGCTTACGGGTTCCAGGCGCTGATGAGCGTGCTCGTCTTCCTCTCGCCCAACGGACAGGCCGCCCGCACGGTCCTCTTCTGGCTGCTGGGGAGTCTCGGCTCGGCGTCCTGGGAGTCGCTGCCGCTCGCGGCCGGTGCCGTCGTGGTGACGGTCGTGGTGCTGCTGCGCCAGAGCCGGTCCCTTGACGTGCTGTCGCTGGGGGACGAGACCGCCGCCAGTCTGGGCGTGGACGCGGAAGCACTGCGGCGCCGCCTCTTCCTCCTCACGGCGGCGGTCACCGGGCTCATCGTCGCGGTCAGCGGCGCGATCGGCTTCGTCGGGCTCGTCCTGCCGCACGTCGTGCGCATCCTCGTCGGCTCCACGCACCGCCGGGTGCTCGCCGTCGCGCCACTCGCCGGTGCCTGCTTCCTGGTCTGGGTCGACCTCGTCGCCCGTACCGCCTTCGCCCCCGAGGAACTGCCGCTAGGAGTCATCACCGCACTGATCGGCGTACCGGTGTTCATCGTGCTGATGCGCCGCCGCGGCTATCTGTTCGGAGGGCGGTAGATGACCCTCGTACTGCGGGACCTCTCCGTCGAGGCGGCGGGGCGTGCCCTGGTCGACCGGCTGAACATCGAGGTGGAGGCGGGACGGGTCGTCGGACTCGTCGGCCCGAACGGCAGCGGCAAGTCCACCGCCCTGCGCTGCGTCTACCGGGCGCTGCGGCCGACGTCGGGCGCCGTCCTCCTGGACGGCGCCGACCTGACGACGCTCAAGCTGCGCGACAGCGCCCGGTCGATCGCCGCGCTCACTCAGGAGAGCCACACCGAACTCGACTTCACGGTCGGGGAGGTCGTGGCGCTCGGCCGCGCCCCGCACACCAGCGGAAACCAGCCCCTCACCGCACGCGAACAAGCCCTGTGCCGACAGGCGATGGACCGCCTGGACGTCACCCATCTCGCGGCCCGCAGCGTGCTCACCCTCTCCGGCGGTGAGCGGCAACGCGTGCTCGTGGCGCGCGCCCTCGTCCAGGAACCCCGCGTCCTGGTCCTCGACGAGCCCACCAACCACCTGGACATCCGTCACCAGGTGGAGCTCCTCTCCTTCCTGCGCGGATCGGGCCTCACCGTGCTCACCGCCCTGCACGACCTCAATCTGGCGGCCGCCGCCTGCGACACCATCGCCGTCCTCAGCTCCGGCTCCCTGGTCGCCACCGGAACCCCGTCGGACGTCCTGAACCCCGAGCTGATCCGCAAGGTGTTCGGCGTCGACGCCACCGTCGTGCACCACCCCCGCACCGGGACGCCCCACCTCGTCTACGACCTCGCCCCCACCGGCGCCCCGGCACCCGCCGACGCCCTGTCAGAAGGACCGCACTCATGATCCGACCACCGCTGCCCCGCACCCTGGCAGCCGCACTCCTTGCGACCGGGCTCCTGGCCACCGGCTGCGGCGCCGAGGTGGAGCCGTCGGCGAAGAGCAAGGCCAAGACGGTCACCGTCTCCAACTGCGGCAAGGACGTCACCTACACGCGCCCGAAGCGGCCGGTGGCCTACGACGTCAGCGGTGCCGAGAAGATGTTCTCGCTGGGCCTGGCCGACCGCATGCGCGGCTACGTCATGAACAAGCTCGGCGACCCCTCCATCAAGGGCTCGCCCTGGCGCGAGGACTACGCCGACGTGGAGCGCCTGGGCACCGAGCGCATCACCCGCGAGATCGTGGCCGACGCCAAGGCCGACTTCGTCCTCGCCGGGTGGAACTCCGGCTTCAGCGAGGAGCGCGGCATCACGCCCGCCCTCCTCGAGAAGGTCGGGTCCGCCAGCTATCTGCACACCGAGACGTGCTGGGACTACGGCGACAAGAGCGTCGACGTCACACCGCTGGAGGCGCTCTACACCGACCTCGGCAACCTGGGCCGGATCTTCGGCGTGGAGAAGCGCGCCGAGACGCTCGTCACCGATCTCAAGGGACGCGTCACCGCGCTGAAGAAGACCTGGCCCGCCAAGGGCGACCCGGCCAAGGTCTTCGTCTACGACTCGGGCACCGACCAGCCCTTCACCGCCGGACGGCACGCCGCGCCCGACGACATCATCAAGGCCGCGGGCGCCACCAACGTCTTCGACGACCTCAACAAGGGCTGGACGACCGTGGGCTGGGAGCCCGTGATCAAGGCGAAGCCCGAGGTGATCGTCATCATCGACTACGCCGACCAGCCGGCCAAGGAGAAGATCGCCTACCTGAAGTCGCTCTCCAGCCTCAAGTCGGTCCCGGCCGTCAAAAAGAACCGCTTCTTCGTGATGTCCTACGGCGACGCCGTCAGCGGCCCGCGCAACGTCAAGGGCGCAGAAGACCTGGGCGGCTACCTCCGGTCGGTCGGACGGTGACCCCCTCGCGCACGGCCGCGGCCCCGGCGGCCACCGCCGCCACCGTGCACGGACACATCACCGACGCGATGAAGGCCCCCGACCTGCTGCGTCTTGCCGACAACGTCGTCCTCGCGCGCTTCGAGACGATGAAGGTGTACGCGGCGCTCGGCGCGGTCCGCACCCTCCTGGAGCGCGGGACCGTGCGGCGCGGCCAGACCCTCGTCGACAGTTCCAGCGGCATCTACGCCCTTGCCCTCGCCATGGCCTGCCACCGCTACGGGCTCGGCTGCCACATCGTGGCCTCCACCACCGTCGACGGCGCGATGCGGGCCCAGTTGGAGATCCTCGGCGCCACGGTGGACCAGATGCCGCCCTCCGACAGCCTCCGGCTCGACCAGGAACGACGCGTGCACCGCGTGCGCCAACTGCTGGCCGAACGCGGCGACTTGCACTGGATGCGCCAGTATCACGACGGCGTCCACTACGCGGGTTACGAGGAGTTCGCGGACCTGGTCGAGGCCGCGCTGCCCGATGCCCCGCTGACCGTGGTCGGCGCCGTCGGCACCGGGGCGTCGACCGGCGGGCTCGTCCAGCCCTTGCGTCAACGCGGCCGCGAGGTGCGGCTGTTGGGCCTCCAGCCCTTCGGCAGCGTCACGTTCGGGAGCGAGGACTTCCATGATCCCGAGGCGATCATCGCCGGGATCGGCAGCTCGATTCCCTTCGACAACGTCCGCCACGACCTGTACGACGCCCTCCACTGGGTCGACTTCCGGCACGCCATGGCGGGCGCCGTCGACCTGCTGCGGGCCCATGCGGTGTTCGCCGGTCTCTCCACCGGTGCGGCGCACCTCGTCACGGCCTGGGAGGCGGCCCGCAACCCGGACCGTACGCATCTGGTGATCGGCGCCGACACCGGACACCGCTACACCGAGCGGGTCTTCTCCCGGCACCAGGAGGCGCTCGACCCGCGCACCCTCAAGCCGCACCAGATCACGGATCTGGCCGACCTCGCGCTGCCGTGGTCGGCGATGGAGTGGAACCGGCGGAGCTACGACGTACGCACGCGCACAAAGCACGAGAAGCACCAGCAGTACGAGAAGCACGACAAGGAGGGACAGGCATCGTGACGATCGCCGCCCTGGAAGCACTCACCTTCGGCCTCGGACGGCTCGTCGAGGCGGCCGACGCCGCCGGGCACCGGCTCTGCCTGCTCACGGGCAACCGCGCCGTCTACCGGCATGAACTGCAGCGCCTGGACCCGGGAGCACTCGACGTCGTCGACGTGGACACCCGAGACGCGGACGCGTGCGCCGAGGCCCTGGCCGCCGTACCGGACCTGAAGGGGCTCATCAACTCGACCGACACCTGGAGCGTTCCCGGCGCCGACCTCGCCGCCCGACTGGGCCTGCCGGGACCCGACCCGGCCGCGGTCCGCGTCCTGCGGGACAAGTGCCGGGTGCGCAACCTCCTGCACGAACAGAACCTGAGCCGTGGCCCCGCCCTCTCGGTCCCGGCCGAACCCGCGGCGGCCGAGGAGGTGCTCCGCCAGATCGGCCTGCCGGTGGTCCTCAAGGACTCGGCGGGCACCTCGTCCCGCAACGTCTGGCTGGTCCGCGACGAGCGTCAGCTGCACGCGGCGCTACGGGAAGCCTCCCGGCGCGCCTTTTCCGGGCGGCTGTTCGCGGAGCCCTTCTTCGCCGGGCCCGTCTACAGCGCGGAGACGCTCGGCTGGGCGGGCGAGACGAAGCTCCTGGGTGTGCTCAGCCGTCAGATGTCCGCCGAGCCGTCCGTCCGCGAGGAGGCCGCCTCCTTCCCCGTCGCCCTGGCGGAAGGGGACTTCGGCCTGCTCCAGGACTGGGTGGGGCGCGTTTTGGCGACCGCGGGCCACGACGAGGGTTTCGCGCACGTCGAGTTCGTCCTCACCACCGACGGGCCGCAGCTCGTCGAGATCAACCGCCGCATCGGCGGCGCGCTCGTCGGCGAGGCGCTGTGCCGCGCCCTGCGCACCAACGTGTACGACGCGATGGTCGCCGTCGCGCTCGGCCTGCGTCCCGCCCTGCTCGACGCGCCCACGGCCACCGGCCCCGCCACGGGATTCGTCCTCATCTACCCCGACCGGCCGGGCACCCTCACCGGATGGACCGGTCTGGACGGCCTCACCGCCTTCCCCGGCTCGCCCGAGTGGTATCCCACCGCGGCCCCCGGCGACCGCCTGGAACACGTGAGTGATCAGCGCGGCTGCACCGGGATCGTCCTGGCCGAGGGCGCGACGGCCGAACTCGCCCTGCACCGTGCGCTGAGCGCGGCCGGGAGCATACGGCCGCTCGTCGCCGCCGACGCCGAGGGGTGACACTCCTGGGCAAGCCGCGCGGGCGCCTGCGATCGGGCGTCGCGCGGCTCACCGGGCCGCAACGCTTCCTGCTCGCGGGGTCGTTCCTGATCCCGCTGGGCAGCTTCGCCGTCCTGCCCTTCATGTCGGTGCTGCTGCACGAGCGGCTCGGCATGGGGCTCGGCACGATCGGCGTCGTGCTTGCCGTCGCCTCGCTGGTGCAGTTCTCGGGCGGAGTGGTGGGCGGCGCGGTCGCCGAACGCATCGGGCTGCGGCACACGATGCTGCTCGCCCTGACGATCCGTACGGCGGGCTTCGCCTGCTTCCTTCCCGGCCTGCGCCACCCGGCGGCCGCCGTTCTCGCCCTCTTCCTGGTGTCGGTCGGCGCCGCCCTCTACCTGCCCGCGAACAAGGCGTACTTGATACACGAGGCCGACGCCGGGCAGCGCCCCTTGTTGCTGTCCGCGAGCAGCTCCGCCCTGAACGCGGGCATCGCCCTGGGGCCGCCGGCCGCGGCGCCCTTCGTCCTCAGTGCCTCCGCCGGACTCTTCACCGCGGTGACCGTGCTGTTCGCGGCGATCACCGTGGGCCATGCTCTGCTGCCGGTCGAGAGCCCGGACCGCGCACGGAGCGCCGGGACCGGACAAGAGCAGACGCCTCCACGCCGGGAGAGGGTATTCGCCGGTCTCGCCGTGCTGCCCTTCGCGACCACCGTGCTGAGCCTGTACGTGTTCATGTTCTTCCAGCACTACCTCGCGCTGTACGCGGTGCCCCGCACCTCGACCATGTACTACGGCCTGGTCCTCGCGCTCTACGCCCTGCTGCTCGTCGTCGCGCAGCCCCTGCTCTCGGACCGGATCGCACGGCTGCCCTACGCCCAAGCCCTGTGGGTCGGGTTCGGCGCGATGGCCGCGGGGATGGCCACGCTCGCCGTCGGCAACCACGCCGCGATCATGGGTGGCGCCCTGCTCGTCTGCCTCGGTGAGATCGTCCTGTTCCTCAAGAACGACCTCGAGGCCCTCGACCGTACGCCGCGTGCGCCGGCGGTCGTGTTCGGCCACCAGCGGCTCGCGGCCGGGATCGGGGCTTTCGCGAGCGGAATCATGGGAGGCGCGGGTTACCGGCTGGCCGAACGCGGCGGCGGGGCAGGTCTGTTCTGGGTCGCGGTGGCCGCGCAGTGCGTACTGCTGCCGCTGTTCCTGAGCCGCTGGGCCGCGGTCAGAGGCCGAGGTCGCTGAGGCCGGGGTGGTCGTCGGGGCGGCGGCCGAGCGGCCAGTGGTACGTGCGGTCGGACTCCTCGATGGGCAGGTCGTTGATGGACGCGTGCCGGGCCCGCATCAGGCCGTCGTCGTCGAACTCCCAGTTCTCGTTGCCGTACGAGCGGTACCACTGGCCGGAGTCGTCGTGCCATTCGTAGGCGAAGCGGACCGCGATGCGGTGGCCGTCGTGTGCCCACAGCTCCTTGATGAGGCGGTAGTCGAGCTCCCGGTCCCACTTGCGGGAGAGGAAGGCGGTGATGGCGTCGCGCCCGGTGACGAACTCCGCGCGGTTCCGCCAGCGGGAGTCCTTGGTGTAGGCGAGGGCCACCTTCTCGGGATCGCGGGAGTTCCAGCCGTCCTCGGCGAGGCGGACCTTCTCCGTGGCGGACTCCCGGGTGAACGGCGGAACGGGGGGACGGGTGCTCATGACTTGCTCCTCGGGTCGAGGGGGACGAGGACGGTGAGAACGATCGTTCTCCGTCGAAGCGACACAATAGGAGAACGGGCGTTCTCGCGCAATGGTGCGGCGACGTGTGGCTCCGTAGTAGCCTGCGAGAACGTACGTTCTCACCCGTCCCGGGAGTCCTCATGGATCGCGCCGAAGCGGAAGTCAGGCTGCTCGACGCCGCCGACGCGCTCTTCTACGAGCGAGGAGTCCAGGCCGTCGGCATGGATCAGGTGCGTACGGCGTCCGGGGTGTCGCTCAAGCGCCTCTACCAGGTCTTCCCGTCGAAGTCGGAGCTGGTACGCGCCTGGCTCGAACGGCGCGACGGCCGCTGGAGGGCGCGGCTCGCCGAGTACGCCGACGCCCGGCCCGCGGGCGCGGAGCGCGTCCTCGCGGTCTACGACTGGCTCTACGAGTGGTTTGGCGAACCGGACTTCCGGGGCTGCGCGTTCATCAATTCCTTCGGCGAACTCGGGGCCGTCGACCCGGCGGTGGCGGACGCCGTCCGGGCGCACAAGCGCGCCTTCCATGACTACATGGCGGGACTTGTGGCCGCGGCGGGCGAACCGGGGCAGACTGTCGGCCCGTTGGTCCTGCTCGCGGAGGGGGCCATGACCGCGGCCGCCATCTCGGGCTCGCCCGAACCGGCGCGCCAGGCCCGGCAGGGCGCGGTCCAGTTGCTGGCCGCGCGGTGACCGGCGTGGCCCCACAGGAAGAAGGCTGATGGCGAAGACGTATCGCGTCGGATTCGGGACGCGTCTGATCAACGGCGTGTTCGGGGCGATGACCCGGCGCGGGATGGGCAAGAGCTACCGGTACATCCTGACCGTGCGCGGCAGGAAGTCGGGCCGCCTGTTCTCCACGCCGGTCGACGTGATGTCGGCCGGGGGCGAGCGCTGGGTCGTCGGCGCCTACGGGGTGAGCAACTGGGTGCGCAACGCCCGCGCGGCCGGGGAGATCGAGCTCAGCAGGGGCGGCACGTCGCAGACCGTGCGCGTGATCGAGCTCGGCCCCGAGGAGAGCGTCCCCGTGCTGCGCCAGTACTGGCGCGAAGTGCCCGTCACCCGCCCCTACTTCGACGTGACGGGCGACTCGACGGACGAGGAGTTCGCCGCCGAGTCGCCCCGTCACCCGGTGTTCCGCCTGGAGTCCTTCTGAACGGAAACCTGACGGATATGTGACGGATATCCGTCAGGTCAGCCCGCCTTCGCCCCGGTGTGCAGGGCCAGGGCGCTGCGGGCGGGCAGGGTGGTCTCGATCTTCCCGTCGTCCCCGACGGTGACCGTGTTGCCCGCGCAGTCGTCCGCAGGGGCCTTGGCGACGTTGCAGTAGGTGCCGCCGGGCAGGGACGTCGCGAAGGTCCGGGCCAGCTCGCCGTCGCCGTTGTTGAGGGCCACGAACCCCTTGGCGCCGCGGCCGAAGGCAAGGGCGCTGCCGCCGTTGTCCCACCAGTCGGTCAGCTCGGCGGTGCCCACCTCGTTGCGGAATCCGACGAGGCCGGTGATCGCCTGCTGGGCGTGGGTGTTCGTCCAGCCGTCCGCGCCGCCGGGCGGGCCCGCGTCCTTCTCGGACCACTCATAGCCGGAGTACACGTTCGGTGAGCCGTAGGGCGAGGCGAGCATGAAGACGTTGGCCAGGGCGTAGGTCGCGCCGTCCTTGTAGGTGAGCGTGGAGTCGTTGCGCTCGGTGTCCCAGTTGTCGACGAACGTACGGGCCGATCCGCTGCCCAGTTTGCCGTCGGCGACCGATTTCAGCTGCGCGATGTCGCCGCCCTGGAAGGCGCTCTTGAGGTGCCCGCCGTAGCGGAACTCGTCGACGTCCCCGACGCCGGTGTACTCGTCGGGCTGGACGGCCTCGCCGCCGCCGTGGATGACCTCCGACACCCAGAACCCGGGGTCGCTCATCTTGCCCTTGATGGCGGCCACGTCGTCGGCGGCCATGTGCTTGGCGGCATCGATGCGGAAGCCGTCCACGCCCAGGGACCGCAGGTCGTCGAGGTAGGCGGCGATGGTGCTGCGGACCGCGTCGCTGCCGGTGTCGAGGTCGGCCAGGCCCACCAGTTCGCAGTTCTGGACGTTGTCACGGCTGGTGTAGTCGTTGATGCTCGTGCGGCAGGTGTGGAAGTCCGCGTCCCGGAAGTAACCGGGGTACTCGTACTTGCCGTACGCGGTGCCTCCGGTGCCCGTGCCCGAGCCCGCCGCCATGTGGTTGATGACGGCGTCCGCGATGACCTTGACGCCCGCCTCGTGACAGGCGTCGACCATGCTCTTGAAGGCGGCACGGTCGCCGAGACGGCCCGCGATCTTGTAACTGACGGGCTGGTACGAGGTCCACCACTGGTCGCCCTGTATGTGCTCGGAGGCGGGGGAGACCTGGACGTAGCCGTAGCCCGACGGGCCGAGCTGCTCGGTGCAGGCCTTGCCCACGTCCGCGAACTTCCGCTCGAACATGGTGGCGGTGACGGTCTTCTCGCCGGGCGGTGTCGCCTGCGACTGCCAGGGCGCGAACGTCGCGAGACCGGCCGCGGCCAGGACCCCGGCCGATGTCGCGCCAAGCAGGCGGGAACGGTACTGCATGCTGCGGCTCCTTCGAGACCGGGCACAGCTGTGCCCAAAGAAGGCAACTACTCGTGGGGGAGGCTGCCGTGGGGGGATTCCGAAGGGGAGCCTGCCTCTCACTCATGTACGCGTCAATGCTTTCTGCAAGATATTTCAACTATCCCGCTCGCGGGTGGGGTTGTTGCTGCAAGAACTTGCGTGAATTCACTTCTTACTCAGGGGTAGGCTCGCCGCTTTCCTTGTTATACGGTCTGTCTAACAAGCGGGCCGCGGCGCGTTGCGGGACGGCGCCCCGGTCCGTTGCCTGAGCGAACAAGACAACGTACGCATCAGAGTCAAGGAGCCGCAGCATGGCAAGCAGCACTGTTCGGCCGGCATCGCAGGATCACCCCGAAGAAGACGACGTGGCCCGGCGGTTGCTCGACTCGGCCGCCGAGCTGGCCTACGACCCGGCCGTCGAAGTGGACTGGGAGACCCCCCTCGACCGGGACTTCCACGGCGCGAGCCCGGAATGGTGCTCCCTGTACGGCACGGCCTACTGGCAGGAGATGACCGAGGCGCAGCGCAAGGAGCTGACGCGGCAGGAAGCCGCCTCGGTGGCCAGCACGGGCATCTGGTTCGAGATGATCCTCCAGCAAATGGTGCTCCGCGACGTCTACATGAAGGACCCGGCCAGCGACGAGGTGCAGTGGGCGCTCACCGAGATAGCCGAGGAGTGCCGGCACTCGATCATGTTCGCCCGCGGCGCCCGGAAGCTGGGCGCGCCCGCCTACCGGCCCAAGCGGTTCGCGATGGAGCTCGGCCGTGCGTTCAAGACGGTGGCCTTCGGCGAGGCGGCCTACGCCGCGATCCTCGTGGCCGAAGAGGTGCTGGATGTCATGCAGCGCGACTGGATGCGCGACGAGCGTGTCGTGCCGTTCGTCCGCACGATCAACAACATCCATGTCGTCGAGGAATCCCGGCACATGAAGTTCGCCCGCGACCAGACGACCAAGCGGCTCTCCGGGGCGGGCCCGCTGCGCCGCCAGATCAACGCCTTCGTCGTCGCCATCGCCTCGTACTACATCGTCACCAGCATGGTGAACCCCAAGGTGTACGAGAACGCCGGGCTCGACGAGAAGCGTGCCCTCGCCGAGGCGAAGGCCAACGAACACCACAAGTCCATGATGCGGTCCAGCTGTTCGGGCCTGATGGAGTTCCTGGCCTCCTCCCGGCTGCTCACCAAGCCGGCCCTCGCCTTCTACAAGCGCGCCCACCTCATCTGAGCCAGCCTCACCGGACCCGAGCGAGTCGAGCCGACGACATGACCTCCTACGCCATCACCCAGACCTGCTGCAACGACGCCACCTGCGTCGCCGTCTGCCCGGTCAACTGCATCCACCCGACCCCGCAGGAAAGGGCGTTCGGCAGCACGGAGATGCTGCACATCGACCCGGCCACCTGCATCGGCTGCGGCGCCTGCGCCGACGCCTGCCCGGTCGAGGCGATCTTCCCGGTGGACAGCCTGCCCGCCTCCCAGCGGGAGTACGAGGCGATCAACGCGGCGTACTTCGCGGACCGGACGCCCGAACCGGCCCCGGACGGCCCGAACTTCCACGCCTGGGACGAGCCGTCCTTCCCGCGGGTCCTGCCCTCGGACTTCGCGCCGCTCAAGGTCGCCGTCGTCGGGACGGGACCGGCCGGGATGTACGCGGTCCAGGACCTGCTCCTGCACACCAGCGCCGAGGTCACCCTGATCGACCGGCTGCCCGTCACCGGCGGGCTCGTGCGTTTCGGGGTGGCGCCGGACCACCCCGCCACCAGGAAGGTCGGCGACACCTTCACGCGGTTCCACACGCATCCAAGGGTGCGGATGCATCTCGGTCTCGACGTGGGCGCCGACGTCACCGCGCAGGAACTGGCCGCCCATCACGACGCGGTCATCTACGCCGTGGGCGCGTCGGCCGACCGCACGCTGTCCGTGCCGGGCGAGGATCTGCCCGGCAGCATCTCCGCGAGGGCCTTCGTCGCCTGGTACAACGGCCACCCGGATGCGGCGCCGGACGCGATCGACCTGTCCGCCGAGCGCGTGGTCGTCGTCGGCAACGGCAATGTGGCCCTCGACGTCGCCCGCATCCTGCTCGCCGACCCCGACAGCCTCGCCCGCACGGACATCGCCGGGCACGCGCTCGCGGCGCTGCGGTCCGCGAAGGTGCGCGAGGTGGTCCTGCTCGGACGGCGGGGCCCCGAGGACGCCGCCTACACCAAGTCCGAACTGCTCGCCCTCAAGCACGTGCCCGGCCTGGACCTGCTCGTGGACGACCACGACCCCCGGATCGCCGCCGCCATCGACGAGGCGGACCGGGCCACCGACCCCAAGAGCAGGGCGGCCCTCCTGCGCGGCGTCACGCGTGAGCCCGTCGACTGGGCGCAGGCACCGGCCCCGGGGCGGCGCATCGTGCTCCGCTTCCACTCGGCCCCGCTGGAGATGGTCGGCGACGAACGCCTCCAGGGCGTGCGCGTCGCCGAGGCGTCGGGGGAGCGGACGATCGCGGCGGGCATGGCCCTGCGCGCCATCGGCTACCGCGGGGTGCCGGTCGCCGGACTGCCCTTCGACGAGGCCACCGGCACCGTCCCGCACGAGGGCGGCCGGGTGGCCGGACGGCCCGGCACCTACGTCGTGGGCTGGATCAAGCGGGGGCCCAGCGGTGGCATCGGCGCCAACCGCACCTGTGCCGCCGAGACGGTCACCACGCTCCTTGCCGACGCGGTCGCGGGCGCCCTGCCCGCCCGGCAGGGCGCCCCCAAGGCCTTCCACCGGCTCGCCCGGCGCCGCAACGGAAAGAGGAGCGCCGTGCTCAGCCGGTAGAACGGCTCACTTCGCGCGGTCCTCGGCCAGGGTGTGCGCGACCAGGGCGTTGGCGTGTCCGTGCCCCAGACCGTGATCGGTCTTGAGCCAGCCGACGAGGTCCATGTGCTTGGTCAGCGCGGAGGAACGGATGAGGTCCTTCCACTCCGCGATCGGACGCCCGTACTTCTTCTCGATGGAGGGGAAGTAGCTGGCAGGGCCCTTGGTGGCTTCGGTCATGGTGACGCCGTCCCGTCTCGCGGAGTGTTGTTGTCAGTTAGACGGGCGGGACGCGATCAAGTCATCGGCCGGCCGGAGTGCCGTGGGTCACACTCCGGCCGGAGCTTTCTGCGATTGGCGGGGCCCGAGGGCCGGGCTTAGCCTGAGAGCAGTGAACGCCGCCGTTCACTGCCGAACCGATTCACCGGCACTCTCATGACAGGCCCGCGCACGACACCCCCGGAGCCTGCCGCCTCCCCGGAGCGGGGCAGCGGCAGCGGTATCGCACTCCTCGTCATCGCCTCGTGCCAGCTGATGGTGGTCCTCGACATCACCATCGTGAACATCGCGCTCCCGCACATCCAGACCTCGCTCGGCTTCTCCACCGAGACCCTGTCCTGGGTGATCAACGCCTACACGCTGACGTTCGGCGGTCTGCTGCTGCTCGGCGGGCGCCTCGGCGACATCCTCGGACGCCGCAGGGTGTTCATGTTCGGTGTCCTGCTCTTCGTCTTCGCCTCACTGCTCGGCGGACTCTCCCAGGAATCCTGGCAGTTGCTCGCGGCGCGCTCGCTGCAGGGCGTCGGCGGAGCCATCGCCTCGCCGACCGCCCTCTCGCTGATCACCACGACCTTCCGCGAAGGACCCGAGCGCAACCGCGCGTTCGGCGTGTTCGCGGCCGTCTCCGCGGGCGGCAGCGCCATCGGTCTGCTGGCGGGCGGACTGCTCGTGGAGTGGCTCGACTGGCGCTGGGTCCTGTTCGTGAACATCCCCATCGGACTGCTCATCGCCTTTGCCACACCCCGCTACATCCGCGAGTCCGAGCGGCACCCGGGGCACTTCGACATCCTCGGCGCCCTCACCTCCACGGTGGGCATGGTGCTGCTCGTCTACGGCTTCATCCGTGCCTCCGAGGACGGCTGGAGCGACAGCGTGACCCTCGCGGCCTTCGCGGCGGCGGTCATCCTGCTCGGTCTGTTCCTCGCCGTCGAGCGCCGCTCGAAACAGCCCATCACGCCCCTGTGGATGTTCCGCGACCGCAACCGCGCCGGTGTCTACGGGATGATGCTGTGCCTGGCGGCGGCCATGTTCGGCATGTTCTTCTTCCTGACGCTCTTCGTGCAGAACATCCTGGACTTCAGCCCGCTGCGCGCCGGTCTGGCCTTCCTGCCGGTGAGCGCGATCATCGCGGTCGGGGCGGGGCTCGCCTCGCAGTTGCTGCCCAAGTGGGGGCCCAAGCCCTTCATGGTGGTGGGTGCGGTGCTCGCCGCCGCGGGGCTGGGCTGGCTGACGCTGACCGACGTCGAAAGCACGTACGCGGGAAGCCTGCTCGGACCCATCCTCGTCTTCGGCTTCGGCATGGGCATGCAATTCGTGTCGCTGACGCTGATGGCGGTGTCGGGCGTGGAATCGCGGGACGCCGGAGCGGCTTCGGGGATTCTCAACGCCACCCAGCAGGTGGGCGGTTCGCTCGGCCTTTCCGTCCTCGTCACGGTCTTCGGCACGGCCAGCCGCAACGAGGCCACGGACCAGGTCCCCCGCTTCCTGGCGGAGGCGACCCGGGCCGAGCAGCTCCAGTTCCGCAGGACGGGGGAGCTGCCGGGGCGCTGGGGTGACCAGGTCCTCGCCTCGGGCATCTCCGGCTCCTTCATCGCCGCGGCCGTCTTCGCCGTCGTCGCCGCGTTGATCGCCCTGCTGGTCATCCAGGTGCGGCCCGCCGACCTGGAGCGCCTTCAGGGTGGCGGCATGCCGCTCGCGCCCGCCGCGGACACTCCGGAGCGGGACGCGGGTGAGGGTTCCCCTCCCCGCGAGGGCCCTCCCGCGCCCGACTGAGACCGCCCCTGCACAGGCCCGCGCGGCGCCCGCCGACTAATGGCCTGATTCCCTTGGTGTGCACGTGAGTTGATTGCGGGCAGACGTAGTATGACCAGCCGATCGGGGACGGGGTGGTGGGGGCGGCGCGGGGCAAGGACCCATGGAGACGGGCTTGGACACGGACACCGATTACCGCTTGCTGGGCCCTGTCGAGGCATGGCGTGCGGGCCGCCGCCTCAGTCTCGGCGGACCCAAGCCGCGGGCACTCCTCGCGGCGCTGCTCCTGGAGCCGGGGCGCGTGGTGTCCGTCGACGCGCTGATCGACGCCATCTGGGGCGAGAGACCGCCGGACACGGCACGCTCCCTGATCCAGTCCTACGTCTCCGCGCTGCGCCGCGCGCTGTCCGCCGATGCGATCGAGACCCGGCCGCCCGGCTATCTGATCCGCGCGGACGCCACCTTCGTCGACCGCGTCGAGTTCGAGCGCCTCGCCGTCCAGGGCAGACAGGCGGCCGCCGAAGGGGATCACGGCGCGGCCGCACGGCTGCTGGGGGACGCCCTCGCGCTGTGGCGCGGCCCCGCGCTCGGCGGCATCGGCGGGATCGGCGAGACGTTGCGGGCCATGGCCGTCCAGTTGGACGAGGCGCGGCAGGCGGCGCTGGAGGAGCGGATCGCCGCGCAGCTCGCCCAGCCCGGCCGCGAGACGGAACTGGTGGCCGAACTCACCGCGCTGGTCGCCAGGCACCCCACCCGGGAGCGGCCACGCGGCCAACTGATGCTCGCCCTCTACCGGTTGGGCCGCCAGGCCGACGCGCTCGCGGTCTACGCCGAGGGCCGCGACGTCCTGGCCCAGGAGCTCGGCATCGATCCCGGCCCCGACCTCAGACGGATGCACGAGGCGATCCTGCGGGCCGACGAGGACCTGCTGCCCGCCGAACCGGGCACCCCCGAGCCCACCACCGGCTCCCGGGACGCCGCCGCTGTCCCCGTGGCGGCCCTTCTGCCACCCACCATCGGCGACTTCACCGGCCGGGACGCACAACTGGCCGACGTACGGGCCGCGCTGTCCGGGCCCCGCGAGGCCATGCCGGTCGTCGTGCTGTCCGGACCCGGCGGCGTCGGCAAGTCGGCCCTGGGGGTGCGGGCCGCGCACCAGGTCGCCGACGCGTACCCGGACGGGCAGCTGTACGCCGAACTGCGGGGCGCCACGGACCCGGTGGCACCCGGCGAAGTCCTCGGCCGGCTCCTCTACGCCCTGGGCGCCGACCCGCCCGACGGGGACGCCGAGCGGCGCGACCTCTTCCGCAGCCTGGTCTCCGGACGCCGCGTCCTGCTCGTGCTCGACGACGCGGCCAGCGAGTCCCAGGTACGCCCGCTGCTCCCCGGCAGCGCCACCTGCGGGGTGCTCATCACCGCGCGGGCCCGCCTCGGCGCCCTGCCCTGTACGCACCGCACCGATCTGGACGTCCTCGACACGGAGCCGGGCACCGAGCTTCTCGGCCGTGTCGCCGGGGAGCGGCACGTCAGGGACGAGCCGGACGCCGTCCGGCGCATCGTCGAGCTGTGCGGCGGGCTCCCGCTCGCCATCCGCATCGCGGGCGCCCGTCTGACCACCCGCCGCCACTGGACCGCGCGCATGCTCGCCGACCGGCTCGCCGACGAACACCACCGCCTGGACGAACTCGCCGTCGGTGACCTGGAGGTCCGGGCCGGCCTCGGCATGAGCTACCGGGCCCTGGACGCCCCCGCCCGCACCGCCCTGCGCCGCCTCGGCCTGCTCGCCGCACCCGATGTCGCGGCCTGGGTGGTGACCGCCCTGCTCGACGTGCCGGAGGCCGAGGCCGACCGTGTCGTCGAGCAGCTCATCGACGCGCAGCTCCTGCACTGCACCGGCGTCGACCGCGCAGGCCAGCCCCGCTACCGGCCCCACGACCTGGTCCGCGTGTACGCCGCCGAGCGCGCCGACGCCGAGGATCCGCCCGCCGAACGGGCCGCCGCCGTCGGCCGCGCGCTGGGCGCCTGGCTCTGGCTCACCGGCCTCGCCGCGTCCGCCACCCCCTCGGGCGCCGTCGAACTGCACCGCGGGCTCCTCGACTCCACCAGCCCGAACGGCTCCGCCCGCTCCCTGCGGCAACTCGTGCGGCCCGTCGGCCCCGAAGCCACCCAGCGGGCGCTCGCCGACCCGGCCGCCTGGTTCGAGGCGGAAGCCGACGCGATAGCCGCCGCCGTCGAGCGCGCGGCCGCCCTCGACCTGCACACCCTCTCCTGCGAGGCCGCCGCGGCGCTGTGCTCCTCCGCGTACACCGTCGGCAACCGTTTCGAGGCGTGGTGGCGCACGCACGACGCGGCACTGGCCGCGGCCCGCCGCGCCGAGGACCGGGCGGGTGAGGCACTGCTGCTCATCGGTCTCGGCCAACTCCGTTACGAACAGGACCGGTTCGCCGAGTCCCAGGGCTACTTCAAGCAGGCGGCCGGGCTCTGCGCCGAACTCGGTGACGTACGCGGACAGGCCGCCGCGTTCGCCGGGCTCGGCAGCGCCCTGCGCGAGGCGGGGCGGCTGCGCGCGGCACAGGAGACGCTGGTGCGCGCCGTCGACGGGTTCCGCGAACTCCACGACGACCCGGGCCTGGGTCTGTCCTGCCGCTACGCCGGGTCGGTCCAGCTCGAACTCGGCGACTTCGCGGCGTCCCGCTCCTTCCTCGACGAATCGCTGCGGGCCTACCGCAGGCTCGGCAGCCGTCGCGGCGAATCACTCACGCTGCGCTCGCTCGGCCTGGTGCACCGCGCCCTGGGCGAATACGCGGCGGCGGAGGAGCTGTCGGGGCGCGCGGTGGACCTGCTGAGCACGCTTGGCGACCCGCTCATGCTCGCGTACGCGAGGCAGGCGCGGGCCAAGTCCCGCATCAGGCTGGGGCGTTCGGCCGAAGCAAGGGCCGAGATCCGCGACGTACTCGACATCTGCCGCGGCCAACGCGACCGCTTCGGCGAAGCCCTCGGCATGCGCACCCTCGGCGAGTGCGAGCTCGCCGAGGGCCGCCTGGACGCCGCCGAACAGCACCTGACCGCGGCCGCCGACCTCTGGAACGACCTGGGACTTCCGCTTCCGCGCGCCCGCACCCTGCGCGATCTCGCGGCGGCGCGCGAGGCCGCGGGGGACCGGGCGGCGGCCAGTGCGCTGCGTGCCGAGGCACGGGAGGTCTTCACCGCGTACGAGGCGCGTGAGCGGAACGAGCCGGGGCTCTAGGACTTCGGGCCGCCTGAAACGGCGGTCCTGCAATCCGCTTGTCCCGGACTTGCAGAGAATTTGCAGCGGCCTGCGTCACGCTGTGGTTGTCGGCGGGTGAACACGCCGGCGGCAACGGGGGAACGCAGTAAACAACGGGGGACTCAGCGGAATTCATCGGGGGAAGCACGGGGGAAGGCCACTGATGCCTCGTACGGCCCACACCACCGACACCGTCGGTCGTGTGGGCCGCTCGTCGCGTGGCGCCCTGCCAGGGCACGGAGGGGACTTCGGGGCCGGGCGGCAGCCCGTCCCCGGAGCTGTGCCCGCCGTCGTCGCCACGAAGGGGCAGACATGTCGTCGATCATCCTCATGAACGACCCCAGAGTCGTCGGCATTCCGGTCCACGACTGCGGCGAAGCCCTCGTGGACCTGCGTCAACTGCCCTTCGTGGACGTCGACGACCGCCTCGCCGACGACGACGGGGCCTACGCCCAGCTGCGCGAGGGCGTCGCCTGGCGCCTGGCCCGCGCCGCCCGGCTGCTGCCCGAGGGCCTGCGCCTCCTGGTCACCGAGGGATACCGGCCGCTGGCCCTGCAGATCCAGTACTTCGAGGAGTACGCCGCCGAGCTGAGGAAGGCCAACCCCGACTGGTCGGACAGCTACCTCCAGCGGCAGACGAGCCGCTCCCTCTCGCCGCCCGACGTGGGTCCGCATGTCGCGGGAGCCGCCGTCGACCTCACCCTGCGCACCGCGTCGGGCACTGAACTCGACCTCGGCACCCCGGTGAACGCCAGCCCCGAGGAGAGCGACGGAGCCTGCTACACGGACAGCGCCCTGATCTCCCCGGCGGCCCGCCGCAACCGCCGCACCCTCACCGCCGCCCTCGCCACCGCGGGCCTGGTCAACTACCCCACGGAGTGGTGGCACTGGTCCTACGGCGACCGTTACTGGGCCCTTGCGACCCAGGCCCCCAGCGCGCGGTACGGGCCCGTGACGATGGACGTCCCGGCGCCCTGATCACCGGCACACCTCACCCGAAGCGGGCGACGTGCGGCGGGCCGCCGGATCGGAGGGTGCCCGGCAGGAGAGAGCTTCCTGCTACGGAGAGGACACCGTCATGCCGATCGCCGGTGCGGCACGGCCGCTGACGGGGCGTGTGATCAAACAGCTCGTACACGTCACCATCCTCGACATGTCGACACGGCTGGCGGCGCAGGCGTTCCTGGCCGCGCTGCCCATGCTCATCGCGGTGGCCTCGTTCACCCCGGAGGCCGTCCGGCGCGAACTGCTGCGCTCGCTGCGCTCCATGGTGGGCTCCGGCGGGCCCGTGGTGGCGCAGGCGGAGGGGGTGCTCGGCGGCGGGGACACCGCGACGCACAGCTGGGGCGCGGCGGGCGTGCTGGTGGCGCTGCTGTCGGCGACCGCCTTCACCCGGGCCCTGCAGCGCACCTGCGAACGCTCCTGGGACCTGCCCCGCGCCGGTGTGCGGCTGGTGGCCTGGCGCTGGGCGGCCTGGCTCCTCGTATGGGTCGCGATGCTGATCGTGCAGGGCCTGTTGTACCGGGCCTTCGGAGCGGGCCCCGCCCTGGGGGTCCCGCTGCAACTGGTGGCGTCGGTCCTGATGTGGTGGTGGACCCAGCACCTGCTCCTCGTCGGCCGCGTCCCCTGGCTGCCCCTGTTGCCGGGGGCGCTGCTCACGGGCACGGGCGCGGTCTCGTTCTACGCCCTGTCAGGGCTGTGGCTGCCGCGCGCGCTGCGGGTGAGCGAGGGCCGCTACGGCGCGCTCGGCTCGGTCTTCACCGTGCTCTCCTGGCTGATCCTCTACTTCACCGTCGTCGTGTTCGGCATCGCCGTCGGACGGACCCTCGCCCAGGAGGACTGGGCGCGACGACGGCTGGGCGGAACGAGCGGCGCCTCACGCTGACACGGCGGCCACCCGGCCCTTGCGCACCGCCGCGGCCAGCGCCCGGTGGTCGCGCTCGTTCTGGTCGGCGTACGCCTCCGCGAACCGTGCCAGGGCCTGGTCGAAGACGTCGGAGTCGCCCAGATAGGCGGCGACGGCGATCCGGTCGCCGGAGCGCGCGTGCGCCCGGGCCAGGGTCGCCCCGCACATCCGGCCGAACAGCCGCATGACGTCGGGGGTCATCAGCTCCGCCTGCGGTATGGCCTTCCAGTCCCGCAACTGCCGCAGATAGAAGTCGCGTTCACGGCCGTCGAGCCCCTCGACCCGCTCCCAGCCCAGGAACATGTCGCTGGTCGCCTGCATCAGACGCTGTCCGGTGACCACCCGCTCCCCCTGGTTGAGGTGGCTGCTCGCGCCCGCGAACTCCGCGAGCACCGACGGCTGGGCCTCCTTCGCCTGCAGCAGGAGCGGGTCGGAGTCGTCGCGGCCGAGCAGCAGGATGATCCAGCAGCGGGTCCCGACACTGCCCACCCCGACCACCTTCCGGGCCATGTCGACCACGCGGTACTGCGCCAGGAGCGCCCGCCGGTCGGCGGACAGCGTCAGCGCGTACCGGTCGACCAGTTCCCGGAGCTGGTGCTCGAGCTGCTTGCGCTCGACCCCCGGCATGAGGTCGTCGAGGGGAGTGATCAGGGGCGGGTCGGGTGCGAGCCGCAGCTGGCCGTCGACCACCCGGGCCAGCTTCTCCAGGGCCTGGAGATGGTCGCGGGTGCGGGCCTTGCTGAACGTCTTGGACACCCTTCGCCGCGTGCGCGCGTCGAGCTTGGCGGACATCAGGGCGTGCAGATCCTGCGCGTCGATCCGCGAGTACCACACGGCGAGCGTCCGCATCCGGGCGAACTCCCTGATCGACTCCCGGTACGAGCGGACCGTCGCACGCACCACCCGGGCCCGCTCCGAGCGCTTGAAGCCGTTGTCGCGCCCCGCGATCACAAGGCTGACGACAAGGCGTTTGACGTCCCACTCCCACGGTCCGGGCAGCGTCTCGTCGAAGTCGTTGACGTCGAACATCAGATGCCGCTCCGGTGAGGCGAGCAGCCGGAAGTTCAACATGTGCGCGTCCCCGCACAGTTGGGCCCGCAGACCGCTGTCCGGAGTGCGGGCCAGATCGGTGGCCATGATGGCGGCCGCTCCCCGGAAGAACCGGAACGGCGACTCGAGCATGCGGCCGTAACGGATCGGCACGAGCTCCGGGAGCCTGCTCGCCGACTGCCGCTCGATCACGTCGACGGGGTCGGGGCGGTCCGGCGCGGGGGTGTACTCGGCGTGGTCGGACCGCCGGGCACGGGACCGGCCGGCCCGTCCCAGGGCCGCCCGCTCCCGCGGGGTGAGGTGAAGATGCGTGGTCTCGGTCATGGCGCGCTCCCTCCAGGCGCTGAGGACTCTGGGGGCGGCCGGGCGCTCCGGCGTCACCCCGCCGGTGTGAGGTCGCCTTCCAGGGGTGAGGCCCGGCGGGCGCGGGGGCCGCAGACTGAGAGGCATGGAACCGACGATGCGAGGACAGCGATGGCTGGCCCGTGCGTCCCTGGCATCCGCCGCTGCCGCGGTGCTGGTGCTCGGAGTGTTCGCGGGTGTCAAGACCTTCGCCCTGCTGGGCGTGGGGCTCGCGGGCCTGGCGATCACGGCCGCCGCGGTCTGGTGGATCCTCAGCAGGCGGGGCCTGCCACGGATCCTCGCGGTGCTGCTTGCCGTCACCGCTCCGGTCTGGGTGCTGGTGGAGTACACCCAGGCCCGGCTCACCTGGGTGGTCCTGCTGTCCGGCGGGCTGTGGCTCCTCGCGGCGGGCACGGGCCGCGCGGCCCTCTTGCGGCACAAGGCCCCCGAGCCGATGCCGGAGCGTCCGGCCGCCACGTTCCGCCATCCGGTGCTGATCATGAATCCGCGCTCCGGGGGCGGCAAGGTGGACCGGTTCGCGCTGCGCGAGCGGGCGGCCGCGCTGGGGGCCGAGGTGGTGCTCCTGGAGGGAAGCGGCGAGATCGATGTGGCGGCCCTCGCCCGCAAGTGCGCGGCCGAGGGCGCCGACCTGCTCGGCGTCGCCGGCGGGGACGGCACCCAGGCGCTGGTCGCCGACGTCGCCGCCGCCCTCGACCTGCCGTTCCTGGTGATCCCGGCGGGCACCCGCAATCACTTCGCGCTCGACCTGGGCCTGGACCGCGACGATCCGTCGACGGCCCTGGACGCCTTGAACGACGGCGTGGAGCTGCGGGTGGACCTCGGCCGGGCCGGCGGGCGGCCCTTCGTCAACAACGTGTCGTTCGGCGCCTATGCCGAGGTGGTGCAGAGTCCGGCCTACCGTGACGGCAAGACACGCACCACCCTCCAGCTGCTGCCCGACCTCCTCGTGGGTCACAAGGGCGCGCGGCTGACGGCGCGTGCCGGGGAGCATGACTTCACGGACCCGCAGGCACTGCTCGTGAGCAACAACCCGTACGGCACGAACGACATCGCAGGCCTTGGCCGCCGCACGCGCCTCGACGGCGGGGTCCTCGGCTGCGTCGGCGTCCGGGTCACCAGCGGCGCGCAGGCCGCGGGGCTGCTGCGCGGCGGGTCGGCCACCGGACTGACGCGGGCGACGGCCACCGCCGTGGCCGTCGACGCCGACCAGGAGGAGATCCCGGTCGGCATCGACGGCGAGGCGGTGCGTCTGCGGACCCCCGTGCACTGCGAGGTACGGCCGGGAGTTTTGCGCGTGGTCGTGCCCCGGCTGCGGCCGGGGCTGTACCGGGAGCGCCCGCGCCTGGACTGGCGGCTGCTCGTCAGGCTCGGGCTGACCTCCACCGCACCGGCGCCCTCCGCTACATAGGCGCCCCGTAGACCTTGTGCGCCTGCCGGTGCCCGTACGTGGCCAGGGACCAGATCACCAGGACGTCCATGGCGATGATGATGGCGGACCACACCGGGTAGTACGGCGTGAAGAAGAAGTTCTGCAGGGCGCTGAGCGCCGCGACGCCGATGCCGACCGCGCGGGCCCAGGTCTTGCCGGAGAAGATGCTGAACGCCGCCGCGAGGACCAGGGCGCCGACAAGCATCTGGATCCAACCGCGGACGTTGACGTCGAAGTCGAAGGGGTAGTCGTTCTGCGATTGGTAGAAGTTGTCGTCGAGGATCGCGGTGAGTCCCGCGATCGCGTGGAACGCGCCGATGATGCCCAGCAAGCACACCGCGAAGACGACACCGCCGACGGCGACCGGATTGACACGGGGCTGTGGTTCGGGCGGGTTGGAACGCGACTGGCCCGGTGACATCTGCTCAGTCATGTCGAACCTCCTCCTGGGTGAATCCGGAGCATCCCGCCTGGTGTCACCCGGCCGGTTCACCCGCAAGGGATGACTCCGGAGCCCCAGGTGGCGGCACCGTCACCCGCACAAGGTGATGCCGCAGTCCGTGCTGCCGCGAGAATGGCGGCCGATGGCAGAGCCGTCGCACAGGAGGTGGCGCCATGGGCGGGGCACAGCAAGGCTCGGGGCCCGAACCGGCAGGGACCCCACCTGGCGGCGCCGATTTCGAGATCCGCGTGCGGGGCCGGATCGGTGAGGCCTTCCGCTCGGCCTTCGGCGAGATGACGGTGGTGCTGCGCCCGGCCGAAACGGTGTTGATGGGCGCGGGACTCGACCAGGCCGCGCTGTACGGGATTCTCGACCGCATCCAGGCGCTGGGCCTCGAACTCATCGAGGTGCGCCGATTGCCGGAGGCAGGCGTCTAGAACGAGTTCCAGGCAAATAGAGCCGAACAGCCTCTTTCGCCGCCGTGGTGGCGGACCCACGGTGTAGGGACAGTAAATATGCCCTGCACATGGGGAGGTGAGGGGCATGTCCGCGGCGCTGTGCACGGAGCCGGGAAGTGGTTCGTCGAGAGCGGTGGGTGAAGTCTCCGCCCTGCACGGGTGTTTGAGTGTGCTCAGCCGGGAGGCGCGGACGGCCGACTCGACCATGACGACCTGCCTGGTGTGGGTCGCGGGCACCTTGGTGCGGATCGCCGGGGACGTGGGCGATGTGCGCAGCGCGGGAGCGCTGGTGAGCGAGGCGGCGGCGGTGCTCGCGCTGGTGCCCGTGCAGTCGGAGCGACCCACGGAGCTGCCCACGGAGCGCTTGACGCAGCGTGAGCTGGTGGTGCTGAGCCGACTCCAGCAGGAGGTGTCGCTACGGCAGATTGCCGACGGCTTGTACGTCTCGGTGAACACGGTCAAGAGCCACGTCCGCTCCGTGTACCGCAAGCTGGGCGTGTGCTCCCGGGCCGAGGCCGTCCGCAGCGCCCGCGCGCTGGGGCTCGTGTAGACGCCTGCCGGTGACGACGACACCAACGGACGTACCCCTCATAGGAGTTGGAGCTCGCGGGCGCGTCGGACCGCCGCTGAGCGCCGGGTCACGGAGAGCTTGCGGTACACGCTCTTGAGGTGTGTCTTCACCGTGTTCACCGAGAGGTACAGCTCCTCGGCGATCTCCTCGGTGGTCATCATCTGCGCGAGCCGGTCCAGGACGTCGCGCTCCCGTGCGCTGAGACGCTCGGTGATCGCCGGTGTGGCGGTCGCGAGGGTGAGCGTCGGGTGCGCGGCCGACTGCGACGGCGTGGCGGTGGCGGTGGCGACCTTGTGGCGGGCGGAGTCGAGCAGCGGCACGCACGCCGGTGCCAGGGACCGCAGCACGGGCCGGGGCAACCGGGAGGTGGCCACCACCTCACCGACCGAAGCGGTCGCCGAACCGTCCTGCTCGGCCGCCGTGGCAAGCGCGGTCACCAGGGCGTCGACATCGGAGAGGAAGGCGTCGGGCCGTCCTCGCAACACGGCACGGGCGGCGCGCAGTTCGAACTTGGCCCGGCCCGGCTCGGCACGCGCGAGCTCGACCCACGCGCGCACCAGATGCAGGGACGCCTGCCCGCGCTCGGCCACCGCCCAGGTCGGCAACGACGGCTGGGTGGCCTGGGCGGCGAGTTCGTCGGCGGCACGGAAGCGGCCGCGCAGGGCTTCGAGGAGCGCGAGGTCGACGAGGCAGTCGCGGCGCAGCGCGCCGTTCCCGGCGGCCCCCGCCGCCTTGAGCGCCCCGGTGAGGGATGCCTCGGCCGCCTTGAGGCTGCCCGCCCGCAGCTCGCCGCCGCCGCGGATCGCCAGCGTGAGCGCGATGATCTCAGGGTGGCGCGCCAGGGCCGCGTGCGGCAGCCGCGCGAGGGCGGACTGCGCGTCGGCCGCCGCCGCACGCGCCTCCGACGGGTTCAGGGAACGCTGCTGTTCCATCCGGATCAGGGCATGGGCCAAGCGGCACCGGGCCGTGCGCTCCTCGTCCGCCGGCAGGTCGGCCAGCAGACCGTCGGACAGGTCGAGATACCGGCGGCACAGCGGGTCGTCGTCGCGCGCGCGGGCGACCGCCGCGGCGAGCAGCGCGGGCTCGGGGTCCCCCGTCGACGAGGGTTGGGGCGGCCGTCCGGTCAGCTCGGCCGGCAGCCGCAGCCTGGTGAGGCCGAGCACCTGGCCGATCGCCAGACGGTCCACGATCAGCCGGCCCGTCTGGTCCCAGTCTCCGGCGGCGAGCAGGTGCCGTACGGCGTCGCCCAGCAGACCGTGCTCACCGAGCCAGGCCGCGGCGCGGCGGTGCAACGGGGCGACCAGGCCGGGCTTCTCGTGGCGCAGGCACATCCGCAGGACGTCGGCGAACATCTGATGGCAGCGGTACCAGCCCTGGCCGACGGGCTGCAGGAACGAGTTCTCCCGGACCAGGGAGGCGAAGTGCAGGCCCGCGTCCTCGCCCGAGAGCTCGACCGCCAGCTCGGCGTTCACCCGGTCGAGAACGCTCGTCGTGAGCAGCAACCTGCGCATCCCCGCGGGCTGCAGGTCGAGGACCTCCTCGACGAGGTAACTGGCGATGGCCTCGTCGTCGCCCGCGAAATGCGCCACGAACCGCTCGGGATCGCTCTGCTTCTCCATGGACATCGCGGCGAGGCGCAGTCCCGCCGCCCAGCCGTCCGTACGCCGCCGCAGCGCGCTGACCGTCTGCTTCGGCACGTCGATCCCGTGCTGCGCGAGGAGCGCCGCCGTCTCCTGGTCGTCGAAGGCCAGGTCGCCGGTGCGCAGCTCGGTGACCTCGTTGGTCAGCCGCCCGCGGTGAAGATGCAGGGGAGGGTCCCGGCGGGCCAGCACGATCAGATGCAGCACGCCCGGCAGATGCCGCAGGAGGCTGCTGACGCCTTCCGCGATCGGGGAGCCGGGCGCGGGCTGGAAGTCGTCGAGGACCAGGACGACCTGCTCGCCGCACCTGTGCAGATCGGCGGCGAGCGCCGCCACGATCAGCGGTTCCGCCTGCTCGCCGTGGGGTTCGGGAAGGTCGAGGCCCGCCGCGCGCAGCGTGTTGATCACGCGCGGCCAGAAGACGCGGGACTGCTCGGACCGGCCGTCGCAGGTGACCCAGGCGAGCGGTCCGGGCAGTCGCCGGGTGTGTGCCCACTCCAGGGCCAGGGCCGTCTTGCCGGCGCCGACGGGACCCACGATCACCGTCAGCGGACCGAGGGCGCCGCGCGCCAGGCGGTCGGTCAGCCGGGGCCTGGGGACGATCCAGGTCGGCACCGCGGGCGCCGTGCCGACGGATGCCGCGGCCGGGCGGGTGTCATGGGAAGGGGGTGAGCACTCGGCCATGGACGGCACCTCGCTCTCGGAGCAAGTGGTGCGGCTGCGGCAAGTATGGGGCGCATAAGGAGGCGCGAACGCACGGCAGGCGCCATCTCACCCGGGTGAAGTTCCCGGGGGAGACGGCGCCTGAAGGAGCGCCCGGCCCGGAGTGCCGGGCCGCTCGGTCACTGCGGCTGAAGTGCCGCGATCAGCTCTTCCTCCCGGTCCTTGGTCAGGGAGGTGCGGATGACGGTGGGGTTGAAGGGGCGTACCGCGTCACGGACGCGGTCGGGCGTGGAGCGGCGGACGAGGGCGAAGACGGCGGCACGGCCGGGTTCGAGGGTGCCGGCGATCTCCTTGACGAAGGCGTCATTGATGCCGACGTCGCTGAGCTTGCCCGCGACGGCGCCGGTGGCGGCCCCCACCGCGGCACCGAACACCGGCATCAGGAAGAGCAGCCCGAACAGCGAGCCCCACAGGGCGCCGCCGGCCGCGCCGGTGGCCGTGGTGCTGAACGTCTGGCTCACATGGATCTTGCCGTCCATGGTGCGCCAGGCGAGCGCCGCGTCCTCCAGGTCGAGCAGTTCCTGGCGGGACAGTTCCTTGGAGAGCCGCAGCACGCCCTCCGCCTTTTCCTTGTCCGCGAATCCGAGTACGACGAGATCGGCCATCAGGACCTCCTGCGTTGGTTGCGGGTCGTCGGGTCCGGCCGCACCGAGGGGGTGACCGGGTCGCCCAACTTCTGTGCCATTGCGGTGAGTTCGGCAAGGACGGGGGACAGGGCCTCATCTGTGAGGAAACCCTCGGCGACGGGGACGGCACCCGCGTCGCGCAGGGCCTTGCGCAGGTACTTGGCCCAGACGTGCTCCAGGAGGACGAAGGCCGCCGCGGCCCCGGGGTCGAGGGATTCGCCCATCTCCCTGATCTCGTCCAGGGTCAGCCCGAAGGCGTTGCCCTCGGCCAGGCTCGGGTAGGCCTCCTCCGCGGCCCGGACCTCCTCGGTGGTGATGCCGAGCAGCGCGGCGACCGTCTCGCCCATCCCCTCCGCCTGGAAGTCCAGGGAGAAGAGAGTGCCGCCGGGTTCCTTGCGGACGAAGAGCATGTCGAGGACGCGGATCTGTCCGTTCGCCTCGAGGATCGCCAGCTCCTCGATGATCCGTCCCTCGAACTTGGCGTCGGGTCCGAACTCGACCGCCAGGAGTTGTACCGGTCCGATCCCAGCCATCGTGTCTCCTCTCGGGGGATTGCCGCCGTCACGTCCGTCATCACAGCGTCGGCACCCGGGGCGGCGCGTCACCCGCCGCAGGTGAGGGAAGCGGGCGCGGGCGCCGTGACGGTGGAAGGCGGAGGTGCGACGCCCATGACGCAGCAAGAGACGCCAGACGGTGACACCCGGGACAGCGGAACCGAGGCCGAACTCAGGCGCCTGCGCGCCGAGGTCGGCGAACTGCGTGCGCGCGCGGGCACCGAGCGGCGGCGCCGGGTGCGGCTGCTGGCCGTCCGGCGCGTCGTCGCTGCCGTGCTGATCGCCCTGGTCGCCGTCCTCGCGGTCACCTCGATCGTGGGGGTGTGGGGAGCGCGGACCACGCTCAACACGGACCGCTGGATCGCCACGGTGGGCCCCCTGCCCGAGGACCCCGACGTGAACGCCGCCGTCTCCACGTATCTGGCGCGCGAGATCTTCGACCAACTGGACGTCGAGCAGCGGCTGTCCGATGCGCTGCCCCCGCGTGCCTCCTTCCTCGCGGCGCCGGTCACGGGCGCGGTCCACGACTACGTGCGCGACTCCATCTCGAAGCTGATCGCCAACGACCGGTTCCAGGAGATATGGCGTGCGACGAACCGCCGCGCCCACGAGCGGATCGTCGAGGTACTGGAGAAACGCAACGAGAACGTGCGGGTGGACGGTGACACGGTCACCCTGAACCTGCTGCCGGTGGTCAACAACGTACTGCGCTCTCTCGAGGAGCAACTGCCCACCATGTTCGGCAAGAAGCTGGACCTGCCGCCCCTCTCCTCGGGCGAGATCCCGCCGGGCCTGCACGAGCGCATCGAGTCGGCGCTCGGCGTGTCGCTGCCCGAGAACTTCGCGCAGATCCGCATCTACAACCGGGGCGAGCTGGGCCAACTCCAGGAGAGCGTGCTGCTGTTCAAGCGCGCGGTGGTGGGCCTGGTGATCGCCGTGCCGGTGCTGCTCGGGCTCGCCCTGTGGATCTCGCCCCGGCGGCGGCGCACTCTTCTCCAGCTCGGGCTGTGGCTGGTGGTGACCGTCACGGTGCTGACGACCGTGCTGCGGGCGGTCCGGGACCAACTGCTCGGCCAGGTACCGGACGGCGTCTACCGCGACGGGGTGCGGGCGGCGATGTGGACGGTCTTCGAGACCCTGCGCGAGCGGGGCGACCAGTTGCTGTGGCTGGGTGTCGCCATCGCCGTTCTGGCGTACCTGGTGGGGCCGGGGCGGCTGCCCAAGGCCCTGCGCCGGTACGTGGCGCAGGGCGCGCGGGCCACGGGCCACTTCCTGGCCAAGGCCGGCGACCGGGTGGACGGTGCGCGGGTGCGGCCGTGGGTGGCCCGGCACGCCGACGTGCTGCGGGTGGCCGGTGTCGCCGTGGCGGCCCTGATCGCGCTGCTCCTCTCGTCGTGGACCGGACTGTTCGTGACCGGCGCGCTGCTGGCCGCGTACGCCATCGCCATCACCCTCGTCGCGCACGCGGCAGGCGGCCCCCCGGAAGGCTCACCCCCGGAAGGTGAGGCGGGTCCGGGGCCCCTTGCGAAGACTGGCGCATCCGGTTGACCGAGGCAGGGAGACGCGCATGAAGACGCGGACGCACGCCGGGCGGATCGGAGCGATCGGTGACGGCAGCGCACGGTCGCGCCTGTGGGGCCCGTATCTGAGCGAACGGCAATGGGGCACGGTCCGCGAGGACTACAGCCCCGGCGGCGACGCCTGGTCCTACTTCCCGCACGACCACGCGCGTTCACGTGCCTACCGCTGGGGCGAGGACGGCCTCGGCGGCATCTGCGACGACAAGCAGCGCCTGTGCCTGGCCCTCGCCCTGTGGAACGGCCGCGACCCGATCCTCAAGGAGCGCGCCTTCGGTCTCACCAACGGCGAGGGCAACCACGGGGAGGACGTCAAGGAGTACTACTTCTACCTCGACAGCACCCCCAGCCACTCCTACCTGCGGTACCTCTACAAGTACCCGCAGGCGGAGTTCCCGTACAACGACCTCGTGTCCGTCAACCGGGACCGCACCCGCCAGGAGTTCGAGTACGAGCTCATGGACACCGGAGTGTTCGACGAGGACCGGTACTTCGACATCACGGTGGAGTACGCCAAGGCCGACCACGACGACATCCTGATGCGGATCACCGTCGACAACCGGGGCCCCGACGAGGCGACCCTGCACGTGCTGCCCACCCTGTGGTTCCGCAACACCTGGTCCTGGGACGATCAGCACGACGAGCGGGGCGCGCCACGGCTGCGGGCCGTCGAGGGGCCGCACCCCACGATCCGGGCCGACCACCCCGAACTCGGCAGCTACGCCCTGCGGTGCGCCGACGGGGTCCCGCTGCTGTTCACGGAGAACGAGACCGACAAGGAACGTCTCTTCGGCTCGCCCAACGCCTCCCCCTACGTCAAGAACGCGATCGGCCGGTACGTCGTCGAGGGGGAGGAGAGCGCGGTCAACCCGGAGCTGGAGGGCACGAAGGCCGCCGCCCACCACACACTCAGTGTTCCCGCGGGAGGGTCGCAGACGCTGCGGCTGCGCCTTGGCCCCGCGGATGCGAAGCTCTCCCTGACGCGGGGCTTCGACACGGTCTTCACCGACCGCATCGCCGAAGCCGACGCGTTCTACGGCGAGTTGACGCCCGAGCGGGCGAGCGAGGACGAGGCACGCGTACTGCGCCAGGCCCTGGCCGGCATGCTCTGGTCCAAGCAGTACTACGCCTTCGACCTGGAGAAGTGGCTCAGCGAACACGACATGACCCCATGGAGTCCGCCGCGGCCGGGGCTGCGCAACGGCGAGTGGTTCCACATGGTGAGCGACGACATCGTCTCCATGCCGGACAAGTGGGAGTACCCCTGGTTCGCCGCCTGGGACCTGGCCTTCCACGCCGTGGGCCTGTCGGTCGTCGACATCGGCTTCGCCAAGGAACAGCTCGAACTGCTGCTGCGTGACGCCTACTTGCACCCCAACGGCCAGATCCCCGCGTACGAGTGGAACTTCGGCGACGTCAACCCGCCCGTGCACGCCTGGGCCGCGTACTTCGTCTACACGGTGGAGAAGGGCACGACCGGCCAGGCCGACCGGGCTTTCCTCGAACGCACCTTCCAGAAACTGCTCACGAACTTCACCTGGTGGGTCAACCGCAAGGACCCCGGCGGCCGCAACATCTTCCAGGGCGGCTTCCTCGGCCTCGACAACATCGGCGTCTTCGACCGCAGCGCCCCCCTGCCCACCGGAGGCACCCTGGAACAGGCGGACGGCACCGCGTGGATGGCGCTGTACTGCCAGTCGATGCTGCAGATCGCGCTGGAACTGGCCGAACACAATGAGGCCTACGAGGAACTGGTCCTCAAGTTCGTCGAGCACTACCTGTGGATCGCCGCCTCCATGGACCGGGTGGGCGACCTCCACGACGAGCTGTGGGACGAGGAGGACGGCTTCTTCTACGACGTGCTGCGGCTGCCCGACGGAGAAGCCGTCCAGCTCAAGGTCCGCTCCATGGTGGGGTTGCTGCCGCTGTGCGCGTCGACCGTCTTCCGGCCGGACCAGCTGGAAGGTCTTTCAGGGCTCAGTGACCGGTTGCGCCGGTTCGCCGAGCGCCACCCCTCGCTGTCGGTGACGCTGACCTCGGCGCAGGCCGGCACGGCGGGCGGTCCACGGCTGCTGTCCGTCCTGGACGAGAAGAAGCTCGTGCGCGTGCTCGCCCGGCTCCTGTCGGAGGACGAGTTCCTGAGCCCGTACGGGATCAGGGCGCTCTCGCGCCACCACGCCGAACACCCCTACACGTTCTGGGTGCACGGCGAGGAGTACAAGGTCTCCTATCTGCCCGCCGAGTCGGACACCGGCATGTTCGGCGGCAACTCCAACTGGCGCGGCCCGGTCTGGATGCCGATGAACGCCCTGGTCATCCGCGGGCTGATCAACCTGTACGGCTTCTACGGCGACGACTTCACCGTCGAGTGCCCGACAGGATCGGGAGTCCACAAGAACCTGTACGAGGTCGCCGAGGACATCGGCTCCCGCCTCACCCGGATCTTCCTGCGCGGCGAGGACGGCCGGCGGCCCGTGTACGGCGGCCAGGCGAAATTCAGGGACGACCCGCACTGGCGCGATCTGATCTCCTTCTACGAGTACTTCCACGGCGACAACGGCGCGGGACTCGGCGCCTCGCACCAGACGGGCTGGACCGGTCTGGTCGCGGCCCTGATGAAGATCTTCGGCGCACTCGGACCGGACGACTTCCGTTCCGGCCCCGTGAGGAGGCAGAACCGATGACCCAGTTGCCCGCGCAGCCCGTCGTGCACGAGGTCAACACCCGCGTATGGCTGCGGGAGACCGCCCGGCGCACCGGGGGTCCGGCCGACCTGGCGGACGTGCCCAAGGAGGCCTGGGACGAGATCACGCCCGCCGGGGTCGACGCCGTCTGGCTGATGGGCGTGTGGGAGCGCAGCGCGCGAGGGCGCGCAATCGCCCTTCAGGACCCGGCGCTGCGCGGCGCGTTCGCCGGAGCCGTCCCGGACATCGGCGAAGAGGACATCGCCGGATCGCCGTACTGCATCCGGCGTTACGAGGCCGACGCGGCGCTCGGCGGCCCGGCGGGGCTGGCCGCGGCCCGGACCGAACTCGACCGCAGGGGAGTGGGGCTGCTGCTCGACTACGTGCCCAACCATGTGGCCCCCGACAGCCCTTGGGTGGACGAGCACCCCGAGTACTTCGTGCAGGGGGACGCGGAGGACGCCCGGCGCGACCCGGCCGGGTTCCTCGACACCGGGAGCGCCGTGCTCGCCCGGGGCCGCGACCCGTTCTTCCCGCCCTGGCCGGACGTGGTGCAGCTGAACGCCTTCGCCCCCGCCCTGCGGCGGGCGACCGCGGAGGTGCTCGACGGCATCGGCCGGGTCTGCGACGGGGTGCGTTGCGACATGGCGATGCTCCTGATGAACGACGTGTTCGCGCGGACGTGGGGCGAGCGGGCCGGGCCCGTGCCGCGGGAGGACTTCTGGCCCGAGGTGGTCACCGCCGTGCGCCGCCGTCACCCCCACATGGTCTTCGCCGCGGAGGCGTACTGGGACCTCGAATGGGCCCTGCAACAGCAGGGGTTCGACTTCTGCTACGACAAGCGTCTGTACGACCGCGTGCTGAACGAGAGCGCCGAGTCGGTCAGGGCGCATCTGCGGGCCGACGAGCAGTACCAGCGCGGACTGGTCCGGTTCCTGGAGAACCATGACGAGCCGCGGGCCGCAGCGACGCTCCCCCTGGCCAAGGAGCGGGCGGCGGCCGTGCTGATCGCCACGCTGCCCGGCGCGACGCTGTGGCACGAGGGCCAGTTCACCGGACGCCGGGTCCACTTGCCGGTCTTCCTCGACCGCCGCCCCGACGAGCCGGCGGACCCTTCCCTGAAGGCGTTCTACGAGCGGCTCCTCGCGGGCGTGCACCGCAGCGGCATGCGGACGGGACAGTGGCGGCTCCTGGACGCCGAAGGCTGGCCCGACAACGACTCGGGCCGTGACCTGATCGCCTCGTCCTGGACCGGTGAGTCGGGCAGGTTCCTGACCGTGGTGAACCTCTCGGAGCACCAGGCACAGGCACGCATCCGGCTGCCCTGGAGCGATCTGGGGCCAGGCGCCTACGAGTTGGTCGGGCTCCTCGACGCCGAGCGGTACGAGCGTTCGGGGGCGGAGCTGACGGCGGACGGGCTCTATGTCGACGTGCCGCCCTGGGGCACGCACCTGCTCTCGGTCGTCGCGACGGGCTGACCAGGATCAGCTCTCGTCGTCGGCGGGCGGGTCCGCCGGGGCCCAGTCCGTGCCGTGCTCCGTGCGGAACGCCTCCACGGCGGCTTCCACGGTGGGGTAGAAGCGGTACGCGTGGAAGGTACGGCCAAGGCCATAGCGCTCGACCTTGCGCCGCACCGGGTCCTTGAGCTCGGCGAAGACCAGGTCCACGCCCAGCTCCCGCAGAGCCGAGTCCAGCTCCTCCAGGACATCCGCAGCGGTGGTGTCCACGTCGGTCACCGGTTCCGCGGCGATCAGCACGCGCCGCGTGGCCGGTTCGGCATGGGCGTAGCGCAGGACCTCTTCGCGGAACGACTTGGCGTTGGCGAAGAACAGCGGGGCGTCGAAGCGGAAGATCACCAGGCCCGGCAGCCGTCGGGCGGTCGGGTGCGACCGTACGTCGTGGTAGCCCTCCAGGCCGGAAACCCGCCCGAGGATGGTGCTGTACGGCCACCACGCGCGCCGGAAGACGTTCAGGATGGACAGGCCCACCGCGACCGCGATCCCCGGCAGGACACCCAGCAGCGCCACCCCGAGGAACGCCGCGATGCAGAGCCAGAACTCCGCCTTGCGCTGACGCCACAGCCGCCTCGTGCCCGCGAGGTCGGCCAGCGACAGCGAGGCCGTGATGACCACGGCGGCGAGCGCGGGCTGCGGCAGATCGCGGAAGAGCCCCGGCAGCAGCACGAGCATGAGGACGATGAGACCCGCGCCGACGAGCCCGGTGAGCTGCGTCTTGGCCCCGGCCCGCTCGGCCACCGCCGTACGGGAGCCGCTGGTGCTCACGGGGAACCCCTGGAACAGGCCCGCGGCCATGTTCGCCGTGCCGATCGCGATCATCTCGTCGTTGCCGCGCACTTCTTGGCCGGTACGGGCCGCGAAGGCGGACGCGTTGGAGATGGTGTCGGCCAGGGACACCAGGGCGATGCCCAGCGCGCCGATGAACAGCGGACCCAGGTCGTCCCACCCGATGTGCGGGACCGTGAACGGCGGCAGTCCTTCGGGAAGGTTGCCGACGGTCTTCACGCCGTGCTCGTCCAGGTCGAGGACGACGGAGACGGTGATGGCCAGCACGACCATGACGAGGACGGCCGGGACCTTCGGCATCAGCCGCTGCAGCAGCAGGATGACGAGGATGCAGCCACCGCCGACCGCGAGGGCGGCCGGCTCCGTCGCCCCCTCCGCCAGCCCCCGGACGAAGGCCTCCACCTCGCCGACGAGCCCGTCGGCATCGATGGAGAAGCCGAACAGCTTCGGCAACTGCCCGATGAGGATGGTCAGGGCCAGGCCGTTCATATAGCCGATCATGGTCGGCCTGGAGATGAGGTCGGCGACGAAACCGAGCCGCGCCACCCCCGCGAGAAGCGTGATCGCGCCGACCATCAGGGCGAGCACCGAGGCGAGCGCGACCGCGCGTCCGCTGTCCCCGTCCGCTGCGAGCAGCGGCAGGACCGTCGCGGCGATCATCGGGCCGAGGGAGGAGTCGGGGCCGAGCACCAGGACGCGCGAGGGACCCGCGACGGCGTACGCGAGCAGGCACAGCACAGAGGTGTAGAGACCGGTGATGGGCGGCAGACCGGCCAACTCCGCGTACGCCATGCCCTGTGGCACGAGCAACGTGCTCAGCACGATGCCCGCGACCACATCCTTGAGCAACCACTCCCTGCGGTAGGTCCGCAGAGTCCTGACCCCTGGTGGCGTCCCGCGCACACGCACCGGCCCCTCACCTCTGTCCGGCGCGCTGGTGCGCCCGTCCGTCACTCATGGGCCACTCCGGTCAGTAGACGGTGTCCTTCTCCACCACGCACAGGGCCCAGATGATGAACCCGTCCATCGCGATCAAGGTGATGGACCAGATCGGGTGGTAGGGGAGCGACAGGAAGCTGGCGATGATCATCAGCGAGGTGATGCCGATGCCCATGATCCTGGCCCAGGTCGCGGCCACGAACAGGCCGAAGGCGACCACCACGGCGATGGTGCCGATGGCCATGTGGATCCAGCCCCAGCTCGTCAGGTCGAACTCGAAGGTGTAACCGGGGGTGCGCAGGAAGATGTCGTCCTCCAGGACGGCCATCAGACCCCGGCAGAAGTCCAGGGACCCGGACAGGAACAACAGCACCCCCGCGAAGATGGTCAGCCCGGCGGCCGCCGTCTGTTTGGCGCTGGGGGTATGGCGCTGGGTCGTCGAGGCGGTCATGACAGAACCTCCGTACCGAGGGTGCCGGTTGCACCGCGTTGCCCCGAGTGTTGCCCCCGACCGGTGCCCCCGGTCGTCACCCTCCGAGGGTGACGCCGCGCGGCGGGCCGCCCACGAGGCTGGCCGACGCCGACCGCCAACGGGAGGCACCCGTCAACGGGAGGCAACGGGAGGCGAGGCGATGACCGTGCCGTCCACCCCTGGGGGAGCACACGCCCGGCAGCAGAAACGCCCCGGGCCGCGTCAGGTGCTCGCGCCGCTGGCCCTGGCGCAGTTCATCTGCAGTTTCGCGGGCTCGAACATGACGGTCATGATCCAGGACATCAGCGAGGACCTGGACACGACGGTGCAGGGCGTGCAGACCGCCATCACCATTTTTCTGCTGGTCATGGCGGCGCTGATGATCCCGGGCGGCATCCTGACCGACCGTTACGGCCGCAAGCGCTGCCTTCTCGTCGGCCTCGCCGTGTACGGGATCGGCGCCCTGCTCAGTGCTGTGTCGCCCGGCCTCGGCGTCCTCATCCTGGGCAACTCGATCCTGGAGGGCATCGGCACCGCCCTGCTCATCCCGCCCGTCTACATCCTGACCACGCTCCTGTTCACCAATGTGACCGACCGCGCCCGTGCCTTCGGGGCGATCATGGCGATGGGCGGCATCGGCGCCGCCGCCGGGCCGCTGATCGGCGGGCTCATCACCTCGACGATCAGCTGGCGGGCGGCCTTCGTCTTCCAGGCCCTGGTGGTCGCGGTGATCATCGTGCTGGCCCGCCGCATCGACGACCCCGTCCCGCCGGACCCCCAGCGTGTCTTCGACACCGGGGGAGCGGTGCTTTCGGCCACCGGTCTGGTCCTGGTCGTCATGGGAATCCTCGCCGCCGACGAGAACGGCTGGCTGATGGGCGGCCTGCTGCTGGTCGGCACGCTGGTCCTGGTGGCCTTCTTCCGCTGGGTACGGGCCAAGGAACGCGCCGGGACCCAACCACTGTTGCGTACCGCCCTTTTCCACAACCGCCCCTCCAACCTCGGCCTGATCACCCAGCACACCCAGTGGCTGATGCTCATGGGGGTGTCGTTCGTCGTGGCCGCGTACCTCCAGGTCGTCCGCGGGTACGACGCGATCAGCACCGGCGTGATCTTCAGCGCCTCCACCATGGGTCTGCTCGTGTCCTCGCTCGGCGCCGCGCGTCTCGCGAAGCGGCGCGAGCAGCGCACGCTCGTGATGGCCGGGTTCGCCCTGACAATCTGCGGCATCGGGGTGCTGCTCGCCATGTCCCACGGAGAGCCGGGCGCCTGGCACTTCGTCCCCGGGCTGCTGCTGATCGGGCTGGGGATGGGGGTGATGCTGACGCCCTCGGTCAACGTGGTGCAGTCGGCCTTCCCCGAGGACCAGCAGGGCGAGATATCCGGGCTCTCGCGCAGTGTGTCCAACCTCGGTTCGTCGGTGGGCACCGCGATCGCGGGCACCATCCTCGTCGCGGACCCGGCAGCGGGACCGTACGCCGTGGCCCTCGTCGTCCTCGCCCTCATCGGGGTCGGCGGGTTCGGCGCCGCCGCGATGCTGCCCCGGAAGGCGGCCCCCACCCGGCACGGGTGAGGGCGCGTGCACCATCCGCGGGTGGCGTCAACCCCAGTCGTAGCGCACCGTGCTGGCGACCAGCAGGTCCTGGACGGACGCGCGGTGTCTGCTGAGCGGAACCCAGTACAGCCCCAGCGGGAACGTCACGCACAGCGCCGCGCGCACCAGGGACCGGGGCAGCCCGAGAAGCGCGCCGGCGCGGTCGGTGACGCGCAGCCCCATCAGGTGGTCTCCCGCCGTGCGCCCGATGGCGGACCACGAGCAGCCGAAGTACAGGACGGCGAGGGTCCAGCCCGAGAGGCCGGTGAGCCAGCCGGGGAGGTCGGGGAACCGGAACGGAGGCCCGATGAGCAGCAGACGCACACATCCGGCGCCCGCCTGCACCGCGAGGCCGACGGCGGCGAGGACCAGCACGTCGACTATCGCCGCGACCCCGCGCGAGACGAGCCCGGCGTGCTCGGCCCCGGCTCCGGCCTGCGGCTCGGTCACCGCTCGGGCTCCGGTGGCGGTCCCGCGCCATTGACCCGCGGCGGCCCCGCACGCCGGAGCAGCCGGTCGCTGAACCGGTTGACGCCCCGGTCACCGCGCCTGCCGAGCAGCCGCACCGCGTCGGCGGTCTCCGCGGCCATCCCGCCCCCGGTGTCGCGGACCACCCGCCCCAGATCGATCTCTGACAGCACGTCACGGGTGAGCCCCACCAGATCGACCCGCACGATCACCGCGTCGACGTCCACGCGCGCCGCGATCCGGTCGACATCGGCCCGGTCCGCGACGCGGTCCACGTCGACGCGGTCAGCCACGCGGTTCACGTCGACCCGGTCGGCGATGCTGTCCACATCGACCCGGTCGGCGACCCGGCGTACGTCGACCCGGTCCGCGACCCGGTCCACGTCGACCCGGTCCGCGACCCGGTCCACGTCGACCCGGTCGGCGATCCGCCCCACGTCGATCCGGTCGGCGATCCGGTTCACGTCGACGCGGGACACGAGGGCGTCCAGGTCGATGCGGTCGAGAACCACGCCCGCCAGCACGCGGACGACCGTGCCCGCCGCCTCGTCCACGACGCCCAGCACACTGCGTGCCCGCCGGGCGACGAACGCCACCGGGCCCCACGCGTCTTCTTCAGCCATCCGGTGATCGCAGCGGTAAACGGCGGCCCTGACATCCTCCGCCACGGGTGAGTCGCCCGCGGCGGAAGATCCCTCAGTAGTGCGGCACGACGACGACCGGGCATTTGGCGTGATGGATCGCCGCGTGCGCGGTCCGGCCGAGGTGCGGTCCGACGGGGACACGGCGGCCGATGACCAGCAGGCAGGCCCTCGAGGCCGCCTTGACCAAGTGGTGGCCCGCCAGGCCGTGCACGAGCAGGTCGGTGACCTCGGTCCCCGGGAACTTCCGCCGCCAGGGCGCGAGTTCGGCCGCCAGCTGCTGCACCTTCTCCGGCATGGGGTCGATGGCGTCGGCCGAGGGGACCAGGGGGGCGGTCCAGACGTGCACGACATGAAGCGGTGCCTTACGGGATGCCGCCGCGTCGAAGGCGTACTCCAGGAGTTCGTCGCCGGGGCGGGCCAGGTCGATGCCGAGCACGACCGGGTGCTCCGGGTCGCACGTCGGGCCCTGGTGGGTGTTCTCGGTGTGGTGCCGCGTGCCGACCAGAGCGGTGGGGCAGGAGGCACGTGCCGCGACGGCCTGCGCGACCGAGCCGACCAGCGCCCCGGCGATCGCGCCCGCGCCGTGCGAGCCGACCACGAGCAGGGCCGAGGAACTGGCCGCCGCGAGGAGCGCGCCCACCGGTGAGCCGGTGACCTGCTCGTCGAGGATGCGCAGGGTGGGGTGGATGTTCGACAGATGCAGGACGGCGCGGCCGAGTGCTCCGCGCTCGCGGTCGTACGGGGCGTCGATCTCCGGGAGGCGGCTGCGCTCGGGCCGCGGGGCACTGGCGTGGACGAGGTGGAGGGGCACGTCACGTCGCAGGGCTTCGTGGGCTGCCCAGCCGGCGGCGCCCAGGCTCGCGGGTGAGCCGTCGACGCCGGCGGTGATGGTCTGCTGCAGGGACATGGTGCGCACCTCCGCGTTGCGGTCGGGGCGTGGCGGGAGCGGGTGTCGGCCAGGGTCTGGCGGACGGCAGCGGCGCGGACGGCGTGGTGGCAGTGCCGTCGTGGGGCAGACGCAAAGTTCCCGGGCGGGTCGGGGCCAAACGTGGCCGACAAGCCGCCGGGCGCACTCGCCCGCATGCCACCAGCTCCGGCGTGCCCCCGGCGGTCCCACATCACCGCATCGCCGTACTGCCGCGTCACGGCTTGGCCGTACGGCCCTCCATGGCCGCGTCGACTTCCGGTCGGTGCGCGGGACCACTGTGGCCGGTAGACGCCTGTTCGACGTTCTTGACCGGATCTATGGTGACGGAAGCCCCAGACCTCGGCGTTCTACCTTTCTGTGCTGTTTTCAACTGACAGTGGGAGAGCCTGGATGTCACGCCTCGGGAACCGGACGGCCGCGGACGCAAGCAAAGGAGCCGCGGCATGAACATCCTGGTCGGATACACCGGGGTGCACGGCTCCACCCATGGCATCGCGGAACGCCTCTCGACGCGGCTCGCGGAGTGCGGGCACGTCACGGTCATCGTGCCGCTGGCGGCGGAGCAGAAGACGGGCGGCTACGACGCGTTCGTGCTGGGCAGCGCGGTGCACAACGGGGGCTGGCTCCCGCAGGCCACCGACTTCATCCGCAGCCACCCCAGCACCCTGGCCACGCATCCCACGTGGCTCTACAGCGTCGGCGTGCCGCCCCACGCGGGCCGGTGGCCCGGCCGTCGCCGCGCCGAGCCCAGGCAACTGCCCGACATCCGGACGCTCATCCGGCCCTGCGAGCACCAGATGCTGGCGGGGGCCGTCTACCGCGACCACGTACCCCGGTGGCGGCATCTGGCCTTCCGGACACGCGGCGGACGTTACGGCGACCACCGGGACTGGAAGGCCGTCGACAACTGGGCGGAAGGCATCCACCGCCGGCTCGCCCTCGCCGACAGCTCCGACACGGGCCTGTGACGCCGCGGGCCACGACCGGTAGAGGCGGCTCCGGTCCGTCCGCCCCCGAGGTGCGCACGGACTCCGTCCTGGGCGGGACACGCAGCCTCCTGGAGGCGGTCCTGCGCGAACTCCACCAGGGCCTGAACAGCCGTCAGGTCAGGGCGACGCCAGTAGCACGGAAGCGGGCGGGGCGGCAACAGGGCTGACACCAGCGGGACGTGACGGCCTTGTGGCGTCCGCCGCCATTCTGCCCGGCTCGCGACGGCTCCTACGGTAACCGGCACCCCAGCGTCCGGGTCCGCGACAACTGGCGTGGACGAGCCCTGGGGTCGCGTGATCCGCCCCGGAGACCGCGCCGCCCTCCGTCGGGAGCCGCCATGCCGTCGTACGAGAGACGCCTCAACCCAAAGCCGTCCGCAGGACACCCGACCCGGGCGCCACGGAGCGAGAGGGGGAGGTGGCGCCGGGCCCTGGGACGCGTGAGCGCGGTGGTGGGCCTGGTCGTGACCGCGGCGGTGGTCGCGCCCGCGCCCTCGGCGCAGGCGGCCGTCGCCCTGGAGAGAGTCGGCAACTTCGGCGCCAACCCCGGCAGCCTGAACATGTACGTCTACCGGCCGGCGACCCTGGCGGCGGCCCCCGCCGTGGTGGTGGCCATGCACGGCTGCAGCCAGAGCGCGCAGCTCTACGCCGACAACGCGGGCCTGACCAAGTTCGCGGACCGGCACGGCTTCCTGCTCGTCTTCCCCGAGCAGACGTCCGCCAACAACAGCAGCAAGTGCTTCAACTGGTTCCAGCCCGGCGACACGCGACGCGGCCAGGGCGAGGCCGCCTCGATCCGTCAGATGGTCGGCCATGCCGCCACCGCGTACGGCGCCGACCCCGAACGGACCTACGCCACCGGCCTGTCGGCCGGCGGAGCCATGACGTCGGTGATGCTCGCCGCCTACCCCGATGTGTTCAAGGCGGGCGCCGTGGTCGCGGGCCTCCCGTACGGCTGCGCCGACGACGTCGTGTCCGCATACAGCTGCATGAACCCCGGCGTCGACCGGACCCCCTCGGCCTGGGCGGGGGACGTGCGGGACGCCCACCCCGGCTACACCGGCCCCTGGCCGAGGGTGGCGATCTGGCACGGGGACAACGACCCGACCGTCGCCAAGAAGAACGCCGACGAACTGCGTGACCAGTGGACGGCCGTCCACGGCCTTGACCAGAGCCCCGACCGCACCTCCACCATCGGCCCCAACTCGACCCGCAGGGAGCAGTACCTCGGGGCGGACGGGTCCGTCGCCGTGGAGGTCGACCGGGTTCCCTCCATCGGCCACGGCACCCCCGTCGACCCCGGAACAGGCGCGACGCAGTGCGGAGCGACCGGTACGGCCCACTTCATCGACTCCATCTGCTCCAGCCACTGGATCACCGGCTTCTTCGGCCTGGACGGCTCCGCCCCCGACCCCGGCGGACTGCCCGCACCGAGCGGTCTGGCCGCGACCGGCGCGACCGACACCTCCGTGACCCTGAAGTGGAACAGCGTCCCCGACGCCGCTTCCTACGCCGTGTACCGGGACGGCACCCGTGTCGCCACACCGACCGGCCCTCCCTTCACGGACACCGGCCTCAGCCCCGGCACCGGCCACACCTACAGCGTGGCGGCCCGCGACGCGGACGGGACGGAAGGGGCGCGGTCCTCCCAGGTCACCGCCTCCACCACGGGCTCCGCGGCCAAGTGCTGGACCGCGAACAACTACCAGCAGGTGCAGGCCGGACGCGCCACCACCAGCGGCGGCTACACCTACGCCAAGGGCTCGAACCAGAACATGGGCCTCTACACCATCGCCGTCACGCACACCTTGAAGGAGTCGCCGGCCGGCTACTTCGTCATCGCCGACGGCACCTGCCCCTGACGCCGCCGCTCCACGTGACCGCCGTACGCCCTGCACACCCACCGGAGGAACCCGTGCCCGCCGTAGATCCGCCCAGACGCAAGCCCCGCATGCCCCGCCTGCCGCGCATGTTCCGCGGCACGCTTGCCCTGACGGCGCTGCTCGTCACCCTCGGCGCGGTCCCGGCCGCCGCCAAACAGCCCGCGGGAGCCGCAGGCGGCGGCGCGGGGCACTGCGCGTCGGCGGCGAAGCTGAAGGTGCCGGGCGCCGAACGCCAGAAGACCTCCTGCCTGGAAGAGTTGACCACCGCGGGGACGGTCGCCTCGGGCCACACCGACCCGGCGGACTACGCGGGCCTCACTCCGGCCGGGCTCACGACACCGCGCGGTGTGCCCGGCATCCAGATCGACGGCTACTTCCCCGACAGCTCGGCGACCAACACCAACCACGGCTGGCAGCACGACGCGCAGTTCGTCGTCCGCCTTCCCGACCGGTGGAACGGCGGCCTGGTCGTCGCGGGCACACCCGGCGTGCGCGAGCAGTACGCCAACGACCGGGCCATCGGCGACTGGGTGCTCTCCCGGGGGTACGCCTTCGCCTCGACCGACAAGGGCAACGCCGGCGCCGCCTTCCACCGGGACGGGGCCCGGCCGGGCGACGCGATCGCCGAATGGAACGAGCGCGTCACCCAACTCACCCGCGCCGCCAAGAGCGTGGTCGCGCAGCGGTATCACCGGCCCGCCGCGCGCACGCTGGCCACCGGCATGTCCAACGGCGGGTACCTGGTGCGCTGGCAGCTGGAGAACCACCCCGAGCTCTACGACGGGGGAGTGGACTGGGAAGGCACGCTGTGGCGGACCGAGGGACCCAACCTGCTCGACTTCCTGCCGCCCGCGCTGCGCGCCTATCCGGTGTACGCGGCAGGTGGTGAGGGAGCGGACAAGGCCCACCAGGAAATGCTCGCCGCCGGTTTCCCGGCCGGTTCGGAGTTCCTGTGGCCCTATCACCACCGGGTCTACTGGGACTTGACCCAGCGGATCTACCGCGAGGAACTCGACCCGGGGTACGACGGCGCGACCGAGGCCGGAACTCCCTTCTGCGCACCGGGAACACCGGCGTGCGACGCCGACTACTCCTACCCGTCCCGGCCACGGGAAGTCCGCGAGGCCGTGCGGAAGATCGCCCTGACCGGACGCATCGGCAAACCGCTGATCACCGTGCACGGCACCCTCGACGTCCAGTTGCCCATCACCAAGGACTCGGACGTCTACGCGAAGATGGTGCGCGACGCCGACCGGGGCGGCCTGTTCCGCTACTACCGCATCGAGGACGGCACGCACGTCGATTCGCTCGTCGACGCCTACCCCGACCGACTGCGGCCCCTGGTGCCCTGCCACCGCTCGGCCCTCAAGGCGATGGAGGCCTGGACCGGCCGGGGCGAACAGCCCCCGACCAGCCGCACCGTCGTGCGCCCGGACACCGCCGATCCGGCGTCCCTGCTCACCCGATGCCCCCTTACCGGGCGGTAGTTTCGGCCAAGCCCCGGCGAACACCCGAGTCCCGGAAGCCCGGCTTCCTCAACGACCAGCCAAAAAACGCCGAGTTGACCTAAGATCGCCTCGCTCCCCATTCGTAAGGGAGTTCGGTGCGTTCGGGGAGGGTTCGTTCGTCGTGGTGAAGGTGTGCAGGATTGCCGGGGCAAGCAGGCCGTGGTGAGCCGACTCAAGCGCGGGTCCGTGGGACGCGAGGCCGTGGTCTGGCTGATGGCCGTGATCCTCGCGATCGCGGGCGCGGTGCTCGCCGCACTGGACGCCGCGGCTCAGTGGCGCCAGGTCCTGGCCGGCGGCTGCGCCGCGGTCGCGGTGCTGCTACTGGCCTGGGTCCTCGTGCTCGTCCGGCAGTTGTCCGCCGAGCGGGCCGAGCGGGCCCGCCAGGAACGGCTCGCCGCGGCCCGGGAGGCCGAGGTCGCGCACCTCGCCGGTGTACGGCTCCCGGCGATCGCGGAGCGCGTACGCGCGGGGCAGCGGCTGGAGGGCGTGCCGGGACCGTTGGCGGCGCCGACGGAGACCGGTGAGGAGTTCTCGCGGGCCCTGTCCGCCGTGGCCGTCGCCCTCGGGTCGGACGAGGCGGTGCGCCGCGAGCGCGGCCTGCGCGACTCGGTGCAGGCCGCCTTCGAGTCCGTCGCCCGCACCATGCACGCGATGGCCACCGTGCAGCAGCAAGTCCTCGACAGGGTCGAGCGGTCCATCGACGACCCGCACCTCATGGGCGAGGTGATGAAGGCCGACCACGCGGCGGCGCAGATGACCCGCAAGGCCCAGACGCTCCTCGTGATGTGCGGCATCTGGCCCGCCCGCAGGGAGACACGGCCCGTCTCGCTCTACGACTGCGTGCGCGGCGCACAGTCGCGGATCGTGGAGTACAGCCGGATCGAGGTGCACGGCGGCCAGACGCTGTACGCCGTGCCGCCCGCGGTCGAAGGGCTGATGCACGCCATCGCCGAACTCCTGGAGAACGCCACGGTGTTCTCGCCCTCGCGCTCCCAAGTCGTCGTCACCATCCGCGAGGTGGGCGCCGGCGCGGTCCTGGAGATCGACGACGCCGGACTCGGGATGCCGCCGGACGTGCTGCACCGGGCGATGGGCCAACTCCGCGACGACCAGGACCTGGCACGGCTCGGCGCGGTGCCGCGCCTCGGCCTGGCCTGCGTGGGCCGCTGGAGCCGTGAGCTCGGCTTCAACGTGGAACTGAGCGGGGCGTCGGCCTACGGCGGCACGCGAGCGGTGACGTTCGTGCCGTTCCGCCTGCTGACCGAACCCCCTTCGCAGCTCACGGGATCTCATCGCGTCAGCGGCCAGACACCGCAGCAGCCCGCCGAGCCGGAGCCCGCCCCCGTTCCCGTACGGCAGCCGACGGCCCCCGGCGGAACGCCGGAGCATGCCGCCGCGCAGCACACTCGGCGGGAGCCGCACGAACAGCACGACCCCGCCGAGCAGGCGGAGTTGCCCGTACGGACCGCACCCGCCGTGCCTGCCGAGCGCGAGACGCCGGCCGGTCTGCCCAAGCGCCGCAACCGCCGTCAGGCGGCCCCGGGCGCACACCGCATGCCGGTCCCCGAGCACCACCAGGCACCTCCTGCCCCGCCCACGACCCCCTGGACGCCGGAGGCGGCGCGCGCGTCGATCGCCAGCGTGGTGTCCGGATCGCTGCGTGGCCGCGCGGCCCTCGACGCGGAGCAGCCGGCGGCGCGCGAGGCGAACCCCCCGACCCAACCCCCCACCCCTGACGAGCATGACGGAGGCCGGCAGTGACCGGAATCATCACCCCCCTTCCCGACCTGGGCTGGATGCTCCGCCCGCTGATCGAGATCCCCGGGGTCCGGCACAGCGTGGTGGTGTCCGAGGACGGGCTGCGGCTCGGACACGCGTCCGCCGAGAACCTCTCGGGCCCGGTGTCCGAGCTGAGTGTCGCCGAAGCCGAGTCCCTCTCCGCGGCCTGCGCGGCGATGACCATGACGGGCCGGTCCACGACCTCGCTGCTCTTCGGCTCGGGCGCGGGCGTACGGCAGTTGATGCTGGAGTCCGACCACGGGTTCGTGCTGTTCACCCACGCCGGTGTCGGCGCGCACCTGGGGGTCGCCACCGACCTGCAGGCGGATGTCGGCCTGGTGGCCCAGCAGATGCAGCTGCTCGTGGTGAAGATCGGCTCGCACCTGAGCAGCCAGCCGCGGGATCCGGCCACCGCGGCGTCATGACGGGCCCCCGGCCGGAGGAGCCGACGGCCTCGGCGATCCGCCCGTACGTGATCACTCGCGGGCGGGCGGCAGCCGACACCGAGGCGCTGGCCTGGGAGTCCCTGGTGATGGCGACGGACGCGGCGTTCCCCGCGTCGCTCCAGCCCGAGCACCAGACCATCCTGGCGCACTGCCAGGGGCTCCTCTCGGTGGCCGAGGTGGCCGCCCACATCGGGCAACCCCCCTCGGTCGTCCAGGCGTTGCTCTGCGATCTCCTCGAATGGGGGCTCATCGTGACCCGCCCGCCGGTGCCCCCGGCCGAATACACCGATGTGACCATGCTCAGAAAGGTCCTCCATGGTCTCGAAAGCCGCCTCTGACGCGCCGTCCCCCGCGCCCGGAGCCCCGCGACCGCCCGGTTCCACCGGGACCGAGTCCGGGCCCGGGTCCGGGAAGTACCTCACCTCCAGCGTCGCGGGCGCCGCCAAGATCCTGGTCGTCGGGCCGCTCGGGGTCGGCAAGACCACCCTGATCGGCACGGTCTCGGAGATCAAACCCCTGTCCACCGAGGCCGTCATGACCCAGGCGGGCGCCCGGGTGGACACCGTCGCGGCGAGCGGCAAGACGACCACGACCGTGGCCCTGGACTTCGGCCGGATGACCATCGACGGCGAGCTGGTGCTCTACCTGTTCGGCACCCCCGGCCAGCAGCGCTTCCTGCCGGCGTGGCGGGACCTGGCCAAGGGCGCGCTCGGCGCCCTGGCCCTGGTGGACACGCGTGACCTGGAGGCGTCCTTCGACGCCCTGGGCAACCTGGAGGACCTCGGACTGCCCTTCGCGGTGGCCGTCAACATCTTCCCCGGCAGCCCCCAGCACAGCGTGGACGACCTGCGCTCCGCCCTCGACCTGCTCCCCGGAACCCCCGTGGTGACCTGCGACGCACGCGACCCCGCGTCCTCGGTCCGGGCGCTGATCGCCCTCGTCAAGCACCTCATCCACCTCGCCACGGAGACCCCATGACCTCGCCCCACCCCGCGGCCGGGCTGCCGCCGACCCGCTGCCCGGTCGCCGGAGCCGCGGCGCCGACGACCGCGCTCTACGGACCGCACCTCGACGGCGACGCCATGACCGCCCTGTACGAGCAACTGCGCGGCGCCCACGGACCGGTGGCGCCCGTGTCCATCGCCCCTGGCGTCGACGCCTGGCTCGTCATCGGCCACCGCGAGCTGCTCCAACTGACGCGCGACGAACAGGACTTCTCCCACGATCCGCGCCGCTGGGGCCTGCTGCGGGAAGGCCGGGTGCCCGCAGACTCGCCGATCCTGCCCATGGTCGGCTGGCGTCCCGCCCTGCTGTTCGCCGACGGACAGCAGCACCGCAGGATGCGCGCCGCCGTCTCCGCCGCCCTCGCCGGGATCAACGGCCACGAACTGCGGCGCACCGTACGGGCCGAGGCGGAGCAGGTGATCGTGTCGTTCGCGGAACGCAGCGAGGCCGACCTGGTGGCCGACTACGCCCGCAAGCTGCCGATGCGCGTCATCACCGCACTGCTCGGCGTGGACGACCTGACCGGGCGGCAGCTGGTTGAGGCCGTCGCCGGAACGGTCGCCGCCACCAGCGCATCGGCCGACGCCAGCAAGCGCATGGGCGCGATCCTGCTCCAGCTGATCGAGGAGAAGCGGCGCCGCCGCGGCAACGACATCACCTCGGCCCTGCTGCACCACCCGGCCCGGCTCAGCGACGAAGAGGTCCTGCACAACCTCGTGGTCATGTTCGTCGCGGGCAACCAGACCACCGTCAACTGGATCGCCACCACCCTGCGCATCCTGCTCTGCGACCCGCAGTTCCGCTCCTCGCTGACCGGTGGCCACCTCAGCGTGGACGACGCGCTCGACCTGGTCCTGTGGCGTTTCCCGCCCACGCAGAACTTCCCCGCCCGCTACGCCACCCGCGACATGACCTTCGGCGGGCAGTCCATCCGCACCGGCGACATGCTCATCCTCGGCCTGGCCGGCGCCAACGCGGACCCGGAGATCCTGCCGGACGACGGCACCCCGGTCGTGGGCAACCGCTCGCACCTGGCCTTCGGCGCGGGCCCGCACATCTGCCCCGCCCAGGACCCGGCCCGGCTCATCACCCGTACCGCCGTGGACACGATCCGCCACCGGCTGCCCGACCTCGAACTGGCCATCCCGCAGGCCGACCTGGAGTGGATCAAGTCGCCCTGGAGCAAGGGACTCGCCTCGCTGCCGGTCCGCTTCACCGCCCCGGTCCTTTCGCAGCACCCCGCCCCGTCGCCGGAGCCGCACGCCGTGCTCTGACCGGACACCCCGCACGCCCCGCAGCAGCCCGCCCCCGGACCAGGAGAGCCCGTTGAACACGTCACCGGTGAACACCGACGCCGCAGCAAGCCAGCCGCACCGCTTCGACCCATCCGGCGGCTGCCCGCACGCGGACAACGCCCGCCTGCTCGCACGCGGCGCCGTCGCACCGGTCGTGCTGCCCGGTGACGTACAGGGCATGGCGGTCCTGGGCCACGACGCGCTCAAGGAGTTCCTCGCGCACCCCGATGTCGCCAAGAACGCCGCGCACTTCGCCGCGCTGCAGGCCGGGGAGATACCCGACGGCTGGCCGCTGAAGACGTTCGCGACGGTGCAGGGCATGACCACCGCCGACGGCACCGACCACCGCAGGCTGCGCTCCCTGATGGGCAAGGCGTTCACCGCCCGCAGGGTGGCGGAACTGCAGCCGCGGATCATGGCGCTGACGACCGAGCTGCTCGACGGCCTGGAGCGGGCCGCCGCCGCGGGCGACGGCGTGGCGGACCTGCGCAAGCACTTCGCGCTGCCGCTGCCGATGGGCGTCATCTGCGAACTTCTCGGCGTGGACGCCGAGTACCACGACCGGCTGCACCACCTGTCGAACCAGATCGTCGCCACCGACATCGGCCCGCAAGAGGCGATGGCGGCCAACAAGGAGATGGTGGAGGTGCTCGGCGCGGTCGCCGCGGCCCGCGCCGCGAACCCCGGCGACGACCTGACCACCGCGTTGATCGCGGCCCGTGAGGAGAACGGCGACCGGCTCAGCCCGCACGAACTGCTCGGCACCCTGATGCTCACGATCATCGCCGGGCACGAGACCACGCTGAACCTGATCACCAACGCCGTACGCGCCCTGTGCACCCACCGCGAGCAGCTCGCCCTCGCCAAGGACGGCAAGGTGAGCTGGGCGGACGTGGTGGAGGAGACCCTGCGCTGGGACAGCCCCGTCAGCTACTTCCCCTTCCGGTACCCGACCCGGGACCTCACGCTCGACGGCACCGTCATCCCCCAGGGCACCCCCGTGCTGGCCGGCTACTCCGCGGCGGGCCGCGACAAGCAGGCGCACGGCCCCGATGCCGACCGCTTCGACATCACCCGCGACAACACCGCCACCCGGCATCTGTCCCTCGGCCACGGCGCGCACTTCTGCATGGGCGCCCCGCTGGCCCGCATGGAGGCCACCATAGCCCTGGAGCAGCTCTTCGCCCGCTTCCCCGACCTCGACCTGGCCGTGCCGGAGCCCGAACTGCCCCGGCACGCCTCCTTCGTGGGCAACAGCGTGCAGAAGCTTCCCGTGCGCGTGGGGGTCCGGCAGGCGTAGCGCCGGTCAGCCGCTCACTCCGCCGCTCAGGCCAGCACCTTCTCCTTGGCCTTCTCGTACTCCTCGGTGGTGATGTCGCCGTTCTTCCGCAGCTCGGCGAGGCGCGCCAGCTCGTCGACGTGGCCGCCGCCCGGTCCTGAGCCGGCCGCCTTCTGCACGTAGGCGAGGAACGCCTGCTCCTGTTCCTTGGCCTGTGCCACATCGCGCTCGCTCATGCTGCGGCCGCGCGCGATGAGGTACACGAGGACGCCGAGGAACGGGAGGACGAGGACGAAGATGAGCCAGCCCGCCTTCCACCAGCCGCTGAGCGTGTGATCGCGGAACAGATCGGTGATCACCTTGAACAGCAGGAAGAACCACATGATCCACAGGAAGAGGTAGAGCATCGTCAGGAACAGATTCAGCAGCGGGTAGTCGTCCATGGCGGGTGCCCCTTTCACGGAGTCCGCGAGGTCGCGGAATCAATTCCCGTGCACCAGGCATATCTCCGAAAACGGGCGCCCGCATCTTGGACGGCCGGAGCCCGCGATCAGGGCCCCCGTGCTCAGGGCCCTAGGCGGTATGCGGCGCGGTCCCGCCAGCGTGTGCCGTCGAAGGCGATGAGGTGGACCGCCCGGACGTGACAGCTCAGCGGCAGCAGGGGCTCCAGTTCGGCCTGCAAGGCGTCGTAGGCGGCGTCCTGGGTCGCGGGGCCCTCGTGGTTGGCGACCGTCAGGTGCGGGGCGAGCGGCGGGTCGAATATCCCCCGGTAGGGCACGGCTTCCGGCCAGCGCGCCGTGAGGTCCTTGGCCAGGGCCGTGACCGGGGCGTGCGGCCACGGGTCGAGGTAGAGCACACCGGGATAGCGGGCGAACTCGGCGAAGGTCAGCGTGAAGGCGTCATGACCGGCGAAGAGAGCGGCCAGATCGCGGCGGGCCGTGGCGTCGAGGCGGCTCTCGTGCACGAAGGGGTAGAGCACCGTCACATGGGCCGGGACCCCCGCCCGGACCAGCGGATCGGCTTCGGGCACCTTGATCGTCAGGGCGGTGTCACCCGGTGTGTCCGGCCACCCGCCCCCCGCGGGCTCCCGCTCGGCACGCTCTTCCTCGGCATTCATCACGCGCAATGATCGCACCGGGCGCGGATTGCCCGCGTTCCGGCGGAATGGGCGGGCCCCCGCCGGAGTTCGATCAGACATGACGACCGATCAGCGCACCATCACGAACCCGGACACACTCCACGACCCGACGCCGTTCGGCTACAGCCACGCCGTGTCGGCGCCCGGCGAACTCGTCTTCATCGGCGGCCAGTACGCCTCCGACGCCACCGGCGCCCCGGTGCCCGGCGACTTCGCCACGCAGGTGGACCTGGCCTTCGACAGGCTGCTGTCGGCCCTGGAGGGCGTCGGCCTCGGATACGAGCACGTCGTCCGGCTCGGCACGTTCATCGTCGCCCACGACCTGGAGAAGCTGGAGATCCTCGGCAAGGCACTGCACGCACGCTTCGGCGACCGGCTCCCCGCGCAGACACTGAGCGGTGTGGCCTCGCTCGCGCTGCCGGGCATGCTGTTCGAGGTCGACGCCGTGGCAGCGCGGCCGTAAGAGCGGAAGGGACTTCGAGCATGGCGAACAACGCCCTCCTCGTGATGGACGTCCAGCGCGAGATCGTGGACCTCGCCGACGACGGCTCGGGGTATCTCCCGCGGCTGCGCCGGGCGATCGACGGAGCCCGCGCGGCGGACATCCCCGTGATCTACGTGGCCATCGCGTTACGGCCGGGCCCCGCGGGCGTCAGCCCCCGCAACAAGGCACTCACCGCCGTGGCGCGGGCGGGCCTGCACGCCGAAGGCGGGCCCGGCACCGAGATCCACCCCGACATCGCGCCGCGGGCGGGCGACACCGTGATCACCAAGCGGCGCGGGAGCGCGTTCTCGGGCAGCGACCTGGAGCTGGTGCTCAGGGCGCGCGACATCGACCACCTCGTCCTCACCGGCATCGCCACCAGCGGCGTGGTGCTGCACACCGCGTGTCACGCCAACGACCACGACCTCGGGCTCACCGTCCTGTCGGACGCCTGCCTCGATCTGGACCCCGAGGTGCACGACGTCCTGATCGGCAAGCTCTTCCCGCAGTGGGCGGAGGTCATCGCCGTGGAGGAGTGGCTCAAGGCCGTGGAAGCCCGGTAGCCCCTGGGAGCCGCTTGCTCAGACCTCGGTGACGGCCGTCAGCACGACGGCCGAGTCATCCAGCGCGGTCAGGCCGTGGCGCTCGTGCGGGATGGGCGCGAACTCACCCTCGCCCAGTTCGAGGGTGTCGCTCCCCGTGGTGAGTCCGACCCGGCCGCGCAGGACGAACAGGGTCGCGGCCGTGGGTGTTTCGTGCTCGCTCAGCTCGGTGCCGGAGGTGAGCACGATCAGGCTCTGCCGCAGCGGACCGTCGTGCAGGAGCAGCTCCGCGCTGCGCCCGTGTGCGGCGGTGCGGGCCTTTTCGAGGTGCTCGCCGACGAGGGCGTAGAGGTCGGCCACGGGAGATCCCTTCGACGGGGCGCGTGCGCACCCGCGGTACGGACATGCGCCCCCCAGTGTTCCCCTTGCCCGCGTGGGCCGCATCCGGCGGGCGGAACCTGATCACCCGATGGTGGCGTCCTACCAGCCACGCGTCGCTCACGGCCGGGGAGCGGGGGAGTCAGGGGAGTCAGGGGAGTCGAGTGGAGCGAGTGGACAGCGGGGCGGCGCCGGAGACGCGGAGCGCTCGCCCGTGGCGAAGGCCGGGGCGCGGTCACTGGCCGCGGTGGGGAGAGGCCGCGACGGGCCGGTCGCCCTGGGCACGCGGCCGGATTCTCGCCGCGCAGGCCGCTCTGACCGCCGCCGTGCTGGTTTTCCACTCCGCGGTGCCCAACACCGTCGGCCGCGTCGGCAGCCTCCTGGAGACGTTCCTGCCGTGGCTCGGCCTCGCCGTTCCCCTGCTGCTCGTCTTGGCTCTGCTGCGCCGCTCAGCCCTGGCGCTGGTGGCCCTGCTGCTCCCCGTGGCCGCGTGGGGAATCCTTTTCGGCGGGCGTGCGACCGCCGGGGGCGGCGGAGCCCACGACATCACGGCCGTCCAGCACAACGTCAGCGACGTGAACGCCGACCCCGCGGGCACCGCGCGCGCCCTGAGCGACGCCGGGCCGGACCTGATCGCCCTGGAGGAGGTGACACCGTCCGCGCTGCCCGCGTACGAGAAGGAACTGGCGCCGAAGTATCCGCACCGCGCCGTGCGGGGCACGGTCGGACTCTGGTCGAAGCATCCGCTGACGGACGTCAGGGCGGTGGACATCAGGCCGGAGGGCGTCGGGAAGGGCTGGAACCGCGGGGTGCGGGCGACGGCGCGTACGCCGTGGGGCGCTGTCGCGGTGTACGTCGCCCACCTGCCGTCCGTGCGCGTGCAGTGGAACGGTTTCAGTTCCGGGCGCCGGGACGAGAGCGCGGGCCTGCTGGGCGCGGCGCTGGCCGCCGAGAAGCTGGAGAAGGTGATTCTGCTGGGCGACCTCAACGGCACGGTGGACGACCGCGGCCTGGACCCGGTCCTCACGCGCCTGGACTCGGCGGGGCGGGAGTTCGCCTTCAGCTGGCCGGCTTCCTTCCCCGTCTCCCGGATCGACCACGTCATGACCCGCTCGGCGACCGTCACCGACGTCCGGACACTGCCCGCCACGGGAAGCGACCACCTCCCGGTCACCGCCGGCATCACTTTCGCTCCTTGATCAGGGGTCAGGATGCGGTGATCGGTGGCGAGGTGCTGTGCGCGGCGGTACGGGATGTGCCGGCCGCGCTCCTGGCTCCGATCGGTCAGGACCTGTCGCTCCTGCCGATGACCGAGGCCCTGCTCGACTCCTTCGCGGACGGCGGCGGTCACGGCGTACTGGGGTTCTGGCGGTTTCGGACAGGTTCGCGAAGATCCTCGCCGACTGGTCGGCTGCCGGCCGCGGCCCCAGGCAAGGACGAGTTCACCGCCGTGGGCCTTGGTCAAAGGAAGCTGACGTTCTGGGCCAGGGACAGGTGGCCGGAGTAGTTGATGGTGTTGGTGGCCGGTCGCATGTACGCCCGCCAGGCGTCGGAGCCTGACTCGCGGCCGCCGCCCGTCTCCTTCTCGCCGCCGAACGCGCCCCCGATCTCGGCGCCGGACGTGCCGATGTTGACGTTGGCGATTCCGCAGTCGGATCCCTCGCTGGACAGGAAGAACTCGGCCTCCTGCTGGTCGCGCGTGAAGATGCTGGAGGACAGCCCCTGCGGGACGTCGTTGTGCAGCGCGACGGCCTCCTCCAGGGTGTCGTACGTGAGCACGTACAGGATGGGCGCGAAGGTCTCCTGGCGTACGACGTCGGTCTGTTCGTCGACGCGGACGAGGACCGGCTCGGCGTAGGCGGCTCGCGGCGCCGCGTCCGCCGGCCGCCTGTTGCCGCCGGCGAGGATCTTGCCTCCTTGCGCCTGTACGCGGGTGAGCGCGTCCTGCATGCCGTCGAGGGCCGCGGGGGAGATGAGCGGGCCGACGAGGGTGCTCTCGTCGAAGGGGTCACCGATCGGCAGCTTGGCGTACGCGGCCGAAAGGCGCGCGATGAGCGTGTCGGCGATGTCGCGGTGGACGATGAGACGGCGCAGCGTGGTGCACCGCTGGCCCGCCGTGCCCGCCGCCGCGAAGACGATGCCCCGCACCGCCAGGTCGAGGTCGGCCGAAGGCGCCACCACCGCGGCGTTGTTGCCGCCGAGTTCCAGCAGGCAGCGCCCGAACCGTGCCGCCACGCGCGGCCCGACCTCGCGGCCCATGCGGGTGGACCCGGTGGCGCTGACGAGCGCGACGCGCGGGTCGTCGACCAGGCGCTCGCCCACCGCGCGGTCACCGAGCAGCAGACGGTGCACGTCGGCCGGGGCGCCGGTCTCCTCCGCGGCCCGCGCCAGCAGCCGGTCGCAGGCCAGCGAGATCAGCGGGGTCAGCTCGGAGGGCTTCCAGACCACGGTGTCGCCGCAGGCCAACGCCACCGCGGTGTTCCACGACCAGACCGCGGCGGGGAAGTTGAACGCGGAGATCACCCCGACCACCCCGAGCGGATGCCAGGTCTCGGCGAGCCGGTGGCCGGGTCGCTCGGAGGCGATGGTGCGGCCGTAGAGCTGGCGCGAGAGACCGACCGCGAAGTCACAGATGTCGATCATCTCCTGGACCTCGCCCAACGCCTCGGAGCGGATCTTGCCCGCCTCGATCGTGATCAGGTCGGCCAGGTCGCCCTTGTGGACGCGCAGCAACTCGCTCAGACAGCGCACGAGTTCACCCCTGCGAGGTGCCGGTGTGGTGCGCCAGACGAGGAACGCCTCGCGGGCGGCGGCGACGGCGTCCCCCGTATCGGCATCGGTCGACGCGGTCAGGCCGAAGAGGTCCTCGCCCGTGATGGGCGTACGCGCCTGGAAGTCGCCGCCCTCCGGCACGTTCACGCCGAGTCGCCGCAGGCTCGCGCGGGCACGGGTGCGCAGGTCGTCGGTGGTGGGCAGGGCGGTGTTCAGGGCGGTGGTCCCGGTCATGACGCTCCCTGGGTGAGGTGTGCGGGTTGGGGCCGAGGGCGGAGGGGATCAGTGGTGTGTTTCGTCGGTGTCGTCGATGTCCTCGATGGCGAGGCCCAGTTCGCGGCCTGCCTGGGTGATCGAGAGGCTCCGCTGACGCGCATAGAGGGCGTACGGGTCCAGAACCTCGCGGCCGATGGCACCGGACAGCCAGTCGCTGTCGTACGAGGCGCCCTGCTGCCCGGTGTTCCGGGAGCCCTCGCCACTGAGGTTGGACTGGAAGATGCCCGCGGCGGAACGCGGCAGGAAGTCCTCGTAGACGACGGGCTCGGCCCGCACCCAGCCACGCCGCTCCAACTCCCCAATAGATATGGGGGGTTGTGTGCCGTTTCGCGGGCGGTCGGGCGCGGCGTGGTAGGTGAAGTAGGCCAGCCCCTGTGCGGCGAGTTCACGCTCGGTGGCCGGCACATGTGCGGTCCACAGGGCACGGGCCACCTCGGTGCGGTCGGCCGCCGGGCGCCGGGCGGTCTCGTCGTCGACCAGCGCGAGCAGGCGGTCGTAGAGCGCGCGGCCCGCCGGGGTGAGGGCGATGCCGCGGGCCTCGACCTCGCCGAACCGCACCCGCAGGGCACCGCGGACGACGCTGCCGTCGGGCAGGCGCAGGGCACGCGGTTCGGCGAGGGCGCGGAAGGACGTCTGGCGCAGCAGCAGGTCGGGTCCCTTCCAGCCGGGCGGGCCCTGGATCGCGTCGATCATCTCGATCCCGCGGCCGGTCATCCGCCGGTACAGCTCGTCTATGTCCAGGACGCGCGGGGTGAGGTGGTTGATGTGGGTGGAGCGGACGCCCCCGATGTCCGCGGCGACCGCCGACACCCTCTCCAGCTCCTCGTACCAGGCGCGGTCGATCGGCTCGGCCGACAACTCGAAGGCCTGGACGGCGAGACGGAGGAAACGCCCGGCATCCGCCTCGGGCAATTCGCGCTCCGCCTCGGCCCGGTCGGCCAGGGCGAGCAGTTCCGGCGGGAAGAGTTCGCGCCCGGCGAGGAAGGTCTCGAGCCGGGAGCGCAGGCCCGCGTCGAAGAAGCGCGGGTCCGCGGTCGTGAGCAGCGAGGTGAAGACCCGGAAGGGATTAAGCGCCAGCTCATCGGCGTCCACCGGGCGAAAGGCCGTCGACACGACCGGCACCGCGCTCGCTGCCGCCTCCCGCAGGTCGTAGAAGCCGACCGGACGCATGCCGAGGGCGCCGAACACCCGGGCCACGTCGCGTAGTTCGGCGGGAGTGCCCACGCGGATGGCGCCGTGCCGCTCCGCGGTGACCCGGCTGATGGAGCCGAGCCGTTGGGCATCGGCACCCTGCGCGCGCAGCGTGTCCTCGTTCACCTCGCGTGAGACGTCCACGAGCGTGTTGTAGGCCGGGACCTCCCGCCCGTACATCTCCGAGAGTCGCGCGGCGAAGGCGGCCCGCAACTGCCACTGGCTGATCATCGATGGTCTGCCTTTCGAACTGCCGGGTGCCGGGTGCCGGATGCCGATGCGGAGGGTGTGCGGCTCACACGACATGGACCTCGGGGCGGGGCGCGGACCCGGCCCGGAAGCGGTCGGCGCTCATCGGTGCGATGTCGACGCATGGCGCACGTCCCAGATGCAGATCGCGCACGATCTCGCCGACCGCCGGTGCCTGGAGGAAGCCATGCCCCGAGAACCCGGTGGCGTAGAAGAAGTTGGGGAGTTCTCCGGAGCGCCCGATCAAGGCGTTGTGGTCGGGCGTGACCTCGTAGAGGCCCGCCCAGCCGCCGACGGTCGGCATGGTGGCGAGGGCGGGGGCGCGACGGCGTACGACATCCCGGAACAGGTCGAGCCACTCCGGGGTCCAGGTGGTGTCGAAGCCATCGGTCTGGCGGGGGTCCGCGAGGCCGAGGAGCAGACCGTCGTCGCTGTTGTGGAAGTACGCCGACGACGTGAAGTCGATGGTGAAGGGGATGCGCGGGGCGGACGGGGACAGCCGCTCAGTGAAAGCGAGTTGGCGGCGGACGGGCCGTACCGGCAGGTCCACGCCGACCATGGCGCCGATCTGCTCGGACCACGCGCCCGCCGCGCAGATGACGGTGGAGCAGAAGACATGGCCGCGGTCGGTGTGCACGGCGCTGACGCGGTCGCCGGTGGTGTCCATGCCGGTGACGCGGGTGTGCGTGGCGAGGCGGACACCCGCACGGGCCGCCGCCTCGGCGTAACCGTGCACGACCAGGCCGGGCCGTGCGTGTCCGTCGGTGGGGGAGTGCACGGCGGCCACGAGGCCGTCGGTGCTCAGATACGGGCACAGGCGCCGGGCCTCGTCGGCACCGATCACGCGGCTCGGCACGCCCAGGCCGTTCTGGAGCCGCACGCTCTTGGTGAACTCCGTGACCTGCCGCTCCTCGGTGAGCAGGAAGAGATAGCCCACGGTGTCCAGACGGATGTCCGCGCCGGGCCGGTGCGGGAAATCCTGAAAGGCGCGCAGACTCCGGCGCCCGAGCTCGATGTTGAGCGGGTCGGAGAAGTGGGCGCGCACCCCGCCGATGGGTTTGCCGGAACTGCCGCAGGCGAGTTCGCCGCGTTCGACGACGAGGATGTCCCGCACGCCGGCCTCGGCGAGATGGAAGGCGATGGAGGCACCCATCACGCCCCCGCCGACGATCACCACATCGGCGGTCGACGGAAGGGCATGGAAGGCGGGGGTGGCGGAGGGGCGAGGTGCGGAGGACGGGCGCGCCGCGGAGGGCGGACGCGGTGAACGGGGCATGAGGGGCCCATCCTTTCCAGAGACCGGGCGCCCGGACGAGGTGACATGAGGGGGCGTCAGTTCACGGGCGTGGCATGGCCGTCAGCAACGTGCGCGGAAGCTCGGTGACGTGCGGGGCGCCGATCAGCCGACTGTCCGCCATCGTGACGCACGCCCACCGTTGACGTCCATGAACAGTTCCTGCTCCTGATCTTTGACGGTCTCTATACGGTCGCCTCATGGACTGGACGAGTTCCCAGCTGCGCTCCCTGGTCGAGCTGACCCGGCGCGGCACCATCACCGCCGTCGCGCACGCGCTCGGCTACACCCCGGGCGGCGTCTCCCAGCAGATCGCCGCGCTGGAGAGGGCCGCGGGCACGCCGCTGCTGCGCCGGGCGGGCCGCCGGGTGGAGCTGACCGACGCCGGGACCGCGCTGGCCCGGCACGCGGAGCGAATCCTGGCCGCGGAGGCCGAAGCCGTCGAGGAGCTGGAGCGCGGTAGCGGCGTGGTCCGCGGCACGCTGCTGGTCGGCCTGTTCGCCACGGCCGCCGCCGAGATCCTGCCGCCGGCCCTGCGCCAGGTACACGCGGCCCACCCCGAACTCGCCGTGCACAGCCGTGACATGGACGTGGACGAGGTGTATGACGCCGTCGCCTCGGGAGGCGTCGACCTGGCGCTCGGCCTCGACTACCCGGACGTGCCCATCCCGCGCGACGCCGCCCTGCGTGTGACCCGGCTCTACCGCGAGCGCTTCGGCCTCGCGGTGCCCACCGGCTGGATGGGCGGCCGGGAGCGCGCCGCCCTCGCCGACACCCGGGAGCTGGCGTGGATCCTGCCGTCTCCCGACAGCTACTACGGCAGAGCCGTCCGCACCGCGTGCCGTCGCGCGGGCCTCGAACCGGACGTGCGGCACGAGGTCACCGACACCGCGGCGACCCTGGCGCTCGTCGAGGCGGGCATCGGCGTGAGCACGGTGACCGAGCTGATGCTCGGCCTGCGCGCCTCGCGCTTCGACGTGCTGCGACTGCGGGAGAGGATCGAGCGGCACATCGTCGTGGTGTGCCGCGCCTCCGCCGAACGGCGCCCGGCCGTGGCCGCCCTGGTCGAGGTGTTGCGGACGGTGGCCGACCAGCGGTGCGGGCCACACGCGTAGGGCCTGTGCCCACGCGGGGAGTCCGCGCTCCGGCCTGGGGCCCGCACCCGCGTGCGGGCCCTTCGATCGGCCCCCGTCACCCCTCGCGCAAGGCCATGACCAGATCGCGCGGCAGACCGTGGGTGTCGTGGAGATAGTGGAACTCCTCCTCGCCGAGCGGGCCCCGGAACCGGGGCCGGGCCAGTACCTGCCGCCCCCGCTCCAGGAGCCGCCGGAACCGCCGCTCCTCCTCCACCAGGACGCGGTGCACGTCGTCCGGGTCCACGCCCTGACGGAAGTGATCAAGGGTGTGCTCCACCAACTCACGCGGCAGATCGCCCAGTTGGCGCGAGTTGTCCTCGCGCCACAGCACGGTCAGTGCACGCCTTACGAGCCGGCGCAGCACGTAGCCGCGGCCGGTGTTGGCGGGACGCACCCCGTCGCCGATCACCACCATGGCCGAGCGGAGGTGGTCGCAGACCACCCGCAGCGATGTCTCGTCCACCTGCCACAGGCCCGGCACGGTCCGGCGCCAGGGGTCGAAGAGGTCGCACTCGAACACCGATGTCTTTCCCTGCAGGCGCGAGGCCAGCCGCTCAAGACCGAGGCCGGTGTCGATGTTGCGCTGGGGGAGCGGCACCAGTGACCCGTCGTCGAGCCGGCGGTGGCGCATCATCACGTGGTTCCACACCTCCACCCAGCGGTCGTCACCTGTCGGCGTGGACTCGGGCGGGGTGTCGCCGGTCCACAGGAAGATCTCGGAGTCGGGACCGCACGGTCCGGTGGGCCCGTTGTCCCACCAGTTGTCCTCGACGGTGAGCTCCACCGGAACCCCGCGCTCCTGCCACACACCGAGGGAGGCGGTGTCGGGCCCGACCTGGTCGTCGCCGCCGAAGACGGTGGCGTGCAGGAACCGCGGGTCGATGCCGAACCCGTCGGTGAGCAGGTCGTATCCCCAGTCGAGGCTCCGCTGCCCCTCGTAGTCGCCGAGCGACCAGGTGCCGAGCATCTCGAAGACGGTCAGATGGGTGGAGTCACCGACCTCGTCCAGGTCCGTGGTCCGCAGACAGCGCTGCACGTTGACGAGCCGCCTGCCGAGCGGATGCGGCCGCCCCTCCAGATAGGGCGTGAGGGGATGCATGCCCGAGGTGGTGAACAGCACCGGATCGCCGGGCGGGGGCATCAGCGTCGAGCCGGTGATCCGGCGGTGGCCGCGCTCCTCGTAGTACTCGACGAACGTACGGACGACGTCCTCGGTGGTCATTTCGTTGATGCTCATGGGTGGCTCCTTCGCGTGCGCGGCGGGGAGGCGCCGGACATCGGGTCCGCCACAGGAGCCGGGGCGACAGGGCCACGGAGAAACCACCGGCGGACCGTGTCCGGTCGCCGGTGGAAAGGGGAATGACGTCAGGCGGCGGCGACCGGCGAGCTGGGCGCTCGCGCGGTCGCGGTGGTGAAAAGGCCGTTGACGTTCATGCGGCCGAGGATAACGCGCACCGATATTGGGGGCACGCGATTTTTCTCGGGCGACGGTCCGGCGCCTCACTGTCGGGGCCAGCGGCAGGAGTTGCCTGTGACTACCACGGACGGAGTACCGCGGCCGTGGTAGCCACCTCGCAATAGTGCCTTCATACGCACGTCGACGCGGCAGACCCTGATCACGAGGATTGAGCGCAACGCTCAATGACTCGAGGAGAAGACGATGCCAAGCGAGACTCCCCGTACGGATGGAGCTCTGGCGGGACTGGCCCGGTTCTGTTTCCGGCGCCGCCGGCTGGTCCTCCTGACGTGGATCGTCGGCGTGATCGCCCTCGCGTTCGTCGGATTCGGATTCGGCGCCGCGTCCGACAACGACTTCACGGGCGGAGACTCCGGGTCCGCCAAGGCCCAGGTACTGGTCGAGAAGCACTTCCCCGAGCAGCAGGGCGACACGCTGACTCTCGCCATCAAGGCGGAGAAGGGCATCGACGACCCGGCCGCCCGGAAGAAGATCGAGAAGGTCGTCGCCGAACTGTCCGACTACTCCGTCACCGGCCCGGTGACCTCGCCGTACGAGGACAAGGACCTGGTGACGGAGGATCGTCGCATCGCGCGCACGACGATCCCGCTCACCGACAAGGACGTGGCGAAGACCGAGGTCAAGCCCTTGGTGGACACGGTCAAGGACGCCTCGGGTGACGGCGTGATCCTGGGGCTCGGCGGGGACAAGGCGGAGAAGGCCGAGACTCCCAAGCAGGGGCCGGCCGAGAGCGTCGGCGTCCTTGCGGCAGCGGTGATCCTGTTCATCGCCTTCGGGTCGCTCGTGGCGATGGGCCTGCCGATCGTGACCGCGCTGATGGCGATCCTCGGCGGCATCGCCCTGATCAAGCTCGTCGGGCATCTGGTCCCCTCGCCCGACTTCACCGTGCTCGTCGCCGCGTTGATCGGTCTCGGTGTCGGCATCGACTACGCGCTGTTCATCGTGACGCGCTACAAGGAGAGCCTGCAGGAAGGCGACGAGCCCGAAGCCGCCACCGTCAAGGCCATCACGACCGCGGGTCACGCGGTGCTGTTCGCCGGAACCACCGTCGTGCTCGCCCTGCTGGGTCTGGTCACCATGGGCCAGCGGCTGATGACCGGTGTGGCCATCGGCGCTTCGGTGACGGTGCTGGTGACGATGATCGCCGCGGTGACCCTCCTGCCGGCCTTCCTCGGCTTCACCGGCCACAAGATCAACTCGTTGCGCCTGCCCCGCCGCACGTCGCGCAAGAACCGCGGCAAGCCCGCCGCTGTCCCCTCCCGCGAGCGTCGTACGCCCGCCGAGCGCTGGGCCGGCGTGGTGCAGCGAAAGCCGCTGATCGCCGCGGTGCTGGCCGGAACGGGCCTGGTCGTGCTCGCTCTCCCCGCGCTGTCGATGCGGCTGAGCCTGCCCGACGCCAGCGTGCAGCCCCGCGACAGGAGCAGCTACACCTCGTACGAGATCGTCTCCGAGGGCTTCGGTCCCGGCTATGGCGCGCCCCTGATCTTCGCCACCGAGATCGACTCCAAGGACGCCGATCTGAGTCCCGTCGTCGAGGCGGTCAGAAAGACCGAGGGCATCGCCTACGCCACGCAGCCGCGGGTCAGCAAGGACGAGCGGGCCGCCACCTTCATGGCCTTCCCCAAGACCGGGTACCAGGACGAGGCGACCACGGATCTGGTGCACGAGCTCCGCGACGACGTGCTGTCCAAGGCGGCCGGTGACCAGGAGGTCTACGTCGGCGGCCCCAACGCCGGTGCGAGCGACTTCGCCGAGGAGACCGGCTCCCGCCTGCCCTTCATGATCGCCATCGTCATCGTGATGTCCTTGCTGCTGCTGATCGCGCTGGTCAGGTCGGTCACGATCGCGCTGCAGGCCGCCGTGATGAACCTGCTGTCGATCGGTGCCGCCTACGGCGTGCTGGTGGCGGTCGTGCAGTGGGGCTGGCTCGGCTCGGCCCTCGGCTTCCCCACCGAGATGCCGATCACGACATGGGTGCCGATGATGATGTTCCCGGTGCTCTTTGGTCTCTCGATGGACTATGAGGTCTTCCTGATCTCGCGGGTCCGTGAGGAGTACGAGCGCACGGGTGACACCCGGATCGCCGTGACCCGCGGCCTCGCACGTACGGCCAAGGTCATCACGGCCGCGGCCGCCATCATGATCGCCGTCTTCACGACCTCCCTGCTCGGCCCCGACGTCTCGATCAAGCAGATCGGTCTGGGCATGGCCGTGGCGGTGTTCATCGACGCCACCGTCATCCGGATGGTCCTCGTGCCTGCGGTGATGGAGCTGTGCGGCAAGGCCAACTGGTGGATGCCGGGCACCCGGAAGACGGCACCGACCCCGGCTTCGCCGGCCGGGGTGGAGGAGAAGGCCAGGGTCTGACCCGGCGTGAAGCCGGAGTGCGGGAAACTCGTGGGCTGAGATTCCCGCACTCCATTTCATGCTTTCGCGCGGTGCATTTCGTGCCCCCGTTCCAGGTGAACGGGGGCTTTAGAGTTGCATCGCAAGGGTGAATATATGAGGTGGCGACCCATTACTTATGTCATGGTCGGCTGTGGTAGCCCGTAACGCAGGTAGGCGTGAGCCCTGCACTCGGATGCCATGACAAAACTTCTATGGAAACAACTGAAAATTCAGGCCATGATTTCGCTATGCTGTCTGGAAAGCTCCGGTGGAATTATCGCGGGGTCGGCCGGGTTGGTGTCCGCGGCGCGCGACAGATTTTCCATACGTTCGGTGTTCTGTAGTCGATCAACTTTCGAGTGTGCTCTCCAGTCGCACGAGCATAATCTGAGTGAGGTTATGGCAATGAGACCGACGATAGTGAAGCAGCAGCAAGAAGTCGTGTCCGGAGTCGGAAGTTCCGCCAAGTGGTCAGCGCTGGCAGTATTGAACGAAGAGGACAAAAGCCAACTCTTGCGGGACATGCTCAGGGCCGACGTGGACGACGAACTGCTCGACTTCGCGGCCGGGGCCAGCGGAAACCCTCTGTTGCTCGCCGAACTCGCGCTCGGACTCGTGGAAGAGGGGATCATCAAGGAACGCGAGGGGACGGTACGGCTGCTCGGCCGGAAGGTTCCACGGCGCGTGCTCGTGTTCGTGAAGAATCGGTTGCGCGATCTGAGCCCGAATGGTCAGCAGTTCCTGAAGGTCGCCGCGGTGCTGGGAAAATCATTCATGCTGGAGGACGTGTCCAGAATGCTGGACCGATCCTCGGCCACCTTGCTTCCGGCATTGGACGAGGCGATGGCGGCGGGCTTCATCATCGCGGCGGAGCATCAATTCTCTTTCCCCAGTGACTTCCTTTTGCATGGCGTCATGGAGTCCATTCCCGCTCCCGCCCGCAGCGCATTGCAGCGCGAGGCGCTCGGAGAGTCCGGAAGGCGGTCGCAGGCGTACGATCAGCAATTCTGGGTCACCGGGCGGCCGGCGGAACCCTCCGAGCGCTTCAAGGAGGAAACCGAAGGAGCATGCTCGCGGGCCCACAGCTTGATGATGAACGGAAAGGCGACAGCCGGTATACGGGCCGCCGAGCGCGTTCTCTCCAGCCCGGGCGCGTCCGCTGCCGACCGGCAGGACGCGGAGGCGTCCGTGATCCTGGGCCACTGCCTCCTAGGCCAAGAAGAAGCCGAAGAGAACTCCGTGCGGATCTTGCGGGAGCGAGGGACCGGGCAAGGCGATGTCGCCGCACTGATGGCCCTGACGAGCCTGTCCAACGCTCGCTGGCGCGCCGGGGAACTGGCCGAGGGGCTGAGCCTGGGGCGCACCGCGGTGCGGCACAGCGACGGCGTCGATCCCGTCTGGCGCCTGCACTTCCGGCTCGCCCTGGCGGGGAAGCTGGCCAACCTCCGGGAATTCGACAAGGCCGAGTCTTTGATCAACGACGCGGAAGTCGGTCTGCACGAACTGCCCACGCCCGTGTGGACCGCCGCGCCCGCGGCCATGCGCTCCCGGCTGTTCCTGCAGGCCGGGCGGTTCGGAGACGCCCGTCGGCAGGCGGATCTCGCGACCGCCGCGGAAGAGGGGCAGGCTGTTCCCGTACTCAGGCCCCTCGCGTACTCCGTGCTCAGCACCGTCTCCCTCTACATGGGGGACTTGCCCACCGCCGCCGAGTATTTCAAGCGCGTGCAGAGCGAGTTGGCGCGCGACGAGGTGGTATTTCACTCCGCGCAATATGCCTGGACGGAATTGCGCATCGCCGTGAAGAGGGAAGGCCCGCAGGCTGCCGTCGATCTGCTGGCGGACAAGTACAGCCACCTCCCCACCCAGCGAAGTCTGTACATCGAGGATCCAGGAGCCGCGGCCTTCCTGGTCCGCCTGGCGCTCGACGTGGGCGACACCAACCTCCTGCACCGGGTCCTCGAGACCGTGGACGGCCTCGCGGGGGACAACCCCGGTATCTCCGTGATCAGCCTCGGCGCCATGCACGCCTACGCGCTGGCCAACAGCGATCCGGCCGCATTGGCGCGCGTCATCGCGCAGTCGCCGGACCCCATCTCGGTCGCCCTGGCCACGGAGGAACTCGCCAAGCTCTATGCCGCGGCGGCCCCGGGCAAGAGACGTCAGGCCGACTCGATCTACTCGGCGCCGCAGCCCGCGAGCCCCGACGACGTCGGCTCACAGCAGAGCGCCATGTGCTGGGCCGGTCTCTCCGACATGGAGCGGCGCATCGCGTATCTGGTCAGTGTGGGAATGACGAACCGCCAGATAGCCAATCGCGTGCACTTGTCGGCGCACACGGTCAATTACCACCTCAGGAAGGTCTACAAGAAGCTGGGCATCAACACCCGTGTCGAACTGGCGCGTGGAGCCGCGCTCTATTCGAGCAGAGCCGCGATCTATTCCCTTGACGACGAGGCGGACCAAGGTGCCGGAAACATCGGCGGCGAGGCATTCTGATGTCATGTCAGCCCGCCGACCCGTGCTGACGCGAGGCGGTCATCTCGGGTGAGCAGGACTCGTTCGCCAGGAAGTGTCTGGTCAATTCGACTCTGCTGTTGATGTCGAGCTTCGAGAACACGCGCCGCAGATGGCTGTCGACGGTGTGGGGCGACAGGAACAGGATGCTCGCGGCCTCCCGGTTGGTCCGACCGTCGACGATCGCCCTGACGACGCGAAGTTCCGCACTCGTGAGGCTCTCCCAGCCCGATTTGAGGTCCGCGCCCAGACCGCGCACCTCGTGCACGCCCAGGTGGCGCAGCTTCTTCTGCACCCGGGCCGCGTCACGCTGCGCCCCGCACTCCCGGTAGAGGTCCATGGCGGACTCGAGGAGGCGAACCGCCCGAGGCTGGTTCCGCATGCTCTGTTCGACCTGCGCCGCGTCCTCGAGCGCGCTGCCCGCTGCCAGCGGGCGTCCGGCGAGCCGGTGGAGTTCCACCGCGCGGTGCAGGGCGGCGGGATCGCCGCGCAGAATACCCTCGGCGTGTTCGGCGGCACCCGCCGACGACTGCACGGTCGGGTTGCACTCGCAGACGCGACGGGCGAGGTCGGCTGCGCGCTCCGCCTCCGCGCCGAGTCCCACCTGCTTGGCCAGGCGCACGAGTGTGGCCGCCGCTGTAGGGGCCTCGGCGAAGAGCAGCGGGTCGGGGGCGTCCTGCCCCTCGGCGTCGACCAGCGACTGGACCGCCGCCGCCGGACGCCCGCCGACTGCGTGGAGCTGCGCGAGCGTCCAGTCCAGAGCGGTTCTGTCGGCTGCACCGTCGCCGGTCACCAGGCGCTCGGCCGTACGCACATGCTCGTCGGCGGTGGCGAGATCACCGCGGTGCATGCTGACGCGGGCCAGGACGAGGCGCGCGGGCACGGCGTCCTGCGGTGCGGAGCGGTCGCTCAGGCGTAACGCGGTCTCGGCTTCCACGCGCGCTTCCTCCAGGCGCCCCGCCGACGCGAGGAGTTGGGCGTGGTGGCCGTACCACAGGGGCTCCGGCCAGGGCGTCCCGCGCTTTTGCGCCTCCTGCTTGATCGCGGCGCAGACGGCGGTCGCCTCCTCGAACCGATCGGCGGCGACGAGGGCCCGGAGCAGCCACGTCCATAGCGGGCGTCCGCCCGCCTCACCGCACTCTCCGCCCGCTGCCTGTCCTGCGTCCCTGCCCGGAACGAGCGGCGCCGGCAGGCCGGCCTGCCGGCCGCGCCACGGACCCGGGACGGCGAGGCCGCTCACGCGCTTCGCCGTGCCCCCGATGGCCCCCTTCAGCTTGGCGCGGTCCAGCTCGCAGACGTCGTGGCGCGCCAGCGTCCGCTGGAGCAGCTCGGCCGACATGCCGTGGCGGCCCGCGTCCCGCAGTCCCTGCCCCAGCTCAAGGGCCAGATGCGTCTCGGCCGCGGCCTCGATGCCGGGGCGTACGGCGAGGTCCGCGAGACGCCTTGCTTCGGCGCTCCTGCCTGCCGCGGCCAGCAGACGCACGGCAGGCGCCAGGGCCCGGGGAACTTCGTCGAGCGGGTCTCCCAGCGCCGACAGGGCGCGAGCCGTCAGATCGTCGCACCCACATCCGCAACCGAGCGCTTGCGCCGGCCGAGACGCTGCGGGAGCGATGCCTGAAGGAGGGGCGCCCGCCCGGTCGGAAGGGGCGTCCACCACACTCGTCAGGGATCGGCGTGTCTGCGAAGTGGTGGCCGGCAGGGCCGAAGGGGCGAGGGCAGCCAGGGGCGTTGGTGCGACCGCGGCGGCTCCCTCGTGGAACGTCGCCTGCCGAAGTGCCTCTCCGAGCACTTCGTGGACGAAGGACAGTTCGGCCCCGGCCCTGTGCAACAAGCCCGCCTGCACCGCCTCATCGACCTGCGCGGACACTTCGGCAGCCGGCGAGCCGAGCAAGGCTGCCGCCTTCTCGACCGTGAACGTACGACCGATGCTCCGGCCGCACGTGAGCAGGCGTCGAGCCGTGGAGGGCATCGAGTCCAGCAGACCACCGACAGCGGTGTGGAAGCCCTCCGGCAGCCGGTCGGCCACGACCGAGGCCGTGCCGTTCACGACGACCACCTGTCCCGCCTGGACGAGCGCGTCGAACAGGCTCTCCACCAGCCACGGATTGCCGCCACAGCGAGCCGCCCAACTGAGCACGGACGCATCGGGCTTGGCGCCGAGGAGGTTCGTGCACAGCGTGGCCACCGCCTCGTCGTCCAGCGCCCCCAGAGGCAGCCGCACCGCGGCGTGCTCGGCCAGCCAGCCCATCGCGTGGTGGGCGAGCGAGCGGGTGGGTGTCGGCCGGCGCGCGAAGAGCCACAGCACCGGTGAGGCGGCGAGCGACTGCACGAGCCCTCGGAGCACCAGGGCACTGGCATCGTCGATGCGGTGCACGTCGTCCAGCACGACCACGAGCGGGTGGCGCCGGGACGCGTGCTCGACCAGTTCGCCCATGCGGTCCGTCAGCCAGAAGGGATTTCCGTCGGGGCGGACGAGATCGTCGAGGCCGCTCTCGCCGGGCAGCACACGCCGCAACAGGTTGATCAAAAGCTGAACGGGGGCCGGCCGATCGGTTCCGTTCACCCGTCCGGAGACCACGGCCAGGCCACGTTCGGCGCCTTCCAGGGCCGCGGTCCTCAACAGAAGGGATTTCCCCGTGCCGAAAGGCCCTTCCACGATCACACAGTTGCCGGAGCCGTGTTCGGTGGAATCCAAATGACCGCTCAAAGCAGCCAGTGTCTGTTCGCGTCCTGCCGACGTATTCATATTTACCCCCCGTGTGGACCGCAGAATCATCCAACGCTTGCCGCGGACATGGCAATGAATGTTCAACTGTCCGGCTCGGACAGTTGAACGCCGTGGCGTGAATACGTGGATGAGGGGGCACTACTCGCGCGAGTAGTGGGCACGGCGAAGCATCGTGATTACTGTCGTGCCATGCCGATTCGATGTCGAGCAGCGTAGCGACCCTGCGTGCGCTGTTCCCGAAATCGGCATTACTTTCCTGGAGATGCTCGACCACGTTCGTCACGCAGCCCAGCCGTCGTCCGGCGTGGTTTTCACGTCCGGAGTGGTGCGCCGCAGAATCGCGGTGCCGGGAATCGTGTATGCGCGGTCGTGGGTGCGTCACGGACCGGAGACCCCGATCGAAGTGACGTGATCTCAGGGACCTTTCCGGAGTTCGAGACGCATGTGCATGTGCATGACCGTCGCCTTGATCGGGAGATGAGAGCATGACCGTCAGCTATCTGGGGGCAGCCGCGGAAACGGCTGCCTTCGATGCCGCGATCGAGCACTTCTTCGCCGAGCGCAGAGCCGAGGCCGACCTGCTCGGCCAGGACTTCACGGCCGCGGTCGCCGAGCTGGAGAGCTTCGTCCTACGTGGTGGTAAGCGCGTCCGGCCGACCTTCGCCTGGCTCGGCTGGATCGGCGCCGGAGGCGACCGGGACGACCCGCTCGCCGCGTCGGTGCTGAACGCCTGCGCGGGCCTTGAGCTGCTCCACGCGTCAGCCCTGATCCATGACGACATCATCGACGCCTCCCGTACCCGCCGCGGGCACCCCGCCGCGCACGTGGCCTTCGCGGAGCGGCATCGGCTGCGGGGCCTGTCCGGTGACCCCGAAGCCTTCGGCACGGGCGCCGCCATCCTGGTCGGGGATCTGGCCCAGGTCTGGGCCGACGTGATGATCCGGGAGTCCGGTCTGCCGACGGACGCGCAGGACCGGGTCGCACCGGTCTGGTCCGCCGTGCGCGCGGAGGTCCTGTACGGCCAACTGCTCGACCTGAGCAATCAGGCGAGCGAGGACGAAGGCATCGACGCGGCCCTGCGCGTGAACCAGTACAAAACCGCCTCGTACACGGTGGAACGCCCGCTGCAGTTCGGCGCCGCGATCGCCGGCGCGGGACCTGGACTCGTCGGCGCCTACCGGGCGTTCGGCGCCGACATCGGGATCGCGTTCCAGCTGCGCGACGACCTGCTGGGCGTGTTCGGCGACCCGACGGTGACGGGCAAGCCGTCGGGCGAGGACCTCCGTGAAGGCAAGCGAACGGCTCTGCTCGCGATAGCACTCGACCGTGCCGATGACCGCGATCCGGCAGCGGCGAGATTCATCCGGTCGACGATCGGCACCCACCTCTCCGATGCCGAACTCGACGCCGTGCGCGCGGTGTTCGTCGACGTCGGAGCCGTGGACCACGTCGAGCGGCTGATCGCGCTCCGCACCGACCGCGCCCTGGCCGTGCTGGAGGCCAGTGACGTGACCGCACCCGTCAAGGGCCAGCTCGCCGAGATGGCGATCAAGGCGACGCAGCGGGACCGCTGATGGCGTCGACACACACGCGCACCCCCGATCACGCGAACTCCGCGGGTGACGCAGCCGACGGATGGGGCAGAGCCGGCGTCGGGCATGCCCACGGCAAGGCCATCCTGCTCGGGGAGCACGCCGTGGTGTACGGCGCTCCGGCCTTGGCCATTCCCGTTCCGCAGCTCACGGTCACGGCGAAGGCGACGCGCCACTCGTGTCCGGGTGACGGCGCGGACGAAGTGTCCTTCTCGATGAAGGGATCAGGCTCCGCGGGGCCGACGCCGCTCGCGACGGACGGCCTGCGGCGCCTGGTGGCGGAGTTCAAGGAGATGACCGGTGTCGCGGGCCGCATGTGCGTCGATGTGCTCATCGACTGCACGATCCCGCAAGGGCGTGGCCTCGGCTCCAGTGCCGCATGTGCCCGGGCGGCCGTGCTGGCGTTCGCGGACCTCTACGACCGCAGGCTCGACGCCAGGGCGGTGTTCGATCTCGTACAGGCCTCCGAGAAGGTGGCGCACGGCAGGGCGAGCGGCATCGACGCCCTGGCCACCGGCTCCACATCGACCCTGCTCTTCCGCGCCGGGGCCGCCCGCGAGCTTCCCCTTTCCCTGCCGGGCACTGCCCTGCCTCACCCGCCGCAACAGTCCGACGACAGCACCGCTACGGGCCAACGCCTCGCGTTCGACGGGGTGTTCGTCATCGCCGACAGTGGGGTCGGCGCCAGCACCAAGGACGCGGTCGAGCGGCTGCGGCGCACGTTCGAGCGCGACGCGGACGCACGGACGGACTTCGTGGACGGGGTGGCGGGTCTGACCGACGCGGCCGCGGACGACCTCGCGCACGGCCGATGCGGCGACTTCGGAGCCCGCATGACCGAGAACCACCGGCTGCTCCGTGGGGTCGGGCTCAGCACGGACCTCATCGACGCCCTGGTCGATGCCGCGATCGCCGCCGGCGGCCTGGGCGCCAAGATCAGTGGTGGTGGCCTCGGCGGCTGCATGATCGCGCTGGTCGAGGAGCCGCGCCGGGCTCAGGCGGTCGTACGGCGACTTCGCGAGACCGGCGCCATCCGGGCCTGGGTCGTGCCGACGGGGAGGTTCGCGAGCCATGACGACTGACCACGAACGGGTGCGGACGCAGAGCGGGCCGCCCGGGCAAAGGCCCCTCGACGGGGGCGCCGCCGCCGTCGCCCATCCGAACATCGCGCTGATCAAGTACTGGGGCAAGCGCGACGAGCGCCTCCTCATCCCCTACGTCGACAGCCTGTCGATGACCCTGGACATCTTCCCGACGACCACCACCGTCCGGCTCACCCCTGCGGCGCGGACCGACGACGTCCACCTCGACGGAACGCCCGCGCAGGGCGAACCGAGGCAACGTGTCATCGCCTTCCTGGAGTTGATACGGGAGCTGGCCGGGCGGACCGAAACCGCGTCCGTCGACACGCACAACACCGTCCCCACCGGGGCGGGCCTGGCCTCATCGGCGAGCGGATTCGCGGCCCTGGCCCTCGCGGGCGCCGCCGCCTACGGACTCGACCTCGATGCCACGGCGCTCTCCCGCCTGGCCCGACGCGGATCCGCTTCGGCGGCCCGGTCGATGTTCGGCGGCTTCGCCCTGTGCCACGCGGGCCAGGGTGAGGGCGCGGCCGCGGACCTCGCCTCCTACGCCGAGCCCGTCTCCGTCCCCGACTTCGACCCCGTACTCGTGATCGCCCTGGTCAACGCGGGCCCCAAGGCCGTGTCCAGCCGTGCGGCGATGCGACGCACCGTCGAGACCTCTCCGCTCTACCGGGCGTGGGCGATCTCGAGCAAGGCCGATCTGACCGACATGCGAGCGGCGCTGCGGCACCGCGACCTCGACGCGGTCGGAGAGATCGCCGAGCGCAACGCCCTGGGCATGCACGCGACGATGCTGGCCGCGCGGCCAGCCGTGCGCTACCTGTCACCGGCCACGCTGGCCGTGCTCGACGGCGTGCTCCAGTTGCGGGCCGACGGGGTGCCGGCCTACGCGACGATGGACGCCGGACCGAACGTCAAGATCCTTTGCCACCGTGCGGACGCGGCCCGTGTGGCGCAAGCGGTGTCCGACGCCGCGCCGGGATGTGCGACGGTCACCGCGGGACGCGGGCCGGGCGCCCGCCTGCTGGTGAGGGACGCACAGTGACGGGCCGGGGAACGATCAGCCGTCACGCCCCCGGCAAGCTGTTCATCGCCGGGGAGTACGCGGTCCTCGAGCCGGGCCGTCCGGCGATCCTGGTGGCGGTCGACCGGCAGGTCAGCGTCACCGTGTCGCAGGGCGAGGGCGCCGATGTCGTGATCGATTCCGACCTCTGCCCCGGCGAGACACAACTCGGGCGGGGAAACGGCGGGCTCGCCGGACTGGGCGCGGACGACGAACGGCAGGCGGTGGACAGCCTGGCCCATGTGGTGTCGGCGATCGACGTGGTCGAGGCACTGCTGGCCGAACGCGGGCTGAGCGCGCCCGCACTGCGCGTCGCGATCAGGAGCGGTCTGCACCACGACGGAACCAAGATCGGCCTGGGGTCGAGCGGCGCCGTGACGGTCGCCACGGTGGACGCCGTGGCCGCGTACTGCGGCCTGGAGTTGTCGCCCGACGCGCGCTTTCGGCTCGCCCTCCTGGCGACGGCGCGACACGCCCCACGCTCATCCGGCGGCGATCTCGCCGCGAGTGTCTGGGGCGGCTGGATCGCGTACCGGGCACCCGATCGGGCCGCCGTCCTTGACGTGGCGCGGCGCGAAGGCATCGAGCAGGCCCTCCGCGCGCCCTGGCCGGGCTTCGGGCTGTGCCGGCTGCCGCCGCCCCGCGGCCTCGCGCTGGAGGTGGGCTGGACCGGGCGGCCCGCGAGCACCGCGTCGCTCTCGGGACGCCTCAGGGCGCTCGACTGGTACGGCAGTGCGTCGCACCGGCGCTTCCTCGCGCGCAGCGGCGCCTGCGTGGGCGCGTCGATCCGCGCGCTCCGGCAGGGGGACGACGACGAGCTGTCGCGACAGGTGCGAGAGGCCCGCCGGGTGCTCGCGGAGCTGGACGACGAGATCGGCCTCGGCATCTTCACCGCCGAGCTGACGGCGCTGTGCGACGCGGCCGAAGCCGTCGGCGGCGCGGCCAAACCGTCGGGGGCAGGGGGCGGCGACTGCGGCATCGCGCTGCTGGACGCCACGGCGCAGACAGAGATTTCGCAACTGCGGGACGGGTGGGCCGCCGCCGGGGTGCTTCCCATGCCGATTCAGGTCCAGCCGACGAATCCGACGACAGGGAGCGCAGAATGATCGCGGATCGCAAGGACGACCACGTCCGGTTCGCAGCCGAGCAGCAACGCGACCTCGGTGGGTACAACCAGTTCGACGACGTGTCCTTCGTCCATCACGCCCTGGCCGGCATCGACCGGCCCGACGTCTCGCTCGCCACACGGTTCGGCGGCATCGACTGGACGGTTCCGCTCTACATCAACGCGATGACCGGCGGCAGCGTCAAGACCGGTGCCATCAACCGGGATCTGGCGATCGCCGCACGGGAGACCGGCGTCGCCATCGCCACGGGCTCCATGAGCGCGTGCTTCGCCGACGCGTCGATGGAGGGCACGTTCAGTGTGATGCGCCGTGAGAACCCGGACGGCTTCATCATGGCGAACGTCAACGCCAACGCCTCGGTCGAGAAGGCCCGACGAGCCGTCGGACTGCTGCGGGCGGACGCCCTGCAGATCCACCTCAACTCCATCCAGGAAACGGTGATGCCGGAGGGCGACAGGTCGTTCTCCTTCTGGGGCCCGCAGATCGAGGAGATCGTGGCCGCCGTCGACGTCCCGGTGATCGTCAAGGAGGTCGGCTTCGGGCTGAGCCGCAAGACCGTACTGCTGCTCCAGGAGATGGGCGTGCGCGCCGTGGACGTCGCCGGCCGCGGCGGCACCAACTTCGCGCGCATCGAGAACGACCGGCGCGAACGTGCCGACTACTCCTATCTCAACGGCTGGGGGCAGTCAGCTCCCGCCTGCCTGCTGGATGTCCACGGTTCGGGCATCCCCGTGCTGTCCTCCGGCGGAGTCCGCAACCCGCTCGACGTGGCGCGCGGTCTGGCCCTCGGCGCGTCCGCCACCGGAGTGTCCGGCCTGTTCCTCAAGACAGTGCTCGACGGCGGTGTGCCGGCGCTCATCTCGCAGATCTCCGCGTGGCTCGATCAGCTCGAAGCACTGATGACCGTACTGGGCGCGCGGACGCCCGCCGACCTGACCCGATGCGACGTGCTCGTCCGGGGTGAACTGCGGGCCTTCTGCGCCGACCGGGGCATCGAGACCCGGCGGCTCGCCACTCGCTCCAGTTCCTACGGCACCACTCACGAGACGATGGGAAGCACCCGATGAACGACACGCAGACCACGGCCGGCGTTCCCATGAGATGGGTCGGCCCCCTGAGGATCTCGGGAAACACCGCGACCACCGAGACAGAAGTGCCGCTCGCCACCTACGAGTCGCCGCTGTGGCCCTCCGTCCGCCGTGGCGCGAAGATCTCCATGATGGTCGAGCAGGGGATCACCGCCACGCTCGTCGACGACCGGATGACACGCTCGGTGTACGTCAAGGCCGAGGACGCACAGACCGCGTACATGGCCGCCCTGGAGATCGACGCGCGGCTCGACGAACTGCGCGACATCGTCCGCAAGTGCAGCAGATTCACCGAGCTGATCGGGTTCCGCCACGAGATAGCGGCCAACCTGCTGTTTCTCCGGTTCGAGTTCACCACCGGCGACGCCTCCGGACACAACATGGCCACGCTCGCCGCCGACGCACTCCTGACGCACATCCTGCACACCGTGCCGGGCATCAGGTACGGATCGATCTCGGGAAACTACTGCACCGACAAGAAAGCCACCGCGATCAACGGCATCCTCGGTCGCGGCAAGAACGTGGTCACGGAACTGATCGTCCCGCGCGACATCGTCCATGACGTGCTGCACACCTCGGCCGCCGCGATAGCCGAGTTGAACGTCCACAAGAACATGATCGGCACCGTGCTCGCCGGCGGTATCCGCTCGGCCAACGCCCACTACGCGAACATGCTGCTCGCCTTCTACCTCGCGACGGGCCAGGACGCGGCCAACATCGTCGAGGGTTCCCAGGGCATGACGGTGGCCGAGGACCGAGACGGCGACCTCTACTTCTCCTGCACCCTGCCGAACCTGATCGTCGGCACGGTCGGCAACGGCAAGGGGCTCGACTTCGTCGAGGAGAACCTGACCCGGCTGGGCTGCCGGAGCGCGCGCGAACCGGGCGACAACGCCCGCAGGCTCGCCGTCATCGGGGCGGCGACGGTGCTGTGCGGCGAACTCTCCCTCCTCGCGGCCCAGACGAATCCGGGCGAGTTGATGCGGGCCCATGTCCACCTGGAGCGCAAGCCCGCGACCACGAAGGCCGGAGGCCGCTGATGTCCGGGGAAACCGCCATAGGAATCCACGACCTTTCCTTCGCGACGACGCAGTACGTCCTGACGCACGCGACGCTGGCCGCCGAGACCGGCACCGACGTCGCCAAGTACCACGTGGGCATCGGTCAGCGTGCGATGAGCGTGCCCGCCGCCGACGAGGACATCGTGACCATGGCGGCGGCCGCCGCCGCGCCCGTCATCGCCCGGCACGGTGGCGACCGGATCCGGACGGTGGTCTTCGCGACGGAGACATCCGTCGATCAGTCCAAAGCCGCCGGGATCTACGTCCATTCGCTGCTGGGTCTGCCGTCGGCGACCCGGGTCGTCGAGCTCAAGCAGGCCTGCTACGGCGCGACGGCGGCCCTGCAGTTCGCCGTCGGACTGGTGCACCGCGACCCCTCGCAGCAGGTGCTGGTGATCGCCTCCGATGTCTCGCGGTATGAACTGGGCAGTCCCGGTGAGGCCACCCAGGGAGCGGCCGCGGTGGCCATGCTGGTCGGCGCCGACCCCGCCCTGGTGCGGATCGAGGACCCGTCGGGTGTCTTCACCGCGGACGTCATGGACTTCTGGCGGCCGAACTACCGCACCACCGCTCTGGTCGACGGGCAGGAGTCCATCTCCGCGTATCTGCAGGCGGTGGAGGGGGCGTGGAAGGACTACGCCGAGCAGGGCGGCCGCGGGCCGGCTGCCTTCAGGGCGTTCTGCTACCACCAGCCGTTCACGAAGATGGCCTTCAAGGCGCACAGGCACCTGCTCCACCACTGCGGGCACGACACCGACGAGAGCGAGATCACCCGTGCCCTCGGGCACACGACGACGTACAACGCCGACGTCGGCAACAGCTACACCGCGTCGACCTACCTCGGCCTCGCCGCGCTGCTCGACCACGCCGACGACCTGACCGGCGAGGCCATCGGCTTCCTCAGCTACGGGTCGGGCAGTGTCGCGGAGTTCTTCGCCGGCACCGTCGTCCCCGGGTACCGGGCGCACCTGCGAACCGAAGCGCACCGTGAGGCGATCGACCGGCGTCAGAACATCGATTACGCCAGGTATCGCGACCTGCACGAGCAGTCCTTCCCGGCCGACGGCCAGGACCATCTGGTGCCGAGGGAAACCACGGGGCCGTACCGGCTGGCCGGACTTCTGGGCCACAAGCGCATCTATGAGCCGCGCTAGCCGCACCAGCGCACCGATCCCGTCTCGTCAAAGACCGGGCCAGGCCCGGAAGTTGGAGGACAGATGTCTCAGACCACCGAGGTGGCGGAGCTCTATGCGGCCATCGAGGAAGCAGCGCGACAGCTGGACGTGCCCTGCTCGCCCGAGACGGTCCTGCCCGTCCTGACCGCGTACGGGGACGCGTTCACGCAGGAAGCCACCGTGGTCGCCTTCCGGGTGGCCACCGGCGTCCGCCACGTGGGGGAGCTCGACTGCCGCTTCACGACGCACCCCAAGGACCGCGATCCCTACGCGCTCGCCCTGTCGAAGGGACTCACCGCGCAGACGGAGCATCCGGCCGGCGCCCTGCTCTCGGAGCTCCAGGGGCGCTGCCCCATCGACAGCTACGGCATCGACTTCGGCGTCGTCGGAGGCTTCAAGAAGGTCTACGCGTTCTTCACTCCGGACGACCTCCAGGAGCTGTCCAAGATCGCCGACCTCCCCTCCATGCCACGCGCCCTGGCCGAGAACATGGATCTGTTCACCCGCCATGGCTTGAGCGACAGAGTCGGCGTGGTCGGCCTCGACTACCCGCACAGAACGGTGAACATCTACTTCAACGACGTGCCCGCCGCCTGCTTCGAACCGCAGACCATCGTGTCGATGCTCCGGGAGACCGGCATGGTCGAACCGAGCGAGCGGATGCTCAAGCTCAGCGAGCAGGCGTTCGGCCTCTACATCACCCTGAACTGGGACTCCTCAAGGATCGAACGGATCTGTTACGCCGTGACCACCACCGATCTGGACTCGCTTCCCGTGCGGATCGAGCCGCAGATAGAGCGGTTCGTGCGCAGCGTCCCGTACGGCGGCGCGGATCGTAAGTTCGTCTACGGCGTCGCCCTGTCCCCCGAAGGGGAGTACTACAAGATCGAGTCCCACTACAAGTGGCAGCCGGGAGCGATGGACTTCATCTGAGGCCGCGCCGGGTCCCCCCGCCCGCGTCAGCGGCTGCGGGGGGACACCAGCCCGGATTCGTAGGCCAGGACGACGAGTTGGGCGCGGTCGCGGGCCTGGAGCTTGTGCATCGCCCGGTTGATGTGGGTCTTCGCGGTCAGCGGGCTGATCACCATGCTGTCCGCGATCTCTTCGTTGGACAGGCCCTGCGCGACCAGGACGACGGCCTCGCGCTCACGGTTGGTCAGCTCGTCGAGGCCGGTGCCCGCCTCGGTGCCGAGCGGCTGCGCGACATAGCGGTTGATGAGCATCTTGGTGATCGAGGGCGCCAGCAGGGCGTCTCCGCGCGCGGCGACACGGACGGCGTGCAGGAGGTCCTCCGGCACGATGTCCTTGACGAGGAAACCGGCGGCGCCGGCACGCAGCGCGTTGAAGACGTTCTCGTCCAGGCCGTAGTTGGTCAGGATGACGACGTGCATCTGCGTCAGGACCGGGTCCGCGGCGACCTCCCGGGTCGTCTCGATGCCGTCCATGACGGGCATCGAGATGTCGACGAGGGCGAGGTCGGGCAGGTGCTCCCGGGCCAGGGCCAGACCCTCCTTGCCGTTGGCGGCCTCGGCCACCACCTCGATGTCGTCCTCGGCGTCGAGCAGCGCCCGGAAGCCGCTGCGCAGGAGCGGCTGGTCGTCGACAAGCAGTACACGGATCATGAAATCCTCGCCACGGGGAGCTCGGCCCGGACGGTGAAGCCGCCCTCGGTACGTGGTTCCGCGCGCAGTCGACCGCCGAGGGCGGTGACCCGCTCGCGCATCCCGAGCAGTCCGACGCCGGGCACCGGGGCGGTGCCCGGCTTGGCGTTGCCGTCGTCGTCGACCTGAATGGACAGGGCGTCGGGGAGGTAGTCGATGCGGACCGACGCGCTGGCGGCCGCCCCGTGGCGGGCGGTGTTGGTCAGCGACTCCTGGACGATCCGGTAGGCCGTGCGGTCCACCGCGTCCGGTACGTCATGCCGCTGGCCCTCGATCGTCAGCGTCGTCTTCAGACCGATCCCATGCGCGCGTTGCACCAGTTCAGGGAGGTGGTCGAGCCCGTGCGAGAGCGGCTGGACGGTGTCATCGCGCAGTGTCTCCAGCGTCGCCCGCAGCTCCCGGGTCGCCTCACGGCCGGCCACCTGGATCGCGAGAAGCGCCTCGGGCACCTGCTCGCCGCGCTTGCGGGCCAGATGGACGGCGACCTCGGACTGCACCTTGACGATGGAGATCTGGTGGGTGAGCGAATCGTGCAACTCCCGTGCGATGTGCAGTCGTTCCTCCGTCGCCCGCAGCCGCGCGGTCTCCTCGCGGGTGCGCTCGGCCTCGTCGGCCCGCCGCTCGGCCTGCCGCAGCGCCTCGCCCGCGGCGCCGGCCGCGACCAGCCAGGCGATCTCGAGGACGCTGCGGGCCTGGGCCAGCGCCTCGGCCGTCGCCTCGTCCGCCGGGGAGGCCAGGACGGCGAGCGGCAGAAGGATCAACAGGGCCACAGAGGTGAGCACGGTGAACAGACGGTGCCCGGCCCGCACGGCGGCGTACACCGCGAACAGGTAGGCCACGGCGGGCACTTCGAAGCCCGCCGCGTTGTAACCCGCCACGCACAGCCCCGTGACGACCAGGACGAGCAGGGGAGTTCGCCGACGGGCGATGAGTGCGAGGCCGCTGGCCACGACAAGTGCGTAGCCGAGTGAGTCGAGATCCGTGGCGGAGTGATCCTCGGCCAGCGCGGTGACGAGGAGTGTCGCCGTCACGCCGATCGCGATCACCCAGTCCTTGGTCTGGGCCCAGACTCTGGACAGTCCTGTGGTCATACGCGCACCTTAACCGGACCTTGTCCCGCAGGAGTCGCTCTCGCGGACGAACGATCCACTACCGCGCGCGCAGTAGCTTTGCGGCATCTACTGCTGCTGCGGCAAGAGCGCCTTGGTCCGGTCCCGTCGCCCCCACGCGACCATCGTGCTCAGCAGGAGCAGGATCACGGCCAGGAGCGAGAAGGCGTCGACGACGACATTCGTGATCACCGCTCCGACCATCAGGCCGACCAGCCCGAGCGCGGCGAGGCCGACCAGGCGCGGTACCAGGAGCCCGACGACCCCCAGAAGTTCGACGCAGCCGACGACGTACCTGAGCCATTGGCCGGCCCCGATCTGGTCGAAGGCCTCGACCATCGCCTCCGCGCCGGCGAGCTTCGCGGCGCCGGCGGCCAGGAACACCAGCACCAGCAGGGCCTGGCACACCCGCAGCGTGATGTCCGTGGCCCGGCCGGTCCCCTCGACCGTTGCTCTCCTGTTGCCGTTCATCAAAGCCTCCAGTTCTTTTCCAGCAGGGAGGCGAGCAGGTCGCCGAGGATCTGCGGGCCGTGTTGGGTGAGGATGGATTCGAGGTGGAACTGCACGGACTGAAATCCCGCGCCGCGCAGGGCGTGCACTTCGCCGGTACGGGGATTGCGGCTGATGTCGATGGGCTTGCGCTGCCCGGTCCCGGGAATGAAGTCGTGCTCGGTGCGGGCGGCATAGGTGTTGTAGAAGCCCACGAGCTCAGCGCGGTCGAACAGGTCGACCCGCTTCTGCACTCCTTGGTTGGGCACCGCGCGCCGCACGAGATCGAGACCGAGCTCGTGGGCGAGTATCTGGTGGGCCAGGCAGATGGACAGGAACGGCACGTCACCTTCGAGCAGGTCACGGGTGAGCGCGCGCAGCGTGTTCATGCGTGGGTCGGTGGTGTCGCGCGGGTCGCCGGGGCCGGGGCCGACGACGACGAGGTCGAAGCCCGCCGGGGGGAGCGGCTGGTCGAAGCGTGTGATCGTGGTGCGCAGGCCAAGGGCGCGCAGTTGATGGCCGAGCATCCCCGTGAAGGTGTCCTCGTTGTCGACGACCAGCACGTGCCGGCCCTCCAGCGCCGGGTCGGGTCGTCTGGCGTGCGGCCCGTCGAGCCAGAAGCGCGAGAGCGTGGTGTTGCGGGTGCGCAGTGCCCGGCGCACCAAGGGGTGGACGGTCGGCGACGGGTGTGCCGGCGTCAGGCCGGTGGAGGCGTCGCTGGTGTCGGAGCGTGTCCCGGTGAGGCCGAGCGCCTCGAGCATGCCCGCGGCCTTGGCCCGGGTCTCGGCCACCTCGGAACCCGGTCGGGAGTCGCGGACGAGGGAAGCGCCCACGCCCAGGCGCAGTTGGCCCTCGCCACCGATCTCGGCGGTGCGGATCATGATGGCCGAGTCGAGGGTGCGGCTGCCCGCAGCGTCGTGTCCCATCAGCGCGAGGACACCGCCGTAGTAACCGCGGCCCGTCGTCTCATGACGGCGGATGACCCGGAAGGCGTTCTCCAGGGGGCTGCCGGTGACGGTCGGGGCGAGCAGGGTCTCCCGCAGCACGTCGCGCACGTCGAGCTCGCTGTGCCCGGTCAGGACGTATTCGGAATGCGTCAGGCGCGCCATTTCCTTGAGGAACGGTCCGTGGACCTGCCCGCCGAACGTGCACATACGGGCCATCATTTTCAGTTCTTCGTCGACGACCATATAGAGCTCATTGGCCTCTTTGGGGTCGTTCAGGAAATCCAGAAGACCGGCAATGTCCGGGCCGGTCACAGGGTGTCGGTACGTTCCGCTGATGGGATTCATCGAGACGGTGCCGTCGGCGTCCCTGCTGACGTGCCGTTCGGGCGACGCGCCGATGAAGGTGCCCGCGCCGGTGTGGAACAGGAAGGTCCAGTACGACCCCAGTTCACCGGTCAGGAGCCGGCGGAAGATCGCGAGCTCCGTGGAGATCGAGTGGTCGTCGAGCCGCGCCGTGAAGGAGCGTCTGATGACGAAGTTCGATCCCGCTCCTTGCCCGATCTCGTCGCCCAGGACCCGCTCGACGATCGCCGCGTAGTCCTCGTCGCTGATGTCGAAGCCGGAGGCGGACACGTGCACGTCACGCGCGGGAAGGCCCAGCAAGGCCTCGCTGAGGGGGAGTTCGGTCTGCTCGTGTACGCGCATGGCGAGCAGCGGCGCGTGATCGTCGATGCAGTCGAAGCCGCGTTCGGTGATCTGCCGGTAGGGGACCGCCACGAGCAGATCGTGCCGTGAGTCGCCCGTCGGCTGGTCGGGCAGAGGCAGTTCGGCGAGGCTGCCGACTGCGCGGACCTCGCCGGTCAGCACCTCCACGAGTGCGTGTGGCGACGCGCCGGGCCGGTGCAGAAGGGCGAACGGACGCCCGTCGTCGCCGAGTCCGGCCAGCGCGTGCGGGGGACCGGCCGTGCTCGAATCCGTCCCGTACATTTCGCTCCCCTTTGCGTGAGATCAGATCACGCCCCTGGATACTGCGGCGGCAAAAAGCGTCGCACAATGACGTGATGCCGCCATCGCGTGTTTCCGGTAACGCACCACGCCATGGCGTGAATATCTGAAAGGAGCGCACTACTCACGCAGGTAGTGGGCGGGCAGGTGCGGCGCAATTACTGTCGTGGCATACCGGGTCGACGAGAGCGGTGAAAACGACTGTGGATGTGCTGGTCCAAAAATATGGCGGTACCTCTTTGCAGACGCTCGACCGCGTTCGCCACGCCGCCCTGCGCGTCGCCGAGGCGCGGCGTCGCGGATCGTCGGTCGCCGTGGTCGTCTCGGCGCGCGGCGGCAGGACGGATGATCTGCTGCGGCTCGCGGCGGACGTGGGCGCCGCGGCGCCGTCCCGGGAACTCGACCAACTCCTCGCGGTGGGCGAGTGCGAGTCGGCCGCGCTGATGGCACTGACCCTCAACGGGCTCGGCGTGCCGGCGGTGTCACTCACCGGGCGGCAAGCCGGGATACGTACCACCGAGCGGCACGGCGACGCGCTCATCGAGGGGATCGAGGCGGTGCGGGTGAGGGCTGCCACGGACGGCGGCGCGGTCGCCGTGGTCACCGGCTTCCAAGGGGTCGACCACGCCGGGGACGTCGCCACGCTCGGACGCGGCGGCTCCGACACCACCGCGGTGGCGCTGGCCGCCCAACTGGGCGCCTCGGCCTGCGAGATCTACACCGACGTGGACGGCGTCTTCAGCGCCGACCCACGCATCCTGCCCGCGGCTCGCTGCCTGCCCTGGGTCGATCCCGGCGTCATGGCGGAGATGGCGTTCGCGGGCGCACGCATTCTGCACACCCGCTGCATCGAACTGGCCGCAATGGAAGGGGTCGAAGTGCGCGTCCGCAACGCGTCAACGCAGGCACGGGGGACGACCGTTGCCGAACGGCAGGACGGCCGCCCGCTGGAGACACGGCGCGCGGTGGTGGCGGTCACCCACGACACCGACGTCGCCCGCGTCCTGGTGCACTGCCGCGACATCCGCCGGGACCTGGCCCCTGACGTGTTCGAGGTGCTGGCCGCCCAGGGAACGGTGGTGGATCTGGTCGCCAGGTCCGGGCCCCACGAGAGCGAGTTCCGCATGGGATTCACGATCCGCCGCAGCCAGGCGGACCCGGTGCGGGCCGCGCTGCACGAGCTGACGGACGCCTTCGGCGGAGGCGTGCACTTCGACGAGAACGTCGGCAAGGTCTCGGTGGTCGGGATGGGCCTGCTCAGCCGCCCGGAGTACACGGCCAGGCTCATGGCGGCCCTCGCCGCGGCCGGCATTCCCACGAGCTGGATGTCCACGTCCCAGATGCGGCTCTCGGTGATCGTGCCGCGCGAACGCACCGTCGACGCCGTCGAAACCCTCCATCGCGAGTTCCAGCTCGACCGGTCCCAGCCGACAGGCGGCATGTCCGTGAACTCCGGGCGTTCCGCCACCGTTTGAGAGAGGCAGGACACAGTGGTTGCTGTACACAACGCTACGTTCGCTCGCGACCTCCGCCTGCGACGCCTGTTCCGGCATGGCGACGGGCGCCTGCTCGTCGTGCCGCTCGATCACTCCGTCACCGACGGACCGCTGCCTCGCGGGGACCTGAACTCCCTGCTCGGCGAGCTGGCCGGCACCGGGGTCGATGCCGTGGTGCTGCACAAGGGCAGCCTGCGTCATGTCGATCACGGATGGTTCGGCGACATGTCGCTGATCATGCATCTGAACGCGAGCACGCGACACGCTCCCGATCCGGACGCGAAGTACTTGGTCGCTCACGTGGAAGAGGCCCTGCGTCTGGGCGCCGACGCGGTCAGCGTGCACGTCAACCTGGGATCGCACCAGGAGGCCCGGCAGGTCGCGGACCTGGCCGCCGTGGCGGGCGAGTGCGAGCGCTGGAACGTGCCGCTGCTGGCCATGGTGTACGCCCGCGGTCCGCAGATCAGTGACTCGCGGGCCCCGGAACTGGTCGCGCACGCCGCGTCGTTGGCGGCCGATCTCGGCGCGGACATCGTCAAGACCGACTACGCGGGCACCCCTGAGCGGATGGCGCAGGTGGTGGCCGCCTGCCCGATCCCCGTCATCGTGGCCGGCGGCCCCCGCTCGGCCGAGACCGACATCGTGCTGGCCCATGTGTCCGACGCGCTGCGGGGCGGTGCGTCCGGTGTGGCCATGGGCCGCAACGTCTTCCAGGCCGATCAGCCCGGCTGGATGGCCGCGTCGATCGCCCGGCTCGTGCACGAATCGAGGCGCCTGCCCGACCGGGACGGCGTCGACAACCGGCTCGCCCTTACGTCCTGACTCTCTTACCGCTCTCCAAGGAGATTTCTGTGAAGCTGTGCTGGCTGGACATCCGTAGCGCGAACGGTGCCAAGGAAGCCATCGTCGAGGAAGCCGTCCACCAACGGGTGGACGCCATCGTGGCGGCCGACCCGGCCGACCTGGAGACGCTTCCCCCGACGGTGAAGAAGGTCCTGTTCCCGCAGAACCAGGTGCTGCCGGAGAAGCTGGAACCCGCGGACCTGGTCATAGTCGACCCGGCCCGCCACGGGGAGCCCGCCGAGCTGGCGGTGCAGTACCCCGGTGTCGAGTTCGGCCGCTACGTGGAGATCACGGACGCCGCGAGCCTCGACGACGCCTGCCGTGCGGCGCGCCTGGACAAGTGGAGCCTCCTGTACTTCCGGGACCCCACCAAGATCCCGCTGGAGATCGTGCTGGCCGCCGCGGCCGGGGCGGACGGCAGCATCATCACGCAGGTGGCCGACGTCGAGGAGGGCGAGATCGTCTTCGGCGTTCTCGAGCACGGCTCCGACGGCGTGATGCTCGCTCCGCGCACGGTGGGAGAGGCCACCGAGCTGAAGGCCGCCGCCGTCAGCAAGGCCGCCGACCTGCCGCTGGTGGAGCTGGAGGTCACCGGCATCCGGCGCGTGGGCATGGGGGAGCGGGCGTGCGTCGACACCTGCACGAACTTCCGGCTCGACGAGGGCATCCTCGTCGGATCGCACTCCACCGGCATGATCCTGTGCTGCAGCGAGACCCACCCGCTGCCCTACATGCCGACGCGGCCGTTCCGCGTCAACGCCGGTGCGCTGCACTCGTACACCCTGTCGGCCGAGGGGCGCACCAACTACCTCAGTGAGCTCGTCTCCGGAGGCCGGGTGCTCGCCGTCGACGCGCAGGGCAAGTCACGGGTCGTCACCGTGGGCCGGGTGAAGATCGAGACCCGTCCGCTGCTGGCGATCGACCTGGTCGCGGCCTCGGGGGTGAAGGTCAACCTCATCGTCCAGGACGACTGGCACGTACGCGTGCTCGGTCCGGGCGGCACGGTCCTCAACGTCACGGACCTGACGGCGGGCACGAAGGTGCTCGGCCATCTGCCGGCCGAGCAGCGGCACGTCGGCTACCCGATCGACGAGTTCTGCATCGAGAAGTGAGTGACGGCCTCGACGCGCGGCGCGCGGAGCCCGCGATGACGACACAGCCTGTGCTGGATTTCCACGTACGACTGGTCCCCCGGCCGGGGGCCGGGGGACGGCTGCTGGCGGCCATGGACGACTGCGGCCTGGCGCGGGCCGTGGTGTGCGCGGGCGGCACGATCGACCTGGACCGCCTGTCCCGCCAGCTCGTCGAGGGCGGACATGTCGAGACCGACGCCGACAACGACGCCGTGCTGAAGACGTGCGCGGACTCCGACGGGCGCCTGGTGCCGTTCTTCTTCGCCAATCCGCACCGGTCCAGCGAGGAGTACCGCGCCCGGGCCGCCGAGTTCCGCGGCCTGGAGGTCTCACCCGCCGTGCACGGGGTCGGCCTTGCCGATCCCCGTGTCGACGAACTCGTCGGCGTGGCCGCCGAGTTCGGTCATCCGGTGTACGTGGTGTGCCTGAGCCGTCCCGGAGCGGAGGTGGCCGACCTGGTCGGCCTGGCCCGGCGCTTCCCGCGGTTGCGATTCGTGCTCGGGCACAGCGGCATCGGCAACATCGACTTCCACGCACTGACCCTGATCCGGGACGAGACCAACATTTTTCTGGAGACCTCGGGCGGCTACACGTGTGTGGCGCAGGCCGCCCTGACCCGCCTCGGCGCGGGGCGGGTGGTGTTCGGCTCCGAGTATCCGCTCCAGCACCCGACCGTGGAGCTGGCCAAGTTCCAGGCGCTGCGGCTACCGCCCGAGCAGTGGCGGCAGATCGCCTGGGACAACGCGCATCGACTCTTGGGAGAGGAAAAGCGGTGACTGACCCCCGTTCGAGCCTGCCTCAACTCGGCCAGTGGAACGGCCCGGAGGAGGTGCGGCGCCTGCAGGAGAAGCAACTGCCGCAGACCGTCGCCCGGGCCGCCCGCTCAGCCTTCTACCGCCGGCGCCTGAACGAGGCCGCCCTGCCCTCGACCCCCGCCGAGCTCGCCGCACTGCCGCTGACGACCAAGCAGGACCTGCGGGACAACTACCCCTTCGGCATGCTCGGCGTCCCGAAGGAACAGCTGGCGACGTATCACGAGTCGAGCGGGACCGCGGGCCACCCCACGCCCTCGTACTACACGGCGGACGACTGGGTCGACCTGGCCGAGCGCTTCGCCCGTAAATGGATCGGCATCTCGGGCGCGGACACCTTCCTGGTGCGCACGCCCTACGCGCTGCTCCTGACGGGCCATCTCGCGCACGCCGCGGGCCGGTTGCACGGAGCCACCGTGGTGCCCGGCGACAACCGCTCGCTGGCCATGCCGTACGCCCGCGTGGTCCGGGTCATGCACGATCTGGAGGTCTCGCTGACCTGGTCGGTGCCGACCGAGTGCCTCATCTGGGCCGCCGCCGCGAAGGCTGCCGGGCACCGGCCCGGCGCCGACTTCCCCGGCCTGCGGGCACTGTTCGTGGGCGGTGAACCGCTCACCGACGCCCGCCGCCGCCGCATCAGCCGGCTGTGGGGAGTGCCGGTGATCGAGGAGTACGGCTCCACGGAGACCGGCAGCCTCGCCGGAGAGTGCGAGCACGGCCGGATGCATCTGTGGGCCGACCGGGCACTGTTCGAGGTGTACGACCCGGACACCGGCTCCGTCAGCGCGGAGGGCGAAGGCGAGCTCGTGGTCACTCCGTTGTTCCGCGAGGCGATGCCCCTGCTGCGCTACAACCTCGAGGACAACGTGTCGGTCTCGTACGACGACTGTGCGTGCGGCTGGGGCCTGCCCACGGTCCAGGTGCTCGGACGGGCGGCGTTCGGCCACCGGGTCGGCGGCTCGACGATCACCCAGCACAAGCTGGAAGAGCTGGTCTTCTCCCTGCCGGACTCCTACGAGGTGCTGTTCTGGCGGGCGAAGGCGGAACCGTCGGCGTTGCGCATCGAGATCGAGGTGCCCGACGAGCATCGGGCCGCCGCCCAGGCGGAGTTGGCGGCTTCGGTGCGCGCCGTGCTCGGTGTCGACAGCGAGGTCATCGGCCTCGCCCCGGGAACGCTGATACCCCATGAGGCGCTGACCGCCATGCCGGACGTGGTCAAGCCGCGCAGCCTGTTCGGGCCCGACGAGGACTGGGGCAAAGCGCTCCTCTACTACTGAGGAGGACGACATGCCGCAGATGAGGGTGGCCGTGGCCGGAGGCGGCATCGCGGGGCTCGTCCTGGCCGTCGCGCTGCGCAAGGCCGGCATCGACTGCCACGTCTACGAACAGGCGGGGCGGCTGACCGAGGTCGGCGCGGGGGTACAGGTGGCGCCCAACGCCAGCCGGCTCCTTCGCCGCCTCGGACTGCGCGATCGGCTGCGCAGCATCGCGGTCGCACCGCAGGCGATCGAGATGCGCCGCTGGGACGACGGCACCTTGCTGCAGCGGACTCCGCTCGGCGAGGCGTGCCACCGTCGCTTCGGGGCGCCGTACTACACCGTGCACCGCGCCGACCTGCACAGCAGCCTCCTCGCGCTGATCCCCTCCGACCGGGTGCACCTGGGCGCCCGTTGCGTCGCCGTGACGCAGGACGACGGCGCGGCGCACCTGCATCTCGCGGACGGCACGGTCGTCACGGCGGATCTGGTCGTGGGCGCCGACGGCATCCATTCCGTGGTGCGGGAACAGATCGTGACGGACCGGCCCCGGTACTCCGGGCAGACCATCTACCGGGGCCTGGTGCCGGCCGAGCGTGTGCCACGGCTGCTCGCCGAGCCACGGGTGCGGTTGTGGTTCGGACCGGACCAGCACTGTGTGTGCTACCCGGTGTCCGCCGGGCGCCAGGTGAGCTTCGGCGCGACCGTCGCGGCCTCGGACTGGCGGGAGGAGTCCTGGTCGGCGCGGGGTGACGTGGCCGAGCTCGCAGCCGCGTACAAGGGCTGGCACGACGACGTCGCCCAACTGATCGGCGCGGCGGAGACGGTCAGCAGATGGGCGCTGCACGACCGGGACGGCATCGACCGGCTCAGCTCGGGCCGGGTGACCGTCATCGGTGATGCGGCGCATCCGATGCTGCCCTTCCAGGCGCAGGGGGCGAACCAGGCGGTCGAGGACGCCGTCGTGCTCGCGGTCTGTCTGTCCGAAGCGGGTTCGGGCGGCCTGAGCGGGGCGTTGCGCCGCTACGAGCGGATCCGACTGCCGCGCATCACGCGGATACAGCGCCAGTCACGCGACAACGCCAAGGCCTTCCACCTGGCCGACGGGGAAGAGCAGCACCGCCGCGACACCGCCGCCCAGGCCGCATCGGGCCTGGACCACCACCAGTGGCTGTTCGGGTACGACGCCGAGGAAGCCGCCATGACCAGCAGGAGTTCTTGATGGAGCTGACCGGGATCGAGTCGACGGTCGCACTGGTCACCGGTGCGGCCCAGGGCATCGGCGCCGCCGTGGCCGCCACCTTGGCGGCGGCGGGAGCGCACGTGGCGGCCGTGGACCGCAACGGCGAGGCGCTCGCCACCGTCGTGACCGAACTCGAGGCCAAGGGCATGTCCGTGCGCGGCCACGCCGTGGACGTGTGCGACAGCCGGGCCGTGGACACGCTCGTACGGCGCGTGGAGGACGAGCAGGGGCCCATCGGCATTCTCGTCAACGCGGCCGGCGTCCTGCACACCGGCCGGGTCGTCGACCTGCCCGACCGGCAGTGGGACGAGATCTTCTCGGTCAACGCGGGCGGCGTGTTCCATGTGTCGCGCGCCGTGGCCCGGCGGATGATGCACCGCCGTCGTGGCGCGATGGTGACCGTGGCGTCGAACGCCGCCGGTGTGCCGCGCGTGGAGATGGCCGCGTACGCTGCGTCGAAGGCCGCGTCCGCCCAGTTCACCCGGTGCCTGGGGCTGGAGCTGTCCGACTTCGGAATCCGGTGCAACGTCGTCTCGCCCGGTTCGACCGACACCCCGATGCTGCGCTCGATGCTCGGCGACGACGCCGATCCCCGGCAGGCGATCGAGGGTTCGCCGGCCGCGTATCGCGTCGGTATCCCGCTGCGGAAGGTGGCCGAGCCGAGGGACGTGGCCGAGGCCGTCGCGTATCTGGTGTCCGACCAGGCCGGCCACGTCACCATGCACGACCTGTATGTCGACGGCGGCGCGGCCCTGCACGTGTGACGTCAGCGTACGGAAACAGGAGGCGAACCATGGCCATGACCCCCATCGCGCCCTACCGCATGCCCGGCGCCGCTGATCTGCCGAGCGCGGCGGTCCCCTGGCGCCCGGATCCGGACCGGGCCGTCGTGCTGGTGCACGACATGCAGCGGTACTTTCTGCGGCCTTTCCCGGCCGGGCAGTCGCCGCTGAACGAGCTGGTCGGCAACGTCACGAAGGTGCTGGCGGTGGCGCGCGCCGCCGGGGTGCCGGTGATGTACACGGCACAGCCGGGTGGCATGAGCTCGCGGGACCGCGGGCTGCTGAACGACTTCTGGGGCCCGGGCATGGGCACCGAGGAGGCCGACCGCGGCATCGTCGACGACGTCGCCCCCGAGCCGGGCGACACGGTGCTGACCAAGTGGCGCTACAGCGCGTTCTTCCGCAGCGACCTGGAGGAACGGCTACGGCTCGCGGGGCGGGATCAGCTCATCGTCTGCGGGGTGTACGCGCACATGGGGTGTCTCATCACCGCCTGCGACGCGTTCAGTCGCGACATCCAGCCGTTCCTCGTGGCGGACGCGCTGGCGGACCTGACGCTCGACGACCACCTCATGGCTCTGCGCTATGCCGCGGATCGTTGCGCCGTGCCGATTTCCGTGGCCGATGTCCTGGCCGAGTTGGTGAACCGGCCGGCGGCCGTCGAAGCACCGTAGAAGTCACCTACGGATCACTCGAATACAGGGAGGGACACATCAATGTCCGATCGCACGCAGGTCGTCGTCATCGGCGGAACATCGGGGCTGGGGCGGCATTTCGCCCAGTCGTGCGCCGACCGAGGAAACGACGTGGTCATCACCGGCCGTACGGAGGAACGGACCAAGGCCGTGGCCGACGAGATCGGCGGCAGGACCCGCGCGATCGCCTTGGACCTGACCGACCCGGAACAGATCGAGGCCGGTCTCGCCGACGTGTCACGCGTGGACCGGCTGGTGCTCGCGGCGGTCAACCGGGACCACAACACGGTGCGCGGATACCGGCCGGCCGACGCGACCCGCCTGCTGACGGTGAAACTCACCGGATACACCGCGGTGTTGCACGCCCTGGCCGAGCGGATGCCGGACGACAGCGCGGTCGTCCTCCTCGGGGGGCTCGCCAGTCACCGTCCCTATCCCGGCTCCACGACCGTGACGACCGCGAACGGCGGCATCGGCGCGCTGGTCAGAACGCTGGCGGTGGAGCTCTCACCGATCCGCGTCAACGCCCTGCACCCGAGCATCGTCTCCGACACACCGTTCTGGAGCGACAAGCCCGGTGCACGCGAGGCCGCGGCGACGCGCGCGCTCACCAGGCGGCCGGTGACGATGCAGGACTGCACCGAGGCGATCACGTTCCTGCTGGAGAACCGCTCGATCAACGGCATCAACCTGAACATCGACGGCGGCGACGTGCTCATCTGACGCATGTCGTGATCTGCCACCGGCCCCACCGGCCGGTCGCCCCCTGTCCGTGCTCCCGCTCCGCGCGCGCGTAGCGGGAGAGATCACGGGCCGAGAAGAGGCCCATGCCCGCGTGGAAGCCCGTCACCGGAACCGGAAGCCCTGCCCAGTAGGCGAGTCGGCCGTCGACGCGGAACTCCACCCGCGACGTCCCGGGCCGGTAGGAGATGGCGTAGCGGTGCTCACGACCCGGCTCCGTCGGCACCTCCAGGACCACGCGGTGGACGTAGTGCTCGTGCGCCTCGGTCACTCCCGGGATCACCAGGCGTTCGACCAGCGCGTAGACGGTGTCATTGGTCGCGGCGGCATTGAGCACCACGCCGGTCTCCAGGTCGAAGAGGTTGACGGTGCCGAAGGCGTCGAGCGGGTCGTGGGGGATCTGGCCGTAGGTCCGCACCCCCATGTCGACCTCGAACGTCAGCTCTCCGGCCGCCGGGACGGAAAAGCGCCGGACGGACCGGTACATCTGCTTGGCGTTGTTCTGCCGTGGGTCCGTGTCGTGAAAGCGGCTGAACGGGTTCACGGTCAGTTCGAATCGTCCGTCACCGGTACGCGCCCGCGCGTTGCGGTCCCGGTATTGCTGCGGCTTTCCGTCGGCCCCGTCAATCGCCATGATCTGCCAGCGGGCGGGGTCGAGCTCGCCGCTCGTGAAATCGTCGTACGTCCACGTGGTCTTCTCCGGAGCCGAGGTCATTCAGACACCATCGGCGGCCGCGCCCCTACCGGACATCACCTGTTCACGCGGTTCGGCCGACGCGCCACGCCATTTCACCACCGCACGTCCCTGATCCCGTGAATGGGCGATGCCCGCGCGGGATTCGGGGTCCGAGACTGCTGTCCTGACCGCCACGCCACGACGTCGTATCCACGGCGTCCTCAACAGGAGGAGGTGTCATGGGCACGATGAACTCGCCGGCGGCTGCCGACCGCTACGTCGCCGTACATGACAGCGCTCAGTTCAAGGCCCTGCGTCGGCAATCGAATGCCTTCATCCTCTGGGCGAGTGTCATCTTCTTCGGGTGGTGGTTCGCCGGGTGCGCGCTCGCCACCTTCGCCCCGGACGTCTTCCGCCAGGGGCTCGGCGGCCCCATGAACGTGGGCCTGCTGTTCGTTCTGCTGTCCTTCGCCTCCGTGGTGACGATCTCCGCGGTCTACCTGCGATTCGCCCGTACACGGCTGGACCCCCTCAGTGAGCAGATCCGGGCGGGCCTGGAAGGAGATCCCCGATGAGCACCGTCTTTCTCGCCGACCCACCACCCCCGATCGACAACACGTGGGCCGCGCCCGCGGTCGCCGTCCCCCTCACCATCGCGGTCGCCGTCCTGGTCTTCTACCTGGTGAAGGCGGTGCGCGGGAGCAAACAGGACGCGGACGAGTTCCTGCTCGCCGGGCGCGGCATCGGCCCCGGTCAGAACGCCGTCGCGCTGGCCTCCGCGCCCATCATGTACTCGACCATGTTCATCATCACCGGTCACATCGCGCTGAGCGGCTACGACGCCGTTCTCCTGCTGACGGCCTTCACGATGTCCATGATGCTCGGGGTGCTGGTCTTCGCCTCGCCGGTACGCAACTTGGGCGTGCGCACGCTGGGCGATCTGTTCGCGCTGCGGGCCCGTGAACGCCCGGCGCGGATCGCCTCGGCCGTCGTCATGCTGCTGATCTACGGCATGTTCACGATCATCAGCATGGCTGCCGTCGCCTTCATCTTCAACCGGTGGTTCGGCCTCGACTCCCTCGTGCTCCTGGCCCTCATGGTCGCCGTCGTCGGCCTGGTCACCGTGGTGTACGTGTACGTGGGCGGCATGCGCGGAGTCACCCGGATCCTGGTGTTCAAGGCGGCCCTCGCGTTCGCCGTCGTGGCGGTGCTGACCACGCTGGTGCTGGCCAAGTTCAACATGAACCCCATCAGCCTGCTCGAACAGGCCGAGGCCAACGCCGTGGCGCACAAGGGCGGTTACGACCTGCTGGGCCCGGGCCGTCTCTTCGGTGAGGGCTCCGACCGGTGGGTTCATCTGTCGAAGCTCTTCTGCATCGTCGTCGGCGTCGCGGCCATCCCCTTCCTCTTCATGCGCAACCTCGCGGTGACCAACGGAAGGGACGCGCGGAAGTCGGCCGGCTGGGCGTCGATGATGGTCGTGGCGTTCTACCTGTGCATGTCCGTCGTCGGCCTCGGCGCGGTCGCGGTGCTCGGCGGCGAGAACATCGGTGTGATCAAGCCCCACCGTGACATCAGCCTGCCCAAGCTCGCGGACGACCTCGGCGGGCCGTTCATGATCGGCACGCTCGCCGTGATCGCCCTGCTGACGATCGTCGGAGTCTTCGCGGCGCTGCTGATCAACGCGGTGACGGCAGTCACCAAGGACCTCAACGTGGCGCGCGGACGGCGGCTGGACCCCGCCGCCGAACTGAAGGACATACGCCGCAACGTGAAGATCATCGGCATCGCCTCCGTCATCGGAGGCGTGGCGATGCTGCCGGTGCGCACCCACATCTTCATCCCGACATCGATCGACGTGGCCGGCGCGGCGGTCCTGCCGGCCGTCGTCTACGCGTTGTTCTGGCGGCGCTTCAACACCTCCGGACTGCTGTGGACGGTGTACGGAGGCATCGCCGTGACCCTGTTCATGGTCGTTTTCTCCAACGGTGTGTCGGCGGAGGACGACGCGATCTTCCCCAATGCCGACTTCAAGTTCGTCGACATCGAACCCGGACTGATCTCGGTGCCGGTGGCCTTCCTGCTCGGTTACATCGGCACGGTCATCAGCAGGGAACGCGACGACGCCGGTTTCGCCGAGATGCAGGTCAGGTCACTCACCGGGGTTGCCCCGCTCGTTCATGAGCAAGCCCCGGCCGTGGTCGGCGCCCAGAAGGCCGAGGGGGCGAGGCGCGATCCGGAGAGCCGAACGCCCAGCCAAGCGCACTGAACAACCGCGAACGGTGTGGGGCGGGCCGAACCGCCCCACACCCCTGGGAGGCAAACGTGGATCCGGCACCGGTTCTGGTCGTGGGCGCGGGCCCTGTCGGCATGGTCACCGCACTGGCGCTCGCGCGCCAAGGCGTGCGCTGCGTGCTCGTCGACCGAGACTTCGAGACGTCCGTTCATCCGAAGCTGGACTACGTGAACTCCCGCAGCATGGAGTTCTTCCGGCAACTGGGCATCGCCGAAGAAGTCCGGGCCGCCGGCGTCGGCCCGGAACATCCGGCGGACGTGATCTGGTCCACGGGCCTTGCCGGTGAGCCGATCACTTCGTGGGAGCTTCCCTCGGTGGCCGAGGAATGGCGCCGTATCACCGGGCACAACGACGGCACTCAGCCCGCCGAGCCCGGCCAGCGGATCTCGCAGATCGACCTGGAGCCGGTCCTGCGGGCCCACTGCCGACGTCATCAGCTCGTCGATCTGCGCTGTGGCCTGCAGTTCGATTCCCTCACGCAGGACGAGGACGGTGTGACCAGCCACCTGGTCGACGTACTGACGGGTGATCAGGTCCTGGTTCGGTCCCGGTACGTGATCGGGTGCGACGGTGCGTCGAGCCGGGTCCGCGCGGCCGTGGGCATCGGCCAGGAGAGCTTCGACGTCCCCGGCCTGCCGGGCGCCTTCATGGTGCACTTCAAGAGCCGTGATCTGGACACCCTGCACCGGCACGGGCGGTTCTGGCACTACTTCGCCTTCAGATACATCCTCATCGCCCAGGACGAGGCGGACACCTGGACCGCGCACGTCAACGGCATGGAGCCCACGGAGTTCGACACGCCACCGGCTGACCCGGCGGCCTTCCTGCGCGACACCATGCAGGTGGACCTGAAGATCGACAAGGTGCTGCTGACCTCGCGCTGGCGCCCTGGCTTCATGATCGCGGACCGCTACCGCGCCGGTCGCGTCCTCCTGGCCGGGGACTCCGCACACCGCATGTTCCCGACCGGCGCCTATGGCATGAACACCGGCATCGGCGACGCCATCGACGCGGCCTGGAAGATCGCTGCCCTGGTCAGGGGCTTCGGGGGCCCCGCCCTGCTCGACAGCTACGAGGCCGAGCGCCACCCCGTGGGCCTGCGCAACATGCGGACCTCGCACCGGCACCTCGGCGTGCACCTCGAGGCGGGCCGGCTTCTCCGTGACGGCGCCCCGCTGGAGGCCGTCGCCGCGCTGCTCGGCGCCGAACGCGGTGAGAACGAGTACAGGGGCATCGAACTGGGCTACCGCTACAACGACTCGCCCGTCGTCTGCCATGAGGAGGCGCCCGAACCTCCCTGGGACCCGCGGGAGTACACACCGACGACCTGGCCAGGAAGCCGCCCGCCCAGTCTTCTCCTCGAAGACGCGACACCGATCTACGACCGCTTCGCCCCCTCCTTCACCCTCGTCGACTTCGTGGGCGACGGCAACGCCGACGCACTTCTGGACGAGGCAGCCGCACAAGGCCTGCCCGTCAGCCATGCCGTGGTGACCGACGTCGGAGCCCACAAGACATGGGAACGCGACCTCGTACTTCTCCGGCCCGACCACCATGTGGCCTGGCGCGGGAACGGTGCCTGCCCGGACCCGGCGGCCGTGGTCCGGCGGGTGCGAGGCGCCCTGTGAGGCGACGCGCGAACTTTGAAGGCACGTCTCGCTGATCATCCGACGGGAGCAGTCATGCAGCCATCCACTTCGACAGTGAGCTCGGCGGGCTCGGTGCGTGCGGTGGGCTCCACGCGGCTCGGGCCGTGGGAGGACCTGCCGGCGGTCCAGCAACCGGACTGGCGGAACCACGCCGACTACCGCGAGGCCTGCGAGCAGCTGGCGTCGGCGCCTCCGCTCGTGTCGGCCACGGAGATACGACGGCTGCGACAGTCACTGTCGCGACTGCTGACGACCGAGGCCCTGATCCTCCAACTGGGCGACTGCGCCGAGAGCTTCTACGAGTGCGAGCCGCGCCATACCGCGCAGAAGCTACGTGTCATCGACCGGTTGGGGGACCGGTTCAGCGAACTCACCGGCCGGAGCGTCATACGCGTCGGACGCATGGCCGGACAGTTCGCCAAACCCAGGTCGCAGCCGACCGAACGCCACGGATCGCTGACCATCCCTTCCTTCCAGGGGCACTTGATCAATTCCGAGATCGCTTCACCCCTGACCCGGCAGGCCGACCCACGGCGCATGCTGTGGGCCTATGAGGCGAGCGAGAAGGTGCAGCGCGCGATGAGGACGCGCCGGCAAGGCGGCTACCGGCTGCCGGCGACGGAAGGGCCCTGGTCGAGCCATGAGGCACTAGTGATCGACTACGAATCCCGCTCGGTCCGCCACGACCCGGAGACCGGCGGCCTGTACCTCACCTCGACACACCTGCCGTGGGTGGGGGAGCGTACACGCCAACTGACCCACGCACACGTCGCCTTGCTCGCCGCCGTGGACAACCCGGTGGGGTGCAAGATCGGGCCTACCGCGCACCCGGACGAGGTGGTGCGTGTGTGTGAGGTGCTCGATCCGCGCCGAGAGCCCGGCCGCCTGGTCCTGATACCGCGGATGGGACGAGACCGGATACAAGAGGTCCTGCCGCCCATCGTCCGCCAAGTCGCCAAGGCCGGACATCCGGTGGTCTGGCTGAGCGACCCCATGCACGGCAACACGGTGACGTCACGGCTCGGCCTGAAGACCCGCCACCTCAGCGACGTGATCACCGAGGCGCTGCGCTTCCGCGACATCCTCGCGGCGCACCGGCAGCACGCGGCCGGACTGCACATCGAGGTCGCGGCGGACGACGTGACGGAATGCGTCGGCGGCACCGTGGAGAACGAGGACGATCTGCGGCGTCACTACACCTCGCTGTGCGATCCGAGACTCAACGCGGATCAGGCGACGGAGCTGATCGAGGCATGGGCCAAGGGAACGGCGGAATGCTGATCCCGCGGGAGCCCTGCCACGCACTCGGCACCTGGCACCGGACTCGGGAAGGAGGAGGTGGACCCCCTCACGAGTCCACGGCCTCCAGGGAATCGTCGGACGGCACCACGCCCGCGGCCACCACGAGTTCAGGCCGCGTCCGCGCCCGCTGCTCGAGTTCCTGCGCCAACGCCAGCCAGGCCGCAGCGCACGACCGGGCCAACTCGGCGACGGAACCCTGCCAGTGCGGCGGCACGGCATCGACAAGACCGCCCCACTCGACCGGTTCGATCACATGGCCGTCGATCCAGCGGACGAAGGCGCGGCCGTTCTCCGCGTACCTCACGGCGGGATCTCTGCTCAGATCTCCCCGTACCGAGGGCCAGTCGACGTTCTGCCGGGCGGCAACCGTCGTTCCCTGCCGCGGCGCGGGTGCGGTGCGCTCCCGCTGGGACACCACAGTCTTGCCGACGGACGGTCTGTGCTCCGGCGCGGTTTTGCGCCGAGGGGACAGCACCGGGTCCTGGCCGGCCCGAAGGCGCTCGCGTACATCGCGCGCCGTTCCCACCGAGACGCCTGCCTCCCGCGCGATGGCCCGCAGGGGCGCATCGGGGTTCATGGCGATCACCTCGCCGGCCCGTCGTCTGCCGGCCGAGGCGTCGACGGGACGGATACGTCCGTCTCTCCCCATGCGGCCGCTCTCCGGCTCGGCCGGAGCCAGGCAGTGCTGACGGATCGCGCTCACCGTCGTCGGGGACAGCCCCGCGGCGACCGCGACGGCCCGGTCCGACCATTGCGGATGTTCCGTGAGGATACGGCGGGCCGCCGCCTCACGATCGGCCCGTGAAAGCGGAAGACCGTGCCTGATGTTGGACTCGACGGAGAGGAGAAAAGCCTCTCTGTCATCACCCAGGTCCTGCGCGGCAGCCAACAGCTCCACTGGTTCAACGTGTTCGGGACTTTCCCCGGCAGGCCGGGGCGAATCAGCGGGCAGAAGCGAAGATGTCGAAACCGAAGTCGGAGCCGTCTCTTCCAACGTGACCGGACCCTCCATATTGCTCCACATCCGAACACTCACCTGTCGATGGGTAGTTGCCAGTGTGCGTACGGAAAATTCCGTCCCCCGGAAAGCAATACGCCCTCCGTCCGGCATCATCGCCAGTCCGTCTCACCGTGGGCAACACCTGCCAGGACACCGGCGTAGGTAGTCTCAACTACTCGATCGAGCAGTAGTGATACGTGCCTGAACTGGCAATACTTGGCGGCACGCGAGTGGGAAGCCCGATCGAAGGAGAATTTCCGGTGACGAAATTGAGGCGGCTGCGAAGTCGGCGCCTGGGGGGTGTGGTGGCGGTCGCCACCGCGTTTGTCCTGGTGGGATCACTGAACAGTGCCGCGCCTGCTGCCCCGCAGAAGGCGGCTGCCATCGACCTCGACAAGGGGAATGCCCTGATCGAAGTCGTCTATCCGAAATTCCAGCGGGTGTCGCGCGAACAGAGCTCCGGCCGTTCCGTGTCGTTGACCGTGGACCACGCCATTCTGATCGAAATGCCGTGGTTCGACGCCATAGCCCCCTATCACCCGACGGCGAAAGGCATCTTCTCCGACCTCGGCCGCCGACCGAAGGAAGAACGCACGGTCCGCAACAAGAACATCGCGGTCATCTACTCCGCCTTCACCTCGCTCAACGAGGTCCTCCCGCAGTACAAGTCGCGATGGCTGGAGATGATGGAGTCGGCGGGTCTGGACCCGAACGACACCAAGGAGGACCCGACCACGCCCAGCGGCATCGGAATCCTTGCCGCCAAGAGCGCCATGTCGGCGCGGATGGGCGACGGCTCCAACCGCGACGGCGACAAGGGCGGGCGCACGTACAACCGGCAGCCCTACGCCGACTACACGGGCTACAAGCCGGTCAACACGGCGGAAGAGCTGCGCGACCCCTCACGCTGGCAGCCCAATGTGACCTCGACGAACAATGTCCTGAGGTCGCAGCAGTTCGCGACACCCCACTACGGCCGCGTGAAGCCGTTCTCGTACGAAAGCCCCACCCGGTTCAAGGTCTCGCCTCCGGCCAAGAGCGACCACCACAACCGAAAGGCCTACAAGAGCCAGGCGGACGAGGTCCTGAAGGCATCGGCGAACCTGACCGACCAGCAGAAGATGAGCGCCGAACTCTTCAACGACAAGGTCATCACCTTCGGGGCCGTCGCCGGTACCCCCGTGGTCACCGGGGGCAAGTACGACACCGAGAAGATGGTGCAGTACATCACCACTTCCGATGTCGCCTTCGTCGATGCCACCATCGCCACCTGGCACTTCAAGCGGAAGTACGACTCGGTGCGGCCGTTCAGCGCGATCCGCCATCTGTACGGGAAGAAGAAGGTGACGGCATGGGGCGGGCCGGGCAAGGGTACCGTCAGCGACATCACCGGAAATGAATGGCGGGGATACCTCGCCACGAACTCGGCCGACCACCCCGAGTACCCCTCCGTCACGTCCTCGCTCTGTCTTGCCTTCGCCCAGCAAGTGCGGCGGTTCACCGGAACCGACAAGATCGACATAGCTGTCCCCGCGGCCAAGGGTTCCTCGCTCATCGAACCCGGAGTCACTCCCGCAGGCGACACCACGCTGCGCTGGAGCAACTGGACCGACTTCGCCGACGACTGCGGTCGCAGCAGGGTCTGGGCCGGCGAGAATTTCCCGTCCGCCATTGAGGCATCGCGCCAGTACGCCCCGGAGATCGGCGACCTGAGCTACGAGTTCGTCCAGCGCAAGCTGAACGGCAGCTGAACTTCTCCGTTCACCGACGCCGGTTGCCCGGCGGAGCCCATGGCTCCGCCGGGCAACCGGCGTGATCGGGATCGCCTCCCATAGCGCCTTCTGGCGAAAGATCAAGGGTGGAAGTGTGGAAGTCGGGGAGCTACAGTGCACGCTTGCGGCTCGCACGCATGACGGGGGATTCAAATGACGATCTTTCACGCGTTCTCAGCAAGGTGCCATTTACCTGATGTGACGGGATCGGACACTGCATTCGGCGACACCCCTCCGGACCACGTGCACACGTGCCCACGGCAGATGACCGGTACGCGTCCTGCGGCAGCGGCCCAGGTCTCGCGACCGGCGGTGCCGGCGCTCGCACTCAGGCCGAACCCAGGGGGACAAGACAGCCATGGCGGACGCCCTTCCACCTTGCGGTACGGCGGCGAAAACGTACGCGGTACTGGTGGCCGAGCCCGAGGCGCCGGTCCGCGCCCTGCTCGCGTCGGCGATCGGGGCCACGCCCGGGCTGCGCATGGTGGGCGAGGCAGCCACCGGTGAGGACGCGGTGGCCCGTGCCGCCGAAACACGCCCGGACGTGGTGGTACTGGGCGCCGGCGCCCCCGGCATGAACCTCGCCACCACGACCAGGCAGCTCATGGAATCCGGCGACGCCCCCAAGGTCGTCCTCCTGGCCGACCCGGATCAGCAGGAGTGGTGCCGCGGCGCACTGCGGGCCGGGGCGTCCGGTCTGTTCTCGCGCGGCGGGCCCCCGGAACAACTCCTGGGAGCCATTCCCGCCATCGTGGCGGGATATGTCCTCATGGCCCCGGCCGAGGCCCTCCACACGGGGAAGTACGCCGGAGACGTGCGTACGGGGCGCGACGGAACCTGCGTGAGGGCGTACCCGCAGCCCGACCGCGGGACGATGCGGGTCTCGATCCCCGTGGACCAGCGGCTGTTCGCACGGGACGTGCACGACGTACTGGGCCGCACGCTCGGCGCGATCAACCGGAAGGGCGAGCTGGTGGCGCAGCTCCTGAGCACCCAACCGGACCGCGCCCGGGCCGAGTTGGAGACCGTCCTCGTGCTCGCGCGCCGGTCCATGGGGGAGGTCCGTGCCCTGGCCGCCGGATACCGCATCGGCGACCTGGCCACCGAGATCGCGGGGCTGCGCGCCGACCTGGAGCTCATGGGGGTGTGCGTGGAGGTCAGCCGGACTCCGGTCACGCTGCCCCGGCCGGTCCAGGAGGTCTTCGGGTGGGTGGCGCGGGAGGCGGCCGCCAACATCATGCATCACAGCGAAGCCGGACACTGCTCCATCGAGGTCTGGACGAGCGGTCGGACCGCGCATCTACGGATCACCAACGACGGCGCCGGGCAGCACAGCCGGACCCCCGGGACCGGGCTCGCCGGTCTGACCGCGCGGCTGCGCGCGGTCGGCGGCACGCTCAGCCACGGTGCGGGCACTGATCTCACCTATCGGGTCGAAGCGACAGCTCCGTTGAGCCGTGGCGACTGGGGGAGCGAACATGGCGATCAAGGTTGTGCTGGCCGAGGACGAGGCACTCACCAGGGAAGCGCTCGCTGAACTGCTCCAACTGCCGGGAGACATCGAGGTAGTTGCCCACACGGGCCGTGGCGACCGCGTTCTGTCCCTGGTGAACGGCCACCGGGCGGAGCTCGCCGTCCTCGATCTGCACATGCCGGGGATGAACGGGATCGAGGTCGCCGATCAGCTGAACCGTGAACGGCCCGGTTTCCCGATGGTCCTCCTGACCTGTGACGCACGGCCCGGCTACCTGCAGCGCGCCTTCGCGGTCGGAGTACGCGGAATCCTCACCAAGGAGACCTCGATCAGGGAGCTGCGCAGGGTGATCCGTGAGGTGCACGCGGGGAGACGGCACATTCCGGCCGAACTCATCGCCCAGTTGCTGGCCGTCGGCGAGAACCCCCTGACGGCCCGCGAGGCGGAGATACTCAAGGCGGCGGAGGACGGACGGCCGCTCAGCGCCATCGCCTCGCAGCTGCATCTGAGCCCAGGAACGGTCCGCAACCACATCCATTCGGCCATCCACAAACTGAAGGCCGGCAACAGGATCAGTGCGGTGCACGCCGCCTCGCGGGCAGGCTGGATCTGAGCCGGCTCCACTGTCGGCGGCAAGAGGCGCGGCGGGATCGAATGCTGCGGCTGCGGTACATGACTGCTGTGGAAGCAGGCGCCGCCGCGAGCGTCTACCGCCCTGGTGGTAGCGCTTATTGGCAACTCCCGTAGGACGACCGGAGACCCCCCAAATCCCTAGGCTCCTGCCTGTACCTGCCAGGCAACCGAAGGGGTCCCCGATGTCCGTCCGCCACTTGCTCACCGCCACCGCAGCCGCAGTGCTCGGAGGGCTGGTGCTTGCCACACCGGCCGCCGCGCAGGTCTCGGTCGCCGCCGATGAGGGCGGATCCGGACGAGGCGGCGCCATGGTGGCCATGGTGATCGCGCTGATCAGCGTGATCATCGGTGGTGTGGCGCTGGCCCAGTCCGCGGGACGCATCGGCACCGGCAACGGTCGCGGCGGCGCCATGGTCGCCCCCGTGGTGGCTCTGATCGGCATGATCGTCGGCGTGATGCAGCTGACCGGCTCGGACGGCGGCGTGGGCAGTGGCAATGGCCGAGGCGGGGCCGTCGTCGCTCTGGTGATCGCGCTCATCGCCATCGTCCTCAGCGGCATGGTCCTGTCCCGCACCCGCCGCACCAGCTGAACCCCCACCCCCTGGACGGGGCCGACCCGGACCTCCCCCGGCTGGGTCGGCCCCCTTTTTTCTCCCGGTTGCGTCCTCCGCACCAGTGGGTCAGTCGCGACCGGCGACCCTCCGGCGCACGAAGTAGGCGACCGCCCCGGTCGCCAGGACGATGGCGCCGGAGATGACCGACGAGAGCGGAAGGCTGAGGGCGAGGAGCAAGCAGCCGGCCAGGCCGACGGCCGGGACGGCGCGAGGCGGGCGTCCTTCGGAGGGCGTCAGGGTCCAGGCGGCGGCGTTGGCGACGGCGTAGTACGCGAGGACCCCGAAGGAGGAGAAGCCGATCGCTCCTCGCAGGTCGGCGAAGGCCACCAGGGCCACCACGACGGCACCGACGGCGAGTTCGGCCCGGTGGGGAACGTGGAACCGCGGGTGGACGGCCGCCAGCGCGTGCGGCAGGTGATGGTCGCGGGCCATCGCCAGCGTGGTGCGCGAGATGCCGAGGATCAGCGCGAGCAGGGAGCCGAGCGCGGCGACGGCGGCCCCGGCCCGGACCACCGGCGCCAGTTCGGGCACCCCCGCCGCGCGCACCGCGTCCGTGAGCGGGGCGGTGGTCCCGGCAAGGCCGCCGGGACCGAGCACGACCAGGACGGCGACGGCGACCGCGACGTACACCGCGAGGGTGATGCCCAGGGCGAGGGGGATCGCGCGGGGAATGGTGCGGCGCGGATCGCGCACCTCCTCGCCCAGGGTGGCGATGCGCGCGTAGCCGGCGAAGGCGAAGAACAACAGCCCGGCAGCCTCCAGCACACCGCCCGCGCCGGCGTCCCCGCCCAGCTCCAGGCGGCTGACATCGGCCGCGTCACTCGTGCAGGCGGCGGCGACGACCGCGGCGAGGACCGTGAGGACGAGGGCGACGATGCCGCGGGTCAGCCAGACGGTCTTCTGGATTCCCACGTAGTTGACGGCGGTCAGTGCCACCACGGCGGCGATCGCGACGGGCCGTTCATGACCGGGCCAGGCGTAGGCCCCGACGGTGAGGGCCATGGCCGCGCAGGAGGCGGTCTTGCCGACGATGAAACCCCAGCCGGCGAGGTAGCCCCAGAACTCGCCGAGCCGTTCGCGGCCGTAGACGTAGGTCCCTCCCGAGGCGGGGTAGCGGGCCGCGAGCCGTGCCGATGAGGTGGCGTTGCAGTACGCGACCACCGCGGCGAGAGCGAGGCCGACGAGCAGGCCGGAGCCCGCGGCGCGGGCAGCCGGGGCGAACGCGGCGAAGATCCCCGCCCCGATCATCGATCCGAGGCCGATCACCACCGCGTCACCCACCCCGAACCGTCGCTGCAGCTGGGGAGCGCCCGCGGCGGAGGGCGGAGTAGGCATGAGTGTCTCCTCGGCAGTCGAACGGCTGGTCTTGAGAGGCACGATATTTTGCCGGGCCGGTGTGCGCTGTGCCGGGGCGGCCGACGCGAAAGTTGACCATGGCAGGCACGAGGAAGGGAAGGCGCCCCGAGGTACATCACGATCACGGACGCACACCAACCGCGGCACCAGGACGACTGCCCCGATGCCTGCCCTGGACGGCTATCCCAAGTGGAGGGTCGCGGCGGCGGGACAGCACGGCGGGGCGTGCCGCGGGTGCAGATGCAAGTGCAGGCTGTGTTCGTTACGCATGATCACTTGCTCGACGGGGGCACTGACCGCGATCAGGCCGAGGCTGCCCTGCGCGGTCTCCAGCGCATGCCGCAGACCGAGAAGCATGTAAAGGCTGCCGTTGTCACACCAGGCCACGTCTCTCGCGTCCAGGTGCAGATGCCGGTGACCATCCTCCACGTGGGTGATGGCCAGATCGCACAGCATGTTGACGCTGAGCACATCGAGTTCACCGGCCAGTTCGAAGGTGAGCGTGCCACTGTCGTCCGTGGCCGCCAGTACCCGCACGCTGAACCGTGGCGGGTCTGCCTCGGACCAGGTACGAGTGGAACCTTTCCGCATGATCTGCCTTGCGTAGTGGGGCCAAACATGGGGCTTCACCCAGCACTCGTACCGGTGGCGGAGCGCATGGGGGCTGGATCCGTCTCATCGGCGAGAGGCAGTTTCAGCCGCTGGTGGTTGGTCGGGTGTCTGCGGCCCGGGGCCGGAAGCGGAGCAAGCGGTCAGGTATCTCGCGCGTCGGTCTTTCCCGGCCGAACAGTCGGCTAGCGGATATGCGAAGTAGGTTTCCGGCAATCACATGCCGGTGTCCGGCACAGTTTACTCACGGCGTCGGGGGCAGGGAATCTGGTCGGGCGAAGGAAAGGTCGGCAGCGCGGAGCGCTCACGGGGCAGAATCGAATGCGTGTCGAGACGTGTTCGGCAATGGCTCGCACAACCGGCAACGCGTCGCACGGGTGGGCGATTTCCCTTCCCGTCCGCTGGTTCTCACCCGCTAGTTCGCCGCGCCAGTTCCGCGCCTCCCCGCTGCTCCGCCACCCCGCCGCCCAGAAGACGAGTGGCCGAGTAGCTGAGTGCCGTCTCCGGATAAATCAGGGGCGATGCGGCCGCCGCCCGACCTATCGTGACCGCTGCCGCCCACACCGGGGCGGCCCGATCGGAAAGGCGGCGGAGTGCCGGACGCGTACGAGGTCATGCTGGAAGCCGAGTTGAGCAAGGCCTTCGATGTGTGGTCCGGGTATCTGGACGCCCGGACGGGGGAGGACCCCCAGGTCCGTGCTCGACTGCGCTCGATGCTGGACTCGGCCCGCACCGCGGCCACCGAAGGCGACCTCGCCACCGCACGCTCCCTGGTGGCGGACATGTACGACGACGCCAGCAAAGCCGCTCTCCCCTGGGCTCCGTCGAGGCCTCGCCCCCGTGAGGCGGACTTGCAGACGCACGACTATGCGAAGGACACGCTGAGGCAGGTGCTCCCCGTGGGCCTGCGGGAGCGCCTGGACCACGTTGCGCTCTCTCTCAGAGTCACGGGACGCCATCTCCAGGACGCCCCCGGCCTTGACGCGGCAACCCGCCAGGACATCCTCTACATCAGCGCCCGCGGCGCGATGGCCCTCGACCTCGCTCACCCCGCGGCGGCAGGACACGAACTGGAACGCCTCGAGGAAATCGCGCGGCGTTGCGGCGTGGTGGCATGAGGACTTGAGGGGCGGAGGGGCCCAGGGCTCAGGAGTCAGGGGAGCGCGGTTGCGCCCGCACCTAGCGGCGGCGGCTTCGTCCCGCCACCGCGACGGCCGTGCCGACTCCCGCGATCACCAGGCCGATCCCGCCGAAGATCAGCGGCAGCAGCCACAGTGAGACGAATCCGTTGATGCGTGCGTCCTCGGGGTCGTCGGCGCGGTACAGCACCTCGACCTGTTCACCCCGGTCGTACGACGGCGGGTTGGAACCCATCGAGCTCTCGAACGTCCTCGGCGTGCCGTCCGACGAGGTGAACTCGACCACCGGGTACGCCACGGGCTCGTTGCTCCCCTGGTTCTTGCGGGACGTGCCGCTGCTGTCACTGCGCCACTCCAGCGCCACCACCGTGCCCTTGGCCCGCTCGGCATCCGCCAGGAACGAGATGGACACCCCCGCGAGGATCAGCCCGATGACGGTGAACAGCGTTCCGAACGCAATCGCGCCGAAGGAGATCCACTTGCGGGCGCCCCACCCACGTACCTGCAACCGCACAACGTCCCTCTCACCTGCGCAAAGCAGTCAGTCCAAAGCAACTCGACCAAAGGAGAGGGACGTTATCCCAGAGGGTTTCGCCGCCGTTGCCCGCCCCCTGCCCATCGCTCTGGAGTGGGGGCCGCAGCCCGCGCGCCCTAGCCCTGCAAGGAGGAGCGCATGTAGCGGAAGCGGTCGAGGGAGCGGCGGCGCATCCAGAGGACCCAGCCACAGAACCCGATCAGGCCGACCGCGAGGATCAGCGGAGTGACCAACGAGCCGCTGGCCGCCCCGATGCCGAGCATGCCAAAGGCGAGGAGCACCATGAAGCCCAGCCAGTACGGCAGCCATGTGCGGGCCCGCTCCATCTGCCCCAACTGCTCGGCGACGAGCCGCCGCATGGAAGCCCGCTCCTGGGGCTCACTCGGAACCTCGCGGTGCCGGATCTTGCGGTTGAGCTCGGCGACCCCGCGCGCGTCGGTACCGGCGGCCCGGCCGGCCTTTCGACGCTGCACGGCCACGATCGTCGTCGCGATCGCGGTGTAGAGCATGCCCTGGATGATCCACACGACCGGATGCTCGTCCGGGCGGAACACGGCGGTGACCCCCACACCCACCACGAAGATCATGGCCGCCTGTGCGGCCAGACTGTGGTCGAGCCAGCGCTTGAAGGCGCGCATGGAACGTACCTCCTCGGAATCGACGGAAACCGCAGCCGCTACCAAGTACCCCGCATGGGCAAGCCCATGAGCTGCCGACGGAACGGGGAGCGTACGCCCGTACCTTTCAGAGCGTACGATCGTACGCATGCCGACGGACTACTTCGCTGATGACCCGCGCACCAACCTGGAACGCATGCTCGCGGGCGACCTCTACATCGCCGACGACCCCGACATCGCCCGCAGGCAACAGCACGCCATGCGGCTCGCCGCCCGCTACCAGTCCGTGTTCCTCGACGATGCGGGCGAGGCCCGGGCGGTCCTGGCCGAATTGCTCGCCTCGGTGGGCGAGGGCGTGGAAGTACGGCCGCCGCTGTACGTCGACTACGGCAGCAACATCTCCATCGGCGCCCGCACCTTCGTCAACTACCATCTCACCGCGCTGGACGTCGCCAGGATCACCATCGGCGAGGACTGCCAGATCGGCCCCAACGTCCAACTCCTCACCCCCACCCACCCCGTGGAGCCGCAGCCGCGCCGCGACAAGCTGGAGGCCGCGCTCCCCATCACCATCGGGGACAACGTCTGGCTCGGCGGGGGTGTCATCGTCTGTCCCGGCGTGACGATCGGGGACAACAGCGTCATCGGTGCCGGTGCGGTGGTCACGAAGGACGTACCCGCCGACGTGGTCGCCGTCGGGAATCCCGCCCGTCCCGTCCGTAGTCTCTAGAGGGCCGTCGCGATGGCCACCGGACACGCGGATCCCCGGCGGCGCGAGCGCATCCTCGCCGCCACTCTCGACCACATCGCCGACGAAGGCGTTGCCGGTGTCTCCCACCGCAAGATCGCCGCGCGTGCCGCGGTTCCGCTCGGCTCGATGACGTACCACTTCACCGGCATCGACGAGCTGCTCCGCGAAGCCTTCACGCTCTTCGCCGACCACATCGTGGCCGTCTTCGCACGGCATTTGGACCACGCCGACAGCCCCGAGCAGGCGCGCGAGGCGGTCACCGATCTCATCCACGTCCTCTCGGAGGGGCCTCGGCGCGACCTGATCCTCACGCAGGAGCTCTACACCCTCGCCGCCCGGCGCCCGGAGTACCGGGAGTTGACCCAGGCGTGGATGCGGGACAGCCGGCGTCTGCTGGAACGACACTTCGACCCGGACACGGCCAGGCAGCTCGACGCGCTGATCGAAGGACTCACATTGCACCGAGCCTTGGACGGCGAGGGCGAGGGCGAGGGCGAGGGCGACGGCGGCGATGGCGACGGTGCGTCGCGCGCTCGTGAGCTGACGCGCCAAGCGGTCGAGCGCATCACCGCCTCGACCGTCGCGAACGCCCCGGTGTAACGGCGGTGCCCGGCGACAGCTCGGTGAGGCCAACGCCAGATGCGCACCAGTCACCAATCACCGCTCATCGATCACCGCTCCATGTTCTGCCTCCGGTGGCGCAGGTGCAGGACGGTTCCGCCCGCCAGGACCACCGCGCCGGCGCCTGCGAGGGCGCCGACCAGGCTGGCGGCGTCCGGGGAACTCGTGGGCGACCCGGCGGCGGCGTTCTCGATGCCTGGTGCGACGTCGGAAGCCGAGTGGGCCTCCGCCGAAGAGCGCCTGCCCTCTCCCTGGTGGGCGTCATGCTTCGCATGGGCCTGGTGCGCCGCCTCAGCCTGTTTGGTGTTCTCCTTGCCGGCGCCGAGCGCGGTCACCGCGGCACCGGACCGTTCGCCGCCGCTCAGTCCGGTGACCTCGCCGTTGCCCCCGTCGAAGACCACGTCCGAGCAGGAGAAGAAGTTCTCCTGGCTGTCGGAGCGGATCCACTGGACGAACAGGATGTGTCTGCCGGTACGGTCCGGAAGCTGCAGGTCCCAGTAGTAGTGGCCCGCCTCGCTGCCGGGTCCGCCCTTCTGCGGCGGGTTCTGTATGGTCTGCACGTTCTCCAGGTCGGACCAGCCCAGCGGCTGTTCCGGGTCGTAGCCGTCCTTGGTGACGTACACCTTGAACGTGCCCGGATGGTGCGCCCAGTTGCTGTAGTTCATCTCGATCGTGGCACCGCCCGTGAGATGGGTGACGGGCCAGTCGGTGCGGGGGGCGTTGTAGGGGGAGAAGTCGTACGGGCTGCGGTCGCCCGCGCTGCACAGGGTGCCGTCCTCGACGTACCCCTCGCCGCGGCCGCCCGCGTTGGAGTCGAGCACCGCGAACCAGTTGTAGAGCGGAGTGGTGCCCGCGTCCTGAACGGCCGCCTTACAGGCGGGATTTGACGGCATCTGGGTGGAGGAGTTGGCGAGGAGGTCCTTGTAGCACAGGTAGGTGCGCGACCCGGGCATCATGGCCACGCCATGAGCGGCGGCCGTACCCGGGACGGCCAGCACCGCCGCGGCCGCGAGACCGGTGGCACCCGCGAGCGAGGCAAGGCGCCTGGCGCGCACCGAACCGCGTACGCGGGATCGGAGGCGTGCTCCGGCGGGCAAGGGAGAGCGGGGGATGGTCATGGGAACGTCTCCTTCGGGGAGTTTCCGATGAGCGGCTCACCCCCTGGTCGACGCCGCGCCCGAAAAGGTTGCCGCGACGACGACATCTGTCGGCAGTACGGCAGCAGTACGGCAGAACCGGCAGTGTTGGCAGCGCGAGAACCCGCACCGGCCGGAGTTCGGCCCACGCCGCCGCAGACCAGCACTCCGGCTGTGGCCTGGGACCGCAGCGGGCTCCGTCGGCGTCGGGTCAGTATCGTCATCCCGTGTGCTTCTACGCGATGACCTATTACAAGCTGCACTACGCGTGCCCGTCGTGTCGTGTCAGCTTTAAGCGGCATGCGAACGTGCAGCGGCAGCACTCCTGCCCGAACTGCGCCCGTCCCCTCGTATGCGCTGGTCACGACTTCGCCCCGCCGCGCAGGCATGATGTCCGCGGATGGTCGGTCGTGGCCGCGGTCCTGGGCGCCGGGCTGCGGTACGAAGGGCGAGAGGCCTGCGGGTGCGGCAAGGAGCCCAAGTACCGTCCGCGCACGCGTGCCGAGCTGCGGGTTCGTGAGGTCGTCGCGGCGAGAGAGGAACTCCCGCTGACCGAGACGCTGGCCCGTCCGGACCCGTGGACCCCGACGGCACACTGAAGCGCTGCTCAACAGCCCCCACAGTGGGCTATTGCCGCGCCACAAGGCGGACCACCCCGACCGAGGTCTCTTCGGTCATGACATGAGCCGCCTGAACCTCCCAACGCCCCGCCGGGGTGTCGACGGGGGCGTGATCCGGCAACTCGGGCTTCGGTGAGATGAGTTCGGCGCCCGCGATCGCGGAATCCATGAGTACCGCTGGACCGCTCGTCTCCCAGACCCCGCAGTCCTCCCACTCGGCGCCCGGGTCCGCCAACACCTGCTCGGCGGCGGCGAGCAGTCCGGCCTCGGAGTCGGCTCCGAGCCAGCGTACGAAGGCCTTGTGCTCGGGCAGGTAGCAGGTCATGGCGGGCTCGTCACCCAGCACGAGTGCACGGGCACCGTCGCTGCCCACAGGGATCACCTCGGCGTAATCGTCCACCGCGCAGGCACGGTCGTAGTCGTCCGTGCCGCCCGGGCCACCGAGAATCTGCCCTGTCTCGGCGCAGCCGTGCCACGCGGAGAGCGCCGGTACCGGCACCGCGATGAGTGGGCCGCCCGTCGAATCGACCCAGTTCGTTTCGGGCAGTTGGCGTCCGGAGGACTTCGCGTCCTGGGGGGTGGTCATGTGGCAAGTGTGCGGCCCGCGGCCGGGAGGCGGCCGTAGGGGGGGGCACGGAATGGCCTGGCATGGTCTGTCTGCCTGTCTGGGCGGGACGGGGAGGTCGGCTCAGTCCAGGTCGGACATGTCGAGTACGAAGCGGTAGCGCACGTCATTGCGGCGGAGCCGGTCGAGAGCCTCGTTCACGCGGGCCGAGGGGAGCAGTTCGATGTCGGCGGTGATGCCGTGCTCGGCACAGAAAGCGAGCATGGCGGCCGTCGCGGGCCTGCCGCCGCTGCCCGCGGAACTGAGCTTCTTGCGACCCACGAGCAGGTCGGTGGTTTCGACAGTGACGGGGCCCAGGTACCCGAGCTGGCTGAGCGTGCCGTCCATGGCGACCAACCGCAGGTAGGGGCCGAGTTCATGCGGGGCGGCAATGGTGTCGATGACGACGTCGAAGCGGTCCCGGGCGGCAGCCATCTGCTCCGGGTCGGTGGAGATGATCACCTCGTGGGCGCCGAGGCGGTGCGCGTCCTGGGCCTTCTCCGGTGACCTGCTGATGACCGAGGTCTCGGCACCGAGCGCCACGGCGAACTTGACCGCGAGATGCCCCAGCCCGCCGAGTCCTGCCACGGCGACGCGGGAGCCCGGTCCGACGTCCAGGGCTCGCAGCGGCTCCCAGACGGTGACCCCGGCGCAGAGCAGGGGAGCGGCGGCCGCCGGGTCCAGGCCTGGCGGAAGCGGGTGGGCGAAGTCCGCGCGGACGACGTACTCACGGGAGTAGCCGCCCTGGGTGGTCGATCCGTCATGGCGGTCGACGCCGCCGTACGTCAGCGTCGGGAAGCCGTGGCAGAAGTTCTCCTGGCCGGTCCGGCACATGGCGCACGTACCGCACGAGTCGACGATGTTGCCCACCGCCACCGGAACGCCGACGGCGAAGTCCGTGACCGCGGACCCCAACTCGGTCACCACGCCCGTGAACTCGTGCCCGGGTACGACCGGTTGCCCCTCGTCGCGTGCGTGCACGGCGTGCAGATCCGTGTGGCAGACCCCGCAGTAGTCCACACGTACCGCGAGATCGTCGGGGCGCAGATCGCGCCGCTCGAGCGGCGTGCGCCGCAGCACCGCGTCCGCTGCGTCGGCCTGCCAGCTCACAGTGGTCCTCATGAGTTCCCTCTCCCTCTCCCTCTTCCTCTGTCTCTCCACAAGCAGCTGCCGTCCCCACCAAGACAGACTGTTCGGTCTATTTGGAGAGTAAGGGCTCACAGGCCGCCAGGCAAACCAACTGTTCTGTTTGGTAGCCTGGCGGGCATGGCCGACCAGCCCCTGACCACCCGCGGAGCCGCGACCTACCAGCGCATCCTCGATGTGGCGACCCAGGAATTCGCCGAGCACGGGATCGCCGGGGCGCGCATCGAGCGGATCGTGTCCGCCGCGCGCACGAACAAGGCGCAGCTCTACTCCTACTTCGGGAACAAGGAAGGCCTCTTCGACGCCATCTTCTTCGGTTCGCTGGAGCGGATCGTGAACGTCGTCCCGATCGACGCCACGGACCTCGCGGACTGGGCGGTGCGCCTCTACGACGAGTACCTCCGCCGCCCGGACCTCATCCGCCTCGCCACCTGGGCACGCCTGGAGCGACGCCCGGCAGGTCATCTGGTCGAGGACCCCGACCGCCTCGACGACCACAAACTGCGGGCCATCGCCGAGGCGCAGGCCGCGGGCCGGGTGCGCGACGGGGACCCGTTCGATGTGATGGCCATGGTCATCGCGATGTCCATGGCCTGGTCCCCGGTCAGCAACGTCTACGCCGCCACAGCCGAGGAACCCCCCGAACTGCACGAACAGCGCCGCGCGCTGCTTCACGAGAGCGTGCGGCGCGCCATGGCCTGCGAGTAGTGACCGGTCCTCTCGTGCGTCGAGGAGCGCCGGGTGCTCGTCAGGAAACCCGCACCAGGTGCACCGCCGCACTCGCCCAGTCACCTGGCGGCAGCTCGGGCCGCAGGCCGTAGTTGCTCAGGACCGCCGCGGAATGCACCGCGCCGGTGCGGGTGTCGCGGTAGTGGCCTGCGGGGTCGAGGTCGGCGAGGCGCAGGGGTGGGCTCGTGGTGCCGTGGCGTGGGGCGCGCCGCCAGATCAGGAGCAGGGTTTCGTCGGCGTTCGGCGCGGTGTACTGGACGGCGGACGGGCCGTCGTCGACGGGGCCGCGTGGCCGGTGGAGCGTCCCGTGCTGGACCAGGTGGCGTACGCGCTTGTACTGCGCCACCAGGCTTGCCCCTTCGGCCAGTTCGTCCTCGGACCAGCGGGTCAGGTCGCCGCCGAGGCCGAGAACGCCCGCCATGGCGACGTGGAAGCGGAAGCGCAGCGGCACCGAACGGACGGTCAGCTGGTTGGGGACGTCGGTCACCCAGGCGGACATCGTCCGGGCCGGATAGATCTGGCCGTAGCCGTGCTGGATGAGGACACGGTCCGCCGCGTCGGTGTTGTCCGACGTCCACGCCTGGTCGGTGCGGGACAGCATCCCCAGGTCGACCCGGCCCCCGCCGCCGCTGCACGTCTCGATCCGCAGGGCGGGGTGGTCGGCGCGGAGGCGGTCGATCACGTCGTAGAGATGGTGGACGTACGCCGTCCAGACGCGTTCCGCGCCGTCCGCCCTGTCCGGCCGGCCCGCTTCGGTGAAAGGCCGGTTCATGTCCCACTTGAGGAAGTCGATCCCGTGCTCGCCGACGAGGCGGGTCAGCCAGCCGTAGGCCCATTCCGCGACGTCACCGCGGGCGAAGTTGAGCACGAGCTGGCTGCGCAGCTCGGTGCGGGTGCGGTGCGGGAAGTGCAGGACCCAGTCAGGGTGCCGGCGGTAGAGATCGCTGTCCGGGTTGACCATCTCGGGTTCCACCCACAGTCCGAAGCGCATCCCGAGCCGGTGCACCTCGTCCACCAGGGGCGTGAGGCCGCGTGGGAAGCGGTCCGGTGACGGCGTCCAGTCGCCGAGCCCCGCGGTCTCGTCGCGGCGCGCGCCGAACCAGCCGTCGTCCATGACGAAGAGCTCCGCGCCGAGTGCCGCCGCGCGGGTCGCCAGGGCCAGTTGGCCGGCCTCGTCGACGTCGAATCCGGTGGCCTCCCAGGAGTTGTAGAGCACCGGGCGTATCTCGTCGGGGTGGGGCAGCACATGGGCGAGGACGTAGGCGTGCCAGGCGCGGCTCGTCGCGCCGAAGCCGCCGTCCGCGTACAGACCGGCGAGCCGTGGGGTGGTGAACTCCTCGCCGGGGGCGAGCGGTTGGGTCATGCCCTCGTGTCCGGGGCCTGCGGTGAAGCCCGCCCTGCCGTCGGGAGTACGTTGCACGGTGACGCGCCAACTCCCGCTCCAGGCAAGGACCGCGCTCCAGACCTGGCCGTGGTCCTCGGTCGCCTCGCCCGCGTCGAGCATCACCCAGGGGTTCGCGTGATGGCTGGTGATGCCCCTGCGGCTGGTCAGTACCGTCTCACCGAACGGCAGGCGATCCCGGCGCAGTTGGGTCTCGGTCGACCACTGGCCCATGACGTGACTGAGCCGGTAGTCGTCCCTGGGCGGCAGGGTCCACGCGGCGGAGTCGGCGCGCAGCAGTGCCACGGTCTCCTCGCCGCTGTTGCGCAGCACGCACCAGCGCTCGATGACGTCGCTGTCGTGGACGCGGTAGTGGAGGGTGACCTCCAGGGGGTGGTGGCGGTCACGGAACACCAGGGCCAGTTCCGACGATCCCGGAGCGGGCTCCCGTACGTGGTGGCCCGACGCCTCCCATTCGAAGGCGCGGGTGCCGTCGGCGAAGCGCACCTGCAGCGAGGGAGTCCCGTACCGCGCCCCGCCGTCCACGGGCAGCTCCTCGCCGACCGGTGGCCGTCCCTCGAAACTGCTGGCGGGTGGCGGCGGGGAGGCGGCGAGTTCCTCTGCCTGCGCCAGGGCCAGCCGCGGCCCCCACGCGAGATGGCAGGGAGCTCCCGTCTCGTCGATGCGCAGGGCGTACGACGTGCGCGGCGTGCTCAGCAGCCAGACGCCGGTCTCGGGGGCGAAGGAGATCACAGGCATGCGTCCTCACGTTCGGGAGCGGGTCGAGACCATGCTGCTGTCGCGACCGCGTCGCCCGCCACCGTTTTCGATCAACGGCCGGGGCTTGCCATGGCCTTTGCCGAAACGGCAAGGAAGCTTGCCGGTCCGTTGCGGTCGGGCGCACGGTGTCGGCATGACTGAGACGAACGAGCGAGACATCGCCGAGATGGAAGCGGACCTTCAAGCCGACGTGGACGTGCTGGTGGTCGGAGGTGGCGCGGCCGGGCTGTCCGCGGCGCTGACCCTGGCCCGGGCCAGGCGTTCCGTGCTGGTGGTGGACTCCGGGGAGCCGCGTAACGCCCCCGCCGACGGGGTGCACGGATTTCTTTCCGGCGAGGGCCTCGCGCCAGGGGAGCTGTTGCGGAAAGGCCGGGAGGAGGTCAAGGGGTATGGCGGGCGGATCGTGTCGGACACGGTGACGGGTGTCCGGCGGGTCGGTGAGCGCTTTGTCGTGGAGACCGCAGGAGGGCGCAGCCATCGCGCGCGGCGGCTGCTGGTGACGACGGGGCTCGTCGATGAACTGCCCGATGTCACCGGCGTACGCGAGCGCTGGGGCCGTGACGTCCTGCACTGTCCCTACTGCCACGGCTGGGAAGTGCGCGACGAACCGATCGGTGTCCTGGCGACCGGACCGATGGCGACGCACCAGGCTCTGCTGTTCCGCCAGTGGTCCTCGGACGTCACCCTGTTCCTGCACACCGCGCCCGAGCTGTCCGAGGAGCAGTGGGAGCAACTGGCCGCCCGCGGCATCGCGGTGGTCGACGGCGAGGTGGCCGGCCTGGATGTCGAGGACGACCGGCTCTCCGGAGTACGACTGACCTCGGGCAGGCGCATTCCGGTTCGGGCGCTTGCCGTGGCGCCGCGGTTCGAGGCGCGCGGCTCGATGCTGGCGGAACTCGGCCTGACGAAGGTCGACCACCCGATGGGCGTGGGGAGTTACGTGGAGTCGGACGCGACTGGGTTCACGGGCGTCGCGGGTGTCTGGGCCGCCGGAAACGTCACCGACCTGGTGGCGGGAGTCATGGTGTCCGCAGCGGCTGGCATGACTGCGGCCACGGCGATCAACGCCGATCTCGTGACCGCCGACACCACGGCGGCGGTGGCGGCACGGCGCGCCGCCGATCACTTCGGACCGGCTGCGGAAGCCGCCAACAGCCGTCGTGTACTGGGAGAAAGGCGGCACGGCATCGAGTCCGTACTGGCCGCCGAGAAGGCGCGCCACGGCGGAAGCGCGGGACGGTGACAGGCCGCGACAGCGGGCGGCACGGCGGATGGCGCTATTCCGTCGAAGCCTGTCATTAATGCCACTGGGAGGCGGTCGCGGACCCGGATAGCTTCGGCGGTGATCTCGCGATCCCGGCGACGACCGGCCGCGCACCGCAACCCGAAGGAATTCCATGCAGGTCATGCCGTATGTCGCACCGATCCTGATCGGCGTCATCTACGTCCTCGTGATGTCCCTGATCCGCGAACCGCACCGGCGCCGCTTCAACGCGATCATGGTGGCCGGTGCGGGAGCGGCCTACCTCAGCGGCGGCGGCCTCGGGGGCTGGGAGTTCGTCTTAACCGCCGCCGTCACCTACTGCGCCTACCGCGGCCTGGAGTCCTGGACGTTCATCGGAATCGGCTGGCTGCTCCACACCGGATGGGACCTGGTCCACCATCTCAAGGGCAACCCGATCATCCCCTTCGCCCACGACTCGTCGCTGGGCTGCGCCATCTGCGATCCCGTCATCGCGCTCTGGTGTCTGCGCGGCGGCCCCTCGCTCATCGGACTGATCCGCGGCCGGGCCGGTAAGCCCGTCCAGCCGGGGACCTGACTTTCTTTCCCGTGCGTGTGTCGATCCCGTGTGTCGATCCTGAGGCTGTTCGTTCGACGTGATGATGAGAGCAGGAACGCCGAGCAGGAACGCCGAGGAGGAGGACGTCATGCCGAAGGTGCGCGTTCACAACATCACCGTTTCGCTGGACGGCTTCGCGGCCGGATCCCACCAACGCCTGGACGAACCCTTCGGGGACAACATCGAGGGGCTGCACGACTGGATGGTCGCAGCGATGCGCGACCGCGCCGAAGGCAAGACGGGGATCGACGTCGACTGCATCGAGCGCAGCGAGGAGAACATCGGCGCCACGATCATGGGCCGCAACATGTTCGGACCGCAGCGCGGGCCGTGGCAGGACGAGTCGTGGCGGGGCTGGTGGGGAGAGAATCCGCCCTACCACCACGACGTGTTCGTGCACACCCATCACCTGCGGCCCTCGCTCACGATGGAGGGCGGGACCACCTTCCACTTCACCGATGAGCCCGTCGAGACGGTCCTCGCGCGAGCCTTCGAGGCGGCGGAGGGCCGGGACGTACGCATCGGAGGCGGTTCGGCCGTCGTGCAGCAGTATCTGCGCGCGCGGCTGATCGACGAACTGCACCTGGTCGTCGTGCCGCTCCTTGTCGGCAGGGGCGAGCGGCTGCTCGACAACGTCGCGGACGGCATCGACGGCTATCGGGTGACCGACCTGGTGAGTTCCAAGGCGGCGACCCACGCCTACCTGGTCCGTCGCTGACTCGGACCGCGAGGCCGAGAGGCAACGCGAGGGGCCGAGCGGGCAGTTGCGGCACTGTGACCGATTTTGCCGGATTCTGTTACGCGCTCTCCGGGTGATCGCAATGTCGGGTGCATACGTTTATGTTCCTCATTGTGCGACTCGTCGCACGACGAGGAACGCGTACCGACCGACACCCAAGGGGATCACTGCCGCCATGCGAAACAACCGTCGCAGCCTTCTGCGTACCACCGCCGTCTCCGCACTCGTCGGGTCGGTCCTGCTGATTCCCGCCACCGCCGCGCTCGCCGCGGGGGCCGACCCGGAGCTCCGGCCGGCACAGCCCGCGGCGGCCGAGCCCGTGCCGGGCGGGCCTGCCGCGGCCAAGCCCGTCGCGGCCACACTGACGGCGAAGGCGTCCGTCTCCCACGTCCGCGCGTGGCAGGAGCTGCGCATCACGGGCAAGGCCACCGGGCTGAAGGCCGGCAGCAAGGTGACCCTGCAGCAGAAGCAGCACGGGGCGTGGAAGGCCCTTCCCGCCACCACGGTCACCAACGCGTCCGGGAGCTACGGCCTGCGCGTCAAGCTCGGCCTCAAGGGCAAGAACGAACTGCGCGTGGCGAGCGGCGCCACCGTCTCGACCGTCGTCACGGTGACCGTGAGGTGACGCGCGGATCCGCCGGCCCGGCGCGGGCCGGCGGATCAGGTGCCACCGGGCGCGACCGCGCGCGTCAGGCCCCGGGCGCGCGCACGACCAGCAGGTAATAGTCCATGTGGTCGCGGCAGAAGGAGCGGTAGGGGGCCATGAGCGGATCGGTGTGGGCCAGGGACTCCTTGCCGAACCGCTCCTCGATCTCGCCACGCCGGTCCTCGTAGAGCACGCACATGAGCTCGCCGCACAGCGCCGCGTTCGCGGTCATGTCCCGTATGGACTCCACGCGGAAGCCGGCCTGTTGGACCTCGTCGACGAGGGTGGCGAAGGGGGAGAGCGGGGGACAGGACCACATCTGGGTGAAGGCCGCCACCTGCTCCGCGGTGGGGCTGCCGCGCAGGGCGAACTCCGTGAACAGGAATCGCCCGCCCGGACGCAGCACGCGCAGGGCTTCCCGCAGCCCCGCGGGGCGGTCCGAGAGGTGGGGGATGCAGTCGATGGACCACGCGGCGTCGAAGGCCCCGTCGGCGAAGTCCAGTTGCATGGCGTTGCCGTGGACGAAGTCCACCCGGTCCGCGAGGCCTTCGGCTGCTCCCCGCGCGGTGAGGTGCTCCTGACAGCGGGCGAGCTGGCTCTTGCTGACGTTGATCCCGGTGACGCGGGCGCCGGTCCGTTCGGCCAGGCGGACGGCTGGGCCTCCGGTGCCGCAGCCGATGTCGAGAAGGTGCTCGTGGGGTGCCAAGTCGATGGTGTCGACGAGGAATTCGGTCTGCCGGTCCTGGGCGAGGTCGGCCATCGCGGCCAGGGTGGTGACGGGCGGGTGCGCCCCGTGCGGCGCGTACATGCCGATGTGCAGGGCGGTCGAACCGAGCGTCATGGCGAGCATGTCGCCGAACTGGTCGTACATCGCCCCGACTTCTTCGGGAGTGGGGGCCGTCGAACCGCTTGCGCCGAGGTCTTCCACGGTCATGGTGCATCCCTTTCAGCGACGGTGTGGTCGGTCAAGGAAGTGCGCCCGCGATAGCGCGTACGGGGGAGGGGTTCGAGGGGCGTGATACGAGGGGGGAGCGTGATACGAGGTACGCGCCGGGCGCTGGGACGCTAGCACCGGCCGGGCTCACGTTGGAGCCCCGAAAGCGCCATATGCAAGCCTCATACGCCAAGCGCCACGCATGCGCCGCCGGGCGCCGACCGGCTCTGGCTCAGCCTGGGCCAGCCGGTGCCCGGCGGCGGTCAGTCACGTTCCGTGCGTCCCGACGGCTCGGCGGAGCCCTCGGCCGCGGCGTGCGCGTCGACCTGTCGTTCCACCTCGCGTGCCTCGTCAGTCAGCATCCGCAGTCTAGCCTCGGCCTGATCCGCGCGGGCCTGGAGGCGGGCGGTGTCGTCGGCGATGACCTGGCAAGCCAGCTCCATCGCTGCGTCCACGTCCTCGGCGGAGCCGCGCTCGGCCAGCTCCTCCAGGGCGCCTTTGACGGCGGGGATGCCGCCGCGGGTGTGGATGTCGTTCCAGAACTCATAGTCCATCCGGGCAGTTTGCCGGATTCCGTACCGCGGGGCGAACCGCGCCCGTGTGCCCGGACCCGCCCGCGGGTCCAGCTGGCAGAGCGGGTCAGGCGCGCAGGCTCCGCAGGGCCTCGTGGCACGCGGACGCCGCGCTGTCGGTGGCCTCGGAGCAGAGACGGCAGTGCTCGTGCCGCGGGGCGTGCTGGGAGCACAGCTCGTGGCTCTGTTCGCAGGCGATCGCGCACGCCGCCAACTGGGCCACGAGGAGCGCGGGATGGGCATCCGTGCCGCGCGTCAGGACAAGCCGCGTGGCGGAGGCCACGTCGGCGCAGTTCAGGTCGCGGTTGATGGCGGCCCGCAGTTCGTCGGCCTCCTTCTCGGCGAGCATGCCGACCGCGCAGGCGGTGACGGCCAGTTCGCACGCCGAGAGGGCGTCCACGGTGGTGGCCAGGGTCTGGTTGTCGAGGTGGTCGGCACGAGTGGCAAGGCTGTCGAACAACTCGCGTGTCTGGAGCATCGTGTCTCCAACGGGCAGTGTCGAGGGAGCCCCGGCCCCGGGGGATCCGGTCCTGAGGACGCCCGGACTCTCGACGCTAGTCCCGCCCTTGCCGTCGGTGAAGGGCGCGGCGCCGGCCAATCGTGGTGCCGGCCAATCGCGACGCACGCCAGCCGCGACGCACGGGCCAGCCGCGACGCACGCAGTCGCGACCTACGCCCATCGCGACGCACGCAGTGGCGGCCCATGGTGGCCCACCGGTCTCAGGTCCCCGCGCCATCCCCTCCCCGCGAGGGTGTGGCGCGCATCACACAACTCCCGCGCATCGTCGGGAACTCATCCGCCCCGGCGACCGACTCCTGCACCGGCCCACTACGGCCGAATCGCGCCACCTTCAGCCAGGAGAGCAGCTCATGTCCGCCGAACCCACACTCCTCGCCCCGGACGACGGGCAGGAGACCCAGGGGGCGCCGCCCTCCGCAGGACGGTCTGGATGGGCGTCACTGCGTCCGCTCGTGCTGCGACTGCACTTCTACGCCGGAGTGCTCATCGCGCCCTTCCTGCTCGTCGCCGCCACCACGGGACTCCTGTACGCCTGCTCGTACCAGGCCGAGAAGATCGTGTACTCCCACGAACTGCGCGTCCCCGTGGGCGAGAACAAGACCGAGCTGCCGATCTCGAAGCAGGTGGCCGCCGCCCGCAAGGCGCACCCCGAGGGCACGGTCAGCGCGGTGCGGCCCTCGCCCGAGGACGGCGCCACCACCCGTGTCCTGCTGGCCGGAACCCCGGGCGTGGACGCCGATCACACCCTCGCCGTGTTCGTGAACCCGTACACCGGTGAGGTGCGGGGCGCCCTGGAGCAGTACGGCTCCACCGGCGCACTGCCGCTGCGCACCTGGATCGACGAACTCCACCGCGATCTGCACCTGGGTGAGACCGGCCGGCTCTACAGCGAACTCGCCGCCAGTTGGCTGTGGGTCATCGCGGGCGGCGGCCTGGTGCTGTGGTTCGCGCGCCGCCGCTCCCAGCGCAAGCTGCGCGGTGCCACCGGCCGTCGCCGCACGCTCTCGCTGCACGGCTCGGTGGGCGTGTGGGCCGCCGGCGGGCTGATCTTCCTGTCGGCGACGGGGCTGACCTGGTCGGCGTACGCGGGTGAGAGCGTCAGCGACCTGCGTGAGGCCATCGGGCAGACGACACCGGCGCTGGCGGCGACCGCCGGGGGCGGCGGGGAGCACGCCGGGCACGGCGGACCGGGCTCGGGAGGCGCCGCCGACGGGGTGGGGCTCGATGCCGTCCTGAAGGCGGCCCGTGCCGAGGGGCTCTCCAACCCGGTGGAGGTCGTACCGCCCGCCGATGAGTCGTCCGCGTATGTCGTCCGGCAGATCCAGCGCAGCTGGCCCGAGAAGCAGGACTCCGTCGCGGTCGATCCCGCGACCGGTGAGGTGACCGAAGTGCTGCGGTTCGCCGACTACCCCGTGCTCGCCAAACTGACCCGCTGGGGCATCGACGCGCACACCGGCACGCTCTTCGGGCTCGCCAACCAGATCGCCCTCGTCGCTCTCGCCCTCTGCCTGATCCTGATGATCGTGTGGGGGTACCGCATGTGGTGGCAACGCGGGCGCGGCAGTTCGTTCGGGCGTCCGCTGCCGCGCGGGGCGTGGCAGAACGTTCCGGCGTACGTCCTGGTCCCGCTGATGGCGGCGATCGCCGTGCTCGGCTACTTCGTGCCGCTGCTCGGCATCCCGCTGGCGGCGTTCCTCGCCCTGGACATCGTGGTGGGGGAGATCGCCTACCGGCGCGGCAGGCGCAACTACGCCTGAGCCCGGCTCAGTCGTGCGTGGCCGCACCGCTGAGGTGGTGGTCGGCGAGGTTCAGGACCTCGTCGACCACGCGGCGCAGGTGCCCGTCGGGAGGGCCGTAGACCATGCGGCGCCCTTCCTTCCGTACGGACACGAGTCCGGCGAGGCGCAGTCGGGCCAGGTGCTGGCTGACCGCCGGGCGAGCCGCGCCGCATGCGGCGGTCAGCGTCGTGACGTCCGCCTCGCCCTTGCCGAGGGTGTGCAGCAGGGCGAGGCGGGTGCGGTCCGCCAGGAGGCCCAGGACCTGGGCTGCGTGGGTGTAGTGCTCGGCGCCCGGATCTTGCGGGTGCGCATCGTGCGCAGGTGATAGGTGCATGCGTGCGCTCATACGCACATAATGGGCTCGGGCGCCTCGCGGTGTCCACTCCCCGTCCCGCGTCGGAAGGCCGTATACGTGAGTGAGCAGCACGGACACGTTCATCGCCAGCACGGACATCTTCACACTTCGCACGAGCACCCCGACGAGCACCGCCACGGGCATGGCCACGGTGACGGCGACGGCCACGGCGGGTCGGACCGGGCGGCGCGGTGGCGGCACAGGCTCAACCACCTGTTGAAGCCGCACTCGCACGAGGCCGCCGACAAGGTCGACACGGCGCTGGAATCGTCCGCGCGCGGCATGCGCGCGCTGTGGATCTCCCTGGCGGTGCTGGGTGTGACGGCCGCGGTCCAGGCGGTGATCGTCGTGCTCACCGGTTCGGTCGCGCTCCTCGGCGACACCGTGCACAACGCGGCGGACGCGCTGACCGCGATCCCGCTCGGCATCGCCTTCGTCCTGGGCCGCCGGGCCGCCACCCGCCGCTTCACCTACGGGTACGGGCGCGCGGAGGATCTCGCGGGCATCGTCATCCTCCTGACGATCGCCGCGTCGGCGGCCTTCGCGGCCTGGGCGGCGGTGGACCGGCTGCTCAACCCCCGCACCCTGGAACACCTTTGGGTGGTGGCCGCGGCTGCCGTCATCGGTTTCATCGGCAATGAATGGGTCGCCCGCTACCGCATCCGCGTCGGCCGCGACATCGGCTCGGCGGCTTTGGTGGCCGACGGTCTGCATGCCCGGACGGACGGATTCACCTCGCTGGCGGTCCTCTTGAGCGCGGGCGGCGCCGCTCTGGGTTGGCGGCTCGCCGACCCGATCGTGGGCCTGCTGATCACCGCGGCGATCCTGCTGGTCCTGCGGGACGCGGCGCGCGAGGTGTTCCGCCGGGTGATGGACGCCGTGGACCCGGCCCTGGTCGACGCGGCGGAGGAGGCGCTCCTGACGGTCCCCGGCGTGCGTGGCGTGGGTGAACTCCGCCTGCGCTGGATCGGCCACAGGCTGCGCGCGGAGGTGGCGGTCGTGGTGGACGGCGAACTGTCGGTGCGGGAGGCGCACGAGGTGGCGGTCGACGCGGAGCACGCCTTGCTGCACGCGGTGCCGAGACTGACCGCGGCGCTGGTCCACGCGGACCCGGCGGTGGAGCCCGGGGGGTCGGATCCGCATACGGCACTCGCGCATCACGTGGGGTGAGGCGGGTGGTTGGTGCGCGGCGTCGTCCGTTGCCCACTTGGTGTGTCCGGCCGCATGCGGGGCTGAAGTCATGCGGGGCCGAAGGTGAGCGCCGCTCCCGCCCTGCGCCCCGGTACCGGTCCCGCAGCGGCTACTATCTGCGCCCATGGCGTCAGGGCTGAGGGGCATGGTGCGCGAGGGGCGGCAAAACGCCGCGCGTTGCGTCGTGTCAGTGATCGGCCTGGTGACCCTGCTGGCCGTCCTGTGCGTGTGCTTCTCTTCTGCCGCGCATCACGACGAGGCGCTCGACCGTGACGTGGTCGCCCTCTCCGCCGATTTCACAGCCACGGGCGGGAGCCCCGCCCCCGCCACCGATGACTCCTCCGTCGGTCACAGTTGCCCGCCCGGCGAGCGGTGCGCTTCCGTCACGCACACCGCAAGGATCACGCTTCCTGCCCCCGAACCATCGGTGCCGACGACGCTGGGGGAGGCCGGGCTGCCCGCGGCTCAGGTCGGCGCACATCCCGCCCCGCAAGCGCCTGTTCACCGTCATGCCCCGGATCTCCACGTCCTTCAGGTGCAGAGGACCTAGGCCGAAACAAGCGCCGCGGACCCCGTCCGGCATCGGACCCGGCTCCGGCGCGCCAGTGCCGATCACCTCACACCATCACCACTGCCGTGCCCCGGGCGGGCATGGCGGGGACAAGGACATAGCCGGACATGGGCACCTCCAAGACAGGCAAGAAGCCCGCGACCACCGCCGCACGCAAGGCCCGCATACAGGAGCTGCGCCGCGCTGAGCTGGCGCGAGACCGCCGCAACCGTGTCATCGCCATCACCGCGGGCGTCGCCGTGCTGGCCGGGCTCGCCGGATTCGGCTCGTACGTCCTGCTCGACGCCTCGGAGAGGAAGGACAAGGAAGAAGCCGTCGCGCAGGCCCCCGTCAAGGGAGAGAAAACGTGGGACGCGAAGAAGCTCGGGCGCAACCACGTCGAGAAGAAGGTCGACTACCCGATGACCCCGCCCGCGGGCGGCGATCACAGCCAGGCATGGGCCAACTGCCAGGGAGACGTGTACGACAAGCCGCTGGGCGAGGAGAACGCCGTCCACTCGCTGGAGCACGGCGCTGTCTGGATCACGTACAGCGACAAGGCGGCGCCCCGAGACATCAAGACGCTGAGTCAGAAGGTCAGCACGACGCCCTACACGCTGATGAGCCCGGTCGAGGAGCAGAAGGGCGCCCTCACGCTCACGGCGTGGGGCCGTCAGCTCACCGTGGACAAGGCATCCGACGCGCGGGTGGAGCAGTTCCTGGACAAGTACGTCCAGGGTGAGCAGACCCCCGAGCCCGGCGCGGCCTGCACGGGCGGGGTCGGACCGGCGTAAGGGGGGCGTCCGGGCGGGAGTGGCCGGGCGGAGAGCTACGGCCTCCACGGTGACTCCCGCCCGGCGACTCCCGCCGGGTGCCTTCGCGCAGCCCTGCGCCTAGTCTCTGAGGTGTGCTGAGCATCGTCGATGATCTGGCCGGGTTCGGACCGCTGCGGATGTGCGCCCACGCGCGGTCGGGCGACGACCCGGACGACCCGGCCGGTCTGCGCGTGCTCCTCGTCGCGGACGTGCTGGCCCGCGTCGCCGAGTTGCGCGGCCGCACTGTCCTGGTCGGGTGGACCTGCCCGCCGGCAGCGGCGGCCGACGCCGCCGGTATCCGTCCGGCCGACGCCCACGGCACCGTCGACGAGCTGGCCGAAGCTCTCGGTGGCCCGCCGACCGTGCACCTCACCAGCCGCACGTACGAAGGCGCCGACGGTCTCTCGCTCCACGTCGGCGAAGCCATGACGGCCGCAGGCGCGGCGGACGAGGACCAGCAGCCGGGCCGGGACACCCTGGCCCTGCGGCTGCTCCTGCTCGGCCGCCCGCACCACGAGCCCGTCGACGTATCGAAGCAGGCCCTCGACGCCGCGGGCGAGAAGCTGGCCCACTGGCGTGCACGCGTGGCCGCGTGGGCGGAGGAGCCGTCGAAGGCGATGCCGGCCGACCTGGTGAAGAGGGCCCGCGCCTCTCTGGAGAACGGTCTCGACACCCCGGCCGTCCTGAGGCTCCTCGGCGCCCTGGAGACCGCCGCCGATGTCCCGGGCGGCGCCAAGTTCGAGACGTTCGCCCACCTCGACCGCGTACTCGGACTGGAAATCGCCCGCGACGTGGGCCGTTCCCACTCTGCCGAGGTGTATCGCTGACCGATGACCGCGTCGGCGAAAACGCGATCATCGCGAGGTGGTCACGCCCCGCGCGTGTGCGGAAGCCGGCGGCATCTCCGCCAGCGAACCTGCCCACGCCAGGAAGCCTCAGCCTGAGTGCGCCGCCTGCGAAGCCCTGACGTCGACCACGAGTTTGCCGCGGATCCCGCCCGCTTCCAGCGCGCGGTGCGCCCCGGCGATGTCAGCCAGCGGGTACACCGTGTCCACGACGGGCCGGATCGCCCCGCTCTCGGTCAACCGGGCGAGTTCCGCGAGGAGTTGATGTCCGGGGTTGCCGCTGAAGAACCGTACGCGTCGCGGGCCGAAGACCGCGGACCCGATGATGTACGAGAGCGATGCCGCCATGCGGCTCGCGTCGAAGGTGACCGACACCATGCGCCCTCCCGGTGCCAGCAGTCGGCGGTACGCGCCGAGCTCCGTGCCGACCGTGTCGAGCACGACATCGAAGGGGCCGAGGTCGGCCGCGGCTGTGGTGGCGTAGTCGTACGCGTCGTCGGCTCCGAGGTCCCGTACGAAGTCGAGCTTTCCGGCGCCCGCGAGCGCCGTGACATGGGCGCCGTACGCGCGCCCCAACTGGACGGCCGTGCTTCCGACGCCGCCGCTCGCGCCGCGCACCAGCAGCCGTTCGCCCGCCGTCACACGGGCCTTGTCCCGCAGCGCCGTGATCACCGTCGTGCCGACGCCGGGCAGGGCCGCGGCCTGGACCAGGTCGAGGCCGGCCGGTGCGAGGGCCAGCTGCCGTGGCCGCACGACCACGAACTCCGCGGCGGAGCCGAAGCCTTGGGACCGGGCCAGGGCTCCCCACACCCGGTCGCCCGGGGCGAGAGCGGGCGGGGGAGAACCCACGGTCTTGGGGGACCCCAGGGCCGCCACCTCACCGGCGAAGTCGATCCCCGTGCGCTTGGGAAAACCTCGCCCGACGAGCTCCGTCACCAGCCGTATCTTCCCCGCCCGGCCCGTCAGCTCGCCGCCGTTCACGCTGGCGGCATGGACGCGGACCAACACCTCACCGGGGCCCACGACCGGCTTCGGCACCATCCCTTCGTACAGCACGTCCGGAGAGCCGTACCTGTCGTACAGAGCCGCGCGCATGTCACTCATCGTCTTCCTGTCCCCGTCGTGGCCCTGTCCCAGGCCGCCGGATGTCCCTGCGGATGTCACTGGCAGCGACGCTAACCCGCTAAACGGAGAGGGTCGTCCACTTGAGCTAATGTGAGAAACATGCCTGCTGATGCGTCTCGGATGCGGCCGGGGGCGGGGCTGCGCGCGGACGCGCTCGACAATCGGCGGCGCGTCCTCGAAGCCGCCCGCGAACTGTTCGCCGCGCGCGGCCTCGACGTGCCGATCGCCGCCATCGCCCGCCGGGCCGGGGTCGGCGTCGCCACGCTCTACCGCCGCTTTCCCACACGGGATTCCCTGGTCACGGAGGTCTTCGCGGACCAGCTCGAAGCGTGCGTGGGCGTCGTCGAAGTCGCCCTGGCGGCCCCCGACCCCTGGCACGGATTCCGTACGGTCATCGAGAAGGTGTGCGCCATGCACGTGGTCGACCGTGGATTCAGCACGGCGTTCATGACGGCGTTCCCGGACGCCATGGACTTCGAACGGGAACGCCGGCGCGCCGAGCGTGGCTTCGAGCAGCTAGTGCGCCGTGCGAAGGCCGCCGGCCGACTGCGTGCCGACTTCGACCCGGCCGACCTCCCGCTCATCCTCATGGCCAACAGCGGCATCACCGCGGACTCCACCGAGGCGGCCCTGGCCGCCTCCCGGCGGTTCGTCGCCTACCTCCTCGACTCCTTCCGCGCCGATCGCGCCGCCCCCGCCGAGCCCCTTCCGGCGCCGGTTCCCCTGGAACTCAACGACGTAGGCTCCCGCAGGTGAGACGACACATAGACTTCGAGCACCTGCACAACTTCCGGGATCTGGGCGGTTATCGGACCGCTGACGGGCGAACCCTGCGCTGGGGTCGTCTGTACCGCTCCGACTCGCTGGCCAAGCTGCGGGGCGCCGACTGGGACCTCTTCCTCTCGCTGGGCGTCCGCACCGTGATCGACCTGCGCTACCCGTGGGAGATCGAGGCCAAAGGGCGGGTTCCCGAGGCGGAGGGGCTCACCTACGTCAACCTCAGCGTGGAGCACCGCCCGTACGACCAGGCGGAGATCGACCCCGCACTCGACCCCTGGCGCTATCTTGCCGACCGGTACGCGGAGGTCGCCCTCGACGGCGCCGAGGAACTCCGCCAGGCTCTGGAGGTCATTGTTGAGGGCGACGCCCCGCAGGTCTTCCACTGCGCGTCGGGCAAGGACCGCACCGGTCTCCTCGCGGCGCTCGTCCTCGCACTGCTCGGCGTCGAAGAGGATGTCATCGCCGCGGACTTCGCCCTCACCGAACTGGCCACGGACCGGCTGATCGCGGACTGGAAGGCGGGCCACCCGGACCGGCCCCTGAACTGGCCCGGGTACGGGCGGGCCCCCGAAGAGATCATGCGCCTCTTCCTCGCCGACCTCACCACCACCCATGGCTCGGTACGCGATTACGCGGTCAAGCACCTCGGCGTCGACGACGCCCTGATCGACCGCCTGCGTACGCGGCTGCTGAACTGAACCACCGCTGAGACGGCGCGGCGGCTCAGCCCCGGAGTGCCGCGTACGTCCGCTCGGCGATGTCGACCACATTGTCCGGCCGGAACTGGTCCGCGAAGTGCCGCAGGCCCAGCTCGCGCTCGTCGTCCCCTTCGCGCGGCGTGCCGACGAGCAACTGATCGCAGTACTCGGCGACGTCCTGGACGATGCGCTCACACCGGTAGTACGCGAGCGTCCGTGCGTCGATCTCTTGCGTGCCGTAACCCCGGTAGAAGGCGGCGCACTCGGCGGCATCGTTCCAGACGCCGCCCACGCCACCGCCGACGAACATCAGGTCACGCTCCCGCGGCGCCATCACGGGATCATCCCAGTCGACCACCACGAGCGCACCGTCGTCGGTGACCATGACGTTCCCGGCGTGCAGATCACCATGGCAGAGCACCAGTTCGCCCTCCTTCCCGCGCAGCTCCGCCGCCAACTGCTCGGCCCTCTCGACGAGGGTGATCAGCTGCTGCCGACGGGCCTTGAGGAGGGCGGCCAACTCCCTTGCCGGGGCGTCGGGCAGACGCTCCGGTGGTGTGTCGGTGGCGAGATGACCGCGCACCTTGTCACGCCATTTCGGGCCGTACGTCTCCACCCGGACCGCCGAGCGCAGGGTGGGTGGCAGGTCGATCCGGTGCAGAGCCCGCACGGAAATCCCCAGCGCCGTCCACTGGTCACGTGTCAGGGGTGCGTCGAAGCCACTGCGCCCTACCACGAAGGGGTAGAGGACAGCGGCGTACCCGTCGAGGACCGTCGAGAGCCGGCCGTGGCGGTCGGGCACCGGCGCGACCACGCGGGCGGTCTCGAAACCGGTTCTGGCCTCGGCGGCAACGGCGGCAACGGCGGTAACGGCTTCGGCCAGAAAGCTCTGCAGCGGCGCCGTCGTGTCGTCCGCGGCTCCATGCCGAAGCTTCAGGAAGTACGTGCCGTCGTGCGCGGCGAGGCGGTAAGTGTCAGCTTCGGCGTCCGCACCGGAGGCCGTCGGAGCGACGTCGACGACGTGCAGCCCATAGGCGTGCCGGACGTGCCGGATCAGGTCCCCGCTGCTGACGCCGGACTTTCCGATCATTGGCTCATCCTGGCATGAGCCGCAAGTCGCACGGCCTCCTGACGGGGCGCCGGGTCAGACCCGCGAGGCCTTGCCCGCCGAGGTGCCCCGCCCGGCGACCGGCACATCCAGCGGCCGCGCGAGACCCACCACACCCTCGTCCAGGCGTTGCAGATGGCGCAGCACGCGGTAGGTGACGGTGCCCGAGCGCGGGGCGCCGGAGCCTTCGGCCTCCAGCATCGAGGCGATGCTGGCGCCCGACTCGACCTCGCCGGTGGCCTTGTCGTCCTCCACGTACGCGGCGATGACCTCGATGTTGCGGGCGATGCGCAGTCCGGCCCGTTCGAGCCGCGGGTCGGCCGCGACGTTCTTGCTGTACGGCACGAGCTCGGCCGTCGCCGCCAGGGAACGGGCGTGATAGGCGCAGGTCTCCAGGAGCGCCACCAGATAGCGGGCGGTCCTGCGGCGGCCGCGCAGCGGGGTGATCGGGTGGGTCAGCGGCTGGATGGAGGCGCGCAGATCGTCGAGCGCGGTGTCCAGGTCCCGCGCCTTGTCCAGGAGATCGGCCGCCGGACCGCCGCTGAGCTGTTCGACCGAGGCGGAGATGACGTCGGCGAGGCGGGTCAAAACCGTGTTCAGGAGGTCGTCGGTGCGGCGGTCGGTGTGCACCGGCAGGACGAGGACCGCCGCGATGATGCCGCAGGCGGCGCCGAGCGCCGTCTCCTCGATACGCAGCCAGAGCACGGCGAGGCTGTAGGTGTTCAACAGCGTGTAGAGCAGGCCCAGCATCGCCGTGACGAAGAAGGACATGAGCGCGTACGACAGGGGAGCGGTGAAGAACATCGCGAAGATGAAGAGCAGAACCAGAGCGAACGCGACCCAGGTGTGGTTGCCGACCAGACCCGCGAGCGCCACACCGGCGACCACCCCGAGCACCGTGCCCAGCAGACGCCGGTAGCCCTTGACCAGGATCTCGCCCGTGGACGCGGTGTTGAGGAAGACCACCCAGCAGGTGAGCACCGCCCAGTACCAGCGCTGGGTGGAGAGGAACTCGCCGCCGATGATGGCCAGGGTCGAGCCCACCGCGACCTGGAAGGCGGCCCGGGTGGTGGGGCGCCGCAGCCCGGTGCGGTCGTCCTCCTCGGGTTCGGCGGTCTCCTCGGCGCCGGCGATCGCGATGTCCTCGGCGTCGAACTCCTCGCGGGAGCGGGTCGTCGCCGGTGAGTCGTCGGACTCGTCCTGGGGGCCGTCGAGGGCGATGCGCAGGCCGAGGACGGCTCGGGCCGCCTCACCGATGCCGCGGAAGACGTCCTGGACGGCCATCGAGGCCCGCGGCAGATTGTCCTCGTCGCGGTAGCCGAGCAGCCGGTTGCGTACGTGGGCCAGGGCCGTGCCCCGGTCGTCGGCGATCGGGCGGCCGACCAGCAGGTGCAGCGCGTTCAGGTCCCGGCGCAGGGTGACCGTGGCGTCGTCCTCGGCACGGATGCGCGTCCCGGTCGCCGGTACGGGGGCGTGCGGCAGGTGCAGGGTGAGGGTGTCCGCGCGTTCGGCGCTGCGCGCGTTGAGGAGGAGTACGCCGAGGCGTTCGGCGGCGATCTCCGCGTCCGCCACGCGGCGTTGGACCAGGGTTGCCGTGGCCGCGTCGGGGGTCCCCTCCTCAAGGCGGCCCTGGATCATCAGGGCGGTCTCGTGCAGTCGGGAGGTGCCGCGCCGCAGTTCGGTGAGGACCTTCTCCAACTGCTCGGGCGTGGCGTCGAGAAGCTCGATCTGCGTGCCTACCAGCTGTGCGAGCCGCGCCCTGAAGGCGACGCGCAGCCGTCCCAGGTCACGCCCCGGCGTCTCCGGTACGACGGCGAACCGCACGATCGCGCTGCACACGAAGGCGACGCCGAGGGCCAGCCACAGGCTGGGCAGGGCGGACGTCGTGGCGCCCACGAACAGGGAGACGAAGTAGACCTGAAAGCCGATCAGACCGAGGGCGGTGCCCCGGTCGCCGAACCGGCGGCTGTAGACGGCGCCGAAGATCAGCGCGATGAAGAAGATGTCACCCGCGACGACCTGGTCGTGCAGCAGCGCACCCAGGGAGATCGCCGCGATCGCGACGGGCAGCCCGAGCGCGAGCGTGATCGCCTGGCCGCGCACCTCCTTCTCCTTGATGGCGAAGGTGGAGACCATCGCGGTCATGGCGCCCGCGACCATGTGGGTGACGTCGGTGCCGAGCAGGGCGAGGACGACGAGCGTGAACGCGATCGCGCCGACCGTCCGCAGCCCCGCCATCAACCGCAGGAGCCCCGGGTCCGAGGCCACGAAGCGGTCCCATGTGCCGGTCCTAGTCCGCCGTCTCACTGTGCTCACACCCTCATCGCCGCTGTTCAGGCGGAGATTCTGTCACGGCGGGATACAACCGGGGCTTGAGGGTTCACAGCGTGATACGCCGGGGCAGCCGACAGGAACAGGGGCAAAGTCTCCGGGGCGACTTCAACGAAACACTTGAAGTCATGAATCCAGCGGATGACGAACTGACCGGGGCGAAGCCGTGCGCGGACGCCCCCGAAACCCACGAGAGGGGCCGCAGTCTCACCCCCGCCCTGCGGCGCCGGTGGACGCTCCTCGCGGTGAGCGCGGCCCAGCTTCTCGTGGTCCTCGACGGAACCATCGTGAACATCGCGCTGCCCTCGGCGCAGGGCGCGCTCGGCATGTCCGACGCGAGCCGGCAGTGGGCGATCACCGCGTACGCGCTCGCCTTCGGCGGCCTTCTGCTCATCGGCGGCAGGGTCAGCGGCGCGCTGGGCCACCGGCGTACGTTCCTCGTCGGGCTCGTCGGCTTCGCCGCCGCGTCCGCGCTCGGCGGGGCGGCCGTGAACCCCGAGATGCTCTTCGGGGCGCGCGCCCTGCAAGGGGTGTTCGCCGCGGTGCTCGCCCCCGCGGGCCTTTCGCTGCTGACGATCACCTTCACCGAGCCGCGGGAACGCGGCCGTGCCTTCGGGGTGTTCGCCGCGGTGGGCGCCGCGGGATCGGCGGTCGGCCTGGTCGCCGGAGGCCTCCTCACCGAGTACGCGGGCTGGCGCTGGTGCCTCTACGTCAACGTGCCCGTGGCCCTGCTCGCCGTGCTCGGTGCGACGTTCGTGCCGCGGGACCGGCCGGTCCGGGGCGAGGGGCGGCTCGACGTCGCGGGCGCCCTGCTCAGCGCGGCGGGCTTCGCCGCGATCGTGTACGCCTTCAACGAGGCCGAGCCGCTCGGCTGGAGTGCGCCCAAGGTCCTCGTCCTGCTCGCGATCGGTGTCCTGCTGCTGGCCGCGTTCGCCGCCGTCGAGGTCCGGGCGCCGCGGCCGCTGCTGCCGATGCGTGTGCTCGTCCATCGCGCTCGCGCCGGGGCGTTCTCCTCCATCACCCTGCTGTTCGTCGCGATGTTCGGCTTCTACCTGTTCATGAGCTACTACACGCAGACGGTCCTGGGTTACTCACCCGTCGAGGCGGGCCTGACGCTGATCATCAACGCCCTGGCCGCCCTGGCCGGCGCGACGCTCGTCGCCGGGAGGCTCCATGCCCGGGTCAGGCCCGCCGCGCTGATCGTGCCGGGGTTGCTGGCCGCGGCGGCCGGGATGTTCCTGCTGACCCGCCTGACGGCGCAGAGCACGGATGTCTTCGGCCTCTACCTGGTTCCCGCGCTGGTGCTGACCGGCCTCGGCCTGGGCTGCGTCCTGCCGCCCACCGCGAGCCTGGCCACCGCGGGCCTGCCCCCGCACGACATCGGAGCCGCGGCGGCGGCCTACAACGCCTCCCAGCAACTGGGTGCCGCGCTGGGCACCGCCCTGCTCAACACGGTCGCGGCCGGTGCGGGCGCGTCGTACCTGGCGTCCACCGCGGAGGCCACGCGCACGGCGGCCTCCGTGCACGGCTACACGACGGCGCTGACGGTCGCCTTCGTGATCCTGCTGGCCGGGGCAGGCGTCAGCGCGGTGCTCCTGCGCGCAGTCCGTCCATGACCAGGTCGAGGAGGCGTCCGGAGCGTGCCTGCCAGTCGCCGTGCGGATCGATCTGCCAGAGGCCCGCGATGGCGAGCAGGAAGTCGTCGGGTGTGACGCCCGGCCGGATGGTGCCCGCCTCCTCGTTCGCCTTCAGGAGGAGTGTGACCGCCGAGGTCACCGGCCCGTGGCCCACTCCGGCCAGGGTGCCCAGGGTGCTGGTGGCCTTGCGTATCGCGTCGGCGAGGCCCGCCTTGGCCATGGCGTACTGGGCGAGGCGATCCATCCACTCCCGCAGGGCCTGGTCGGGCGGGCGGGTCTCCAGGAGCTGACAGGCGGTGTCGGCGACCTGCTGGACCTCGTAGCGGTAGACCTCCAGCACGAGAGCCTCGCGGTTGGGGAAGTTGCGGTAGAACGTCCCCTGCCCGACGCACGCCTTCTTGGCGATCGTGCTGACCGGGGCATCCGCCGAGCGGGTCAGCTCGGCCAGTGCCACTTCCAGGATGCGCTCGCGATTCCGTTGCGCGTCCGAGCGCAGTTGTGCGTCCTTCTTGTGCACTCGTCCTCCTCCCGAGAATCGCGGCCCGGGCCACTCTTGCTAAGCGGACAACTGTCCGTTAAGTTTTGAGGCTAACGGACAGCTGTCCGCTTAGGGTCACCATACCGGCAGACCCCCCTTACGCACAGTGCCACCACCTCCCGAAGCCTCAGTCGGGACCGCCTCACGCGACGATCCCGCTTTTACGTGACACAAGCTGACTCAAGCTGACGCAAGCTGACAGAAGCGAAAGAAGGCTGATCGTGGCCCCATCGACGTCCAGCGCCATCACGCTGAACATCAACGGCGAAAAGCACACGCTGCCCGTCGACCACCGCACCACCTTGCTCGACGCCCTGCGCGAGCGCCTCGATCTCACCGGCACCAAGAAGGGCTGCGACCAAGGACAGTGCGGCGCCTGCACGGTGCTCATGGACGGGCGCCGCGCCGTCTCCTGCCTGCAACTGGCCGTCGCCTCCGAGGGGCGCGAGATCACCACCATCGAAGGCGTCGCGCAGGGAGACCAACTGCACCCGGTACAACAGGCGTTCCTCGACCTCGACGGCTACCAGTGCGGCTACTGCACGCCGGGCCAGGTCTGTTCGGCCATCGCGGTCATCGAGGAACACGCGGCGGGCTGGCCGAGCGCCGCGACCACGGACGTACGGCCCGAAGCGGGCATTCCCGAGCTGAGCGCCGACGAGATCAGGGAACGCATGAGCGGCAACCTGTGCCGCTGCGGCGCGTACGTGTCGATCGTCCAGGCGGTCGCGCAGGCGGCGGCCGCCGAGACCAAGGGCACGGAGGCCGCGGCATGAGGGAATTCGGCTACCAGCGGGCACTCGACGTCCCCGGCACGGTCGCGCTGCTCGGCACCGACCCCGACGCGCGCGTCCTGGGCGGCGGCACGAACCTCGTCGACCTGATGAAAACCGGCGTGGAGCGGCCCGGACTGCTCATCGACGTACGCGAGTTGCCCCTCGACCGCATCGAGACCACGGACGACGACGGGCTGCGGATCGGCGCCACCGTCACCAACAGCGATCTCGCCGCCGACCCCGAAGTGCGGCGCCGCTACCCCGCCTTGGCGGAAGCCGTCCTGGCCGGCGCGTCGGGCCAGCTGCGCAACATGGCCACCGTCGGCGGCAACCTGCTCCAGCGCACCCGCTGCGGGTACTTCGCCGACCTGTCCAAACCCTGCAACAAACGCGCCCCGGGCACCGGTTGCCCCGCCATCGAGGGCGAACACCACAACCACGCCATCCTCGGCGCCACCGAGCACTGCGTGGCCGTCCACCCCTCCGACATGGGCGTGGCGCTCGCCGCCTTCGACGCCGTCATCTCGTACGAGACGGCGGAAGGCACCGGCGAACTCCCGCTCGCCGACTTCTACTTGTCCGTCGGCAGCACCCCGCACCTGGAGACCGCGCTGCCGTCCGGCGCGCTCATCACCGCCATCACGCTGCCGCCGGCCCCGGTCGCCGCCCGCTCCCGCTACCGCAAGGTGCGCGAGCGCGCGTCCTACGCCTTCGCCATCGGCTCGATCGCCGCGGCACTCGACGTCCAGGACGGCGTCGTACGCGAAGTGCGCCTGGCCTTCGGCGCGGTGGCGTCCCGGCCGTGGCGCGCCCGGGAGGCCGAGCGCGTTCTGACCGGCGGTCCCGCGAGCGCCGAGGCGTTCGCGGCGGCGGCGGACGCCGAGCTGGCCGCCGCCAGGACACTGCCCGACAACGGCTACAAGGTGACGCTGATGCGCAACCTAGTCGTCGCCCTGCTGACCGAGCTCACCGAGGAGGCAACCCGATGACGGCGCAGACCACGACGACCACCTCCACCGGGACGTCGAGCGCCATCGGCGCTTCATACACCCGCGTGGAGGGCCTGGCCAAGGTCACCGGCGCGGCCCGGTACGCGGGCGAGATCCCCTTCGCCGAACTCGCCCACGGCTGGCTGGTGTTGTCCACCATCGCCCGCGGACGTGTCCTGGCGGTCGAGTCGGAGCCCGTGCGCGCGATGCCCGGTGTCCTGGCCGTCCTGCACCACGGCAACGCGCCGCGCGTCGACGGGGACTACGTCGGCATGCTCGGCGCCCCCGACCCGATTGTGGAGGTCTTCCAGCACGACCGGGTGCCCTTCGTCGGCTGGCCGGTGGCGCTCGTCGTCGCCGAGACGTCCGAGCAGGCCAGAGAGGCCGCCGAGGCCTTGGTGGTGCGGTACGAGGAGGAGCCGCACGACGTCGCGTTCTCCGCCGAGCACCCCGGCACGTACACGCCCGACGGCGAGAACCACCTGGTGGAGAAGGGCGACCTGGAGGCCGAACTCGCCGCGTCCGCGCACGTCGTGGACGAGGAGTACACCACCCCCGAAGAGCACCACGGCTCGATGGAACCGCACGCGGCGATGGCGCGCTGGGACAACGGACGCCTCGAAGTCGTCGACTCCAACCAGGGCAGCACCTGGGTCGCGGACGAACTGGCCAAACTGTTCTCGCTCGACCCCGCATCGGTACGGGTACGGTCCGAGCACATCGGCGGCGCCTTCGGATCCAAGGGCGTACGCGTCCACCAGATCCTCGCCGTGATGGCGGCGACGCTGCTCGACCGCCCCGTCCGGGTCGTCCTCAGCCGTCGCCAGCTGTTCACGCTCACCGGCTACCGCAGCCCCACCGCCCAGCGCGTCCGGCTCGGCGCCGACGCCGACGGGCGGCTGCGCGCCGTCGACCACCAGGCGCACAGCCTCACGTCGACGGTCCACGAGTTCGTCGAGGGGAGCGCCGGGTTCGGGCGGCCGATGTACGCCGCCGACGCCCACCGCAGCGTCAACCGCGTGGTACGCCTCGACGTGCCCACGCCGACCTACATGCGCGCTCCCGGCGAGGCCCCGGGTTCGTTCGCCCTGGAGTCCGCGCTCGACGAACTCGCCGAGCGGTGCGGTGTGGACCCGATCGCGCTGCGCGCCCGCAACGAACCGGACGTGGGCCCCGTCTCCGGGCTGCCCTTCGCCAGCCGCAATCTGCTGTCCGCCTTCCAGGAGGGGGCCCGCAGGTTCGGCTGGGCCGACCGGGACCCGCGTCCCGGCGTCCGCCGCGAGGGGCGCTGGCTGCTCGGCACCGGCACCGCAGCCGCCACCTTCCCGGTAATCGTCGCGCCGTCCACCGCGGCCGCGACGGCGGAGGCCGACGGCACCTTCACGGTGCGGATCAACGCGGCGGACGTCGGGACGGGGGCGCGCACCGCGCTGACCCTGATCGCCGCGGAAGCCCTCGAAGTGCCCCAGGACCGCGTCCGGGTGCGCATCGGCGACAGCGACTTCGGTCCGGCGGCGATCTCCGGCGGCTCGATGGGCACCCGCTCCTGGGGCTGGGCCGTCAGGACAGCGGTGGCCGACCTGCGGGAGCAACTGGCCCTGGGCGGCGACATCCCGCCGCAGGGAATCACCGTCCGCTCCGACACCAGCGCGGCCGTCGGCGCCCTCGCGCAGAAGGAACGGCACTCCTTCGGCGCGCAGTTCGCGGAAGTCGCCGTCGACGTCACCACCGGTGAGGTACGGGTGCGGCGCATGCTCGGCATCTTCGCGGCGGGCCGGATCATCAACCCGCTGACCGCGCGCAGCCAGTTCGTCGGCGGCATGACCTGGGGCCTGTCCATGGCCCTGCACGAGGAGGCCCACCGCGACCAGGCGACGGGCGGCCACGTGGGCGCCGACTTCGCGGGCTACCACTTCGCCGCCAACGCCGACGTGCCGGTCATCGAGGCGGACTGGGTGGAGGACACGGACGCGGACGACCCGGTGGGCATCAAGGGCATCGGTGAGATCGGCATCGTGGGGGCCGCCGCGGCGATCGCCAACGCCGTCTGGCACGCGACCGGCGTACGCCACCGCCAACTGCCCATCCGCCCCGACCGCGTCCTGAACGCGGGAGGAGCCCCGGGTGCTTGACATCGCCGAAGCACTGAACCGCTGGGTCCAGGAGGGCCGGGACTTCGCCGTCGCCACCGTCGTGACGGTGGGCGGCAGCGCGCCGCGCCCGCCCGGCGCGGCCCTCGCCGTCGACAGCGAGGGCACGGTCATCGGTTCGGTCTCCGGCGGCTGTGTGGAGGGCGCGGTGTACGACCTGTGCGTGCAGGCCCTCCAGGACGGCGCGACCGTGCGCGAGCGGTTCGGCTACAGCGACGAGGACGCCTTCGCGGTCGGCCTCACCTGCGGCGGCGTGATCGAGGTCCTGGTCACGCCGCTCGACGCGGACGCGCCGGGCAGGCAGGTCTTCGCGGCGGCGCTCTCGGCCGCCGCCCGCGGCGACGCGGCGGCGCTCGCCCGTGTCGCCCGGGGTCCGGCCGGACTCCTCGGCAGGGTCGTGCTCGTCCACCCCGACGGCTCGTACGAAGGAGGCCTGGACGAACATCCCGACCTCGACCGTACGGTGGTGGGGGAGACCCGCGCGATGCTGGACGCGGGACGCACCGGCGAGTTCGACGTCTCGGAGAGCGGATCGCGCTGCGGGGAGCCGCTGACCCTGTTCGTCGAGTCGTGCGTGCCCCCGCCCCGCATGATCGTCTTCGGTGCGATCGACTTCGCCGCGGCCCTGGTGCGCACGGGCAAGTTCCTCGGCTACCACGTGACCGTGTGCGACGCGCGCCCAATCTTCGCCACGAAGGCCCGCTTCCCCGAGGCCGACGACATCGTCGTCGACTGGCCGCACCGCTACCTCCGGGACACCGCGACCGACGGCCGCACGGTCTTGTGCGTCCTCACCCATGACGCCAAGTTCGACATCCCGCTCCTCGAGGTGGCCCTGCGGCTTGAGGTCGCGTTCGTCGGCGCGATGGGCTCCCGCCGCACCCACGAGGACCGCAACACCCGGCTGCGCGAAGTCGGCGTCACCGAGGAGGAGTTGGCCCGCCTCCACTCGCCGATCGGCCTCGACCTCGGGGCCCGCACCCCGGAGGAGACCGCCCTGTCCATCGCCGCCGAGATCATCGCGGCGCGAAGGGGCGGGACGGGGGCTCCGCTGACCGGCTCGGCCACCCCGATCCACCACGACACGGACACCGAACGACGCAAGGAAGCCCCCGGCTTCCACGCCGCCTAGCAACCTCCCGGCAGTCGACCGGCAACCATCAAGCGCCGCAGCCGCGATCCGTCTGCGGCGCTTGGTCGTGCCCGCACTCGCGTGGTTCCTAACTCGCCGTGCCTGAGGGTACGTTGACGCTGTCTCTTCCTCGCGTTGGGGGGCGGGGCGCCAAGACCGACCGTTTCGAAGCGGTCGATCGGGTGCCCTGACCAAACCGAGAGGAGGAGATATGACCGAACGTCAGTCGTCCAAGCGGACAGAGGTGAGGCGGGAACTCGCCACACGCATCACGGCGGCCTTGATCGGCCGTGCCCTGTGGGCGGTGATCGTGGAGTTCTTCCGTCGCGATCTCTGAGGGCCTGAACAGCCCTGGACAGCGTTCAGCGGCGCCCCGTGGCAGCCCCCTATCCCCGGGGCGCCGTGCACAGTTCACGTACCAACGTGAACGACCGCACGCGATCGGTGAGGTCATAGACCGGCGTGACCAGCATCAGTTCGTCGGCGTCGGTGTTCTGCGCGATCCGCGCGAGCCGGGCGCCCACCGATGTCGGTGTGCCATGGGCTTGCTGCGCGGTGAACGCGGCCAGCGCGTCCTCTTCCCGGGAGCTGAAGCGGTGGGCAGCCGCGTCGGCCGGGCTGGGGAACGCCGTGTCGCTCTGCCCCTTGAGCAGACCTGCCTTCACGACCGACATGGGCCGGGCCAGCTCGTCGGCCCGCTCCTGGGTCTCGGCGCACACCACCTCGACGCACACCAGCACGCGCGGTGCCTCGCACCACGGGGAGGGACGGAACGCCTCGCGGTAGCGGCCGAGTGCCTCGACGGTGTGCTCGGGGCGGATGTGATGGGCGACCGCGATCGGCAGCCCCAGCTCGGCGGCCAGCGTCGCGCCCGCCCGGCTGGACGCGAGCAGCCAGGGTTCGGGCAGCTCCCCGAATCCGACCTCGGTGAGGAACTCCAGGATCGCCGCCACGTCCCTGGCGTACTCCTCGTCCGTGGCGGGCCCGGCGCCTCTGCGCAGGGCGCGGGCCGTCCCCTCGTGGAAGGTGCCGGGGCCGCGGCCGATGCCCAGGTCGATGCGGCCGGGATGCAGGGCCGCGAGCGTGGCGAACTGCTCGGCCACCATGAGCGGCGCGTGGTTGGGGGCGAGGACACCGCCCGAGCCGACCCGCAGTGCCGAGGTCGCAGCGGCGACCCGTGCCGTCATGATCGCCGGCGGGAACGTGCCGATGGCGGGGGAGTGGTGGTGCTCGGCGAACCACAGCCGGTGGTACCCGAGACGCTCGAGTTCCTTGGCCGCACCGTCGCAGGCGCGCAGGGCGTCCGAAGGCGAGGTGCCTGCCTCGACCATGGCGACATCCAACGCGGAGAGCGGCAAATCGATCATGCGCCCAGCATAGGACCGGGCGACATGCTCAGCCTCACCTTTTCGTTCCCCCGCCCTGACACTCCGTCACGGCGTCCATCAGTGAACTCGGTCTGAGGCAACGGAGGTTGTCGCCTCACCCCACATGCAGGCGTCAGGGAGTCGGAATGCCGCCGGGCCGCGCAGGCCGCCCGAAGCGGACCGGGACACCTGGGGAGTACAGCACGCTCACCGGGTCACCGACCGGCCGCGGCAGTCCCGCGGCCGCGATCAGGTCCTCGTCGCACTCGATCAGGTCGGCCCGGTGCAGCGGCCACCGGGGATGCACGTTCGGCAGGAACATCTGCCGCCCGAAGAACGTGTTGTGCATGCCCCAGCGGGCCGTCAGGAAGTGCTCGAAATCGGTGGGCTCCTCGACCCGCTCGCCCACCCGGACGGCGATACGGCTGTGCGCGCCCCGCGGCCCCGGCCAGCGCCGCGCACTGGTGTACGTGACGGTGTCGCCGCTGCGCCGGATGCTCATCCGCGACCACTGGTACGGCAGCCGGAAGGCGCCAATCGCGACCGCCACCGGAATCAGGCGGGAGGCGTCGAGAGAGCGGAAGACGACCCCGCGGCGGCCATGGGCGTCCACCGAGTAGAGGCGGACGTTGGTCTCGGGAAACGTGCCCAGGTACGGGATGCCCGGCAGCCGGAACCAGCCGACCCGGTGCATGCGGAACGCGACCAGACCCACGTAGGTCACCCCGTCGTGGAGATCGGGAACCGTACCGGCGGGCAGGAGCGGCGCCACATCCGCGGGGTCCACGGCCCAGTGCACGAAGGCAAGGTCCAGCCACGACTGCGTGAGCAGCGGGTTCTCGGCGGAGGCGGGCGGATCGGCGGTTATCGGTTCCGGCACTGCGGGTGTGAGGACCACGTCACCAGGATCGCAGGGGCCCCGGCGACGCCCGCCACGGGGTCGGGTACCGGGGCGGGGTGCCGCGAGCACGACGGAGCCCCCGGGCTGACCGCGTCAGTGTCCGGGGGCTCGGCGTCCGGGCGAGGTCAGGAACGCGACCTGCGCTCCTGCTCAGCGGCGTTCTTCTCCTTGATGCGTACCGTCTCCTTGCGGACCTCGGCCTGGGTGGCGCGCTCCTTCTGCAGCCACTCCGGGTTGTCGGTCTTGATCGCTTCGATCTGCTCCGTGGTGAGGGCCTCCGTGACCCCGCCACGCGCGAGACCGGCGATGGACACACCGAGCTTCGACGCGACGACCGGCCGGGGGTGCGGTCCGTTGCGCCGCAACTCCTGGAGCCACTCGGGCGGCTCGGTCTGCAGGGCGTTCAGCTCGGTGCGCGAGACGACACCCTCCTGGAACTCGGCGGGGGTGGCCTCGAGGTACACACCCAGCTTCTTCGCCGCGGTCGCGGGCTTCATGGTCTGGGTGGTCTGGTGCGACGTCATGCTCCCCAGGGTATCGAGCGTGTGAGCTACCGCCGACCACGACCGGTAACCTGGCGGAGTGACGGACTCGCAGGTGACCCCTTCTTTCAGGCTCGCGTACGTCCCGGGGGTGACACCCACCAAGTGGGTGCGGATCTGGAACGAGCGGCTGCCCGACGTGCCGCTGACCCTCGTGGCCGTGGACCCGGGCGAGGCTTTCGAGCTCCTGCGCGGCGGCGGCGCCGACGCCGGTTTCGTACGGCTCCCCGTCGACCGTACGGACCTCAGTGCGATCCCCCTCTACACCGAGACGACGGTCGTGGTGATCCCCAAGGACCACGTGATCGCGGTGGTCGATGAGGTGGCCCCCGAGGACCTGGCGGACGAGATCATTCTGCACCCCCTCGACGACACCCTCGCGTGGGAGAAGCTGCCCGGACAGCCGGCGAACGAGCGCCCCGCGACGACGGCGGACGCCATCGAGCTGGTGGCCGCGGGCATCGGCGTCCTCGTCGTCCCCCAGTCGCTCGCCCGTCTGCACCACCGCAAGGACCTCACCTACCGGCCGCTCACGGAAGCCCCCGAGTCGCGGGTCGCGCTGTCCTGGCCCGAGGACGCCACCACGGACCTGGTGGAGGACTTCATCGGGATCGTGCGAGGGCGCACCGTCAACAGCTCCCGCGGCCGCTCCCAGACCCCCGCGGCGGCGTCGGCATCGGACCAGTCGAAGCGCAAGAGCCCCGACAAGGGCACAGCCCGCCGGAAGCCGACGGCGGGCAAGCCCGCCGCCAAGTCGGGCAAGCCCACCGGAAAGTCGGGTAAGAACGCGCGCGGCGGCTCCGGCGGCGCGCCGAAGGCGGCCAAGCGGGGCAAGCCCCGCCGTCGCTCCTAGCCCCTGGCAAAAGGCGGCCGACGCGTCACCCGGCGCCGTTGCGATGGGCCCACCAGGCGAGCACCCCGCCGAGGACGAGCAGCAGGCAGATGGCCGCGTTGGTCCGCTTGTAGGCGACGAGGACGGCGGCGAACTCGCGGATCGTCGCGGTGGGCCAGAAGTACGCGGCCGTGGGTGAGCCCACCACCTGCCCGTTGATCCCGGTCCGCCGGGCGGTGAGGGCGGCACGGAAGGCGTGGTAGTTGTTCGTGACGATGACGCACCGGTAGTCCGGCTTCGCCTTCTCCATGATCGCCTTGCTGAACCGCAGATTCTCGTCGGTCGTGGTCGAGCGGTCCTCCCGCTCGATCAGGGCGGCGGGGAACCCGTGGGCGACGAGATCGTCGGCCATCGCGTGGGACTCCGGCAGATCCTCGTCCGGCCCCTGGCCCCCCGACGTGATGATCACCGGCGCATCGCCCCGCTCGGCCAGGCGCGCGTGCACCGACTGCGCCCGCCTGAGACGGCTGGCCAGCAGAGGCGGCACCGTGGACCCGCCGACCAGCCCCGAGCCGAGTACGACCACGAAGTCGGCCTTGCGGTGCACGCGCAGCCGCCCGTAGAGGAACGCGTAACAGACGAAGCAGAGGAACAGGAACGCGAGATAGGCGGCAAGGCCACCGGCCGCCGTTCCCACCCCGACCCACACCGGCGTCCGTACGACCACGGCCAGGACCACCAGCGCCACGACCGTCAGGATCGCCAACGCCGCCACCAGTGACAGCAGGTTGGTCGGACTCCTGCCTTCCTTGCGGACCATCTGCAGGCCGTTGGAGAACAAGAAGCACGTCAGCACGAGGATGCTCAGGGCGCCGAGCACCAGCAGCGCCCACGCCACGGCCTGACCCGACGCCGAGCCGGACCTGACCAGTTGGAACAGCCAGGCCGCGAGTGCGCAGAGCCCGGCGAGCCCCAGGATCACGGCATTGCTGAACTTCCTGCGCTCGCGCACCACGCGCACGCAGAAGACGAGGAAGAGGAGTGCCGCGGGGGCGTAGAGCAACATCCGCACAGCGTAGGCTCCGTCAACCTCCGTCCTGTACCGGAACCGGAGACGTCCGCTGTAGTGATCTCGGGGCCCAGGCCGTGCCCTTATGAGCGCGGGGGAGTTGACCCCGGTATGAAGAAGCGAAGCGTACTGGCCGTTGCCTCTCTCGCCGCCGGGGCTGTGATCGCCGCGATCAGCCCACCCCAGGGGGCGGACACCGCGGACGTGAGGGAGCCCGCCCGCGCCACGGGTGCCCTGGATGTGATCGACGGCCAGTGGGACGAGGAGGCCCCGCCGGTGCCCGGCGCCGGTTCCGGTGTGGTCGCCCCGGACATCTCCAGCACCCAGGGGCTCTGAAGCCCGACCGACGCGGGGCCGGGACGCAGGCGTCCCGGCCCCGCCGCTCATCACCTGCCCCGGACGCACGCAGGGGGCGCTCGCCCACCCTCGAAGGACCCACATGCCCCGTACTCGGCCCACCCACAAGAGCGTGGCGCGCCTCGCGACCGTGCTGGCACTGAGTTTGCTGACGCTCCCGATGCTCGGCGGCACGGCCACGGCCGGCGGCACTTGCTTCGCCACCCGCGCCGACGCCCCGATCTACGCCGGCGACAACCCGTGGACCGAGATCGTCGGCCACCTCGATCCCGGCACCCCGGTGAATGGAACCCGCCAGGGCGTGGACGCCCTGTGGCAGGTCTCGCGCACCGACAACGGCCAGAAGCTCGGCTACATGCGGCCCGCGGACCTCAGGTGCGACGGCGGCTGACGGCGACCGGCTGCGGCTGAGGGCTATTGGTGACGGGGTCCGACGCCGATCGTGGTAGCTGCGCGCCGTCGTAAGGAGAGCGCTCTCCCGAGCCGCATCCTCCTCCCCTCCGAAGGACGCGTCAACGCCTGCGCACGCACTCCTCGCCTTGCCGCCGGATGACGCTGTGTTGAGCCCGCAGCGGCTGCGGCTCGGTGTCGACGCGATCTCAACGCCCCCTGAACTGCGGGAAGTTATGCCGCCGAGTCGGATGCGACCGCGCGATGAGGCGCCTTCGTGCGGCAAATGCCCACCGCCGGACCGCTGTTGCGGGACTTCGATGACTTCTTCACTCTTGACACGTTCGCGTCACGGTGGGAACACTCCGGGAGAGCGCTCTCCCAGCCGGTACCGGTCAGGGCGCCAAGCCCGGCACCCGGGAGCGCACGGCCACGGCTCCCGGCAGGCCGGTCCCCACATCCCTCTCCACGTGGCAGGAGGTCTCCATGGCACGGAGATCGAGAACGATCTCAGGAGCGCTGATCGCGGGCGCCCTGATACTGAGCTCGCTCGGCATCGGCGGCATCGCGGTGAGCGCCGACCACGCGTCCGAGCCCCGGACGTCGAAGGCCGCGACAGCGCACGCGGGGCACCCCATGGCCGCGTCCACCCGCATGTCGGCGGAGGACGCCGACGAGGACGGGTACATCCCCGCGAAGCAGCCCGTGACCGGCGCCGAGCCCTCGGCGGCACAGCCGCCGCACCGCTACTTCCACGAGTTCCAGGCGCACTGTTCGGTGACGCACACCGCCCCCGACGACCCCATCGTCTATCCCGGGCAGCCCGGCAAGTCGCACGACCACACGTTCATGGGCAACACCACGACGAACGCGCACAGCACCACGGCGTCCCTGGACGCCGGTTCCACCAAGTGCCTCGCCCCCGGCGACAGGTCGGCGTACTGGATGCCCACCTTGTTCAACGGCGACCAAGAGGTGCGGCCCGTAGGGGACCAGACGATCTACTACAAGGCCGGGGTCACCGACTACACGAGTGTGCGGCCGTTCCCGAAGGGGCTGCGGTTCGTCGTCGGCAGTCCGATGCAGAGCGCGCAGGAATTCCGTGACCACCCTGGCTTCGTCGAGGGGTGGGAGTGCGGGGAGAGCTACTTCAACGTCGATTTCCCCAAGAACTGCCCCACGAGCCGTGACACGCAGCTCAACATCCGCTTCCAGGCGCCCAGTTGCTGGGACGGCAAGACGCTGGACGCCCCTGATCACCAGAGCCACATGTCCTACCCGGTGGTCAAGGCGGGCACCAACGACAACGTGTGCCCGACGAGCCACCCCGTCGCCCTGCCGATGATCGAGTTCAAGATGGCGTTCCCCGTCAACGGGGACATGTCGAAGGTCCGCCTGGCGAGCGGGACAGGCCACTCCTTCCACTACGACTTCTTCAACGCGTGGGACGACGCGACGCTGAAGGCGCTGGTGGACCACTGCATTGTCGGCGGTCTGCAGTGCGACCCGCGCGGCTACGACCAGACCCACCCCGAAGCGGGCGCGGCGCTCGACGAGAACTACGAGCTGCCGTGACCTCGGCCGGCGAAGGGCGGACTGGACCGTACTGGACCGACTCCCTTCCGCCCAGTCCGCCCTTCGCAGGCGCCGCCCCACTCCATACGCCATTTCGCACTCGAGTCCGCACCCTCCCCAGCCCCCCCCCTCGCCCAGGAGACCCCCATGCGTAGACCTGGTACCGCCCGCTCCCTCCGCGGCATCGTCGCGCCCGCCACCGCGGGCCTGCTCGTGACCGGCGCGCTCGCGCTTCCCGCCCAGACGGCGCACGCGGCCGGCAGCGTCGTGAAGGTGACCGGTTCGCAAGGCGACTGGCAGCTCACCGTCGACGGCTCGCCCTACCAGGTCAAGGGTTTGACCTGGGGGCCTTCCGTCGCTGACGCGGACAAGTACATGCCCGATCTGCGGTCCATGGGCGTCAACACCATCCGGACCTGGGGCACCGACGCCTCCAGCAAGCCGCTGTTCGACTCCGCTGCCGCCCATGGCCTCAAGGTCGTCGCGGGCTTCTGGCTGCAGCCCGGCGGGGGCCCGGGAAGCGGCGGCTGTGTCAACTACCTGACGGACACCGCGTACAAGAACCAGATGCTCGAGGAGTTCCCCAAGTGGGTGGGCACCTACAAGGACCACCCCGGCGTCCTGATGTGGAACGTGGGCAACGAGTCGGTGCTCGGCCTGCAGAACTGCTACGCCGGTGATGAGCTGGAGAAGCAGCGCAACGCGTACACCACCTTCGTCAACGACATCGCCAAGAAGATCCACGCGGTCGACCCCAATCACCCCGTCACGTCCACCGACGCCTGGACCGGGGCCTGGCCGTACTACAAGAAGAACGCCCCCGACCTCGACCTGTACGCCGTCAACGCCTACGACGCCACGTGTGACATCAAGTCGGACTGGGAGCAGGGCGGGTACGACAAGCCCTACATAGTCACCGAGTCGGGGCCCGCCGGTGAGTGGGAGGTCCCCGACGACGCCAACGGGGTCCCCGAGGAGCCCACCGACCGGGCGAAGGCCGCCGGTTACACCAAGGCCTGGGACTGCGTCACCGGCCACCGGGGCGTGGCACTCGGCGCCACCATGTTCCACTACGGCACGGAGTACGACTTCGGCGGCGTGTGGTTCAACCTGCTTCCCGCGGGCCAGAAGAGACTCTCGTACTACGCCGTGAAGAGGGCCTACAGGGGCAGCACGGCCGGTGACAACACCCCGCCGGTCATCACCGATCTGGCGGTCGACGGCGACGCGGGCAAGGTCGCGGCGGGCAGTCCGCTCACGCTCACGACAAAGGTCAGCGACCCCGACGGTGACGCGCTCTCTTACGAGGTGCTCGCCAACAGCATGTACGTGGACAAGAGCAAGGAACTCACCCCGCTGGCCGCCACGGACCAGGGGGCGGGCCGCCTGAAGGTGACCGCCCCGGACAAGCCCGGCGTGTGGAAGATCTACGTCAAGGTCAGCGACGGCAAGGGCAACGTCGGCATCGAGACACGGTCCGTGCGCGTGGTGGTGCCGCCGGTCGACGGCACGAACATCGCCCAGGGCAAGCCCGCGACCGCCTCGTCCTTCCAGCCGGGCAGCGGCGACTGCCCCTGCACCGCGGCCAACGCGGTCGACGGCAAGCAGAACACGCGGTGGGCCAGCGACTGGAGTGATCCGCAGTGGCTCCAGGTCGACCTGGGCTCCACCACCTCCTTCGAGCACATCCAGCTGAACTGGGAGACCTCGTACGCGAAGACGTACACGGTCCAGACCTCGGACGACGGGCAGAACTGGCGGACCGTGCACGAGGTGCGGGGCGGCAACGGCGGTGTCGACGACTTCGACGTGAACGGTTCGGGCCGCTACGTGCGGATCAACGGAACGGAGCGAGGCACCGGATACGGCTACTCGCTCTACGAGTTCGGCATCTACAAGTGAGGTGACGGCTCCATGACGCGCGACGAACTGCAGCGGCTCGTGGACAGGCTGGACCTGGAGCGCAAGGTGGGGCTGCTGACGGGAGCCACCGTGTGGCGCACCCGGGCCGAACCTGCCGTGGGGCTGCGGGAGATGGTCTTCTCGGACGGTCCGGCCGGGGTGCGGGGGGAGGAGTGGGACGAGCGCCGCCCGTCGCTGCTCCTGCCCTCCGCCTCCGCGCTGGGTGCGCTGTGGGACGAGCGGTTGGCCGGGGAACTCGGCGAACTGCTGGCCTTCGAGGCGCTGCGCAAGGGGGTGCACGCCGTCCTGGCGCCCACCTTGAACCTGCATCGCACACCGCTGGGCGGACGCCACTTCGAGTGCCTTTCCGAGGACCCGGAACTGGCCGCGCGGACCGGGGCCGCCCTGATCCGCGGCGTCCAGAGGCACGGGGTGGCCGCGACCGCCAAGCACTACGTGGCCAACGACTCGGAGACCGAGCGGCTCACCCTGGACGTACGGGTGGACGAGCGGACGTTGCGCGAGGTGTATCTGGTCCCGTTCGAAGCGGCCGTCCGAGCGGGTGTATGGCTCGTCATGAGCGCCTACAACGGTGTGAACGGCACGACGATGACCGCGAACGGGCTCTTGGCCGAACCGCTGAAAGGAGAGTGGGGATTCGACGGAGCCGTCGTCTCCGACTGGGGCGCCGTACGTCTGACGGAGCAGAGCGCGGTGGCGGGCCAGGACCTCGCGATGCCCGGTCCGGAAGGCCCGTGGGGCGCGGCACTGGTGGCGGCGGTCCGCAGCGGCAGCGTCCCTGAGCGGGCGATCGACGACAAGGTGTTGCGTCTGCTGATTCTGGCCGATCGCGTGGGCGCGCTCGGCGGCGGCCGCAGGCTTCCGCCGCGCGCCTGGCCCAGCGGCACCGCCCGCCGCCTGTTGCGCCGGGCCGTCGCGGCCGGCACCGTACTTCTGCGCAACGAGGACGTCCTGCCCTTGGACGCGTCCGCTCTGCGCAGTGTGGCGGTCGTCGGACGGCACGCCTGCGCACCGCGGCTCCAGGGTGAAGGCAGTGCCGGGGTCTTCCCGGCGGATGTCGTCACACCGCTGGACGGGATCCGGGCCCGGCTGCGGGGGCGGGCCCGGGTCCTGTACGCGCCCGGGCCTGACCTGGGCGGACAACCCAGGCCGCTGGACGCCGCGCGGTGCGAGAACCCCCGCACCGGGGAACCCGGCGTCCTGCTGCGGGTGCTGACCGCGGACGGGCGAGAGCTCTCCTCGGAACACCGCCTTTCCGGACGGCAGTTGGAGCCTCCACTGGCGCCGGAGGCTCACACCGTCGAGGTCAGCGCGCTGCTGCTCACGGGCGAGGAAGGCAAGTGGACGTTCGGCGTGGGCGGCTACGGGCGGATGAGTCTGATGGTGGACGGACAGGGCCTGGTGGAAGGGGAGTTCGCGCGGGACACCGAGGACCCCGCGGTCATTCATGTCGACCCTCCACGCCGACACGCCTCGGTATGGCTCCCCGCGGGCCATCGCGCGCATGTCGTGGCCCGCAGGCAACTGGCTCCCGACACCGGTCGCGCCCTCGTCGTGACGGCCGCGGAGCCCGAACCCGACCCCGAGCAGGCGCTGTCGGAAGCGGTGGACGCCGCGCGGACCGCGGATGTCGCCGTGGTCGTCGTCGGCACCACCGAGGGCAGCGAATCAGAGGGGCACGATCGCACCTCGCTCACCCTTCCCGGCCGTCAGGACGAACTGGTCGCGGCGATCGCCGCCGTGAATCCGCGCACCGTGGTCGTGGTCAACTCCGGCGGACCGGTGGAACTGCCCTGGCGGGAGCAGGCCGGGGCGGTGCTCCTGTCGTGGTTCCCCGGACAGGAAGCGGGGACCGGGCTCGCCGACGTCCTCTTCGGGCGGACCGAACCGGGCGGACGCCTGCCCACCACGTGGGGAGCCACGCTGGCGGACGCGCCGGTCCGCGAGACCTGGCCACGGGACGGCACCCTCGCCTATGCGGAAGGTCTGCACATCGGCTACCGGGCCTGGCTGCGGTCGGGCCGCGAACCTGCCTACTGGTTCGGCCACGGCCTGGGCTACACGACGTGGAGCTACGACCGCCTTCGGGCCGCGATCACGCACGAGGGGCCGGGAACAGCCCTGGCCGTCGAGGTGCGGTTGCGGAACACCGGCCAGTGTCCGGGCCGCGAAGTGGTGCAGGTCTACCTCGCGCGGCCGGACTCCGCCGTGGAACGCCCCGCGCGTTGGCTCGCGGGCTTCACGACGGTCCGGGCGGAGCCGGGGGAGACGGTGACGGCGTCCGTGGAGGTACCGGCCAGGATGCTGCGCCACTGGGACGTGGCAGAGCACCGGTGGCGGACCGAGCCGGGTGGCTGGCAAGTCCTCGCGGGCCGCAGCGCCGGAGATCTGCCCCTGACGGCGACGGTGCGCGGGTAGGGCTCCCGCTGTCGGGCGAGCGGGCAACGGGAGAGCGCTCTATGACGCCCGATGGCGGGGCGTTAGTGTTCCCGGATGGACAGACAGATGCCGACGCTGGAGGACGTGGCGCGCGAAGCGGGGGTCTCCCGCGCCACCGTCTCCCGGGTGGTCAACGGCGTGCGCAATGTGGCCCCCGCCATCCAGGACGTGGTCCGAGCGGCCATCGAGCGGACGGGCTACGCGCCCAACCGGGCCGCGCGCTCCCTGGTGACCCAGCGCGCGGGCACCATCGCCCTGGTCGTCTCGGGCGCCGGAGACCACACCGACACGGCGCAGAACGCGTTCGCCGCGCGGGTGTTCGCCGACCCCTTCTTCGGCCGTGCCGTCAGTGGGGTGGTGGGATTCCTGCGCCCGCGTGCCATGCATCCGGTGCTGATGTTCGCGGAGACGGAGGACTCCCGGCAGCAGGTTCTGACCTACTTGCGCCAGGGCAACGCGGACGGTGCCCTGGTCGTCTCGACGCATGCCCAGGACCCGCTGCCGGAGCTGCTCGCCGAAGCCGGGCTGCCCGCGGTGTTCTTCGCGCGCCCTTCGCTGCGGGCCCGCGTCACGTTCGTCGACTTCGCGCACCGGGACGGGGCGAGGCTGGCCGCCGAGCATCTGCTCCGTCGCGGCTGCCGACGGGTGGCGACGGTCTCGGGTCCGCTGGACATCCCGGCGGGCCGCGAGCGGCTCGCCGGGTTCCAGGACGGCATGGAGCGGGGCGGACAGCCCTACGTCCCCGTCGCCGAGGGTGGTTTCACCCTGGAGAGCGGGGCGGCGGCGATGCGTCGGCTGCTGGTCGAGCATCCGGACGTCGACGGGGTGTTCGCGGCGAACGACCTAATGGCGCAGGGTGTGTGCCAGGTCCTTAGGGAGCAGGGCAGGCAGGCGCCCACGGATGTGGCGGTGGTCGGCTTCGACGACTCCAGCGTGGCGGTCACCTGCACGCCCCCGCTGACCACGGTGCGCCAGCCGGTCGAGGAGATGGGCGCGGAGATGGGGCGGCTGCTGCAGGAACAGATCGAGGGCGTACGGACCGACCCCACCTCGGTGATCTTCGAGCCGGAACTCGTGGTGCGGGAGTCCGCCTAGCTCGTGGCGCGGCAGTCCGCCCAGCGGGGAGAGGCGCTGCGAGCCACCGGATGCGGATCATGCCGCGCGGTGTGAGCCTGGTTGTGGGGGCGACACAGAGAGGCGGCTGCCCATGTCAGTCATGGACAAGCTCAAGCAGATGCTCAAGGGGCACGAGGACCAGGCCGGGAAGGGCGTCGACAAGGCGGGTGATTTCGTCGACGACAAGACCCAGGGCAAGTACTCGAGCCAGGTCGACACGGCGCAGGAGAAGTTCCGGGACCAGCTCGGCAGGGACCAGGACCAGCCCCCGCAGTCGTAGGCGCCACGCGATTGTCAGTGCCCGCCGATAGCCTGGACTCTTCCATCCGCGCTGTGGCTGCAGCGCTGCCGCCCCGCCCCCGTGATGCAGGGGCGGGGCACTCGGCTTTCCGCATGCGTCGTCGGCGGCCTCGGCGGCTCACGGCAGCACGCGGTAGTGGGTGGTCAGGCGGCGGTCGTCGTCGAGGACGTGAAAGGCGAGGCCAGGGGGCTGTTCGCGGTCCGCGGGCTTGTCGCCTTCCCAGGGCAGGCGCAGCGTCCAGGTGATGGCGGGCCCGACGATCAGCGGGCGGGCGGCGAAGGTGCTCGCGGCCGCGGTGTGGGCGTGGCCGGTGAGGACGGCGACCACGTGGGGGTGGGCTTCGAGCAGTGCGGCCAGTTGTCCGGGCTGTCGCAGGCAGTGGGAGTCGGGCAGGGGGTGGTGGAGCGTGACCGGCGGTTGGTGGAAGGCGAGCAGCGCCGGGGTGCCGTTGGGGAGTGCGGCGAGGGTGGCGTCGATCCAGGCGAGCGTCTCCGCGTCGAGGAGCCCCTCGTCACGCCCGGGAATGGTGGAGTCGCACATCAGGATGGCTGTTCCGGCGATGTGATGGACCTGGTTGACAGGGCCGTCGTCGGGCGCCAGGCCGAGCAGCGCCTTGCGGTAGGCGGGGCGCGCGTCGTGATTGCCGGGGCAGGTGAGGACGGGGAAGGGGGCGGCCAGGATCTGGGCCGCTTCCTCGTACTCGGCCTCGTCACCGTGGTCGGCGATGTCGCCGGTGACCAGGAGGGCGTCGACGGGGTGGGGCAGGGCGCGCAGGTAGTCCATGACGTGCGTGGCGCGCCGGGTGGCCCGTTCGCTGCCGTCCAGGTGCAGGTCACTGATGTGGGCAAGCAACGCCGTCATCGCTCTGTCTCCTCATGCCTAACGGAAAATATGGATTAAGCGTTAGGGACAGTAGAGTGTTCCGGGCGATGTGATCAAGGGAGGCGACCTGTGGAACGCTGGCTGGCACTGGAGTTGGCGAGCACGATCCGTCATGACGGGGACGGCGGAGTCGCCGACGACCTGGCCACGGTCGACGGAGTCACCCGCTGGACGCGCGCTCAGGAGGGCCTCTTGCCCGCCCATGTGCGGGGCGGGGACCTGGCGGCGGACGAGGACATCAGGCAGGCGGTCACCGAACTTCGGCGTGCGGTACGGGCGTTGTTCGCGCGGGCGGTGAGCCCCGCGCCGCCCAGCCCGGCGGACGCCCACCATCTGATGCCCGCCGACAAGGCGCTGGCCCACCTGAACGCGGTCGCCGCCGGGCAGTTGGTCGCCCCCCAGCTGGAATGGCCCCACGAAGGAGCCCCCGCCGCCCGGCTGCTGACGGGGCAGAAGAACCCGCGCGTCGATCTGCCGGCAGCCCTGGCCCGCGCCGCCATCGACTTCCTGAGCGGCCCGCAGCGCGAGCAACTGCGTGCCTGTACGGCACCTCGGTGTGTGCGCTACTTCGTCAAGAGCCACGGCCGGCAGGAGTATTGCAAGGCCTCCTGCGGAAACCGGGCCCGCGCCGCCCGCCACTACCAGCGCCATCGCGCCGCGGATCAGGCGCGCGGGCCCTCGTCGAAGCTCCAGGCGCCGACATCCCGGTAGTGAATGGGACCGGGGCCGCGGCCGTAGTTGCTGGCGACCAGGTGCAGACGTTCGGCCTGCCAGAGGCGGCCGGTGAAATGGGCGAGCCCGGCGGCGGCCTCCGCCGCGCACGACGGCGTGTCCCGGCGGGCGCGGGCCAGGGTCAGATGGGGGCGGAAGGGCCGGCCCACATGAGGGACACCGATGTCGTCCACGACGGCCCGCGCCTCGTCGGCGAGCAGGTGCAGCTCTTCGAGATCTCCGTCGATCCCGCTCCACAGCACCCGCTCGTCGAAGTGCCCGCCACCGCGCAGTGCCAGGTTGAGGGGCTTGCGGGTGGCGGCGAGGCGCGCGAGCGGCGGACCCAGGAGCGGCACCATCGAGACGGGGACCTCGCCGAGGAACGCCAACGTGATGTGCCAGTCCTCGACGCGGTTCCACCGCATGCGCGGATGCGCCCGGTAGGCGGGGGCGAGGGCCCGTTCCAGTTCCTGCTTCGCGTCGTCGGGCGGTGCGAGAGCGATGAAGACACGGACGGTCGCGGGCGGGTTCTGTTCGTTCACGGAACCTTCGTACCGCATCCAGGCGGTCGGGCGACCGGCGCCCCCGCCCGCGACCCCAGTCCATGCCGCCGGGTCCGGTCAGGTGCCGGACTCCATGCTGATGCTCCGCCGCGTCTCCTCGGCCTGGCGGCGCACGGTGTCGACGACGTGTGGCCGGAACTTCGATTCGGCGTGGCTCACCAGATGGTCGAGCACACCGTTGGCCTGCTCGGTGTTGCCCTCCTTGGCGTGGGCCCGGGCCAGGCGGCGCATCACCATGTTCAGGGTGATGTTGTCGACGCCGTTGCCGTGCAGGGACGCCTCGACGACGGGTGACAGCAGACCGACGGCCTGCTCCGGGGCGGCGGGGCGCACCTTCAGGGCGCTCTTGTCCGGCGCCAGGTACTTGAAGTCCCTTTCCGCGTTGAGCCCTTCGACCATGCGGGCGTAGACGGCGAGCGGGTGCTTGTCGTAGTGCTGCACGACCTCCTGGAGGGCGTCGTTCCCGGCCTGGAGCGACGGCGAGTCGGATCCGCGAAGGGCGAGGAGCGTGCCCTGTTCCTCGCCCAGCATCAGCTCGCCGACCTGCTCGTCGGTCTCGTTGTAGGGGCTGCGGACGGTGGTGCGCAGCACCGGCGAGACGATGCGGGACCCGTCCGAGGCGATGTAGGCGGCGCGCAGCAGGTAGGTGCCCGGCTGCTCGAAGTAGTGCCCGTCCTGGCCGTACCCCACGTAGGCGCTCGCGTAGAGGGGCGCGCCGTCCGCGGTGAGGTGGGTCGTGGCGTCCGCCTCGACGCACCGGCGCATCAGCGGCCGGTAGAGCAGCGTGCGGCCCGAGGGCTGCCGGATCGCGATGTTGACCATGTCGTAGTCCGGGTGCAGGAATTCATGCGTGTCCCGTCCGCGCAGGTCGGTCGTGTCCAGCTTGAGCTCCACGACGACCGGTTCACCGAACCCGAAGTGCTTCTTGCCGCGCAGTTCGAGCCGGAGTCCGGAGTCGTCCACCACGGGCTGGTCGAACAGGTCCGGGTCGATGTCGGCCGCGCCCCTGCCGAAGGCGTTGGCGCCCATGATCACGTCACGGTAGTAGCCGTGCCGCAGATGCGTGATCTCGTTGGCGGTGAACTGGAAGGGGAAGGCCCGCCAGTACGCCTCCGTGCCGGTCGGAGCGCCGTTGCCGGGGTTGAAGTTCTGGGGGTAGTTCATCCACGACAGGTCCCCGAAGCCGTTGTTCGGACCGAGCGGCGCCGGGGGTGTGGCCAGGCCCTTCTGCCATGAGTGCAGCAGGTTGAAGGCATGGCCGAGCTCATGCACGTACGTACGCAACTGGGCGCGCACGGACTCGGGATCGGTGCCCTTGATGATGTCGTAGAAGACGGCGCAGCCCTGCCGCTGGAAGGTGTCGGCCGCGTCGAACATGATGCCGCGCACACCCGCGTTGCCCTCGTAACGACTGGCGACCAGCAGCCATACACGCCACTGCGGGATGTTCCGCCAGAGGCTGAAGTTGGTCTGCATCGCGGCGTGCAGCTCGGCGTTGTTCCAGCCGGCCGCGCTGTCGCCGAGGATGTTGGCCGCGCTGGAGACCAGCACGTCGATGCCCGCCTCGGCGTAGGCGCGCGGCACGGTGAGCTTCCTTGCCGGGCTGCCGGGCGGCCCGGGCAGTGAGCCGGTGTCGTAGGACACGAAGGGCACCTTGCCCGCGACGGAGTCCTGCTCCCACTGGACGGTGCGGAAGTACGGTGACCTGAACGCGCAGGTGTAGGCCGCGCCCACCTGCCCGGACGTCCGCAGGAACTGCACGGTGGCGGGGGCCTGCTGCTGGCCGACCCGTCGGCGCGCGATGGTCACCCGTACGACCGGGAAGCTGGTCGTCCCGGTGAACCGGCCCTGGCCGGTGATCACCACCCGGGTGGCCGTCCAGGTGACGGCCGGGGCGTGCACGACGAAGGAGCCCGCGTAACTGGTGGTGCTGCCACCGGAGTTGAAGAAGTCCCCGCTGACCTTGCGCAGCGTACGGGGGCCGTCGACGTCGACCCGCAGCTCCAGGATGCGGGTGCCGACGCTGCGGTAGCTGCCCCGGACGAGGAGGTACGCGGGTGTGGCGGCCTCGGAGGTGGCCTCGGGGCCGGCCTCAGAGATGGAGTCACCGGCGATGTCCTCCGACGGTTCGTCGACCCCGATGTCGGAGAGGTCGACGTCGTACAGTTCGGGCGTCACGGCTTCCGTTGTCTCGGCTGTGGGATCGCCAAAGGGTGTGGACATGGCGCTCACTCCTCCGACCTCTCGGGTGAGCTTTTGACGGACGGTTGAGGACGGTCCGGCCCATTCGGCCGGACCGTTCACGGGGGAGGACTTCAGCCCTCCGCGGATGCCCCGCTGAATTCCCCGCGAGCAGGGTCAGCGAATGACGAGCGCGTTGTGCGTCTGGAACAGACCGCACCATTCGTTGTAGGGCCGCCGGTCGCACGTGTACGGATTGGTGATGAGGCGACCGGAGTTGTCGGTGTTGCGGGCCGCGGTACCGCCCGGCTTATGGGCCCAGAGACCGCCGGGGTGCAGTCGGTACCAGTGGTAGTCCCGGATGTTGCCGGGGAAGGTGCCGGTGACGAGCGCCACCACATAGCGCAGCGATCCCGGAGGCTGGCAGTTGCCCCAGATCCGCAGACCGTCGCGCTGCGCCCCGGTGGAGACCTCGCCGCAGCGCACCGTGCGCGGAATGGTGTAGCCGTGCGCGCGGCCGGGCTGGGCGAAGGTGTTGGTGCGCCGGTTGACCGCGAAGTTGTAGCAGTTGTTGTAGGGCTGGGTGTCGGGGCGGTTCCAGAAGGCCGGGTTGAAGGGGGTCACGTCGTACGCGCAGGCCAGCGCGGCCCGGTGCACGAGGGTCTGTAACTGCTTCTCGACCTCCGCGGCGTCCGCCTCGGAGATGCCGCCCGACTCGGTGGGCTCGATGGTGGTGGCGCCGCCCGCGCCCTCCCGCGCGGTGCGCCGGATCTCCGCGCGGACCGACTCGCGGAAGTCCTCGGGGTAGCTCTCCTCGAGCGCTTCCGTGTCGCCTTCGCCCTCGGCCGGGCGCTGGTCGGTGCTCTCGCCGATCGGCATGGTCTCAAGCAGGCGCTCGGCGACATCGGCTCCGGTGTACGGGTCGCGGTCCCCGCCTCCCGCGATCTTGAACACGGCGGGCAGGCCCCCGGTGTCCAGGTCGTCGGTGATCTCCACCCGGATTCCACGGAACCCGAGTCCGGAGAACCCGTCGGAAACGTCGGCCACCGCCTCCTGATGGTGTGCCATGAGCTGGATCAGCTCGAGCACCTGTTCCTGGTCCTGGATTTCCCACGACGGATTGGCGCGCCCCGAGAAAATGTCCACAGTGATGCGCAGACCCATGATGTCCCCCCTTCGTTCCGGGCTCGACCGCACGGAACGCCCAGCCGCCCCTGTCGAAGATGTGCCGGGCCGTCCGGTGAATTGCCGCGGCCGCCGTGGGAAAGGGGCGCTGGGACATGGATGTCGTAGGGGACTTGTACTGCGGCGCTTTCGACCAGTCAATGGCGGTGGTGGCCGGTCCGCATGACCGGCGGGAGACCCTGCGCCGACGCGGTGTGACCGTGCACCGGGTTCCGCGTATTTCTCGTCGGGAGCGGTGCCGCCCGGGCCCGGCTCTGCTACGCAGGAAGAGGCCTCGCGCGGGGGCGCAGCCGGTGCGCCGCGGTGTGCCAAGGGGGAATCATGGCCGACTCCGTACGTCATCGGGAACCGCGGGTGCCCGTGTTCGACCCCAAGCTGAAGGTCGACGTCAGTGAGCAGTGGACGGGCACACCCCGGCACCGCCTGGTCGCCATAGGGGATTCGCTGACGCAGGGATTCCAGAGCGCGGCGGTCTTCAACACGTCCCTGTCGTATCCGGCGATCGTGGCCTACGAGCTGGGCTGCTTCCCCGACTTCCGCTTCCCCCAGTACGGGGGCTTCGGCGGACTGCCGTTCAACCTCGAGCTCTTCCTGCGTGATCTGGAGTCCCGCTTCGGACGGAACGTGGACTGGTGGGAGGCGCCGCTCGCACTGTTCCGGGCGCGCAACGTGATGGACCGGGTCGAGGACTACTGGGAGCGGGGCCCTGGACGGACCGTGCCTTCCACCTCGGCGATCATGCACAATCTCGCCGTGTTCGGGTGGGACCTGCGCGACGCCCTGTCCAAGTCGGCGGACGAGTGCCGCAAGCGGATCGGCACCCCGAAGGACGATCTGGTGAGCCAGATCGTGCAGAACGCCGGCGAGCGCGCCGCCCTGCGCGTGCTGCCCACCCAGCCCCGGGCGGCAGGGGCCCTGACCCAGCTGGGTGCGGCGGCCGAACTGGGCAAGGACACCGACGGCACGGGGGCGAAGCACGGCATCGAGACCCTGGTCGTCTTCCTGGGCGCGAACAACGCCCTGCGGGCGGTGACCGACCTGCGGGTGAAGTGGAGCGAGGACGCCGGCTTCGACGACCTGGACGACAAGCGGCGCTTCACGGTCTGGCAGCCGAAACACTTCAGGTCGGAACTGCACAAGGTGGCGATGGAAGTCTTGGACATCAAGGCGCGTCACGTCATCTGGTGCACGGTTCCGCACGTCACGATCGCGCCGATGGCGCGCGGTGTGGCGGGCAAGACCCAGCCGGGCTCGCGCTACTTCCCCTACTACACCCGCCCGTGGATCAAGGACCGGGACTTCGACGCGGGCAAGGACCCCAGCATCACCGGGGAAGAGGCGCATCAGGTCGACGACGCGATCGACTACTACAACGACGCGATCACCGCGATGGTCCGGGCTGCCCGGAAGAAGGGCAGGGACTGGTATCTCCTTGAGACCTGCGGCCTGCTGGACCGCCTCGCGTCGCGCCGGTTCGCCGAGGACCCGCAGGCCCGCCCGCCGTGGTGGCAGCCGTATCCTCTGCCGTCGGCGCTGCAGGCACTGTCGCCGCCGCCGAACTCCCACTTCCTTGCCGTCGAGGGTGATCGGCGCACGGACGGCGGCCTGTTCTCGCTCGACGGCGTGCACCCGACGACGGTCGGGTACGGGATTCTCGCCCAGGAGGTGATCAACGTGATGCGGCTGGCAGGGGTCCAGTTCTACCGGCCCGTCGGGGGCGCGAGCCGCCCGGACCCGGTGCTCGTCGACTTCGACCGGCTGATCCGCCACGACACACTGGTCAACCGCCCGCCGGCGAACCTGGGTTCGGCGCTGGGCGTCATGGGCTGGGCCGATGAGGCCCTGGATCTGTTCCGGCGGGTGTTCTCCCCGCTCTGACGACCGGCCGGCGCGGTCGCCAGCAGTCCTTGCGGTCGCTATCTGGGTGACACGACGGCCGGCTTGGGGGCAGGAGGGAGCGCGGCGGGCTTGGGCGGGTCCTCGCTGAGGTAGGCGCGACGCCAGCGGAGGAAGGGCCGTTCGATGCCGTTGAAGGTGACCACGGCCGCGGCCAGGGTGATGGGCAGGACCACCGCCGTCGCGGTGAGGAACGCGTCCACCACCGGGCGACCCGTCAGCTCGAACCACCAGCGGCGCGAGATGATCGCGGTGACGACCATGTAGTGGAGCAGGTAGACGGAGAAGCTCATCTCACCGACCTTGGCGATGCCTCGCGACACGAGCCCCGTCGAGGAGATGGTGGCCACATAGGTCAGCACCACCAGGGCCCACAGAACGCCTTCCACGTCGACCCAGAGCAGACGTGTGGCGTGCCGTTCGTGGAAGGCGTGGGTCTGGTTGAAGGCCCAGATGGCGCCCATGACCAGCGTCGTCGCGATCCCGACCTTCGGCAGCCCCTGGAAGCGCTTTTGGTGGTGCACGAAAAACCAGGCCGCGACCATGCCAAGCAGGAACTGGTCGATCCTGCCGGCGAGGCTGTAGTAGAGCATCGAGTTCACGCTGATGGCGCCGGTGGCCGAGGCCCACACCAGGCCGCGGATCACGGCGACGGCGGCCAGGAGTTTGAGCAGAGCCGCGGGACCGCGCTTGGTGAGGAGTCTGCTGAACAGGGGGAACAGCAGATAGAACTGCAACTCGACCGCGATGGCCCACCACATGCTCGACACGGCCCCCAGGCTGAGGGACCCGGGCAGATTGCCCAGACCGACCAGGGACTGGACCACGGCGAGCAGACTCGCACCCTGTTTGTGTGCACCGATGCCCAGAACGATCAACGCGATATAGAGCGGGAAGATCCGCAGCACCCGATTGCCCAGGAACCGGCCGTAGTGGACGTCCTTGCCGAGGGTGCCGATGGTGAAGATGAACCCGGAGAGCACCATGAAAAGGGCCACCCCGGAATGGCCTTCGAGCACCAGAGTCGCCAGCGGGTTCTCCGAATAGAGCCAGCCGTGCGCGTCTCCGTTCGGGGTCCCCCTGAGAAAGGGAGAGATCATGTGCGTGCCGTGGCAGAGGAGCACCAGCACGGCAGCGTAGGCACGCAAGTGATCCACGGACACGAGGTACTGCCGGTTGCTGCTGCGCATGAAGGGACGACATCAGCACCCGAGCGGCCGATTCGGTACATGCGCACGAGTCCCTCCATATTGCCCGATAATTTCACTCATCCGAGGGGGCCGCGGCGCTCTGCGCGCCTTTCGTGTCTCGCAACCTTCCATCGGCCCTGTCGTTGGGATGACGAGTGGCCCCGTCTGTGCGATTTCCGTTGTGCCGGGGCCTTGGCGACTCCTTCTGGAGTGCGGCTACGGGAGCCACGGCACCTTGCACATCTCATTCCTCATCCACAATTCCTTCGGTTTCGGCGGCACGATCCGCACCACCATCAATCTCGCCAACGCGCTGGTCGAGCAGCATGACGTGGAGATCGTGTCGGTCTACCGGCACAGGGACGCTCCCGTGTTCCCCGTACACCCCCGCATCCTGCTCCGGCACCTGGTGGACCTGAGGAAAGGGACACCGGGATACGAGGGCGATCTGCCCGAGGCCCAGAGATCCGCTGCCGTCTTTCCCCGCAGCGAGACGCAGTTTCCGTACTACAGCGCACTGACCGATCAGCGGATCGCCCGTCACCTGGGAACACTGACGAGCGATGTCGTCGTGGGAACGCGGCCGGGACTGAACGCACACATCTGTCTGCAGGCCAAACGGGGGCCGTTGCGTGTGGGCCAGGAACACCTGACCTTCAGCAACCACCCGCGGGCCCTGCGCATGACGTTGCGTCGGCTGTATCCGCGGCTGGACATGCTGACGACCACGACCATGGCGGACGCGGACATCTACCGGAAGAAGATGACGCTGCCGGGCGTGCGCGTCGAAGCATTCCCCAATCCCGTCCCGGCCCCGTCCGGAAACCCGCCGAACAGCAGGGACAAGGCAATTGTCGCTGCGGGCAGACTCGTTCCGCCCAAACGATACGACCTCCTCATCCGGGCATTCGACCAAGTCCGTACCGAACGCCCCGACTGGGTTCTGCGCATCTTCGGGCCAGGAATCGCGGGAGGTCACGGGACGCAACTCCAACGCCTCATCGAGGAATTGGACCTGGAGAAGCATGTTTCCCTCAGGGGTGCGGTCTCGCCCCTCGATCCCGAGTGGCTCAAGGCGGGCCTTGCCGCAAGCGCCTCGGACCACGAGTCGTTCGGCATGACCATCGTCGAGGCGATGCGGTGCGGTGTGCCCGTCGTCTCGACCGACTGTCCTCTGGGGCCGAGAGAGATCATCTCCGATGGGGTGGACGGGCGTCTCGTGGCCATGGGGGATGAGAAGGCCCTTGCGCGCAACCTCCTGGAACTCATCAACGACGATGAGCTCCGGCAGCGTATGGCCGAGGCGGCACAAGCCTCCTCGGCGCGATACGAGCCCGCGCTCATCGCGGACCGCTTCGCCGACACCTGCGCGCAACTGACGGGCCGTGGCTCCGCGAGCGGGCCGTTCAGAGCCGTCGTGCACCAGACCCGAGGGTCGGTGATCGGCGTGGCCTACGGCCTCAAGGACGCGGTGAAGCAGGGGCTGCAGAGGTTCCGCTGAGCCACACCGGTCAGCCGTTTGCGGGTTCGTGTCGCGTCAACGCCCACAGCGCGAGCCCGAGACAGCTGAACGCGGCGCCCAGCGCGCAGACGGCACCCCAGCCGGCCACCGTGTAGAGGGACGTCGCGGCGATGGCGCCGGTGGCGCTGCCGATCGAGTAGAAGACCATGTACCCGCCGATCAACCGGCTGCCCGCGTCCGGACGCAGCGCGTAGATCACGGTCTGGTTGGTGACATGCACCGCCTGCACGGCGAGGTCGAGAAGGACCACCCCGACGACCAGGGCCCAGAGTGAGTCACGGGTGAACGCCAGGGGCACCCACGAGACGGTGAGCAGCGCCAGGGCGATGCCGGTGGTCCGCCGGGAGAGTCCGCGGTCGTTCAGACGGCCCGCCGCGGTCGCGGCCACCGCGCCGACGGCACCGATGAGCCCCAGCGCCCCGATCGCACTGTGGGACAGGGAGTACGGGACCTCGCTGAGGGGGAGCGCGACGCTGCTCCACAGCGTGCTGAAGGCAGCGAAGATCAGCAGGCCGAACAGGGCCCGGAGCCGCAGCAGTCGTTCCCGTGCGAACAGGGTGATGGTCGAGCGCAGGAGCTCTCCGTAGCGCAGGGGTGGGGTGGACGGAGTGTCGCCGTCACGGGGCTGTACCCGGCCATGGGGCAGTACTTGGTACAGGATCAGGGCGAGCAGTGCGGTGAGCGTCGCTGACGCGAGGTAGACGGAGCGCCAGCCCGCGAGGTCGGCCATGAGCCCGGACGCGGTGCGGGCGAGCAGGATGCCGATGACGACGCCGCTGGTGACCAGGCCGACCACGCGTCCGCGCTCGGCGGGTGGGGCCAGTGATGCCGCGAAGGCGACCGACGTCTGTGTGACGACCGCGAGCAAACCCGTCGCGGCCATGCCCGCGAGCAGGATCGCCGCTGTGGGGGCGGTGGCCACCACCACCAACGCCACCACGAGGACGAGGAGTTGGGTGACGATGAGCCGTCTGCGGTCGGCGATGTCGCCCAGCGGCACGAGGAAGAAGAGTCCGAGGCCGTATCCGACGTGCGTGAGGGTGACGACGCTGCCGACGAGGGCCGGGCTCATGGCGAGATCGTGGCCCATGGTCACCAGGAGCGGCTGGGAGAAGTAGACGTTGGCCACCGAGGCCCCGCAGGCGACGGCGAAGAGGGTGACGACGCCACGGGTCAGGATGAACGTGGAACCGCCTTCCCTGCTTCGGGACCTGGGCCTGGTGCTGGACCTGCGGCCGGACATGGGTGCCCCCTTCGCGTACTGGTTGCATCTTGCTACCACTGGCGACGGCGAACGTAGCGCCTTTTGGTAGCATGTTGCAACCGCCGTGAATGTCGGCGAGAGTCAGTGAGGGGCGAGGGCGCCATGGTGACCAGGACGCGTTTCGACGACAGTGATTGCCCGGTCGCCCGGTCGGTGGACGCGATCGGCGACTGGTGGTCCCTGCTGATCGTGCGGGACGCCTTCGACGGAAGCCGGCGGTTCGGGGAGTTCCAGCGCAGCCTCGGAGTGGCGAAGAACATCCTCACCGCGCGTCTGCGGAGCCTGGTCGCGGGCGGCGTCCTGGAGTCCGTTCCCGCCTCGGACGGCAGTGCCTATCGCGAGTACGTGCTGACGCCGAAGGGCGAGGCACTCTTCCCCGTCATCGTGGCACTGCGGCAATGGGGCGAGCAGAACTTCTTCGACCCCGGTGAACCCCACTCACAGTTGGTCGACCGTCGGCAGGGGCGCGGCCTGCGCCCGCTGGAGGTCCTGTCCGCGGACGGACGACGGCTGAAGCCCGACGACACGATCGTCCACAAGGTCTCCGACCAGTAGCGCGTGACGGTTGTTCCGCCAGGCGTGTCAGATCACGCGTACGTCCACGCCGTCGATGACCAGGGCCTGGCCGTCGCGCAGCGTCCGATGGGCGACCCCGGCCGCCCGGTAGTTGGCCGCCACGACGCCACAGGCCTCCGTCTCGGGATGGCCCGGCGAGTCGACGTGGGGCACGACCGCGTGGTCAAGGAGCCCGAGACCGTCCCAGACCGCCGGGTCGCCGTACGTTCCGGGCACCACGTCCGGGTCGTCGCAGGCATCGAGTCCGCTCAGGCTGGGGGCGAGGACGCACGCGCCCGCGCTGTATCCGGCGTAGACCAAGGCGTCGCGTTCCAGGAGGGCGGTCACCGCGGCGTCCGCACCGCTGCGGGCCAGCGCGTAACGCAGCATGAACGAGTTGCCGCCCCGTACCCAGAGCGCCGGGAAGCGGCTCAGGGCGGCCTCGGCCTCGGCTTCGGGACGGTCGAAGAGATCCCGCAGGTCCAGTTCGCTCGGCCGTAGTCCCAACGATTCCAGCGCGGCGATCTCCCGCTCCACGCCGGCCTTGCGCGCATCCTCGGGCTGCCCGTCCACGGCGTTCGCGATCACGGCGATCTCAGGTCGCGCCCCGGCTCCCTCCAGAAGTCCGAGGAGCTGCTCAGGGTGGTCGCCCAGACGGAACGAGGAAAGGTACATGCGCATGACAGGACCCTAATCGGCGCTCCCCGGCCCGCACCAAGATTTTTGTGCACACATAATCTCGTCCGCCGAGGGATAGCGGGGGGCGGGCCATCGCGTCGTGATGGTTGCGAAGAAGGGGAGGGTCGATGGAGGCCTCAAGTCACGACGAGTTCCGGGAGTTCGTAGCGATGCGCTCCACCGCGCTGCTGCGGCTCGCGGTGCTGCTCACCGGTGGGGACCGGCATGCGGCGGAGGACCTGCTGCAGATTGCGCTGATGAAGGCCTACGGACGCTGGGCGCACATCGAGCAGCCCGAGGCGTATGTCCGCCAAGTCCTGTACCGCCAGCAGGTCAGCCGCTGGCGGCTGCGCAGACATCGCGCCGAGACGACGGTGCCCGTACTGCCCGAGTCCGGCGCTGAAGCCGGCCCCGAGTCGGACACCGAGCTGCGGATCGCGCTGTGGGCGGCACTGCGTCGGCTGACCAAGCGGCAGCGGGCCGTGGTCGTGCTGCGCTACTTCGAGGATCTGCCGGAGGGCGAGGTCGCGGCGCTGCTGAAATGCCCGGTCGGCACGGTGCGCAGTACCGCGCACCGCTCGCTCGCCAAACTCCGCGCGCTCGTCCCGGAGCTCGGGCCCGAAAGGCCCGTGGAACAGGCGCAGTCGCTCAGCTACACGCCGAAGGAGATGCAGGGATGACGACGGAGCGGGTGGAGGAGAAAGTCCGGGAGACGCTGCACGCGGTCGCCCTGGATCAGGTGCGCGCGCCCGGCGACCTGGTCGAGAAGGTGGAGCGACGGCGCAGTCGGCGCCGTTTCTCGCAGGTCGCGGGAGCGGCGGTGGCTGTCGCCGCGATCACCGTGGGGGCATTGTTCGGCTTCGGCGGCGCGGATGGCACCAACGACGAGCGTCCCGCACGGCCCGCGGTGTCACCGGAGGGCTGGAAGCCGTGGCACAAGGACGTGGCGGATGCCGCCGGGCGGGGCTGCCTGGTGGACGGTTCGGCGCTGTACTGCGCCGGGTTCAAGTACGACGCCGCCAAGTTCGACGCGAACACCGGCGAGCGGCAGTGGGCGGTCAAGGTCAAGCGTGAAGGCGACGGGATCGACCATCCGTTCGCCGTGCGCGACGGCGTGGTCTACGCCTACCGCAATCACACCACGAAGAACGAGCCGAGCGGCGACTACGCCGGTGGTACCGACCTGATGGCGGTGGACGCCGACAACGGCGACGTGCTGTGGACGGTCAAGATGCCGCAGGACGACCGCACCGACCAGGCCGCGATGCTCATCGACGGCGCGGTCCTCGCCAACACGCCGAATCTTCGTACGATGTCGGCCCTCGATCCGCGGACCGGCAAGGAGAAGTGGCGCCACACCTGGGACAAGGGTGTCGCTTGCCAACGTGCGGTGCTGGGCGGCGTACCCCACCTGGCGTGCGTGCCGGACGTCGAGAAGCCGGACGCGACCGACATCCTGCGACTCGATCCCGCCACCGGAGACGCCAAGAAGGTCGCCACGCTCCCCGGCGGGCAGCAGCTCATCGGCACCACCGGGGACCGCATGGTCCTGACCAAGGCGATCGACCCGTCAGCCGGCTTGGACTTCCCCGCCCACCGGGACCTGCGGCTGACCAGCATCAGCGGCTCCGGCCAGCAGATCTCGCACTCCTATCGGGTCAAGGGGCAGTTGGCCGCCCTGGACGTCGTCGGTGGCCGCCTGGTCACCATGGACTGGAAGGGCGAGGCCTCGGCCTATTCGCTGACCACGGGCAAGACTCTGTGGACGGCTCCGGGCGGCATCAAGCTGCCCGACAAGGACACCATGCGTGAGGTCGCCTCTCCCGTGGTGTCGATGGCACAGGGGGTCGTGTACTTCCTCGGCGAGGGCGGGGGTCTGTCCGGCCTCGATCTGAGCACGGGCGAGCAGGTCTGGCGTGGGAACGTGGACTTCGGCGAGCCGAAGCCGGGGCGCGACTTCTGGGGGTCGTCGCAACTCCTGCTCTACAAGGACGTGTTGGTCGCACGCAAGGCCGGCGAGATCGTCTCGCTGCTGCCGGGAGTCGGCCACTGACGTTCACCGAGGGCCGGGCCCGGGGCGTACTTCTCGCCCCGGGCCCGGCCCTCTTCGCTTTCGGATTTCAGCCTTCAGCTCTCGTCTTTCAGAGCATGATGAGCAGACGCGTCTTCGGCTTGAGTTTCCTGTTCACCGAACGGCTCTGTACGTAGACCTCCAGCTTGGGATTGTTCCCCGCCTTCACCGAGACCGTCCCCTGAATACCGGACCCGAAGAGAAGGCTGCGCGCCGCGTCTCCCGTATAGGCGCGATCGGTGTCCTTCTCGACCACGATGACTTCCTTGTTTGGCTGGACCTGAGCGCGGGCACCCAACTGGTAGTAGCAGGAGCCGCGTTCATAGGACACGCCCGGATGTGAGTCGACGAAGGGCCGGATCTCGACTTCCTTGTCGACCTTCAGCAGCCGGTACTTGTCGGCCGGAATGGGTTCGAGATTCGCCCGTACTTCGTCGATCGATATGTCCTGGCCGACGGCGAAGAGATTCTTCGTGCCGCGCACGCCCTTCTCGCGGGCCCGGAGGAAGCTGGTGGCTGCGGCGCGCACGGTGCCGATGGCCTCCTCGACGCCCTCCTGGGAGTCCGCGTCCCAGATGGCTATGTTCCCGGCCGGGAAGCCGTAGTTCTGCGCCGTCCGCTTGGCCAGCGAGTTCGGCACCAGGATGGCGGAGGTCCAGTGGCCCGGCAGTCCGCCCATCTTCGCCGCGATCTTGTCGAGCCAGGGACCGAGGATCTTCATGTCACCGTCGTGCCGCCTGTCGCCGCCGGAGGCGTTCTCCTCGCCGTCCGTCACCACGATCTGGAGGAAGCTGTGCTCGCCGTATTCCTCCCAGATGTGTCCCAGGTCGTCCAGAGATTTCAGCGAGGCCTCGATAAGTGCCGTAGCCCCATTGTTGACTTGGTAGAGACCCCGCATGGACGGGAGATGCTTCACATCCATGTCCCAGACGAGATTCTCCACCCGGTGGTCGAAGGAGTAGAGACTGATTCGGGTCTCGTGTCCGAGGCTGTCCGATTCGGCCTTCAAACCCGCCACGAACTCGTCCACCACGCGAATGAGTTGACTCTGATGAGGACGCATGGAACCCGAACAGTCCACTACCAGCGCGACGTGATTCACCTTGTGCTGAATCCTGTTGGCGGACATGTTTCTGCTCCTTCTCCGAGGGCTGCTTCCCGAGTGATTCCACTCTATGGGGAGGCACTGACAACGCCCCTTGAGGAACCGTCACCGGCCGTCGCCGCTAAGGCTTGGCGAGCCACAGATCGGGGCCGAACACCTCGTAGTGGATGTCGGCGGCGGCCACGCCCTTGTCGAGGAGCTGTCCCCGTACCGCGCGCATGAACGGCAGCGGGCCGCAGAGGTAGGCGCGGGTGCCGGGTTCCAGCGGTACGCCGGTGAGGTCGACGCGGCCGGTGTGATGGGCGGAGCCGGGCTCCTCGTACCAGAAGTGGCGTGTGGCGGAGGGGAGTTTGGCCGCCAGGGCCTCGTGGTCGGCGCGCAGTGCGTGGCTGTCGGGGGAGCGGTCGGCGTGCACGACCGTCACGGGGCCCGGGTGCCGCGAGGCCGCGAGTTCTTCCAGCATGGCCAGCATGGGCGTGCAGCCGATGCCCGCGGAGGCGAGCAGCAGGGGCGCGTCCCCCGGTTCCACGACGAGGTCGCCGTAGGGTGGCGAGACGTGCAGCAGGTCGCCAGGCCGGACGTGCGTGTGCAGGTGGTGGGAGACCTCACCGTCGGGGTCGCCGCCCTCGCCCGTGACCCGCTTGACCGCGATCGCGCGGGTCGTGGCGGAGGGCGCGCCGATGAGGCTGTACTGGCGTATCTGCCGTGCTCCGTCTGCCAGTCCTACCTGGACCGATACGTATTGCCCGGCACGGAAGGCGGGCGCCGAGCCGCCGTCGGCCGGACGCAGCAGGAACGAGGCGACGTCGGACGACTCCTCGGTGCGGTCCACCACCTCCCACGGCCGCCACACGTCCGCGTCGACCACGCCCCGCTCCGCGTACAGCCGGCGCTCGATCGCGATCAGCGCGTTGGCCATCAGCCAGTACACCTCGTCCCAGGCGGCGGCGACCTCGGGCGTCACCGCGTCGCCGAGCACCTCGGCGATGGCCTCGAACAGGTGCTGGTGCACGACCGGGTACTGGTCGGCGCGCACGCCCAGCGACGCGTGCTTGTGCGCGATCCGGCGCAGCATCACGTCGGGCCGGTCGTCCGGGTGCTCGACCAGGTAGGTGGCGAAGGCAGCGATGGAGCCCGCGAGCGCCTGGCGCTGTGTGCCGGCCGCCTGGTTGGCGCGGTTGAACAGGTCGCGCAGCAACTCGGGGTGGGCCGCGAACAGTTTCCCGTAGAAGCGCTCGGTGATGTCCTCGATGGCGGCGCCGACAACGGGGAGCGTGGCGCGAACGACGGTGGCCGAAGGCTTGGTGAGCATCGACGACTCCTTAATGTGCATATGAGATTCGTATTTCGAGGTGTGAAGAGGGTGCGGACGCCTGGCCGTTGTGCGGACGTCCGGCCTTCCGCGGTGCTGCGTTCAGTCGGCTCGGGGAGTGGGGGAGAGGGAGATCAGTAGCGGGCCGGTGGGTGCCTGGGTGAGGTCGCTGAGGGACAGGGGATCGAGCGAGGCGAAGAAGGCCTCCTGCGCCTGGCGCAGCGCGCCGCGCAGGCGGCACGCGGAACGCAACGGGCATGGCGTCGCCCCGTCGCAGTCCACGACATCCCCCGGCCCTTCGAGTTCCCGCACGAGCCCTCCGACGGAGGCCTCACGCCCCGCAGTGGTGAGGACGAGCCCGCCGCCCCGCCCGCGACGCGCTTCGACCAGCCCCATGTGCTGCAGCTTGGCGACGACCTTCGCGGTGTGCGTGTACGGCACGTCCATGGCGGCCGCGACCTCGCGCGTGGTGGGCAGTTCCCCCTCCTCGACGGCGAGGCGCATCAGCACGCGCAGGGCCAGATCCGTGAACCGTGTCAGCCGCATGACCGCACGCTATAAATGTTGCATCTGAAAGGCAAATTAAGAGAGCCGCTCAGCGCAGGAGGAGCCGCTCAGCATGCGGGGAACCACTCAGCACAGGAGGTGGGTGGCGCGGGCGAGGCCCTCCAGGGCGCGGTGCTGCTCGTCCGTCCACCGCGTCGGCCGCTCGTGGTGGGTGGACACCACCCCGATCAGCGTGCCGTCCCCGGAAGTGATCGGAACAGAAACGCACGCGCCGACGGATGCCTCCTCCAGCACCTCCAGTGCCGGGGTGCCGATGAAGAACGGGCAGGTGGCCACCTCGTCGACGACGACCGGTCTGCGGTCCTGCGCGGCCAGTCCGCACGCGGTCTCGCGGTCCGCCACCGTCTCGAAGTAGGACAGGAACGGGTGCTCGAAGCCCCGTTGGGCCACGATCCGCAGCAGGCCGCTCTCCGCCTCGTACAGCTGGGCGTTGCCCATCGGCGCGCCGGTGATCTCGAACGCCGCCGACAGCGCCGCGGACACCACGGACACCCGCAGGTTCCGTTCCCCTTCCGACAGGGGCGCGGTCGCCAGTTCCCGGACGATCCGCAGGCCTTCCGCGTCCCCGCTCAACTGCAGCGGGCGCAGGACGGCGCTGTGGGCGCGCTCCACCACCAGGCTGCCGCCCGCCGCGGTGGCCCGCAGCCGGGCGTCAAGCAGCAGGGCCACTCCGTCCGTCCCGCAGAACGTCACCCGGCTCAGGTCCAGCAGGACGCGGTCGGCGGGCTGTTCCATGGCGCGCCGCAGCTCACGGTCCAGGACCGGCACGGATGCCACGTCCAGCTCGCCGGCCACGCGGAGGGTGATCCGGCCGTCCGCCCTGGCGACGCCCACCCGTAGGTTCCGCGACGGCGGTGACCACTCCGTCCGCGTCTCACGCCCGAACCCGCTCTGTGTGCCCATGCCCGCGAAGCCGTTCCCCGTGCCCATGCCCGCCCACGTTAGGGCCGGGGCCGGACGGGCCGGGGGGACTTCGCCAGGCCGGTCTTCTATGGTGCCGATCCGGCCAGAAACGGGCAGCCTCGCCAATCCCTCACAGCACGGTTGTCACCTCAGGGTGAAGCCGCGTGCCGCGTCGGTCCCCTACGCTCCGGCGTGCGCGCGAGCTCGACGCCAGACGCGGCGCCTCGCCCTTCTCGAACGGAGCCGACATGGAGTATCCGGATCTCTCCGCACTGCCCGTCGAACTGCAGGAGGTCGTGACCTCGTACGGATCGCTCAACGTCTTCCGGATGCTGATGCACTCACCGTCACTCGCACCGGGCGTGCTGACGCTCGGTGACGCGGTCCTGCAACGCAACTCGCTGCCCGACACCTTGCGCGAACTCGCCGTCGTGCGGGTCGGCCGGGTCTGCGGAGCGGCCTACGAGGTGCACCACCACGAGAACATCTCGCGTCTCGTCGGCCTGGGGGAGGAGGCGATCAGCGCCGCCGAGACCGGTGCGACCGGGAAGCTCTCCGGCCCCGAGGCCGCGGTCCTGAACGCCACGGACCGGCTGCTCGCCCGGCACACCCTCGACGAGGCCACACGGGAGGAGCTGCTGAGCTTCCTGACGGTGAACCAGCTCGCGGACCTCGTCCTCACCGTGGGCTTCTACCAACTCATCTGCGGCTTCCTCAACACTTTCGAGGTCACGACCGAGGGCGAGCCCTCAGCGCCCTACGGCGAGGCGCCCCCGCGGTAGGGAGAGCGGAAAGCCGCCGCGCGCCCCACGTCAGTCCCCGCGCTTGCGGCCCTTCGGGGAGTCGCCACGGCCCCCGCGGGGGTGCCACAGCCGCAGCCATACGTCCCGTGCGTGACGCCCTGCCTCCGTACGGCTGCGCGCGACCATCTCGCGGGCCTCGTCGTGCGTCTCGACCATGGGTCCCGAGCCACGCAGCGGCCGGCCCGCTGTCTCGTGCAGGAAGAACGTCGCGACCAGACCGATCGCCCCCGCCACCATCAAGTAGAAGGCGGGTACGAGGGTGTTGCCCGTCTTCTCGACCAGGAAGGAGGCGAGCAGCGGGGTGGTGCCTCCGAAGAGGGACACGGAGATGTTGTAGGCGATCGACAGGGCTCCGTACCGCAGACGCGTGGGGAACAGGGCGGGCAGGGTCGCGGCGGCGGTGCCGGCGAAACAGACCAGGAGCAGGCCGAGGATGGCGCAGCCGAACGCGGGCAGGAGGATGCCGCCTTCCCGGATCAGCAGGAAGGCCGGAACGGCGAGCGCGATCAGGGCGATGCTGCCGCCCATGAACATCGGGCGTCTGCCCCACCGGTCGGAACTGCGTCCCACGGTGGTGATGGCGAGCGCCACGAGCAGCATGGTCCCGAGCACCAGCAACTGGGCCGTCGTGTCGCTCTCGCCCAGCGTCACCGTCATGAACGTGGGCAGATACGACGTCACCATGTAGTTCGTGACGTTGTAGAGCAGCACGAGGCCCATGCAGATCAGCACCGCCTGCCAGTGGCGGGTGAAGATCTCCTTGAGGCGTCCCTTGCCGGACTGGCGTGCCTGCTCGACGGGATCGTCCTCGCTCCCCTTGGGGCCCGCCTCGCGCTCGGCCGCGGCGCCGGCCGCCTCCTGCTGGAAGGCGGGCGTCTCCTCCAGCTTCAGCCGCATGTAGAAGCCGATGAGGCCGAGCGGCCCGGCGATGAAGAAGGGGATGCGCCAGCCCCAGCTCTCCAGGCCGTCCGTCCCGAGGGTCAGCGTGAGGACGGTGACCAGGCCCGAGCCCAGGGAGTAGCCCACGAAGGTGCCGAAGTCGAGCCAGCTGCCGAGGAAGCCGCGGCGCTGATCGGGCGCGTACTCGGCGATGTAGGTGGTGGCACCCGCGTACTCGCCGCCCGTGGAGAAGCCCTGCACCAGGCGGCACAGGAGCAGCAGCAGCGGGGCGGCGAATCCGATGGAGGCGTACGAGGGCAGCAGACCGACCGCGAAGGTGCTCGCGGCCATCATGATCATGGTTGCCGCGAGCACCTTCTGCCGGCCGATGCGGTCACCCAGCGGCCCGAACACGAGACCGCCCAAGGGGCGGACGAGGAAGGCCGCGGCGAAGGTGGCGAACGTGGCGACGACCTGCGCCCCGGGCGAACTGGAAGGAAAGAAGACTTTGCCGATCGTGCCCGCCAAATAGGCGTAGACGCCGAAGTCGAACCACTCCATGGTGTTGCCGAGCGCGGCCGCCGTCACCGCGCGCCGCACCTTGGGGCGGTCCGAGACCATCACGTCCTCGGCGCTGAGCGTCTTCTTCCTGCGGCGCAGCAGCGTGCGCGCCATGCGGTCGGTCTCCGACCGTGAGGTACGCGTCGATTCCGTGTCCGGTCCCCGGGGCCGCCGGGATTTTCGGTGCGGCAGGCCTTTCGCCATGAAGCTTTTCTCCTCTTGCCTGAGAAAAAGCCGTGTCGCCGCAAAATTAGGCTGATCAAGAGGGACCGGCAAATTGTCGGACCGAGGTGGCCGCCCTGGCCCGGAGCGCCTCGCCCATGTTCTCCTCGCGCCAGCGGCGCAGCAGTTCATGGAAGGCGACGGCGCCGTGCGGGTAGGCCGTGGGGCCGTTCGGGCGCCCGCGGCCCTCGCCGTTGTAGTAGCCGGGGGTGCACTCGGCGTGGAACCACGCGTGGTCGGGGGCGCCCTGCCCGCAGACGTCGACCCAGGCGTCCTCGACCTCGGGGGTGGGCTCAATGAGGGCGCCCTTCTCCTCCGCGGCGGCCACCAGGGCTGCGGCGTGCACGGCCTGCTCGTCCAGGATGTGCGTGAAGTTCACGCTGCTGGCGTTCTGCAGTGAGCCCATCCGGATCAAGTTCGGGAAGCCGTTGCTGGTGAAACCGTGCAACGTGCGCGGGCCCCGCTGCTTCCACGTGTCCATGAGCCGTACGCCGTCGCGGCCGGTCACCGGCAGCTTTCCCGAGGTGATGCCGGAGAGGCCCACGGAGAACCCGGTGGCGAACACCAGGCAGTCGACCTCGTACTCCACGCCGCCCACGACGACCCCGCGCTCGGTCATGCGCTCGATGCCGTGGGTGTCGGCGGTGTCCACCAGGGTGACGTTGGCGCGGTTGAACGCGGGAAGGTACTTGTCGGAGAAAGTGGGGCGCTTGCACGCGTACCGGTACCAGGGCGTGAGGGCCGCGGCGGTGGCGGCGTCGGTGACCTCGGCGGCCACGCGGGCCCGGATCTGGTTCATCGTGGCGTGGTCGGCGAGCTCGTAGGCGGCCTCGAAGTCCGGCTCACCGTGGCGGCGGAAGCTGGGCAGGAGCTTTTCGAGCAGCCCGGCCGACGCCGTCCAGCGGTCGGCGACCAGGTCCTGTTCGGCCTCCTCGCCGGAGCAGATCCGCAGGAAGTTCTCGCGGCGCTCCTCGGCCCAGCCGGGCCGGTCCGCGCCGACCTCTTGCGGTGTCATGCGCCGCTGGCCGCGTACGTCGACGGCGGAGGGGGTGCGCTGGAAGACGTACAGGTGTCCGGCGTCCTCGGCCAGCATCGGGATGACCTGCACGCCCGTGGCGCCGGTGCCGACGACGCCGACCCTCTTGCCCGCCAGGCCGTGCAGGCCGCCCTCGGGAGTGCCGCCGGTGTACCCGTAATCCCAGCGCGAGGTGTGGAAGGTGTGGCCCCGGTAGTCCTCGATGCCGGGGATGCCCGGCAGTTTGGGCTCCGAGAGCGTGCCGGTAGAGGTGATGACGTAGGTGGCCCGGAACGCGTCGCCCCGGTCGGTGCCGACCACCCACTGCTCGGCTTCCTGATCCCACGTCAGGTCGGTGACTGCGGTGGAGAACAGCGCGTGGTCGTACAGGTCGAACTGCTCGGCGACACGCACCGCGTGACGGCGGATCTCCTCGCCGGGGGCGTACTTGAACTCGGGCACGTACCCGGTCTCGTCGAGGAGTGGCAGGTACACGTGGGACTCGATGTCGCAGTGGATTCCGGGGTAGCGGTTCCAGTACCAGGTGCCGCCGAAGTCGCCGCCCTTCTCGATGACACGCACCTTCGCCACGCCCTGCCGACGCAGTCGCGCGCCCGCCAGGATGCCGCCGAACCCGCCACCGACGATCGCCACGTCCACCGTGTCGCGCAGGGGCTCGCGCTGCTTGACGCCGTCGGTGTACGGGTCGGCGGCGAAGTAGCCGAACTCCGCCTCCGTGGAACGGTATTGGCCCGTTCCTTCGGGGCGTACGCGGCGTTCCCGCTCGGCGCGGTAGCGCTCGCGCAGGGCGGCGATCTCCTGCGGGGTGGGCTCCTGCGGGGTGGGCTGCTGGGGGGTGTGCAGTGGCAGGGGCATGGTGCCAGGTCCTCTCGTGGGGGGAGGTGCGTCGGGCGCCGTGGGGGCGAAATCAGTGCCCTCGCCGGGGCGCCCCGAGCGGTCACAGGTACCGTAACCCAGGAACCGGACAGTGTTGTCCGGTTGGGGTCGATCCCGCCACGGCCGGCCCGTGCGCCACGACATGAAAGGCCTGCGATGCACAAGCCCACCCCCGCCTCCCCGCTCCGCGACTGGCTGGCGGAACCCACCGCCGGACAGATCCTGCGCGGCTTCCTGGCCTCCCAGGGACAGAGCGAGGAAGCCCTCGCACCCGCCCTCGCCCTGCCGTTGGAGCAGCTCGTGCGGATGTCCGCGGGCAAGTTCCCCGCGGAACTCGTGGACACGCTGGTCACCGCCGCCGAGACCGGACGGATTCCCGACGGCGTACCGACCGCTCCGGCGGCCGACGCCCCCGAGAACACGGTCACGGAACCTGCCCCGGGCGTCGAGATCGGCGCCCCCGAGTCATGGACCGAGCAGGTCACGCCCGGACGCTTCGCAGGCCAGCACGTCATCGTCACCGGAGCCGCCTCCGGCATCGGCCGTGCCGTCGCCTCCCGCATCGTGCGCGAGGGCGGCCGCGTGATCGCCGTCGACATCTCCGCCGACGGCCTGGCGGCCCTGGCCGCCGACTTGGGCGAGGCGCTCGTGCCCGTCACGGCGGACATCACCGAAGCCGCGTCCGCCGAGACGCTCGTGGCCGCCGCGGACGGCCGCGTGGACGCCCTGGCGAACGTGGCGGGCGTGATGGACGACGACGCCGCCGTGCACGAGGTCGACGACACCACCTGGGAACGCGTGATGCGCATCAACGTCGAGGGCCCGATGCGCCTGATGCGCGCCGTCGTGCCCGGCATGCTCGCCGTGGGCGGCGGCCGGATCGTCAACGTCGTCTCCGAGGCGGCCCTGCGCGGCTCGGCGGCCGGCGCCGCGTACACGACCTCGAAGCACGCGCTGGTCGGTCTGACGAGGTCGTCGGCCTACCAGTACGCGGGAACGGGCGTACAGATCAACGCGGTTGCCCCCGGCGCGGTGGCCACCGGCATCGCGATGCCCGCCCCCGCCCCGTTCGGCTCGGCCCGTACGGCGAAGATGCGCGTCGCCATCCCGCGCCTGGCCATGGCCGACGAGCTGGCCGCCTCGATCACGTTCCTGCTCAGCAAGGACGCGGTGAACATCAACGGCGCCATCCTGCCCTCGGATGGCGGCTGGTCGGCCGCTTGAGCACCGGCCGCGCAGCGCCTGCCGCACCTGCCGAAGCCCGGCCCCACGTACCGGCACCACGGCAGGTCCCTGGCCTCACGGCTGTCAGCACGTCTCCTGCACATCATCACGTCCGGCCCACCCGGACGACGAGAAGGAGCACCCCCACCGCATGACCACCCACCCCACACCCCGCCACCGCCCCCGCGCCGCCTTGGCTGCTCTGGCCGCCGGCGGCCTGCTCGTCCTGGCCGGATGCGGCACCCAGACCTCCGGCACCCAGACCTCCGGCACCCCGGCCTCGCGCCCCGCCTCGTCCGGCGAGGGCAGGACCATCCGCGCCACCCAGGTCGCGCACGTGACCGACCCTCACCAGGCCACCGGCAGGACCCTCCTGGAGGGCCCGCTCCTGCGGGAGAACGGCGACCTGTACGTCGTGGACGTCACCGCGCCCGCAGGTGCACCCAAGGTCATCTCCGTCGACCTGGCCACCGGAAAGCACCAGGGCGTCTACACCGACAAGAGAGGCGCCTACACCTCCGCGCAGATCAGCCCGTACGACGGCCGCCTCTATCTCACCGACTACACCGGGTCCGTGGTCAGCACCGAGCCGGACGGCTCGGACCCGCGCACGTTCTTCTCCGGTGAGGTCGACGGCTCGGCCATGAACCTCGACGACATCGCCTTCGACGACGAGGGCAACCTGTACGTCAGCGACCTGCACGGCATGAAGCCGGGCAAGGCCGAAGGACGCATCGTGCGCATCGACCGCGACGGCGAGAAGGCCGCCGTCCTGGCCGACGGCCTCGCCCACCCCAACGGGGTGATGTTCGACCCCGGGCTGCGCGGCCTGTGGATCAGCGAACTCGCCGAGAACACCATCTCCTACCTGCTGCTCGACGCCGACAAGACCACCGTGACCTCGCAGCACGAGGCCGTGCACGTTGACGGCGGTGTGGCCCAGACCGACTCCATAGCCGTGGACGCCGAGGGCAACCTCTACCAGGCGCTGCACGGTCGGCCTGCCATGGCCGTCTTCAGTCCGGACGGCGAACGGCTGGCCACCGTCGAAGTCCCGGCCAAGGCTGCCGAGGGGCTGGAGTCGGCGACCAACGTCGCCATCACACCGGGCGGCAGGAAGGCCTACATGACCGTGAGCGGGCCCGACGGCGGATACGTCTACCGGTTCACCGCGCTCGCCGACGGCATCCGCCAGTCCAACGGCGGCTGACGCTCACCTCTCCGCGTCGGTCTCCACGGACCGCAGCGGCCCCACGTCGACGCCGAGCAGGCGCCAGGCAGCAAGCGCGCGGCGCTCCCGCTCGGCCGGGGTGGGGCCGGTCACGGCCCCGGAGACCATCGCGACGGCGAGCATGGCGTCGTCGGCGGACAGCCGGTGCCCGGCGGGCAGGCACCGGGACAGGACGCCGTGGACGCGCCCCGCAAGCGCCTGTGCCTGCTCGCCGTCGCCCCGGGCGCCGCGGATGCGCAGCAGGTCCACGAACGCCGTCGAGCGGGTCAGGTGCCAGGTGACCACCCCCAGGACGCTCGCCGGGCTCGCGTCGGGCTCGTCCGCGGCCTGCTCGATCTGCCGGACGTTCTCGTCCAGGACGGCCGAGGCCAGCGCGCCCCGGTCGGCGAAATGCCGGTAGAGGCTGCCCTGTCCCACTCCGGCGCGGCGCGCGACGGCGGACAGCGGCGCGTCGAGGCCTTGCTCGGCGAACACCTCGCGGGCGGCGACGATCAGGGCGGCGCGATTGCGTGCCGCCACCCGCCGCCCCTGGTTGGCCGGACGGCTCGCGCCGGCCGCGCTGTCGCGGGCGGCCGTCCGCGCGCCGTGGGGTGGGGAGGGGTTCGTCACGCTGGAAGGGTAGTACGACCCCTCTGTCCGGCTTCGCAGCTCAGGCCCTCTGCGGCCAGCCGTGAGCCCGTGGTGGTCGTGCTTCACGGGGCGCTGTGCTTGCGGGCCCGGTAGGCGGCGGCCTTGACGCGATTGCCGCAGGCCTGCATGCCGCACCACGTACGACGCGTGCCGCGGGAGCGGTCGAGATACAGGCGGGTGCAGCTCGGGCGACCGCACTCCTTGAGGCAGGTGTGGGGATCGGCGAGCAGGGTGATGGCGCGCCGGGCGACGTGGGCGAGGGCGGAGGCGACATCTCCCGTCCGGCGGATACCCGCGTCGCCGAGGCGGAGAGCCGGGGGCGGTGCGGCGGCGACGTCGTTGAGGATGTCCAGACCGGCCGGCTCGTAACGGCGGCCGTGCATGCGGTCGAGGGCGAGCCGATGCACGGCCTCGCGGAGTCGCAGGGCGCTGGTGAGGTCCGTGGCGTCGGCGTTGACCTGATCCGGGAGCTCGTCGCAGGCGCATACCCACTGTTGGAGGTCCTCGGGCGTGGTCAGGAGGTCGCGGGGCTCGTCGCGGCGGGACTCCACGGTGGCGACCAGGTCCAGGGCGGGATTGCCGCTCACGAAGGCGAAATGCACGTCACCATCTTGACCGGTGACGCGGGGCGAGGCAAGACTCGTCACCTGTTAAGCCGGTGACGCCGGGGCGGGGTCCGCAGGGTTCTCGCCGCGCCCAACTGCTGTGAAGACACGCCCAACTGCTGTGAACAGGAGAGCGGATGCCAGGAGCCGACGATGTCGAGGTGATCGTCTTCGACGTGCTGGGGACGATGGTGGACGAGCCCGGAGGGCTGCGGAGGGCCCTGCACGAGGCGCTGCCCGCCTCCGCCGAGGGGGCGTCCGTGGAACGTCTGCTCGCGATCTGGCAGGAGCACGTCGAGCGTGAGCAGCGGCGCATCGGGGAGGGGGCGCGGTCGTACGCGAACAGTGAGGTCATCGACCGGGAAGCGGCCGAGCGCGTGGCCGAGTACGCCGGGCTGAGCGACCCGGTGGCCATCGGACGGCTGGCCGGGGCATCGCGACGGCTGAAGCCGTGGCCGGATGCCGTGGCCGGGCTCGCGCGGCTCGCGGGGCGGTTTCCGGTGCTGGGCCTGTCGCATGCCAGTCGGGGAACGCTGCTGCGATTGAACGCGTACGCGGGGCTGCGCTGGCATCAGGCGCTGTCCGGCGAGGAGGTGCGGGCCTACAAGCCCGCACCGGAGGTCTACCGGCTCGCGATCGAGGCGGCGGGGTGTCCTGCCGAGCGGGTGCTGATGGTCGCCGCGCATGCGTGGGATCTGCGAGGGGCCCAGGCGGCGGGGATGCGGACGGCCTATGTGCGGCGGCCGGTGGGCGACCCGCCGCGAAGCTCCGACAGTTTCGACCGGCAGGTGGAGAGCCTGGAGGAGCTGGCGGCCGCGCTGAAGGTGACGTAGTGGGGGAGGGGGAGGACAGCAGAAAGCCCCGGACTTCGTGCTGAAGTCCGGGGCTTCGTCTTGAGCGCTGGGCAGGCCTTGCACCTGCATTTCCCCGCAGGAAGCGGGGCGTCTTTCCTTGGACGACCAACGCCGGGCCCGCTGCCGGGAGTTCTCCGGCCGCAGGCTCAAGATCAACCATAACGTATGAGAGGGGGAGACGAAAATCGGTTGCCCGTCGACGAGGCCGGCGGATGCACTGTCCGGCATGATCACCGAGCCCCGGTCGAATCGGTCGAGCCACACAGGAGGCGCCCGCGCATGAGTACGTCACCATCACCGGTCGAAGTGGACCCGGCTGACGGACCGTCCGTTCGGATCGGCGCTCTCGTCCCGCTGAGCCGGCCCGGCTGGGCCGAGGCGGGCCGACACCTGCTCGCCGGACTTGAGCTGGCCGTCCGAGAGGTCAATGACGCGGGCGGAATCCTCGGAAAGCCGCTCGACCTGCTGGTCAGGGACACCGCTGCCGATCCGCTCAAAGCCGCGGCGGCCGTGGACGAACTGGCCGCCCTGGGCGTGACCGCCGTGGTGGGGGAGTACCACAGCGTCGTGGCTCGCGCCGCTGCCGTCCGGGCCGACACGCTCGGCCTGCCGTACCTCTGCTCGTCGGCGGTTCTCGACGCGCTCACCGATGAGCCGACGCGATGGGTCGCGCGCCTGTCGCCACCGCAGTCCCGGGGGTGGCGCGTCTACGCGGACTTCCTGCTCGGCGCGGGCCACAGCCGCATCGCCGTGGCGACCCAGCCGAGTGTCTACTGGGCGTCGGGGACACGCATCCTGCGTGATCACCTGGCTCCACGCGGCGGCACCGTCATCGAACTCGACATGGGCGCGCTCACCCCCGAGGCCGTGTGCGAGGCGCTCGTCGACCAGGAAGCGACCGCGCTCCTTCTGCTGGTCGGCCACCCGGAGCCGGCCGTACCGATCGTCAAGGCCGTCCGCCGCGACCACCGTCTCGCGGACCTTCAACTCGGTGCCCCGGCCGGGCAGCCGGAGTTCGCCGCATGGGCGGAACTGCTGGGCGACGACGGTGCGGCGATCCCGTTCCTTCGCTACCTACCTGAGCGCCTCAGCCCGCTCGGCGCACGAGTCGAGACGGCCCTTCGTGAGCGGCTGGACGAAGCACCCTCCTTCGTCGCCTACGAGGGATACGACACTGTCGCCGTGCTGGCCGAAGTCCTGCGCTCCCAGGGCGCGGACCGGGCCCGCGTCGCCGAATCCTGGCCGCGCGTCGCGGTCGAGGGAACCCGCGGGCAGATCCAGTTCTCCCGTACGCCGGGCATCAGTGTCTGGCAGTGGACCCGGACGCCGATCCAGGTGGTCGCCCGCGACCCGGCGGAACCGGGCCGCTTTCGGATTCTGCACGCCGACACAGCGTGACACGTTCATCGCGCCCGTCGGTCGAAATCGAGGTGCTGGCAGTTGGCCCGGTGATGCGTCATCGGCGGCACGGCGATCTGCGTCGCCGGGGCCGCCGCACTCCAGGAGATGGGCTCGTCCAGTGCGCTGGTCTGCACGCCGAGCTCGAACGTCGGAGCCGTCGCCACCTACCGGGCAGCCAAGTTCCAGCAACTGGCCGAAATGCGGGACCGGTTGCGCGAGGCTTAGCCGCGGCGGTGACTCCCAGGGTCGGTCACCGGCGCGGTTCCCAGCGGAAGAGTCGGGAGGCCAGGGCGGCGGAGACGATGACCCAGCTGAGGGTGGGAAGGAGCAGCGGCAGGGACTCGGCCAAGGGCACGCCGCCGTTCCAGGCGTTGAGGACGAGTTCGGTGGCCGAGCCGCCGGGGAGCAGCCGCTTGAGCAGGGTCAGCTCCTCGGTCCCGGTGATGGCCACCCAGTTGGCGACGGCGATGGCGCCCAGGCTGATGGGCAGCGTCGTCACCTGGGCATGCTCGGGGGAGTTGGTCAGGCCCGCGGTGGCCAGCCCCAGGGCGAGCATCATGAGCACGGTCGAGAGCACCGCGACCGCGAGGAGGAGCGCGTTGTCCGGCGCGCCGGCGACAGCGGCCAGCACGGCGAGGATCGCGCCCACCTGGATCAGCGCGAGGACGGTGACCGGAAGCACCAGTCCCGTGAGAATGCCGGCGTCGCTCGCGGGGGTGGAGCGCAGCCGCTTGAGAAAGAGGGTCTGCCGGCGCGAGGCGAGCGTGGTCACCGTGGAGGCGTAGAGGCCGAAGGCGGAGACGGTGAACATCACCACCGCCGCGATGTATCCGAGGCTGCGCAGGTCCGCGAAGGTCTCGTGTTTGTAGACGAAGAACACGCAGACGGCCACGGGGATGAGGAAGCTGTTGAGCAGGACCAACCGGTTCCGGAAGATCTGGGTGAGCTCGCTCAGAGCGATGGAAAGCATCGTGAGGGTCCTCTTCTGGGGAGGTTCCGGGGTGGTTTCAGTGGAGGGGGAACGGGGCGGACTACCGGCTCTGTGGCGTGCCGATGGCGCGGAAGACGTCGTCGAGCCGCGTCGGCCCGGCCTGAAGTTCGCGCAGCTCCACCGCGTTGGCGTGCGCCCAGCCCAGCAGGATGTGCAGATCCTTCTGCAGGCCGAAGGTCTCGACGAGCACCTTCCCGTCGCTCTCGCGCGTGGCCCGCAAAGGCAGTGCCGGTGCGGTGGGCGGAAGGAAGAAGCTGATGGCGGCGGGCAGCGTCCGCGTCAGCTCGGCGACGGTCCCTTCCTGGTGGAAGGCGCCCTGGTGCATGAGTCCGATGCGGTCGGCGCGCTGCTGGGCCTCCTCCAGGTAGTGCGTGGTGAGCACGATGGTGGATCCGTCCTCGCGCAGCTTGTCCACGGCGTCCCACAGGGCGTCACGGGACTGGATGTCCAGTCCGGTGGTCGGCTCGTCCAGGAAGATCAGCTCAGGGCTTCCGTACACGGCGGTCGCGAAGTCGAGACGCCGCTTCTCGCCCCCGGAGAGCTGGGAGACCTTGGTGCCGGCCTTGTGTGTCAGGTCGACGATGCTCAGGACGCGCTCGACCCGGTCCTCGCGCTGCGAGAGGCTGCCGATCAGCCGGATCGATTCCTGCACCGTCAGATCCGGGGTGAAGCCGCTGTCCTGCAGCATGATGCCCATCCTGGGCCGCACGGAGCGCCGGTCGAGCGGACTCTGTCCGAACACGCGTACCGAGCCCGAGGTCGCCGTACGGTGGCCTTCGATGGTCTCCAGGGTCGAGGTCTTGCCGGCTCCGTTGGTGCCGAGCAGCGCGTAGAGCTCCCCCTTGTTCACCTGGAAGGACAGGTCCTTCACGGCGTGGAAGTCGCCGTAGCTGAGGTTGAGACGGTCAACGTCGATCACTGGTGTCGAGGTCATGCATCCATCTCAGCCCGCCGTACGCGGGCCCGGCAGGGGCGTGGTGTCACCACCGAGCCATGACATTTCTCGGGGCACACCCATGACGCGGTGTCACTGGTGCCGCTCGCGGGGCGGGACGAATACTGCGGGCGGACGCTGCTGATCGACCCCGGAGACCCGCCCATGGAAACCAGGCCCCCGCACCCCGCGCTGACGGCCCTCACGACCGTCTTCCCCCTGGTCAGCGCGACGCTCGCCCTCTCCTGCCCCGGCGTGAGCCCCTATCCTGACGCCATGCAGCCGTGGTCCCGGAACAGTCAGTGGCCGATGCGGACGGCCACGGCCGCCATGTCGCCGCTCGCCGTGGCGAGCGTCCTGGTGGCCCGCGGGCACAGCCTGCCTACCCCGCTCGTGGGCCACGGCCGGTGAGGCCAGCCCTCCGGGCCGCACGGACGGAGCCCGAGCACGCCCGAACCACGCAGGGACGGCTGCGCAACGTCAACCTCACGATGTTCATCCCGCCGCTCGCCGTCGTGGGCGCGGTCCTGGTGGCGGTCGATGCCCGGTCCTGGGGGGAGGCCGTCGTCCTGAGTCTGGGGGTGGTGGCGGGCCTGCTGGTCGTGGAGCGGTGGACGGCGGGCGACACCTCCCGCGTCGTGCTCCCCTGCCTGATCGTCACCGCTGCCGTGTGGGTGCTCGGGGTGCTGGTGACCGACAGCCGCACGGCTTGCTACGGCATCACGATCGTGGCCCCCTACTTCATCTCTCAACTGCCCCGCCATCGAGGCGGGGCGACGCTGGGTCTTGCCGCGTTCATCGCGGGGGTGGGCGCGACGAGGCTCCTCGAAGCGCCGGTCGACGTCTCCCGCGTACTGATCCTCTTCGTCCTCCTGCCCACGGGCATCACGGTGGCGGCGACCGCCCTCATGTTCGTCAACCAGCGCTTCTACCGGGTCATCGAGCAGTCCCGGGAACGCGACGCGGAGCTGGCCGTCATCCGGGAACGCGTCCGGTTCGCCAGCGATCTGCACGACATCCAGGGCCACACCCTGCATGTGGTGAAACTGAAGATCACGCTGGCCGAGAAGCTGCTGCACAGCGACATCGCGCGCGTGCAGGAAGAACTGCGCGAGGTGCACGCCCTGGTCAGCGACACCATCACCCAGACCAAGGAACTCGCCTACGCGCAACGGCGGCTCAACCTGTCCGTGGAGCTGGAGAACGCGAAGAACCTCTTCGAGGCCGCGGGCATCCGCGTGCGCGTCAACCGTGAGGGGGACGTGGACGAGAGAGTCAACGGGCTGCTCGGCCAGGTGCTCCGCGAGACGACAACCAACATCCTGCGCCACGCGGACGCCACACGGGTGCGGATCACTCTCTCCGCGTCGGGTATCACCATCGTCAACGACGGGGCACCACAAGGCCCCCTCCCGAAGCTTGGCGGACTGGCCACCCTCAAGGAACGAGTGGGCGACAACGGAGGCGAACTGACGGTGGAACAGAAGGACGGGCGCTTCGTCACCGCTGCCGCGTTCCCCCGCCCCGGATCAGCGACACCGCCCTTCGCGGCGCGGGAGGACGAACGATGACCACCGTGGTGCTCGCCGACGACGAGGCCCTGCTCCGCAAGGCGCTCGCGGCACTGCTGCCGCTCGAGGGCGACATCACCGTGCTCGCCGAGGCGCACGACGGCACGTCGGCGATCGAGGCCACTCTGCGCCACCGGCCCGACGTGCTCGTCGTCGACCTGGAGATGCCCGGCGTGGACGGCCTCGGCGCCGTCGCCGAGATCCGCCGCGCACAGCCGGACCAGGTGATCCTCATGCTGACCCGCCATGCCAGGCCCGGGGTGCTGCGCAAGGCGCTGAAACTGGGCGTCCAGGGCTTCGTCAGCAAGTCGGCGGAGCCCGCGCACATCACCTCGGTCATCGCCACCCTGCACGAGGGCAAACGCTGGATCGACCCGGACGTCTCCGCGCTCGCCGTCGTCGACGACTGCCCCCTCACCGACCGGGAGATCGATGTACTGCGGGTGACCGGTGAGGGGTACTCCGTCGCTGACATCGCCGTCCGCCTCAGCCTCGCGCAAGGCACCGTACGCAATTACCTCTCGAACGCCATGCAGAAGACCCAGACACGAACCCGGCACGAAGCGGCGCGTTACGCGCGGGAACACGACTGGCTCTAGCGGCGCACGGAGGGGCCGGGCCCGGCCGCGTCAGACTTCGGCGCCCGGCGGTTTGCCCACCTCCAGACGCGGCCAGTGCGCGAGGTCCCGCAGCAGCTGCCGGTCGTGCGTCGCGACGACCACGGTGGCACTCGTGGCGCGCAGCGCGTCGGTCAACTCGTCGACCAGCGTCGCCGACAGGTGGTTGGTCGGCTCGTCGAGCAGAATCAGCCCGGGGCGGCCGGCCAGCGCGAGCGCCAGGTCGAGGCGCCGTTGCTGGCCCTGAGACATGCGCCCGACCGGCGTGCGCAGCGCGTCGGCGTCCAGCAGCCCGAGCGCCCGGAGCGGGACGGCGTCGGCGTCGCGGAGTGCCCCACCGGCCACCAGCCGTCCTATGTGACGGGCGTGCACCTCGTGAGCGGTGAGTCCGGGGTCCTGCTGGGCCGTCTCCTGGGTGACCCGGACGATCCGGGCGCCCTTGGCCGTCCGCAGGTGACCGCGCGTGGGCGCGAGGGAACCGGAGAGCACCGCGAGCAGCGTGGACTTCCCGGCGCCGTTGGGCCCGGTGACAAGGAGCCGGTCGCCGCCGTCGAGAGTCAGGTCGACCGGCTCGTCAAGGCGCCCCGCGACCGCGACGCCGTGCGCCCGCAGCTGCGGGGCGCCCGGCCGGACACCCAGGTCCGGCCACCGCAGCGTCGGCGGGGGTTGCGGCACATCGATCCGGTGCGCCTCCAAGGCGTCCTGCTGCCGCTTGAGGGCCTGTACGACGCCGGGGGCGCGGGACTGGCGCTGGTGCTTGCCGGTCCCCTTGTCGGGCCGCCAGCCCGTGGAGAGCCGGTCGCGGGCCGCCGAGACGGCGTCGTGCAGCCGCCGGTGTTCGGCCTGCTGCTCCTCGTGGTCCTGCTCCCAGCGCTCACGGTCGCGGCACCGGGCGTGCTGCCAGGCCTCGTAGCCGCCGGCGTAGAGGCGGGGCTTGCCGTCACGGGACGGGTCGAGGTCCAGGAAGCGGTTCGCGACATCGCGGAGCAGCGCCCGGTCGTGGCTGACGACAGCGAGGCCGCCGTCGTGCTCGCGCAGTCTGCGGGTCAGGAAGTCCAGGCCGCCCGCGTCGAGGTGGTTGGTGGGCTCGTCGAGCAGCAGGATGTCGTGCCGCGCGCCGAGCAGGCACGCGAGACGGACCCGGTAACGCTGCCCGACCGACAGCGTCGACAGGAGACGGTCGCGGTCGGCGCAGGCGTTCAGCGCCTCCAGGGCGACGTCGACACGGCGTTCGGCGTCCCATGCGTCGAGCCGGGTGGCGGCGTCGAGCGCGGCGGCATAGCGGTCGTCGGCGGAGGCGTCGCCCTCGGTCATGGCGAGCGTCGCCTCGTCCAGTGCGGCAAGGGCCGCGAGCGAGGCGGCCAGCGCCTGGGTGGTCAGGGTGCCGACGGTCTCCTCGTCGCCCACGGACAGCTCCTGGCGGGCCAGGCCGATCGTCCCGGCCCGGTGCACGGTGCCCTCATCGGGCGCGATCAGACCGGCGAGGACGTGCAGCAGCGTCGTCTTGCCCCGGCCGTTCTCGCCCACGACGGCGATACGCGAGCGCGCGGAGAGCGTGACCGAGACGTCGTCCAGGACACGCCGCGATCCACGGGTGACGGTGAGGCCCTGGGCGCGGACGTGCGCACTGCCGCCCGCTTCGACGGGCTGGGACACGGCTTCGGGGAAGTGGGGGGTACGGGGGAAAGGGGAGAGGTTCAACAGATGCTCCGCAGCTCGCAGTGGAGCCGGGCAGCAAGAAGCGGCCGCCCGGCGGGAACCGGAACGGCGGCGAACTCAAGAGGGAGAAGGCGCCGCCGTCAGCGGGCGGAGCGGACCTTCTGCGACCAGATACCTCGTGCCATAACGATCAGATTAGCAGCACCGCCGATCCGGCCGCCGGGCGTGCGGACGCGGCCACCCGGCGTGCACCATGCCGAAGTACGCTGCGCCGGGGGAGGGACATGAACGTCAACGCGCGCATGATCAAGGTCAACATCACGCTGATCGCGCTGCTGCTCCTCTTCGTGGCCGTGGTCGCGATACGCGCGGCGAGCGACTCCGATACGCGGTGGACGTACGACAAGGTCTTCGACGCCGCGGGCGCAGGACATCTCTCCGATGTGACGGCGACGGCCGGTGACGACATCTGGGTGGCGGGCAACGCCACCCGCGGCGTCAGCGTCTCCGGCGACGACGCGGCGGACGACGGTTTCCTCCTGCACTACGACGGCGAGAACTGGCAGCGCCGCCCGATGCCGTCGGCGTTCGGTGACAGCGTCTACGAGGCACGCTTCGACGCGGTGGACTCCGGCGGATTCCTCCTGACGGCGAGCCTGAAGAACCTGAACGCGCCGAGGACGGCCCACTGGAACGGCACCCGCTGGACTGCCCTGCCCGAACTCCCCGACGGCCGCCGGGCCACCGACGTGAGGGCGTTCGCCGCGGACGACATCTGGATCCTGGGCGGCGAAGGCACGGCACATCACTGGAACGGCACGCGCTGGACGGTCACGCCCCTCCCCGTCACCGCCGTCGCGCTGGACGGAGTCGCGCCCGACGACCTGTGGGCGGTCGGCCATCAGAACGTCGACGAAACCAGCACGAGAGGCCCTGAACTCACGCAGCCCGCCGCCGCACACTGGGACGGCCGAGCCTGGAAGCCCGTACGCATGCCGGACTACCACTTCCCGGCTCCTTCACCACCCGAGGCGCAGGCCCTGCTCACCGACGTCGTCGCGCGAGCCGGGGACGACGTCCGCGTCTACGGCGAGCACACCTTCAACCACGGCGAGCAGCATCCCGAGCCCGCCGACGCGGACATCCGCCTCCGCTGGGACGGAATCCGCTGGCGCAAACTGCCCGACGCCGAGGGGCCGTGCGCCGACCGGGGCCGCGCGATCCGTGACGGCGCGCGCGGCAAGGTGTTCGGTGCCGGCCACTACCTCACCGCCGACGGCGACTGCACCGGGATCGCCCGGGCAGATCTGCCGAGCACGGACGGAATCAGGTCCAATTCCGAGCAGTCACTACGACTCGACGCCATCACGGCGGTCCCCGGCACCGACAAGATCCTCGGCATCGGCTCAGTCGCTGTCTCCCAGGGCTCCGACTCCCTGAGCAGGTCAGTGATCGTCAGTCTGAAACGCTGAAGCCGGTGGTCGGTTCAGGAAGAGGCAGGCAGCAGCGCTGAGGCGTCCGGTTCCAAGCGGGTGGCGAAACCGTTCACGACGGCGAACCGGTCCAGGTCGACGACGGCGATCCGGTTGGTGCCCAAGAGGGACACGTACGCGAGCGGTTTGCTCGGGTGGAGTGTCACCGCCGACGGGGTCCCGTCGAGGTCGAGGGAGCGGATCCGCCGCAGGTCGGTGCTCCAGACGGTGAGGGTGTTGGCGACGATGTCCGTCACCAACAGCCGTTCGTCGTCGAGCGTGTAGACCCGCAAGGGGTCGCCGCCCGTCTTCCTGGTCCGTCGCACCTTCATGGTGCGGGCGTCTATCGCGACCAGTGAGGAGCTCTTGCGGGCTCCGACGAACAGCGTCTTCTCGTCCCGGCTCAGACAGCTGCTCTCGGGCAGTTGGCCGGGTGTGACCAGGACGGGCGGGACGGAGGCGTCGTGCGGGCGCACGAGGGTCACCGTGTGGGACAACAGCCCGGTGACGTAAGCGCGTTCGCCGTCACGGCTGAGTGAGAACAAGTGGGTCTTCACCCCGTGGGTGGGCACCGCCCTGGTGGGCGCGAGGTCGGTGGACGGCTCGTCGAAGCCGAGCAGGACCGCCTTCTCCTCGCTCAGTGCGTACAGCCGGTCATGACGGTCGATGCCCATGCCGTGGATACGACGGAAGGGGCGGGTGTCGATCGTCCGCGCCAGGGACCTCTCGGCCAGATCGATGACGAAGACGGCGGCACCGCCCTCGCCGACGGTGGACGCCATGCGCACTCCGTAGTGCCCGACGTAGGCGAAGCGTCCGCGCGAGTCGACGACCATCTCGTGCGGGTAGTCGGGCAGTCCGACGGTCTCCTGACGCTGCCCGGAGTCGGCATCGTAGAAACTGACCGCGTGGCCGCTTTTCTCCACCACCATCAGTACGTCGGCTCTCGCCGCACGGGAGGCGCCCGAGGCGGGCGTGGAGAGCCCGCTCGCCAACGTCCCGGCCCCCATCGCCTTGATCACTGTCCGACGCGTCGTCACAGTCCCACACTCCGATCTCTCGACACTCAGCCGATCTCGACAGTCAGCCGATCGTGCACGTCTGTCGCGCCCGGCGTGATGCCTCCGGTCTGACATCCTGACGCGGTGCGCGTACTGATCGTGACCGCGGGAAGCTGGGGCGATGTCGCCCCCTACACCGGACTTGGCGTGCGGCTGCGCACGGCGGGCCACGAGGTGGTCCTGGCCACCCACGAGCGCTTCGAACAGGCGGTGACCGCCCACGGACTCGGCTATCGGCCGCTGCCCGTCGACCCACGGCAGGAACTGGCGTCGCAGGTGGGCCAGGGCCTGGCCAGAGCGGTCAGCCCACCCGTGGCCATGGCGCGGTTGATGCGTATGGCACGGGCGTTCATGCCCCGGCTGACGGCCGGTGTCGCGGACGCCGTGCGCGAGGGCACCGACGTGGTGCTGAGTTCCACGGTCACGGACCCCATGTGCGCGGCGCTCGGCGAGGCGCTGCGCCTGCCGAGCATGGGGGTCTACCTTCAGCCGGTCCACCCCACGGGCGCCTTCCCGCCGCTCATCACCGGAGCCCGTTCCTTCGGGCCGCGCGGCAACCGGCTGGCCTCCCAGGCACTGTGGCTCGGCAGCGACCCGATCTTCGCCCCCGCGGTCAGCGCCCTGCGCCGCGAACTGGGCCTGCCGCGCCGGAGGTTCAGTGGTCCGCTGAGTCTGCCCCGCGGGCGTACCGTCCTGCACGGCTTCAGTCCACGGATCGTCCCCCGCCCCACGGACTGGCCGTCGGGCCACGAGGTGGGCGGCTACTGGTGGCCGCAGACCCCGCCCGGCTGGGAGCCGGAGCCGCGACTGCTTGACTTCCTCGACGCGGGCCCACCGCCGGTGTTCGCGGGCTTCGGCAGCTTCGTCACCGCCGATGCCGAGCGGCTGAGCTCCTTGCTGGCCGACGCCCTGCGCCGTGCGAAGGTACGCGGCATCATCCAGGCAGGCTGGAGCGGTCTGCACGCCGAGAACGACGACCTGATCACCGTGCGGGAGGTCCCGCACGCGTGGCTGTTTCCCCGGACGGCCGCGGTCATCCATCACGCCGGCGCGGGCACCACCGCGGCCGGCCTGCGCGCCGGGGTTCCTTCCGTCCCCGTCCCCGTCCAGTTGGATCAGCACTTCTGGGCCACCCGCCTGCACACACTGGGCCTCGCGCCGCGTCCGCTGCGCTTCCAGCGCCTGACCGCGGAACGTCTCACGCAGGCGATCACCACGGCCGTCCACAGCCCCGCCCTGCGCGCCCGCGCCCGTGAAACGGCCACGGCCATCGCCCGCGAGGACGGCACCCGCCAGGTCCTGGAGGCCATCGAGCGAGTCTCTCGGCGGTGAGGCGCTGAAGCCGTCGCGGATACGGAATCGGCTACTCCCGTGTGGCGGGGGCAACCGGGGTCCATGACTATGGCGCGATCTCTTCCCGACAGCGCGACCGAGTGGTGGATTCTCCTCGGCGCTTTGGCCCTCTACGCCCTGGGGCGGTGGTTCTTCGCGTGGCGTCAGGCCCAGTTGGAGGGGCGAAGACGTCCCGCGCGGGCCGCGCTGGACGAGCTGGGCGAGGACGATGACGACAAGATGACCCCCATGAGGGCCGCGGCCGGGGGCTACGACTCCTGGCGGCAGTTCATTGGATTCATGGTGGCCGGGGTGGTGATCGCCATGATCGCCGGTCTTACGGAAGGTGCCCTGCGCGTCGCGCTGCTCTGGTTCGTTTCCCCGCTGCTGGTGATCGCCCTCGCCTACATGGACTTCCGGCAAGCCCGAAAGGCACGCGCGAAGAAGACCCCCTCCCGTGCCTGACACCGTATGGCTCGGGGGTACGCTCATCGCATGATCATCCCGTTCATTCTCGGCATCACCGTCCTCGCCACCGTCGGCGCCGTGGGCATCTGGGTGTGCCTGGAGTTCTGCAAGGCGTGCCGCGAGCGCAGGAGCGTGCCCGCCGGGGCTGCCGCCGACGGGCAGTAGCCCCGGCTGCGGACCGGGTGCCACGCGGGACGGGGCGCGAGGCCGCTACGACGCCCCCGTGCCGTAGCGCGCCGCGATGTCCTCGGAGCCGGCCCACCGGCTGTAGGTGGGGGACTGGGGCCAGCCGTCCGGCGAGTCCTGCCACTCCTCCTGCCGCCCGTACGGCAGCAGGTCGATCAGCGCGAACGTGTGGCTGAGCTGCTCCGTGCCCCGGCCGCTGGTGTGCCAGGTGCGGTAGACGGTCTCGCCGTCACGCAGGAAGACGTTGACCGCGAAGCCCCCGCCGGGCGGCGCGCCCACGTCGGTGCCGAACGGGCTGTTCGCGGTGGAGTACCAGGTCATCTTGTTGCCGACCCGCCGCTTGTAGGCCAGGGCCTCGTCGATCGGGCCCTGCGTGACGACGACGAACCTGGCGTCGTGTTCCTCCAGGAACTCCAGCCGGGTGAACTGCGAGGTGAACCCCGTGCAGCCGGGGCACTGCCACTTCTCGCCCGGGAACCACATGTGGTTGTAGACGATCAGCTGAGCCTTGCCGTCGAAGAGGTCGGCCAGCCGGACCGGCCCCTCCTCGCCGTCAAGGGTGTAGTCGGGCAGCTCGACCATCGGCATCCGGCGACGCTGTGCGGCGATCGCGTCCAGCTCCCGGGTCGCGGCCTTCTCCCGTACGCGCAGATCGTCGAGGTGCCGCTGCCAGGTCTCGGCATCGACGACGGGCGGCAGTGCTTTGCGGGTCATGAGTGCCTCCGGAACGCGAACGCGGTGTGCCTGTATAGACCGCGCGCGGGCACGGAACTCATCGCTTCCGGCGATGCTGTCCGATCATCCCGTCCTGGCGGGGAGGCCCCCTGTCGTAATCCGCCCGCATGGTTGATCGTTGGGCCTTTGGAATCAGCCGCACGCCGGACAGGGGGAAATTTCATGACCATCAGCCGCAGGGGACTGCTCGGGGCGGGCGCGGCGGTCGGGCTGCTGAGCGCATGTGGCTCCAACACCGGCCGCGATGACGGTGGTTCGGGTGACGGGCCGAAGCTGTCGCAGTGGTATCACCAGTACGGCGAACAGGGCACCGAGCAGGCCGTCAAGAAGTACGCCACTGACTACAAGAAGGCGAACGTCACCGTCCAGTGGCGGCCCGGCAACTACGACGAACAGACCGCGGCCGCACTCCTCACGGACTCCGGACCCGACGTCTTCGAGGTCAACGGGCCCTCCCTCGACCAGATCCAGGGCAAGCAGGTCGCCGATCTCACCGAGTTGTTCGACGGTGTCAAGGACGACTTCAATCCGGCCGTTCTCGCCCCGAAGACGTACGACGGCAAGATCTGGGGCATCCCCCAGGTCATCGACATGCAGATGCTCTACTACCGCAAGAGCCTGCTCGCCGACGCCGGGGTCCGCCCGCCGACGACCCTCGACGAACTCGTGGACGCCGCGAAGAAGCTCACCTCGAAGAAGACGAAGGGGCTCTTCCTGGGCAACGACGGAGGCGCCGGCGTCCTGGGCGGCACGCCCCTGTACGCGGCCGGCCTCGAACTCGTCACCGCCGACGGCGAGGTCGGCTTCGACGACCCGGCCGCCGCCCGCGCCCTCGGCAAGATCCACCGGCTGTACGCCGACGAGTCACTGCTCCTGGGCGCGCCCGCCGACTGGTCCGACCCCTCGGCGTTCGTCCAGGGACTGACCGCCATGCAGTGGTCGGGTCTGTGGGCGCTGCCCGCGGTGCAGAAGGAACTCGGCGACGACGTCGGCGTCCTGCCGTTCCCGAAGGACGGAGCCGGGGGCAGGCCCGCGGTGCCGGTCGGCGCGTACGCCGCCGCGGTCAGCACCCGCAGCAAGCACCAGAAGGCCGGCAAGGACTTCCTCAAGTGGCTGTGGATCGACAGCACCGACCGTCAGGAGGACTTCGCCCTCTCGTACGGGTTCCACATCCCGGCCCGTATGTCCCTCGCGAAGAAGGCCGAGAAGCTCAGCAAGGGCGCGGCGGCCGACGCCGTCCGCTTCACCACGGACCACGGCCATGCCGAACCCCTCCTGTGGACCCCGGCCGCCAGGAGCGCCTACCAGGACGCCCTCAGCCGCATCATCAAGGACGGCGCGAACCCGGAGAACGAACTCAAGAAGGTCGTACGGAAGGTGTCCGCCGAGCTCGACCGGGTGAAGGCGAAGTCGTGACCACGACAGCCCCGCGCGCACAACAGGCGACCGGGCGACGGAAGGTGTGGGGCCACCAGAACCGCACCCTCTGGTTCTGGGTCTTCGTCGGGCCCTTCCTGCTCGGCCTCGGCGTCTTCACGTACATCCCGCTCGGCTGGAGCGTCTACCTCAGCTTCTTCGACGCCCACAACACCGTCACCCCGAGCGACTTCGTCGGCCTCGGCAACTACACGGAGATGCTGCGCAACGAGGCGTTCACCGACAGCCTGTGGACCTTCCTCGTCTTCTCGCTCTTCATCGTGCCCGCGACGTACGCGCTCTCCCTCGCCCTGGCCCTCATGGTCCACCGCCAGCGCCGCGCCCAGGCATTCTTCCGCTCGGTCTTCTTCCTGCCCGCGGCCTGCTCCTACGTCGTGGCCGCGCTCATCTGGAAGATGTCGATCTTCAACGGGGTCCGGTTCGGTCTTGCCAACACCGTCCTCGGCTGGTTCGGCGTCGACCAGATCGCCTGGCTCTCGACCACCGACCCGCCCTGGTACTGGGCCGTCATCGTCACCGTGCGGCTCTGGCTCCAGGCGGGTTTCTACATGGTGCTCTTCCTCGCGGGCCTGCAGCGGATCAGCCCCACCCTCTACGAGGCTGCGGCCGTGGACGGGGCGCGGCCCGGCTGGCAGGTCTTCCGGCACATCACGTTCCCGCAGCTGCGCGCCACGTCCGTGGCCGTCGTGCTGCTGCTCGTCATCAACGCCTTCCAGGCGTTCGACGAGTTCTACAACCTGCTCTCGGACTCCCGCGGCTACCCGCCCTACGCCAGACCCCCGCTCGTCTACCTCTACTACACGGCCCTCGGGCAGGGGCAGAACCTCGGCCTCGGCAGCGCGGGCGCCGTCCTGCTCGCCCTGATCATCGCAGTGGTGACGGTGGGGCAGGCGAAGTGGTTCGGGCTCGGCAGAAAGGAGGCGGAATGAGAGACCACCTGAGAGATGACGCGCGGGTCAGGGCGGGCCGCGCGCTGCGGCTCTCACTCCTGATCGCCCTCGCGCTCCTGTTCCTGATCCCCTTCTACCTCCTCGTGCGCAACGGGCTCTCGTCCGAGAGCGACATCACTTCGCCCGAGTGGACCTTCTTCCCCTCCACCCTGCGCTGGGGGAACGTCAAGGAGCTCTTCGACGACACCTCGGTGCCGTTCGCGCGCTCCCTGCTCAACTCCTCGCTCATCGCCGTCGCGACGACCGCCGGCACGCTGCTGCTCGCCTCGCTGGCCGGTTACGGCCTGGCCCGCATCCCCTACCGCCACGCGAACAAGGTGTTCTACGCGATCCTGGGCACCCTGATGGTCCCGGCGTCCGTGACCTTCGTGCCGAGCTTCGTCCTGGTCTCGACGCTCGGCTGGGTCTCGACGCTGCGCGGCCTGATCATCCCGACGCTGTTCTCGGCATTCGCCTGCTTCATCTTCCGGCAGTACTTCCTGGGATTCCCCAGGGAGTTGGAGGATGCGGCGCGAGTCGATGGGCTCGGCTACTGGCGCACCTACTGGAGGGTGGTCGTGCCCAACTCGCGGCCCGTCTTCGCCGCCGTGGGCACCATCGTCTTCATCGGTGCCTGGAACTCTTTTTTGTGGCCGCTGGTCATCGGCCAGGACCGCGACGCGTGGACGGTGCAGGTGGCCCTGTCGTCGTTCACCACGTCACAGGTGGTCCGGCTGCACGAGCTGTTCGTCGCGGCGGCCGTGTCGATCGTGCCGCTCCTCGTGGTCTTCCTGTTCTTCCAGCGGTGGATCGTGGCGGGAGTCGAGCGGTCGGGCATCGACGAGTGAGTGAGCCCTGCCGGCAGCCAGGGGGCCGCCGGCAGGGCTCGGTCAGCACATCCGGTCAGGACAGGGGCTCCACCCACACGTCGCGGAAGCGGACCTTGTTGCCGTGGTCCTGGAGGCGTATCGCACCCGCCGCCGCCGACTCCGGGTCACCCGCGCCCGTCGGGCCGTCGATCGCCACGTCGTCGTGGACCTTCTTGCCGTTCCACACCACCGTGACCCGGGCGTCCGACGTCTTCTTGCCGTCCGCGTCGAAACGGGCGGCACGGAAGGTGATGTCGTACGTCTGCCAGGTCTCCGGTGCCTTCGAGGCGTTGAGGTCGGCGGCCTTCTTCTGGTAGATCGCCGCCGCCTCGTTGTTCGCGAGCTTCTCCACGCCGTACGAGTCCAGGATCTGCACCTCGTACCGTTCCTGGAGGTACACCCCGCTGTTGCCGCGGTCCTGCCCGGTGACGTCGTCCGGCAGTTTCGGCACACGGAACTCGACATGCAGCTTGAAGTCGCCGAAGTGCTGCTTGGTGCGCAGATCCCCGCAGCAGACCTCCATGGACTTCTCGGCGGTGTGCGGCCACTCGGCGCTGCGCCCGTCGGTGTGCTGCCAGGCCGACGAGATGCTGCCGCCCGAGAAGAGGTCGATCCGGGCCCCGGGACGGCGCACGTCCAGCGCGTCGAGATTGACGTGCCCGGTGTCCCCGGCCCCCACCGAATACGTGATGGTGTTGCGGCCCTTGCGGAGTTCGAGCTTCTCCGTCTTGGTGGACCAGCGGTTCCACTGGCCCGTCGACGGCAGGCTCGTCTGCTTGGCCGCGCCGTCGTTGACGCCGACACTGATCGTCTTGGTGCCGGTGAAGGGGTGCGGGCCGTTGGCGTACCGCAGCCCGACGTCGTAGCTGCCCTTCTTGTCCACGTGTACGTCGAAGCTGGCCTTGGCGCCCTGCTCGCCGAAACCGTCGACGAAGCCCGCGCCGGTGAAGCCGCTGTGCTCGGTGTCGGTGCCCGCGCCGCCGGACAGGCGCGCCGATTCGGCGTCGTACGTGGTGACCGGTTCGGCCGGGCCCGGCTTGGCGTTGAGGGTGTACCAGGCCTCGGTGGACCAGAGCTGCTCGCCCGAGGACGAGGAGAACGGGCGCGGGGAGCGCACGTGGACGACACGGTCGGCCTTGAGCCCCGGGATGGTGAGCTTGACCTTGCGCCGGTCGTCGGAGAGCTTCGCCGACGTGACCGGCAGCGACTCCTCGTCGACCTTGGGGCCGCCGTAGGCCGGGGTCGGGGCGTAACGCCACTGCTCGACGGAGTACGCGCCCTTGGTCAGCTTGGCCGCGGTCTCTTCCGACAGGGGCTTGGTGTAGGTGAGTTCGAAGCCGTCGGGCGTGGCGCGCATGGTCTTCATGTCGAAGGCCGTCTTGCCGTTCGGCGTCAGCTTCTGCAGGCCGAAGCGGAGCTTGCCCGCCTGGCCCCAGTTCCCGTCGGCGCCCAGGCCGCCGGTGTAGAGGGCACCGTCGGGCCCTTCGCTGATCCGGGTGATGCCGGACTCCAGGCCTTGGGTGTGGCGGAACACGGCGCCCTGGTACTCGCCCTTGACCTTCTCCAGGTCGGCGCGCTGCAGTCCGCCGTAGGTCACGTCGCCGAAGACCATCTGTCCGGCGAAGGGGCCCTTCTTCAACTGCATGGGCGTGCTGGGGGAGTTGGCGATCTCGTTCTGCGGCAGCCACAGCGCCGGCTTGGTGACCGGCTGGTCGTCGAAGGGGCCTTCCGGGTTCATGTAGTGGTTGAAGAAGCGGTCCTGTTTGACGTGCACCAGTTTGGACGCCGGGAGCCAGCCGCCTTGGTTGTCGGCGACGAAGAGGTCTCCGGAGGGTCCGCGTCCGATGCCGTTCGGGGTGCGCAGACCTCCGGCGATGTAACTGACCGTGCCCGTCTTCTTGTTGACCTTGATGGTCGTGCCGCGGTTCTTGGCGGGCTGCGGGTCGGTGGTCGCGCCGCCGTAGTCGATGGCGACGGAAAGATTCAGATAGAAGTCGCCCTTGTCGTAGAGCAGGCCGAAGGCGAACTCGTGGAAGTTCCCGCCGTAGGGCCATTCGGCGATCTTCTTCTTGTCGTCGGCGACGTCGTCGCCGTCGGTGTCGTTCAACTCGGTCAGCTGGTGCTTCTCCGACACGTACAGCTTGCCGTCGACGTACTTGATGCCCATCGGCTCCTTGAGCCCGTCGGCGACCTTCTTGTACGTGACCTTGTCGGGCCCGGTGTCACCGGTGACGTTGTCGAGCAGGTACACCTCGCCCTTCGTTTCGGTGCTGCCGCCCCACGTGGAGATCGCGAGCCGCCCGTCGGGCAGCCAGTCCATGGCCGACACCTGCGGCTCGAAGCCCTTGGGGCGCAGGTCCGTCAGCTTGTACCCGGGGTTGACCTCGGTGAGCGGAAGGCCGTCGCCGGGGGTGTCGAGCGCTCCCTCACACTCTTTGCGGCCGGGCGCGGTGACGCGGACGACGTCGGCGTCCGTGCTGAGCACCGAGTTCGGCACGACCTTGAACTCGTCGGCCCCCGGCGGCTTCCACTGCAGGGTGACCTGCTGTTCGCCGTCCGCGTCGAAGTGGTCGATGCGCAGCGGCTGATGGCCGGCGTTCAGCGTGATCTCGCCGTCCTTGGGCTCGGCGCCGTGCTTTCCGTCGTGGTCGATGACCTGCTGGTCGCCGAGGAAGAGGCGCGAGCCGTCGTCACTGATCAACCGGAAGCTGTACGCGCCCGCCTCGGGCACGTTGAGGTTGCCGATGATCTGCGAGACGAAGTTGTTGCTGAACCCGAAGCCCTCGGTGGACGTCCAGTCGGCCGTCGGGATCAGCTTGTCGACGTTCGGGGTCTGGGCGGGCTTGAGGTCGCACAGCTTGTTGAGCGGCGACTGGATGTCGAACACCCGCAGGGTGACGCCGGGTTCCTGCGGCGGCAGGTCGGCGAACGGCCGCGGATCGTCCTCGGCGCCCGCGGCGGGCGCCACCAGCCCGCCGCAGAGCATCGCCGTGAGCAGCAGACCGGTGGATCTTCGAGCCCGGCGGCGGGTGGTGCCGGACATCGGCTCGGGGTGTGGCTTCACTCTTCCTCCTGCGTGGTTCCTACGGGGGGTACGCAGATCTGTGCGGCAAAGCGACGCTCAGCGTAGAGACGGTGCCGGAGCGCGTCCATACTTTGTCCACAGAAAGGAAAAACTGGGGGCGGGAAGACGGCACCCTCGTCAGCGGTCCTTGGCCAGTGCGACGAGATCCGCGAACAGGCCACCGGCGCCCACGAGTTCGTCGTACGTGCCCTGTTCGATCACCCGGCCCTCGTCCATCACGAGGACGCGGTCGGCGAGCCGGGTGTTCTCGAGCTGATGGGTGACGACGATCGTCATGCGCTCCGCCGCGATCTGCTTGATCTCCGTGAAGACTGCGTGCTCGCCTCGCGCGTCCATCTGTGAGGTCGGCTCGTCCAGGATCAACAGCGGTGTCCGCCGGTAGAGCGCGCGGCCGCACACGAGCCGCTGCCACTGGCCGCCGGAGAGTTCGGCGCCGCCCCACAACTCCTTGGCGAGCAAGGTGTCGAGCTGCCGCGGCAGCGCCTCGATCGCCTCGCGCATCCCCACGGCGTCGACGACGTCCCACACCGGCCCGTCGTCGTACGTCCTCGGCTGGCCGAGGGTGATGTTCTCGCGGGCGCGCAGGGGCCAGCAGGCGAAATTCTGCGGGACGAGCGCGGTGCGCTGCCACACGGAGTCGGGATCGGCCCGGGCGAGGTCGACGCCGTCCCACAGGACGCGGCCCTTGTCGGCGAGGAGGATGCCGGTGAAGAGCTTGGCCAGGGTCGACTTGCCCGAGCCGTTCTCCCCGACGACGGCCAGGATCTCGCCGCGCCGCAGCGTGAGCGACACGCCCGCGACGGCCGGTTCCTCCTTGCCGGGGTAGCGGTACACGACCTCGTCGAGGCGGATCTCGTCCACGCGCTCGGGGAGGGTCAACTCCCCGCGTTTGGGGGCCCGTTCCCCCGCCATGTCGAGGAATGCCCGCATGTCGGCCAGGTAGAGCGACGTGTGGAACATCGCGGCGCCGTGGATGACGGACTGGGAGAGCGCGGCGAGGGTGGTCTGGACGGCGACCACCGCCGTCGCCGCCACGGGCAGCGCGACCCGGCCGGTGGTGGCCAGCCAGGCGAGAGTGGCCCACGTGCCCAGCAGGAAGAGCCCGCCGAGCGCGCTGGTGACCAGGACGATGCGCAGCATCCGCGGGGCCGCGGTCAGGGTGCGCCGGTCGATCCGGTCGGACAGGGCGCGGTACCAGTAGATGAGGTAGCCGGTCATGCCGTTGGCGCGGACCTCGTCGCCGTGGCGGGAGTACGTCGCCCACCAGCGCATCATCGAGCGGACGTTCCTGTCACCGACGTTGAGGTAGTGGGTCTCGTAGGTGACGCGCGCCGACAGCACGGCCCCGGCGCCGGCGGGGAGCACGGCCAGCAGGAGCAGGGGCAGCATCAGGGGATGCAATGCCGTGATCACTCCGCTCGCGGCGATCATCCGGATCAGGGCCGACATGAACCGCTGGGCGTCCTGCACCATCATCCGGGTCCGGGTGACCCCGACCTCGGCGGCCTCCTGCCGGTCGGCGAATCCGTCCTCGCCGTAGGCGGACGACTCCACGCGGCACACGGCGGCCACGAGGGCGACATCCGCTTCGGTCATCAGCAGGGGCGTGATCCGCCCGTCCGCGTACGAGGAGAGGGCGCTGCTGACGCGGCCGACCGCGGCGGCCGTCGTGACGACGATCAGGGCGGGCAGTGCCGCGTGCAGGCGTTCGGACACGGTGCCCGTGCCGAGGAGGTGGGTCATGGCTTGCGCGGTGCAGGCGAGGACGACGGCGGCCGCCACGCCGGTGAGGAGCTGGCAGGCGAGGAGCAGTACGACGCCGAGCCTGTCCACGGACCACGCCATCCGCGCGGTGTGCCCGAGCACGGAGGGAAGCCGCCTGCACATGGCGGCGAACGTAGCCTCGGCCAGCGGGTTCTTGCCGTGCTTCCCTCCGAAGGTGAGCGTGGCGGGTGGGGGAGGGGGAGGCGTCTTGGCGTATTCGGTCGAGGTGTCGTTCACAGTCACCTGCGTCCCTCCATGGGATGCGTGCCGCACCTGGATGGCTCGGCGGTGCTGGGACTAACGACAGGGTGACGGAATCGAACGCGCTCGATTCAGGACGGGTTGGAGCCCGTCCGTGGCAAGGGGTCGCGCCCATGGAGGGCGTGCTGGTGCGGTCGCGGGGCGGCGCCGGTTGGCCGAATCGCCGATGTCCGGCCGCGGGCGCTCAAGTCTGCCCGTGCGCCGGTCAGTTGCAGCAGCCCGCCGCCTCGGTGCCGTGGCCGGGATCGTCGCCGACCGCACGCTCGGTGGCGGGCGCGGTGGCGGGCTTTGTCGCACGGACGACGGCGGAGTGCATCCCGTCGGCGACGGCGTGGGTGGGGGTGATCTCGACGGCGGTGAATCCGGCGGCCTCGAGGCCGCGGCGGTATTCGGTGAAGGAAAGCGCGCCGGCGATGCAGCCGACGTAGTCGCCGCGTTCGGCGCGCTGGGTGGGGGTGAGGGTGTCGTCGGCGACGACGTCGGAGATGCCGATGCGGCCGCCGGGGGCCAGGACGCGGAAGGCCTCGGCGAACACGGCGGGTTTGTCGGTGGACAGGTTGACCACGCAGTTGGAGATCACGACGTCGATGGTGTGCGCGGGCAGCGGGATGGCCTCGATGCTGCCCTTGAGGAACTCGACGTTGGTGGCCCCTGCCTTCTTCTGGTTCTCGAGCGCGAGGGCGAGCATCTCCTCGGTCATGTCCAGGCCGTAGGCCCGTCCGGTGGGGCCGACGCGCCGGGCGGAGAGCAGGACGTCGATGCCGCCGCCCGACCCGAGGTCGAGGACGCGCTCGCCGGCGCGGAGATCGGCGACGGCGGTGGGGTTTCCGCAGCCGAGCGAGGCGGCGACGGCCTCGGCGGGAAGCCCCTCGCGCTCGCCCTCGGCGTAGAGGCCGGAGCCGAAGGTGGCGTCGACCTCGATCGCCGAAGGCCCGCAACAGGCCGTACCCCCCGCGGTGACCTGGACGGCGGCCGCGGCATAGCGGCGACGGACGGTTTCGCGCAGGTCGGTGGCGTCCTCGCTCATGGTGGCTCCTCGATCAGGGGGCCCGGTGAGCCCCGGAGCGGGTTGCATTGATGTTTCTCAATGCAACAGTGTGCCGTGAATCGAAGACTGTCAACATAGAAGGATGTCGAAACACGGGCAGGTCGCTCAAGTAGCTGAGCAGGCCGGTCTCATCGCCTCGGAGCGCCCTGGGACATGGGTGTACTACCGGCTGCTGCCCGCGGCGACGGAGCGGCTCGTCCAAGCACGGACACGTCCGTCCTCCTGCCTCTCATGGGGCAGGAGGACGGACGTGGTGATCAGGGCGCTCGTCCGCTGCCTCAGCGGTCGTGCTTCCCGCGGCCGTCACCGCGCTGGACGTCATCCTGCGCGGAGGGGTTGGGGGTGAGCGCGTCCGCCGCCTCGCCGTCCTTCTTGCGGTCACGTTCCTCACCGGGGACACGGGTCTCCGCGTCCCCGGCCTCGTCGAAGACTTCCTCGGCGGCCGTCTCCGCGTGCTGCGGCTTCTGGTCCTTGTCGTGCTCGTTGCCGTGCTTGTGGTTCATGCCGGGCCTCCGTCCAGCTCGTTCGGGGCAGTGCGCGGGTCAGCGCGCCGCGGTGAGGACGAAGCCGCTGCGGGGCTTCGTCGGCATCCGGTTCAGCGGGATGCGCAGGTCCTGATCGGGCACGTCGTACTCAAGTCGCGCGAGACGGGGGAGCAGGGTGCTCAGCACCGCCAAGGTGATGTCCTCGCCCGGGCAGCGGTGCCCCTCCGCGGCATCCCCGCCGCCCTGCGGGACGAGCTCGTCGCGACCGGGCTCACGGCCCACGAAGCGGTCGGGATCGAACATGTAGGGGTCGTGCCACAGCTCCGGATCGTGGTTCTGTCCGTAGAGGTCGAGGAGGACGAGGGAGCCCTCCGGGATCGGCTCGCCGTGCCACTCCAGGTCGTGGGGGGCCAGTCCCGCGACGAACGGCGCGAACGGATAGAAGCGCCGCAGTTCGTGGGCGAACGCGCGGGCATACCCCTCACGGTCCTGGGCCAGCCGCTCGCGCAGCGCCGGATTCCGGTGCAGCGCGTGGGCGCCGAACACGGTGTACCAGGTGACGGCGACGGTGGGACGGATGACGTTGAGGATCTCGACGGCGGCGGTCCGCGGATCGAGCAGTTCGCCGTCCGCGTCGCGGTGCGTGGCGACCGACCGCACCACGGACTCCGACCGCGCGTCGTCCGCCGCCGAGCCGCCCTCTTGCGCCCGCATCTCCTCGACCAGCTCGGCCAGCCGCTCCTCCTGGCGGTTCCGCGCGCGCCGGGCCCGCCAGTGCCGGGGGCCGGCGGTCGCGAAACCGTCGACCATGGCCACCAGATCCTGCGCGGTGCGGCGTGCCTCGTCCTCCGGATAGTCCGCCAGAGGCACGCCCGCCCACCGGCACACGGCACGCGTGATCAGGACACTCACCTCGTCGAACAGCGTCACCCGCGGTCGGTGTGTCCACTCCTTGCTCGCCCGCTCCCACTCCTCGGCGACCTGTTCCGCCAGACGGGCTACTCCCGAGGCGTCCTTGAGGAGCGAGACGAAAAGTCCCTTGCGTGTGCGGTGCTCCGTCCCGTCCAGGGTGTGCACCGCGCCTTTGCCGAACAGGGTGCTCAGGACCGGTTCGGGCAGGGCGGTCCGCCGCCGTACGTGATTCTCGTCGTAGAAGAACGTGACGGCGGCCGGCCCCCGCAGCGCGATGGCGGGTTTGCCCAGCAGGCGGGTGCGGACGGGCCCGGGCCCCTTGCGGCGGCTCAGATCGGGAAGCCATGCGTACCCCTGCGAGAGGAGTGGCAGGGTGCTGTCCGGCATCAGATTCCTCCTGGATGACTTTCCGCTCGGCGTGGCCCGGCTTCAGCCAGCCTCTGCCGCTCAGGGCGCGCACACCACCGGAGCGACGCCGAACGCTGCGCGATCACGGAGGCGGGTGCCCTGGCGGACCACGTTCATGCGTTCCACACGTCACTCCGGCGCGGGCCTTTGGTCCTGATAGACGATGCGATTTCGGGGCACAGGAGTAGAGCTCGGCCAGGGAGGCCGTACCGACCGGAGGGGGTCAACTCGTGCGAACGATCAGGCGGATGAGGCGCGTGCTGTACGGGGCCGTGTGCCTGCCCAGGGGAATGGGGCGGAGTTCCGAAGGTCTGTGAATACCGGCCGTCCGCGCGGGCACCATGTGTCGGCCGACGGCAATGCAGCGCATTTACCGAGAACCGCATTCATCGAAAGGAGCACCCCGTGCTCAGGCCCCACCCCACGTTCCTGCAGTCCCTGCTCGAAACGTACGCCTCGCTCCGGCATCTGCAGGCCAGGGAGGACTCGGCCGAGGTCCGGCGGCAGCTGGACGACGTCTCGTACACCTTGTGCGTCTCCACCGGAACGCGGACCCCCGAGACGGCCGTCGCCGCGGCACGCGCCCAACTCGCGGGAGTGCATTCGCAGGACGACGCCCGCTTGTCCGCCTGAGTCGCACATGATTGACCGGGCGCGGCGTGGATACCGGTGTGAGACTGGGAAATGCCCGAAAGGCGGCCACAGCGAGCACACGCAGTGACCGGGGCCATCAAGAAAGGCGAGGTCAGCATGCCGGCTGGATCCAGCAACAAGCGCGAGCGCCAGTACGAACACATCAAGGAGAGCGCCGAGGACCGCGGCGCCTCCAAGGGCAGGGCCAAGGAGATCGCGGCCCGCACGGTCAACAAGGAGCGAGCCCGCTCCGGCGAGTCGAAGACCGCCAGCAAGACGTCGACGAAGGACCCCAAGTCGGCGTCCCAGCGCGGCGGGGAACGTTCGCACAGCGGATCGCAGGGCCCCACCAAAGACCAGCTCTACGAAGAGGCCAAGAAGAAGAACGTCGACGGCCGCTCGTCGATGAACAAGCAGCAGCTGAAGAAGGCCCTCGGACGTTGAGTGACCACGCGCCCACGGCGGTCTCCACCGCCGTGGGCGCCGCCCGTCCGCCGTCAGCTTTCGACGAATGTGTCACCCGGACAGCTGTCGCCGTGCATGCATGAGCGAGTGCCGGGAACCCCGTGTTCCATGGAATCCAGCCTCACCTGCCCCATCCGGTCTCATCTGTGCGTCGATGCCCTTGACTTCGTGCTCGAAGCCGAGCTGGTCCTCACGTACACCACGAAGGACCCGCTGGCCGTGACCCTCGCCTTCCCGCCGCCCGCGGCCGGGCAGGCACCGACGACCTGGGTGTTCTCCAGGAACCTGCTGGCGATGGGGCTGCACGCCCCGGCGGGCGAGGGCGACGTCGTGGTCCGGCCCACGGGGCGTCACCGGGTGCTCGTGACCCTGACGTCCCCGAGCGGGCGAGTCCGTGGCGAACTGGAGCGGGCGCCGGTCGAGGCGTTCATCCACGAGTCGTACGCCCTGCTGCCCGCCCCCGAGGAGAGCGCCGCACTGGACCTGGACGAGCTGGTCACAGCTCTCCTCGCGACATCCTGAGCGAGCGCACTGCCCCGTTGGCCCTCACACGGGCTGCGGGGCGTCCGGTTCGCCCTCGGCCATGGCCATCTGCGAGCGGGCGGCCGCGAGTGCCGACGCCACCTCACGGGTGCCGGTGGACACACAGAGGGTGTACGCGATGTCCTCCAGCCTCCTGCGGGCTTCGGAGGCTCCGTTGCGCGCATGCAGCGCGCTCAGCGCGTCGTACTGCTTCACCAGGTCGCGCAGTACTCTCGGGTCGGCCTTCAGCACGGCAGGTCTCCTTCGCTCTCAGCGGTCTTCATGCCCTCGACAGGCAGTGACGCGGGGGTACTTGGCCGCCCTTCACACACGCGTGCGCGCACCACGGCGGGCGGAGAGTGGGCGAGGTGGCCACCGGCGCACACCTGTCCACAACCACGGTGCGCGAGCCGGGACAGGCCGACGGACGCCGGAGTTTCTGCCCGGGCTCGATTTCATCGCCGAGGTCGACGAAATCCCCGCCGAGGCGGGGTTCGTGTGGATGGCGGCTGAGGAAGAACAAAACCTGCTCCGTGGAAGCAGGGCTTTTGGGCGCGGCTGCTTCCTGACCTCAAGGTCAGTGTGCCCACGAGAAAGCGCCGGACGCCACCCGGAGCTGTGACGTGGGCCGCACGCGCCCGGGGTTTGCGCCCGCCGACGCCTGGTATGCGGCCCTCGGCGCCGCCTGCCACCATGACCGTGTGCGTCCTGGCGGGTGGAGCACCCGTCGCTGCCGTCCCACCCGGAGGAGTTCTCGTGACCGACCGGAAGCACGTCCTGCGCGGTCGCACAGCTGTCGTGACCGGCGCCGCGCGCGGTGTGGGAGAAGCCGTGGCCAGAGAGCTCGCCGCCAGGGGAGCCACGCTGGCCCTGCTCGGCCTGGAGGAGGAGTCACTCGCCCGAGTGGCCCAGCAACTGCCCACGCCGTCGCGGCACTGGCACGTGGATGTCACCGACGACGCGGCGATGGCGCGCGTGGCCGGCGAGGTACGCGCGCTTCAGGGCCCCGCATCGGTGGTCGTCGCCAACGCGGGAGTCGCCGAGGGCGGGCCGTTCGTGGACTCCGACCCCGCCAGTTGGCGACGCGTCATCGACGTCAATCTCGTGGGCAGCGCGAACACCGCCCGGGCCTTCCTGCCCCAACTGCTCGACAGCCGCGGCTACTTCCTGCAGGTCGCCTCGCTCGCCTCCATCGGCGCGTCGCCGCTGATGAGCGCCTACTGCGCCTCCAAGGCGGGCGTGGAGTCGCTCAGCCAGTCGCTGCGCGCGGAACTCGCCCCGCGGGGCGTCGGGGTGGGGGCCGCCTATCTTGGCTGGACCGACACGGACATGATCCGTGACGCCGACCAGCACGCCGTGCTGCGTGAACTGCGAGCGCACATGCCGCCGCCGGCCCGCAAGATCTATGCCCGGGGGCATGTGGCCCGGTGTCTGGCGGATGCCGTCGAACGCCGGTCGGCCACCGTGTACGTGCCGGGCTGGCTCCGGGCAGTGCAGGCGGTGCGGGCGGGCCTGCCGCCCCTCGTCGCCCGGTACTCGCGCCAGGAGTTGATGCGCTCGGAGTTCTCCTCCACGGGCTTGCTCGGGCCCGGCGGGCGTGCGGCGGAGACCGCCGACTGAGCAGGGCCCGGCGGCCCTTACTTGAACCGGGGTCAGCTCCGGCGGAAGCGGCGGTCGATCCGGCCCCGCAGCGCGGCGCGGGCGGCGTTGGCGCCGGGGGCTCCGTGGACGCCGCCGCCGGGGTGGGCGGCGGCCGAGGCGAGGTAGAGGCCCTTGACCGGAGTCTCCGGGCGGCCCGTGCCCGGCGTGGGCCGGAACACCAGCTGCTGGTGGGCGGATGCCGTGCCGCCGTTGATCGCGCCCCCGTGCAGATTGGCGTCCATGGCCTGGAGGGTGGTCGGGGCCAGGAGACGCCGGGACCTGATGCGGGAGCGGAAGCCCGGCGCCCAGCGCTCCACCTCGTTCTCCATGCGGTCCGCCATCGCCTCCTGTTCCCGCCGGTCCCAGGAGCCGGTCAGGCCGTCCTCGCCCGCGTCGCCCTTGATCCGCTGCGGGACGTGGGTGTAGGCCCAGGCCGACTCGGTGCCGGCCGGTGAGCGCGTGGCGTCGGCGGTGGTCATCTGGCCGAACAGGATGAAGGGCCGGTCGGGCACCTGCCCCATGGCGATCTGCGCGGCGAACCGGGTCAGCCCGTCGACACCGTCGGCCAGGTGCACCGTTCCCGCCGTCGCCGCCTCCGGTGCCGTCCAGGGCACCGGGCCGTTCAGTGCCCAGTCGACCTTGTAGGTCGCGAAGTCCCACTGGAAGCGGCGCAGGTCCCCGAGCAGCCGCCCCGGCAGATGGCGTTCGTCGACCAGTTCGCCGAAGAGCGCCGGAGCGGACACGTCGGCGAGAACCGCGCGGGACGCCGGCACGTTCTCGCCTCCGGCGGTGCGCACACCGACGGCGCGACCGCCCCGTACGACAACCTCCCGTACGCGCTCCCCGCACCGGACCACGCCTCCGAACCGCTCAAGGCGCCGCACCAGGGCCCCGGTGAGCGCGCCCGCCCCGCCGACCGGAACGGGAAAACCGTAGGTCTGGCCGAGCATGGACATCAGCCAGCCGAAGCCTCCGCTGCCGGCCGCCTCCGGGCCCAGGTCCGCGTGCAGCGCGTTGCCCGCGAGCAGCAGCCGGCCGCCCTCACCGCGGAACTCCTCCTCGCCCAGGCGCCGTACCGGCAGCACCATCGTCCGGGCCATCCGCAGGCCCCCGGCGCCCCGCAGCTTCGCGGCGAGCCGGACCCCGTGCCGTACGGGCGGAAACGGGGTGAACAGAGCCCCGAGGACGTCGGGACCCACGCGGTTCCAGGTGGCGCAGAGGTTGAGCCAGGAGGCCCCGTCGCCCGGCGCGAACGCGTCGAGGCCGGCCGCTGTCTCCGCGGCACCGCGCGCGAGGACGGCGCACCGGCCGTCGGGCAGGGGGTGTGCCAGGACGCGGGGGGCGTGGCTCCACGAGAGGCCCTCCTGCTGGAGCTGCAGGTCGGCGAGGATCGGGGAGGCCGCGGCCAGCGGATAAAAGGCGCTGAAGAGGTCGTTCACGTAGTCGGGATGGACACCGCGGTCACTGCGGACGGCGCCGCCCGGCTCGTCCTGTTCCTCGAGGACCTCCACGCTCCATCCGGCGTCGGCGAGCAGATTCGCCGCGACGAGACCGTTGGGCCCCGCGCCGATGATCACCGCGTCCGGCATGCCTGACTCCTGACGTCCGCCCGGGCCCGTCGGACCCGGCGGGTCGATCGATCGTGAGTGGGGCCGCGAGCCCCTCGGCCAACCTGCTCGACCGGCTCTCAGGCCGATGCGTACGCGCGCTTCGAGAATTTCTCCACGACGTCCGCCAGTCGGGCGAGCATGGCGCGGTGCCGCAGTTGGATCAGCGCGTCCACGGCCACGTTGTGGAGCATCCCGCCGGGTCCGGTCAGCGGGTGCTCGTCGACGATGACCAGGGCGTACTCACCCCAGGGGCGTACGTCGACGGCGATGCGCGCGGCGCCGAGCCATCCGCTGTCGGCCTCCAGCTCAAGGATGCGGGGCTCTTCGCACCGCCGGACGGTCGTGGTTCCCGACAGCGTCCGCCAGCCCACCTTCACGGTGTACGTGATGCTGGAGCCCACCTCGGGCCAGTGGCCCTCCTTGGGCTCCGAGCGGGCCGTGCCCACCACCCACTCGCCGTAACGTGACCCGTCCGCGAGCACCGCCCAGACGTCTGCCACGGACCGCTTGATCAATCGGTGTCGTACGGCCATTCGGCTCTCCAGCCCTCGTCGGATGCGGCAGCCTGCGTCGGATGCGGCGGCATCCCGGTACCCGGCCCGTCCGTTGTCATTCCTTTTCACCCTCGCAGGCGTTCGAGGGGTTCGCCGCCTGCCGGACGCCGAACCGGGTACATGTGTGCGCGTGAAATCTCCCCGCACCATTCCGGCGGCGTCCGACACGACGACTCCGCTCAAGAAAGCACTGACCACCCCCCTGCTCTACTTCTTCATCCTTGGAGACGTCCTCGGCGCGGGCGTGTACGTCCTGGTGGGTCAGGTCGCGGCCGACGCGGGCGGCGCCGTGTGGGTGCCCCTCGTCGTGGCGCTGTGTCTGGCGCTCCTGACGGCCGCCTCGTACGCCGAACTCGCCACGAAATACCCCCGGGCGGGCGGCGCCTCGCACTACGCGACCCTTGCCTATGGACCCTTCGCCGGATTCCTCGCCGGTTTTTGCATGCTGGCCGCCGGGATCGTGTCGGTCGGTGCGCTGGCCCGCGGTTTCGCCGGTGACTACCTGGCGGAGTTCGTCACCCTTCCGGTGGCGCTCGTCGCGGTCGTGTTCCTGGCCGCGCTCGCCCTGCTGAACGCGCGGGGGATCAGCGAGTCGACGCGGGCCAACGTCGTGGCCACCGTCATCGAGGTCAGCGGGCTGCTGCTCGTGATCGGGCTCGGCGTGTGGATCGTGCTGCGCGGTGACGGTGACGTCGGGCGCCTCACCGACCTGGGGACACCGGAACACGGGCCGGTGGCGGCGGTCCTGAGCGGGGCGGTGCTTGCCTACTACTCGTTCGTCGGCTTCGAGACCTCCGTCAACGTGGCAGAGGAGACCCGTGATCCGCGCCGCTCCTATCCGCGGGCCCTCTTCGGCGCGCTGATCACCGCGGGCGCGGTCTACGCCCTGGTCGGTGCCGCCGCGGCGGCCGCCGTGCCGACCACGACGCTCGTCGAGTCCAGCGGGCCGCTCCTCGAAGTCGTGCGGGAGGCCGGCGGCGTCCCCACGGAGCTGTTCAGCGCCATCGCCCTGGTCGCCGTCGCCAACGGCGCCCTGCTCACCGGCATCATGTCCTCGCGCCTCGCCTACGGCATGGCACGTGACCGGCTGCTGCCGGGCTTTCTCACCAAGGTGCTGCCCGGCAGGCGTACGCCGTGGGCGGCGATCGCAGCGACCACCGCCCTCTCGCTCCTGCTCGCGCTGACCGGAGACGTGTCGACGCTCGCCTCGACCCTGGTCCTCCTCCTGCTGGTGGTCTTCTTCCTGGTCAACACGGCGGCTCTGGTGCTGCGTCGCGATGCCGCCCCGCGGGACCACTTCCGGGCCCCGACGATCCTGCCGGTGCTCGGCGCGGCGTCCTGCGTCCTGCTCGCGACGCAGATCGAGCGCGAGGTGTGGCTGCGGGGCGGCGCCGTCCTGCTGGTGGGCGTGGTGCTGGGCGCCGTCACCGCCCTGCGCCGACGCCGACAGCCCTGAACCCGCGCGACGCCTACGCCGCCTGGATCAGCTCGGCCCGGCCGAACAGGAGCGCGTGGCCGGAGGGGAGCTGGGCCAGGATGCGGGTCAGCAGATCGGGGCCCGCCAGAGCGGCGACGGCGGCCAGGACGGCGCCGGTGTCCCAGCGCGTGGTGGCGAGGCTCGCGCCGGACCGGGTGGCGAGGTCCTTGACCAGGCCCCAGCCGGTGAGGGGCTCGGGGTCGGGAATCTGCGCGGTGAGGACGAGTGCGGCCTCCACGGGGAGGCGGGCGGCGAGCTCGACGCGTTCGTCCCCGGTCAGCTGCCTGCCGAGTCCGCCGAGGACCAGCCGGACGGCTTCCTCGGCCCGCTCCCGGGTGGGGTACGCGCCTTCGTAGCGGACCTTCTCCAGCATCTGCTGGTAGGTCATCGCGGGGAAGGGCCGGGTGGCTTCAGGTCGTTCGAACATTGCTGGGTGCGCGCCTTTCTCGTCGCGGAGGTCGTGTCGCGGGTGCCGGGCAGCTGGACGGCACCCGCGGGTGGGTCTTGGGGGGCTTCGCCCCGTCGGGCGCGGAGGACGCAGTCAGCGGGGGAGACGCCGGTCCTCCGCGCCACGCGTGCGCGGCGGCTGCTCAGCCGCTGATCTGCCGGTGGGACGCGTCGTTCCCGATGGAGATCTTGCGGGGCTTGGCGCGCTCGGCGATCGGAATGCGCAGGGTCAGGACACCCGCGTCGTAGTCCGCCTTGATGCGCTCGGTGTCCAGGGTGTCAGCCAGCACGATCTGGCGGGAGAACACGCCCAGCGGCCGCTCGGACAGTTCCATCTGGACGTTCTCGGACTTGGCGACCGGACGGCGCTCGGCCTTGACGGTCAGCATGTTGCGTTCCACGTCGATGTCGATCGCCTCGGCGCTCACGCCGGGCAGATCGAAGGCCACCACGTACTCGTCGCCCTCGCGATAGGCGTCCATGGCCATCGCGGAAGGCCGTGACCATGTGCCGGGGCCGACCAGCTGCTGAGCGATGCGGTCGAGCTCGCGGAAGGGGTCGGTGCGCATCAACATCGCGAAACACCTCCTGAAGGTCCGGGCAGTACCTGCCAATGCGCTTCACCTGCAATCGGTTGTAGCATGTCGTCCAATGGATGACAAGTTGCATGTCGTCCACCCGATGACAACGCTGAAGGAGGCCCCCATGGCAGCGACCGGCCCGCCGGAACCACCTCACGCCCATGCCCACAACCCGGCATCCTTCCTGGCCGCGGCCGCCGCCCTGGAAGCCATCAGCGACGCCGTGCAGGAGGCCCAGGAGGCCGACACCGACGTGCTGCCCACCGGCCGCACCAACCCCGAACAGGCCCTCGCCTCACTGCTGTTGCTGCGCGAGGTCCGTGAACAGCTCGCCGGGTGGGAAGCCGGCCTGATCGAGACCGCCCGTCACGCCGGAGCGAGCTGGGCCGACCTCGCCCACCCCCTCGGGGTCGCCAGCCGCCAGGCCGCCGAACGCCGCTACCTGCGCCAGCGCCCCGGCCCGACCGGCAGCACCGGCGAGCAACGCGTCCAGGCCACCCGCCGGCGCCGCGCCGCCGACCGCTCCCGCACGGCCTGGGCCCGTACCAATGCCGGCGCCCTGCGCCGCCTCGCGGGCCAGGTCATGTCGCTCACCGGCCTACCGCCGCAAGCCCAGGTCCCGATCGGGCAGTTGGACGCGGCGCTCGCGCACGACGACCCCGCGGCGCTGATCGACCCCCTGAACACGGCCCGCCCCTACCTGGCACGCACGCACCCCGAGGTCGTCGCCCAGCTCGACGCCCTCACCGGACACCTCGACGAGAACAGCCCCGGCTGACCGGTGACGCGCGTGCCGTCGCCGGGGTTTGCGGGGGCGACGGGGCTGAGAGACCGTTGACGTAGGACTTCCTCAAAAAAGCTCAAAAGGCGAGGAGTAGGAATGTCGAATCCACAGCAACCCGAGGTGCGGCGCAGCGGAAAAGGTGCCGCCACTCCCCAGGAGACCGGGGAGAAAAGGGCATCGGAGCCCCGGACCGCGCAGGGCAAGGGCGGCGCGGCGCACGGAACCGACCGGGGCGCCAAGGGCGGAGGAAAGGGTGGCGGCACACCGCCGGAACAGGCGCCCGACCACCCGTGAGCAGGAGCACCTCGACGCTCCCCACGCGTGACGCGCGCAAAAGGCCGGAGGGAATGCGCGTGCTGCGCATTCCCTCCGGCCGCCATGATGTGGGTGGAACAGCTCGCGGATTCCGGTCATCAACCGCCGACGTACCAGGTGAATCCGCCGGATGCGGCGACAGCGATCAGCACGATGAACAGAATGACGTCGATGATGCCCAGAATGATGGCCGCCTTCGCCATGCCTCCGCCGCCCCTGAACGTCTTCTGGCGCAGCGCGACCGCACCGAAGATGATCGCGAGCGGCCCGAGGATGAAGCTGAGGAAGAACACACCGACGATGCCGCAGACAAGTCCGGCTATCGCAAGGCCGTTCGTCCGGGAGCCGGAAGAAGCTGCTGACGGATTGCCGTAAGCCGACATGGCCACACTCCTTGGAGATCGCATTCCAGCATTGCGTGACGAGAAGCCGAGTGCCCCAAAACCCGGTTCATAGTCAGCGCTGCGAACACTTGGTTGACGATTCACCCGGTGTGCGGTGCCGGACACGCACAACGCGCACAACGCGCCCGTCCAGACCAACTCGCCCCCGCCAGGCGCTGTTTCCTCTCATTCGGCTTGTCCGCGCCTCGCCCCGGGTGTGTCCTAGGGGATGAACAGTTGCCCGGCCCGTGAGGGGAGCGACCGTGCACGAGATATTGCGGGCCACGTCCGGCAGCCCGCTGTTCGAGGTGACTGCGGCTCCTTATGTGGTGCTCGACACGGAACTGTGCATTCAGGGCGTCAATCCGGCCTACCTGCGTGCCACCGGCCGCTCGCGCGACGAGCTCATGGGCGTCTTCCCGTTCGACGCCTTCCCGGACAACCTCGAGGACGCCGACGCGACCGGCGTACTCAACCTCGGCTCCTCGCTGGAACGGGTCCTGCGCCGAGCGGCACCCCACGACATGGGCGTCCAGCGCTACGACATCCCCCGCTCCGACGCTCCGGGCGTGTTCCGCCGCAAGACGTGGAGCCCGGTCAACCCCCCGCTGTCCGACGTCGAGGGGGACATCGTCGGCGTACTGCACCATGTCGAGGACATCACCGTGGTGGACAACATCCTTCGCCGCGCCCGCGGGGCCGGTCCACCGGACGTCACGCTGCGGCCGGCCGCCGTCCTGCGCCGCGCCATGCTCGCCGCGGCCCACTACGAACGCGCCTCCGCGCCCCTGAACGGCGCCCGGGCGAACTCGGGAAACCAGGCGCGCGGCAGCGACGCGCGACGGGACGCACTGTGGCACCGGATCGTCCACGCGGCCCGCCAGGACCGGCGCCCCGGGGGCTGTGCCAACGCCGTATGCTCCACCGCGGTGGAGGAGTTACCGGAGATCGACGCCGCCGCGATCACCGTGCACGGTTCAGGCCTGTTGCCGCAGCACCTCGCCGTCAGTTCGCCGCTGGCGCGGCGCGCCGAGGAGATCCAGTGGGTCACCGGCGAGGGGCCGTCACTGACCGCGTACGAGACCGGCGAGCCCGCCCTCATGGCGTGCACGGACCGGGACGGCCCCGCCTGGCCCTTCTTCTCCGATGCCGCGCGCGGCATCGGCGTTTCGGGGGCCTTCGCCTTCCCACTCCGTACCGCCGCCGCGACCCTCGGCACCCTCACCCTCTACGGCGCCCGCCGGGCCGGTCGCCCGGCGCAACTGCCCGCCGCCGCACAGACGTTCGCCGACATGGCCACCGCCGTGCTGCTCGCCGACATGGACAGCGAGATCGTCGAACAGGTCAGGGCCACCGCCGACGCGGACGACATCAACATCACCATCGGCATCCTCTCGGCGGTGCACGGCGTCAGCACGCACGAAACCGGCCTGTGGCTGCGCGCCGCGGCAAGCGCGACGGGCCGCCCCCTCGCCGCCTTCGCCCGCGAAATCATGGCCCGCCACGGCCACAAACCGGACGGCGGGCACTGAACTCCCTTCGGGACGGGCACGCTTGTTCACAGCGCTTCGTTACCCCTCCGGTGGGTGGTTGCGCCAAAGCGATGTGGAGCCCGATGCCCCGCTCTACGGTGGACACGTGGGTCGGGCTCGCCCCCGATGCGTGGCGGCGGGGGCGATCAGAGGGGTGAGGGAGGGCTGTGCGTGGACAGGGGAGCGACTGTCGAGGACTTGCTGGGCAGCCTGGATTCGCTGGTGGACGAGGAGGAGCGAAAGGTGTGGGCCGTGGCCTGCGCGCATGCTTTGGGGCTCGATGGCGTTGCGGTCTCGCTGGGGGAGGAGCTGGTCTGGTTCAGCGACTGCACGAGTGCGCGACTGGAGGACATGCAGTTCGTCCTCGGCCAAGGCCCCGGGCTGTTCTTCCTGGGAGATGCCGGGGTGCTCGAGCTGCCTGACCTCGACCGCCTGACCGCCAGCCAGTGGCCTCATTTCGTCATCGAGGCAAAGGAGTTGGGTGTCGCCGCGGTTTTCGTGTGGCCCGTCCACGTCGGAGCGGCACGCGTCGGGACGCTGACCGGATATCGCCGCTCGGCGGGGCCCCTGGCCAGTCGGCAGGTGGCCGAGGGCTGGCTGGTGGCCGATTCGCTGGCCGGACACCTGCTGGGGCGCTGGCCGGGCACACCAACCGGGGAAGAAGGGGCCGGCCTCGGGAGCGCGGGGGCGGTGGATCTGCACCGGGCCGAAGTGCACCAGGCCACGGGGGTGCTGAGCGTGAGACTCGACGTTCCGCTGGCCGAGGCCCTGGCCAGACTGCGGGCCCAGGCCTTCTCCTCCGGCCGGTCCTTGACGGACACCGCCCGAACCATTCTCGAACAAGAACTTCCGCCGTGACTTGGAAAAGCCCGGGGCCCACACGGCTCCGGGCAGGCCCACGAAGGGCCCACGGAAACCAGGAGAAAGCGAAGGAGCATGAGCAGGGAGCAGCACATCGCGCGTACGTTTGTGGAGCTGGCCGACACCCTGGTGGGGGACTTCGACGTCATCGACTTCCTCCAGCAGATGACCGTCCGCTGCCAAGAACTCCTCGACATCACCGATGCCGCGGTCTTCCTCGCCCACTCCGGCGCCCGCCTCCACAGCCCGGCACCGTGCGACCCGGCCCCCGGGCTGAAGCGCGTGCTGGAGGTGGCCGTGGACGAGGGCCCGGCCCTGGAGGCCTACCGCACAGCCCGCCCGATCGCCCCCGAGAACGCCGCCGAGGCGGCGACACGCTGGCCACGGTTCACCGAACAGGTACTCCAGGCCGGCTATGCGCTGCCCACCGTCGTGCCCATGCGGCTGCGCAAGGACAGCATCGGCTGCCTGATGCTTCTGCACACCGGCGAACGGTCCCTGACGGTCGACGACCTGTCGCTCGCCCAGACCCTCGCCGACGCGGCCACCATCGGCCTGCTGCACGCCCGCACCCTCCGCCAGCAGGAGACCGTCAACGCACAACTGCACACCGCTCTGCACAGCCGCATCCTCATCGAACAGGCGAAGGGCATCCTGGCCGCCCGCCGGAACATCCCGCTCGACCAGGCGTTCGCAGCCATCCGGCACTACGCACGTGGCCATCGGATCCTGCTCAGCAAGGTCGCGCAGGACGTCATCGACGGCGGACTCGTTCCGCCCGATCCGCCCGCGCCCCGCGGGCAGACGGCTCGCCGGGAGGCGGCAGGCGAGTAGCCGCCCGGGATGCCGGAAGCGCTGTGGCCTGTTCTGGCGGCCGGTGGTGCCGTGCGTTCCGAGCAGCCGTATCGCGGGCGGGTAGACCTCGCAGTACTGGGGACCCGTTGACGCAGGCCGGGTCAGTGGCGCTTCCCATGGGAGCTGACCCGGGCAGGCTCCCCTGTTTCAGACCGCGAGCCGGGCGGAGCCGCCCTCAACTTCACAACAAGCCGCCGTGCTCGCAGACCTGTCGGGCGACCTCACGCAGCTCGACGTTGTTCTCCTGCGCGTAGCGGTGCAGCACGTCGAAGGCCGGTTCCTCGGTGAGGTGACGGCTGCCCACGATGATGCCCGTGGCCTCGCCGATGACGTGGCGGGTGGCCAGGGCTTGGCCCATCTGCGCGTGCGTGCGAGCACTCGAGAAGGTGACCGCGGCGTGGGAGGCAAGGAGCCAGCCCGGCAGCTCACTGGCCTCGGTGAAAGAGCCGCGCCGACGTGAGTAGAGGTTCAGCGTGCCGAACTCCTCGTCCTGGGTGAACAGCAAGAACCCCATTATGCTGCCCGCGCCGAGGGCACGGGCCTGTGGCGCGTGGTTCGACCAGCGCGGCTGTTCCTGGGTGAAGTCCACGATGCGGAACACGCGCTCGCCCTCCTTTCGGCGGGCGGCGTCGAAGCACGGTCCTTCGCCCAGGCGCTGCTGCAGCGCGTCGCCGTCGACGACGCGGGGCGGCGGGCGGCCTCGGCGCGGGGGGTGCCGGGTGGTGCGTGGACCAGGTCCACGCACCAGGCGTCCGGCGTCACCAGTTGTAGACGATGTCACCGTTGCTGTTGACCATCTTGAACGTTCCGTCCCCTTGGTCGATCACGCATCCGAAGCCGCCGTCCCCCGTCTCTCCGCAGAAGGTGTCGGCGCCGGCGGGGCCCGCCATGGCGATGCCGCCGCCGACGAGGAGGCCGGTGGCCGCGAGGGCGACGGCGAGCCTCTTGGCCCGCCTGCGGCCCGGTGGCGTGGAGGTGCTGTTCTGCTCCATGACTACTCCCTGCTTTCGTTGGGCTGTCGATCGCAGGGAGTTCGTAGTGGCCACCCGGCCGGATTGCCCCGGGTTCAGGATGTCCCGGTCCTACGTGTGCGCCCTACTGGTCGAGGTCGCGCAAGGCGTTCTCGACGACCTCGGTCAACGCGGGGTGAATCCACAGCGGTTGTTCCGCGACGTCGCGTGCCGTCAGGCCGAAGCGCATGGCGAGGACGAGCGGCTGCACGAGGGTGGCGGCCTGGTCCCCGAGGATGTGGGCTCCGAGCAGGCGGCCGGAACCGCGTTCGGCCAGGACCTTGCAGAAGCCGGTGGTGTCCTCCAGGGCCCAGCCGTACGCCACGTCCTCGTAGCGGTGCGTGCCGCTCGCGTAGTCGAGACCTTGCTCACGGGCCTCTTGTTCGGTGAGCCCCACCTGGGCGATCTGCGGGGACGTGAACACGGCCGACGGCACCACGTCGTAGGACATCGACCGCGGGCGGCCGGGGTGCAGGAGGTTGTGGGCGACCACGGTGGCCTGGCGGTTGGCGACGTGCTTCAACGGGGGGCCGCCGCCCGCGATGTCACCCAGCGCCCAGACGCCGGAGGCGCTGGTACGCAGCTGTGCGTCGACGGTGATCAGTCCCGTGTCGTCGCACTCGACGCCGGCCTGCTCGACGTCGAGGTGGTCGCTGTTGGGGCGACGCCCGACCGCGACGAGCAGGGTGTCCGCCTCGATGACCGTCTTGTCGTCGAGCGTCAGCCGCAGCTTGCCCGGTTCACCGGCCACCTCGTTCAGTTCGCGCCCGAGCCGCAGATCCCACTGGCCGTCCACGAGATCGGTGTAGACGCGGGAGATCTCTTCGTCCTGCGGCATCAGGAGCCGCTCCTGCTGCTCGACCACGGTGACGGCGGTCCCGGCCGAGTGGAACACGTGGGCCAGCTCCGCCGCGATGTAACCGCCCCCGAGGATGACCATCCGCTCGGGCAGCTGATCCAGCCGCATCACGGTGTCGGAGGTCTCGAAGGGCAGTCCGGAGTCGGCGACCACCGGCGGCACCACGGGGCGCCCGCCCCCGACGATCACCATCCGGTCCGCCGTGACCCGCTCGCTCCCGCCCTCGCTCTCCACGAGCAGCTCACGCTCCCCGGTGAACCGCGCGTGCCCGCGGTGGACCGTCACGAAATCCTCGTCCCGGCGGCCCTGCTCCCCATCGCGCGATGCGGCGTCGAGCCGTCCGAAGACACGCTCCTGCACCGCGGGCCAGTCGACACCCTCCAGCGTGGCCCGGATGTTGTGACGCTCGCTCTCCCGCACATGACGGGCCACGTCCGCGGTCAACGCGAGCATCTTGCTGGGAATGCACCCCGCGTTCAGGCAGGTGCCCCCGAAGGGCCCTTCCGCGACGACGGCGACATCCAGGTGGGCGAAACGGTCGTCGATGAGTGAGTTGCCCGTGCCCGCTCCGACAACGACAAGATCATGATGCGGCATGAGAGATATGTAGCCGCCCGCCGTGTATTCACACCTGCGCGACGTGCGTCGCGTCGGTGTCCGGCCGGGTGGAGGCCGTCAGGACCCGGAGCCCGCCTTCTTGGGATCGTGGCCCCAGTTCATGAGGGAGTAGCGCCAAGGGGTCTCGGTGGTGTCGCCCTTCGGGCGTTGCTTCATGTGCCGGTGCACGTAGCCGACGACCTTGCGCATGTGCGTGACGTCGCTGTCGGTCAGGTCGGCCTTTTTGGTGCGCAGCAGTTTGACGATGCGGCGGCCCGAGGCGTGGCCCACGCTTTCCGATGAACCGTCGGACTGGCCCACGCTGTGGGAATCCTCTGTCTTGAGCCACTTCTCGAGTTCGCCCGCGGTCATGTTCACCGCCTCGTCGAACTGCTTCAAGGTCTCCTCGCGGTCCCCTTCAGCTGCCTTGGTCATGACGACTTGCGCTTCTTGTGCAGCGACTCCGGCTTGTGGACCGCTCGCCGGCCGGACTTCTCGCTCTCCACCTCGTACTGCGGTTCGTCCTTGGACGCGTCGACGGTGCGGCCGGCGGTCTCGGTCCGCCCCGTGATCCTCTTCTTCACGGTGCCGGGGACGGTCTGCCCGTGGCTGCTCCAGGTGACCTCGTCGCCTTTGCGCAGCTTCTTGTCCTTGGCCATGGGGCGTGTTCCTTCCGATCGTCGGCACGACGAGTCCCATGATGGAGCGGAACACCACAGGGGGCATTTCGGGAGCATGTGGCCACCGAGGGTGGGCAGATGCCTGGGGCGCGGACAGCGAAGCGGTACTGGCAGACGAAGGAGAGCCGGATGGCGAAGGTTCATGACCGCGGGCCAGCGGACGTCGTGGTCGTCGGTGCGGGTCTCGCCGGTCTCGCCTGCGCCCTGGACCTGTGCCGCGCGGGGCGGCGGGTGACCTTGCTGGAGGCGTCCGACGGGCCGGGCGGCCGGATGCGGACGGACCGGCAGGACGGGTTCCTGCTGGATCGCGGGTTCCAGGTGTTCAACACCGCGTACCCGCAGGTGAAGCGGCGCGTGTATCCGAAGAGTCTTCGGCTGCGGACTTTCACCCCGGGCCTCCTCGCGCACACCCCAAAGGGGCCGGTCCGTCTCGTCGATCCGACCAGGCAGCCCGGTGCGGCGGGGTCCCTGCTGCCCGGACGGGCCCTCGCGTCCCGGGACCTGGCCGCGATGGCGGCGCTCACCGCCCGCGACGCCGTACTGCCCGTCACGCTGCTCAAACGGCGTCCGGACCGCTCCACCGCGGCCGCTCTGTCCCGGGCGGGCCTTTCGGACGCGGCAGTGGACCACATCCTGCGCCCGTTCCTCTCCGGAGTCTTCCTGGAGGACCGCCTGGAGACCTCCGCCCGTTTCTTCCACCTGGTGTGGCGGAGCATGGTCCGGGGATCGCTGTGTCTGCCCGCCGAGGGCATCGGTGCGGTGCCCGCGCAACTGGCCGGGAACCTGCCCCCCGACGTCCTGCGCCTGGAGACGCCCGTCGCCGAGATCACCGGCGCGGGCGTGCTTCTGGCGGACGGCGGTGAGGTGCCGGCGGCGAGCGTCGTGGTCGCCGCGGATGCCGCGACGGCAGCCCGCCTGCTGCCGGGCCTGTCCGTGCCGGACGGGCGCACGGTCACGACCTACTACCACGCGTCCGACAGCACGCCGCTGCGAGAACCGACGCTGGTGGTCGACAGCACCGGGACCGTGCTGAACACCTGCGTGCTCAGCGAGGTGGCGCGAACCTACGCACCACCCGGCACCGCGCTGATCTCCACCTCGGTGCTCGGCGCGGACGGGCCGGGCGCGGCCGACGCCGTGCTCCGCCGCCTGGCCGAGCTGTACGGCACCGACACCAGCGGCTGGCAGCAGGTGGCCGTGCGCACCGTGGCCGGAGCGCTGCCCGCGATGCTGCCGCCCTGGCCGCTCAGCCGCACCACCCGCCACGGTCCGGGGAGGTATGTGTGCGGGGATCACCGGGCCACGGGTTCGGTGCAGGGTGCGCTGGCGTCGGGCACGCGCGCCGCGCGGGAGGTGCTGGCCGACTCGGCGCGTCGCTGATGCCGCCGCCGGCGGCCATTGCGCCTCAGGGGGCTTCGTCCCCCACGCGCGCCTGTTGCGCCAGCAGCTCGTCCAGATCCGCGAGCCGGTCAAGGCCGCGTACGGCCCTGACCATGCGGGCGTTCCTCTCCAGGGCCGTGCGATGCCGGTGGAGGAAGGCCCAGTAGCCGCCGCTGTAGGGGCACGCGTCATCGCCGGTGCGGCGTTTGGGGTCGTACGCGCACGGGCCGCACAGGTCGCTCATCCGGTTCACGTAGGCGCCGCCGGAGGTGTAGGGCTTGGTCGTCATGCGCCCGCCGTCGGCGAACTGCGACATGCCCACCACGTTCGGGACCATCACCCAGTCGTAGGCGTCGACGAAGCACCGGTGGAACCAGTCCGTGACGGCGGCGGGATCCCAGCCGCGCTGGAGCGCGTGGCTGCCGAGCACCATCAGCCGGGGAATGTGGTGGGTCCACCCGGTCGCGCGCACCTGGCGCAGGACGGTCGACAGGCACCGGGCCTGCACCGCGTCGGCGTCGAGTTCGGCGAACCAGTCGGGTACGGGAGCGTGGTGCCGCAGGGCGTTGCGGTGGCGGTAGTCCCGCTCGAAGTACCAGTAGAGGTGCCATACGTACTCCCGCCATCCCGCGATCTGCCGTACGAAGCCCTCGACGCTGTTGATCGGCGCCTGGCCCGACCGCCAGGCGGCTTCCGCGCGCTGCACGCATTCGTCCGGGTCGAGGAGCCCGAGGTTGAGGGGAGCGGAGAGCAGGCTGTGGCTCATCACCGGATCGGCGGTGAGGATCGCGTCCTCGTGCGCACCGAAGGTGGGCAGCCGGTGTTCGATGAACCGGTCGAGTGCGGCGAGCGCCTCGCGGCGGGTGGCGGGGAAGTGGCGCGGCGCGTCCTCACCCACGAAGGAGACGTCGCCCGCGCGTTCCCAGCGGTCCAGGTCCTCGCGTACCTCGGCGTCGATGTCGTCTTCTTGCGGGCGGTAGGGGGAGGGCAGTTCCAGCGTCGCCGCGCCTTTGGGCGGCGCTTCCCTGTTGTCGGTGTCGAAGTTCCAGTGCCCGCCCGCGGGTTCGTCGCCGTTCATCAGGATGTGGCCGCCGCGCCGGACCCAGCGGTAGAAGTCCTCCTGGCGCAGCCGGGTCGAGCCGTGCCCCTTGGCCCAGGCGGCGAAGTCGTCGTTCGGCACGAGGAAGCCCCGTGCGGGCAGCACCCGTACGCCGGGGAGCGAGGAGACGAAGTCCAGGGCGGCGTGGGAGGTGGGGTGATGCACGGTGAGGGCCCCGACGACATCAGCTTCGCGCAGGCCCTGGCGGTAGGTCTCGGCCTTGACATACCGCACGCGATCGCCCAGCTCGGCGGCCCGGTGACGCATGGCGGACAGCACCAGGTGGGCCTTGGCACGGTGGAACCTCCGCCTGCGCAGGACGGAGCGGGCCTCGATCATCAGCAGGGGAGCGTCGCGCCGCGGTCCCGTCGTACCGGGTTGGGTGAAGTGGGGTCCGAGCTGATCCCCGAAGAGCCAGTGGGTCGTGGGGGTGGGTGCCCCACTGCTGTCGTCGGTGTCGTCGGCCTTGTGGGACATCTGTCCTCGCACTGATCGGGCGCACTGTTCGGGTTTCGCACACTATGTGCCGCGTGGGCTGCGGGCGTGGTGCCGCGCCCCGGGTTCGGGCGTCCTCCTTGGCGGTGGTGCCGGTAGGGGCCGGTTCACGGACAGTTCGCTGGATCCCACGCTCCATCTACTGCTCTCGCGATTCTGTCGAATATTTGCAATCCATGCCACGCATCTTGCGTTCTTGCTGGGGTGGCGGTTGAGTGCTGGCGTCGCCGCCACACCCCCCACCCGAAAGGTGCGCCACAACTGTGGGTCGGTATGCCGTGAAAGTCGCAATGTCATGAACGCGTCATCACCATGCACCGAGAGGAACATCCATGAGATGGAGACAGCGGAGCCGACGGACCATCGGCGTCTGGCTCACCGCCGCACTGCTGGGAGCCGGGATGCTGCCCGTCGCCGCCCACGCGGTGCCGACGGCGCCGTCGGCACCCGAGGCGGCCACGAATCTGGCGCTGAAGAAGCCGATCGAGGCGTCCACGTCCACCCAGAACTACTACGCTCCCAACGCCAACGACGGCAGCACGAGCAGCTATTGGGAATCCAGCGGCCATCCGTCGACGCTGACCGTGCAGCTCGGCGCCGACGCGGAGCTCGACTCGGTCGTCCTCAAGCTCAACCCGGACGCGGCGTGGGCGACCCGTAAGCAGAACATCGAGGTGCTCGGCCGCACGCAGTCCGCCACCGACTTCAGCACGGTGAAGGCCAGGGCCGACTACACCTTCGACCCCGCCGGAAACCGCAACAGTGTGACCATCCCGGTCTCCGGGCGCTATGCCGAGGTCCGGCTGAAGATCTACTCCAACAGTTCCGGATACGGGGGCCAGGTCGCGGAGTTCGAGGTCAACGGCACCCCGGCGCCCAACCCCGACCTGACCATCGCCGACCTGAGCTGGCGGCCCGCGCAGCCCAGCGAGAGCGATGCCATCACGGTCGACGCCACCGTGCGCAACACCGGTTCGGCTGCCTCGGCCGCCACCACTGTCGACGTCAGTCTGGGCGGGACGGTCGCGGGCAACGCCAGGGTCGGCGCGCTGGGCGCCGGGGAGTCGGCCACGGTCCCGGTCGGCATCGGCAAGCGGGCGCAGGGCAGTTACACCGTGTCCGCGGTGGTGGACCCCGGCGACACCGTCCCCGAGCAGGACAACGACAACAACAGCCGCACCGCCGATCCGAAGCTGACCGTCGGCCAGAGCCCCGGCCCCGACCTGGAGGTCACCGGCATCACGTCGAACCCGGCCAACCCCGCGGTCGGCGCCGACGTCACCTTCGCGGCGAAGGTGCACAACCGCGGGACCAGCGCCGTGAGCGCCGGATCGGTGACCCGCCTGACCGTCGGCGACAAGACGCTGAACGGCACCACGCCCGCCATCGCCGCGGGCGACAGCGCCACCGTCGACCTCTCGGGCACCTGGACCGCCACCAGCGGCGGCGCCACACTCACCGCGACCGCCGACGCCACCGATGTCGTGGACGAGACCAACGAGGACAACAACGTCTTCGCACGCTCCATCGTGGTCGGGCGCGGCGCGGCGAGCCCGTACGTCGAATACGAGGCGGAGGACGGCAAATACAACGGCACGCTCCTCGAAGCGGACGCCGAGCGCACCTTCGGCCACACCAACTTCGCCACGGAGTCCTCGGGCCGCAAGTCGGTGCGCCTCAACTCGACCGGCCAATATGTAGAGTTCACCTCCACCAGCGCCACCAACTCCATCGTCGTACGCAACTCCATCCCCGACGCGCCGGGCGGCGGCGGCCAGGAGAAGACGCTGAGCCTCTACGCCGACGGCAAGTTCGTCCAGAAGCTGACCCTCTCCTCCAAGCACAGCTGGCTGTACGGGAACACGGACCAGCCCGAGGGCCTGACCAACACCCCCGGCGGCGACGCGCGCCGGCTCTTCGACGAGTCGCACGCCCTGCTCGCGCAGACCTACCCCCAGGGCACCAAGTTCCGCCTGCAGCGCGACGCCGGTGACGACGCCGCGTACTACACGATCGACCTGATCGATCTGGAGCAGGTGGCACCGGCGGCGAGCAAGCCCGCCTCGTGCAAGTCGATCACCGAGTACGGGGCCGTCCCCAACGACGGAATCGACGACGCGAACGCGATCCAGAAGGCGGTGACCGCCGACCAGAACGGGGAGATCGACTGCGTGTGGATCCCGGCGGGCCAGTGGCGCCAGGAGAAGAAGATCCTCACCGATGACCCGCTGAACCGGGGTCAGTTCAACCAGGTCGGCATCAAGGACGTGACGATCCGCGGCGCCGGCATGTGGCACGCGCAGCTGTACTCGCTGATCCCGCCGCAGGACGCGGGCGGCATCAACCACCCGCACGAGGGCAACTTCGGCTTCGACATCGACGACAACACCAAGATCTCCGACATCGCCATCTTCGGCTCCGGCACCATCCGGGGCGGCGACGGCAACGCCGAGGGCGGTGTCGGTCTCAACGGCCGCTTCGGCAAGAACACCAAGATCGCGAACGTGTGGATCGAGCACGCCAACGTCGGCGCCTGGGTCGGCCGCGACTACAGCAACATCCCCGAGCTGTGGGGACCCGGCGACGGCCTCGAATTCAGCGGGATGCGCATCCGCAACACCTACGCCGACGGCATCAACTTCACCAACGGGACCCGCAACTCGTCCGTCTTCAACTCCTCGTTCCGCAACACCGGTGACGACGCGCTCGCCGTGTGGGCCAGCAAGTACGTCAAGGACACGTCGGTCGACGTCGGCCACGACAACGTGTTCCGCAACAACACGGTGCAGCTCCCGTGGCGGGCCAACGGCATCGCGGTGTACGGCGGTTACGGCAACAAGATCGAGAACAACCTGGTGTACGACACCATGAACTACCCCGGCATCATGCTCGCGACCGATCACGACCCGATCCCCTTCACCGGGCAGACACTGATCGCGAACAACGGGCTCTACCGCACCGGCGGGGCGTTCTGGAACGAGGACCAGGAGTTCGGCGCCATCACGCTGTTCGCGCAGGGCCCGAGCATCCCGGGTGTCACGATCCGCGACACCGACATCCATGACTCGACGTACGACGGGATCCAGTTCAAGACGGGCGGAGGTGCCATGCCGGACGTGAAGATCAGCAACGTGACGATCTCCAAGTCCAACAACGGCTCCGGCATCCTCGCCATGGGCGGCGCGCGTGGCAGCGCGACGCTCAGCAACGTGAAGATCAGCGACTCACGGGACGGGGACATCCTGATCGAGCCCGGCTCACAGTTCGTGATCAACGGCGCGAACGCGCGCCTCGACCCCGACATACCGGGGACCCGGCAGGGGCTGTAGTGCCCCGGTGGCGGCGGCGCGGTGGCGTGATCCGAGCAGTCCACCGCCCGCCGTCACGGGGTGAGCCGTTTCTCGAACCAGTGGTGGGCGTAGGGCTCGTCGTTGAAGGCGGGCACCTCCGTGTAGCCGCTGGTGCGGTAGAGGCGGGTGGCGGCTTCCAGGGCTTTGTTGGTGTCGAGCCGTACGCGATCGCTGCCGTGCCGGGCTGCGCGTTCCTCCAGTTCGGACAGGAGCCGCCGAGCCAGGCCGAGGCCGCGTGTGCGGGGGCCGACCCACAGTCGCTTGATCTCGGCGGGTGCTCCGGGCGGCAGCTTGAGCCCCGCGCAGCCCACCGGTTCGCCGTGCAGCCGGGCGACGAGGAACAGGCCGCGTGGGGCGCGCAGTTCGCCCGGGTCGGGCAGCAGGCTGGTGCCGGGGTCGAAGCCCTCGTCGAAGAGCTCCTGCAGTTCCGCGGCGTAGGACCGCAGGCAGTGGGTGGCGTCCGGGTGGTCGGGATCGAGTACTTCCAGGGAGACCACCGAGGCCGTCAGAAGCCGCTCGACCTCGGCCATGGCCGAGGTCAGCCGGTCCCGCTGCCGGGTGTCGAGCGGGGCGAGGAGCGAGGCGGCGAGCGCGTCGCTGCGCTCGCCGAGCACAGCGCGCTCCGCCCGTCCGGTCTCGGTCAGCCGCACGGTGCGTACCCGCCGGTCGCGGGGATGGGGCTCGACCACGATCAATCCGTCGCGCTCAAGGGCGCGCAGCAACCGGCTCGCATAGCCGGAGTCGAGACCGAGCCGGTCCCGCACGCTGCGGACGTCGTGCGCCGTCTCCTCGCCGCCGAGCTCCCAGAGCAGCCGGGCCTGCCCGTAGGGGCGTGTGCCGCCGAGATAGTGATCGTGCAGCACTCCCACGCGCTCGGCCACGGTCCGGTTGAAGCGTCGCACCTGCTCCACTTGTTGGTTCCGCATTCTCTGACTCTAGTCAGAGAATGCGGAACCGGCCATGTCCAGTGCCCGGCGTCCCGGAGCGCAGCTCTCCTTGAGGTCGTCGAGTTCGGCGGCCGTCAGCTGCTTCTCGGCGGAGCCGCGGCGGCTGGTGTCGAGCTGGGTGCACGCCTCGTCCAGCCACGGGCGGGAGGGCTCGACCCCGACGAACGCGGCGAGACGGGTGAGTTCCTCCCGCGGGGCATCCAGGAGATCTTCGTAGGCGAGAGTCATGCGCTGCCCGGCGGGCAGGCCGTCGAGGAACCGTGTGCCCTGGATGACGAGTTCGGACCACAGGGCGCCGAACCGGCGCAGGGGGAAGTCGCGGTCCTGTACGAGGGCGGGGTCGAACTGTTCGCCGAGCAGGGGCGCCAGGTCGGGCGGCAGTGAGCGCACCTGCTCCTCGGTCAGGTCGCCGAAGTCCTCCACGCCCGTCCGTTCTCTGATCTCGCGGATCAAGGTGATCACGCGGTACCCGGGGTGGCGGCTCATGGACAGGGCGCAGTCGGGCCCGTCCCGGAAGAGGTGCACGAACTTGGCGTAGGGAAAGGCGGCGCGCAGTTTTGGCGCCCAGCCCGTCGAGTAGCCGGAACGCTCCACGACGGCGCTGCGCCCAAACCGCTCGCCGAGCAACTCGAAGAGCACCTCGTGGTGTTGCGCTGCGGGTCGCACGGGCCAGTCGACGACCGCCGCGTGGATCTCGTCGAGCAGGCCGTCGGGGTCGTCGGTGAGGTGCGGCAGCACCATGAGGGAGAGGGCGGGGATGCCGGTGCTGTGCGCCGTGTAACGCCCGGGACGGCGTGTGTAGAGGAACTCGGGCATGAGGACGCCGCTGCGGAGCATGTTCGCGAAGTAGGGGGTGGGCCGGAAGAGGGCCTCCCAGAACTGAGCGCCCGAGACCTGGTCTTCGGGGAAGGCCGCGTCACCGACGGAGGCCATGTATTCGTTGAGGCTCAGTACGTCGGGGTGGGCGTTGAGGATGCGTGACAGCGCGGTGGAGCCGCTGCGGCCGGTGCCGATGACGAAGGTCAGACTGCGCAAAGTCGCTCTCCGGGGCCGGGGTGAGAAGTCCGGGACTGTCTGCACCTCAGCACACCCACGGCGAGGGCGCCAGGAGGCAGTCGGTACGGCGACTTCGCCGCGCCGGGCACCAACTCACTTTGACTATCGGGCCGTTGGCGTAGCAGATTGCGTTCCGCTGTCCTTGCTTCCCACCCTGACCAGTTGAGAGAGGCGCCCTGATGAGCAGTGAACCGGCGGACATCCACAAGATCGACACCTCCCTTCCGCACAGCGCGCGTGTGTGGAACTACTGGCTGGGAGGCAAGGACCACTACGAATCCGACCAGCGGGCCGGTGACGCCTACAAGGAGAAGTTCCCCCTGATCGTCCCGATGGCGCAGGAGTCACGCGACGTGCTGCGTCGCTCGGTGACCTGGATGGCGCGGCAGGGCATCAAGCAGTTTCTCGACGTGGGCGCCGGACTGCCCACGGCCAACAACACCCACGAGATCGCCCAGCGCATAGCGAGAGACAGCCGGGTGGTGTACGTGGACCACGACCCGATCGTCCTGATGCACGTCGACACGCTTCTGCGGAGCACGCCTGAAGGCGCCACGGATTATGTGCTGGCAGACATGCGCGACACCGAGACGATTCTCAAGGGCGCGGCGAGAACACTCGACATGTCTCAGCCGATCGGCCTTGTGATCAATGATGTGCTGGGCCATATAGACCCCTGGGAAGACGTGCTGACTCTGGTGCGCGGCCTGGTGGCGGGACTTCCGTCCGGCAGTTATGCCTCGCTGAGTCACTCCGACGCCGACGACGAACTGCACCGCAGCGTGCAGGAGGAGTACAACAACTCCGGCGCGATTCCCTATGTTCTCCGCAGCCCGGAGCAGACGGTCTCACTCTTCGACGGTCTTGAACTGGTCGAACCCGGCTTCGTTCCGTGGCCGAAGTGGAAGCCGGACGCGGTCATGCCGGGGTCGTTGACCATCCGGGCCGGATGGGTCGGCGTGGCACGAGTGCCGTAAGCCCTTCGCGGTCACGAGAGGCGCGTGGCTCAGTAGGCGGAGTCGACGTTGTCGATCGAGCCGTACTTGTCGGCGGCGTAGTTCGCGGCCGCGGTGATGTTGGCGACCGGGTCGGTCAGGTTATGGGGCGTGCCCTTGACGTGGTACGCGTCGAAGGTGGGCTGGATCACCTGGAGGAGGCCCTTGGAGGGGGTGCCGTTCTGCGCGTTCACGTCCCAGCCGTTCTGGGCGTTCGGGTCACCGGCGGACTCGCGCATGATGTTGCGGTGCAGACCCTCGTAGGAGCCGGGGATGCCCTTGGACTTCATGATGTCCAGGGACTCCTTGATCCAGCCGTCGAGGTTGTCGGCGTACGACTTGTCGCCGGCCTTCGCCTTCGCGGCGGCGGCGGGCGCCTTGGCCGCGGCGGTGTGCGGCTCGGCGGCCTGGGCGGGCGAGGGGGCGACGGTGAGCAGCGCGGCCGCGGCTCCGGCGGTGGCGAGGCCCGTGACGGAGAACGAGCGCATGCGGGCGATGCGGGCGATGCGGGCGGTGCTGACTCGGGCGGTGCTGGTGCGCATGGGCATACGGGAGTGAACCTTTTCCATGGGGGACGTGGGGCGGGGCCGGTGCGTTCGGAATGGCGAGGTGTTCGCGCTGTTCGAGTTCCGGCCCTGCGACGTCGTCCATGGTTAGCGGCGAGGGGAAAGCGGCGCAAGGATGTGACGTACTACCCGGCTACGTAGCAGTTTTCGAAATGAGTGCGGCCGACGAAATTCCACGGCCCCGGGAACGGCCGGACATCTACTACCGCCCTTAGCGTGTGATGTGGCCCCTATGGGCGGGCTCACAAGCAAGGGCCGAGTATGCCCGGTCGTTCCGCTTCTATTCCTGCCTGGCCCGTTGAATTTGTGCGCAGGGCATCTTTCGATCCCCTTTCGCAGTCGAATGCCGGGACCCGGCCGCTGCCACTCGTGGCCTTTGACAGGGCCGATCGGGGCAGTGGCCCGAAATCCGACACGTGAACCCGATGACTTCGGGTACCGGGCTCTTGCGTCCGGTTCGTCCCGGTCCTCACCCTCCCGTATCTCCGAAAGGAATCAACGCCATGGCGACCAAGGTCTCCGACCACGTTCTGCAGCGCCTGCGCGAGTGGGACGTCGACCACGTCTTCTCCTACGCCGGCGACGGGATCAACGGCCTCCTCGCCGCGTGGGGCCGCGCGGACAACAACCCGAAGTTCGTGCAGGCCCGGCACGAGGAGATGGCCGCGTTCCAAGCGGTGGGGTACGCCAAGTTCTCCGGAAAGGTCGGCGTCTGTGCCGCCACCTCGGGCCCCGGAGCCATCCACCTGCTGAACGGCCTGTACGACGCGAAGCTGGATCACGTACCCGTGGTCGCCATCGTGGGGCAGACCAACCGCAGCGCGATGGGCGGCTCCTACCAGCAGGAGGTGGATCTGCTCAGCCTCTACAAGGACGTGGCGTCCGACTTCTGCGAGATGGTGACGGTCCCCGAGCAGCTGCCCAACGTGATCGACCGGGCCATGCGCACGGCATACGCCAAACGGACGGTCACCGCGGTGATCATCCCGGCGGACGTCCAGGAGCTGGAGTACACGCCCCCGACGCACGCGTTCAAGATGGTCCCCTCCAGCCTCGGGCTGAGCAGCTACGCCCCGGCCCCGGCAGCAGAGGACGTGGAGCGGGCCGCCGAGGTGCTCAACGCCGGGGAGAAGGTCGCCATCCTGGTCGGCCAGGGCGCCCGCGGCGCCCGCGCCGAGGTCGAGCGGCTCGCGGACCTGCTGGGCGCCGGAGTGGCCAAGGCACTGCTGGGCAAGGACGCCTTCCCCGACGATCTGCCGTACGTGACCGGCTCCATCGGCCTGCTGGGCACGCGGCCCTCGTACGAGATGATGCAGGACTGCGACACCCTCCTGGTGATCGGCTCCAGCTTCCCGTACAGCCAGTTCCTGCCGGAGTTCGACCAGGCCCGCGCGGTGCAGATCGACATCGACCCGTTCATGATCGGTCTGCGGTATCCGTTCGAGGTCAACCTCGTCGGGGACGCGCGCGCGACCCTCGAAGCCCTCATCCCGCGCCTGAAGCGCAAGAAGCACGGCGCCTGGCGCAAGAAGATCGAGAAGGACACCGCCCGGTGGTGGGAGGTCATGCAGCGGCGCGCCGCGGTAGAGGCCGACCCGGTCAACCCCGAGTACGTCGTGCACGCCCTGGACGCCCTGCTGCCCAGCGACGTGATGCTCGCCGCCGACTCCGGCTCGGCCGCGAACTGGTACGCGCGCCACCTGCGCCTGCGCCGCGAGATGCGCGGCTCGCTGTCCGGCACGCTCGCCACGATGGGCCCCGGCGTGCCGTACGTCATCGGCGCCAAGTTCGCCCATCCCGACCGGCCCGCGATCGCCATCGTCGGGGACGGCGCGATGCAGATGAACGGCCTGGCCGAACTCATCACCGTCGCCAAGTACTGGCAGGAGTGGCAGGACCCGCGGCTGATCGTCGCCGTCCTGAACAACCAGGACCTCAACCAGGTCACCTGGGAGATGCGCGCCATGTCGGGCGCTCCGCAGTTCCTGCCCTCGCAGGCGCTGCCCGACGTCCCGTACGCCGACTTCGCCCGCACGATCGGCCTCGACGGCGTACGCGTGGAGAAGCCGGGCGACGTGGAGGCGGCGTGGCACCGGGCCCTGGGTGCCGACCGGCCGTTCGTCATCGACTTCCGGACCGACCCCGCCGTCCCCCCGATCCCTCCGCACGCCACCCTCGACCAGATCGAGGCGGCGGCCCTGTCGATCCTCAAGGGCGACAGCGACCGGACCGCCGTGGTGCGCCAGGGGTTCAAGGCCAAGGTGCAGGAAATGCTGCCCGGCCGCCGCAAGGAGTCCGATCCCCACGGCGAGCAGGGGCCGCGGGACAAGTGACCTGACGCGCAGCGGACGCCGATGCCGAGGGAGGCGCATGACCCGCCCGCACCAGCCGCACGACGACCTGCCCCCGCCGCACGTACTGCGTGAGTACGCGCTGCTCGCCGACGGTGAACGCGGCGCGCTGGTCGGTCCCGAGGGCGACATCGTCTGGATGTGCGCACCGCGCTGGGACTCCGGAGCAGTGTTCTCCGCCCTCATCGGCGGCGCGGGCCACTACACCGTCGCCCCACGCGAGCGCTTCGTCTGGGGCGGCTACTACGAGGACGGCACCCTGATCTGGCGCAGCCACTGGGTGACCTCCACCGGCGTCATCGAATGCCGTGAGGCGCTCGCCTTCCCCGGCGACAGAAGATGCGCCGTCCTGCTGCGCAGAATCACCGCCGTCGAGGGCGAGGCGCGCGTCACCGTACGCCTCGAACCACACGCCGACTTCGGGGAAAGCCCGCCCCGGCACGTGCACCGCGCGGAGTCGGGCGTATGGACCGGACACGGCGGCGGACTGCGCTGGCGCTGGACGGGCGGCGGCGCGGCCCGCCCGGTGCGCGCCGGTCTGCGCACGACGGGTCTGGCAGCCGACCTCGTGCTGCCGCCCGGAGGCCACCACGACCTGGTCCTCGAACTCTCCGACACGGAACTCGGCCCCCTCGTCGACGCGGACCGGGCGTGGAACGCCACGGAGGACGCCTGGAAGCGTGCGGTGCCCACGCTGCCCGCCTCGCTGGCACCCGAGGACGCCCGGCACTCCCTCGTCGTGCTGCGCGGCCTCACCAGCTCGACGGGCGGCATGGTCGGGGCGGCCACGACCAGCCTCCCCGAGCGGGCCGGGGCGGGACGCAACTACGACTACCGGTACGTGTGGATCCGCGACCAGTGCTACGCGGGGCAGGCCGCCGCCGTCGCCGGTCACCATGGCCTGACCGATGACGCCGTACGGTACGTCTCTGCGCGCCTGCTCGCCGACGGACCCCGCATGGCGCCCGCCTACACCGTCACCGGCGACCCCGTCCCGGACCAGAAGTGCCTGGAGCTCCCCGGCTATCCGGGAGGCCAGGACCTGACCGGCAACTGGGTCAATCAGCAGTTCCAGCTCGACGCGTTCGGCGAGGCGCTGCTGCTGTTCGCCGCCGCGGCCAGGGCGGGCCGGCTCGACGGCGACGGCCGAAGCGCGGCGGACCTCGCGGCCGACACCATCGCCCGGCGCCGCCGTGAACCGGACGCGGGAATCTGGGAGCTGCACGACCGCGTCTGGACCCACAGCCGCCTCATCTGCGCCGCGGGGCTGCGCTCCATGGCCCCGTACGCGGCACCGGCCCGCGCCGCCCGGTGGGCCTCGCTCGCCGACACCCTGCTCGCCGAGACATCCGCGACCAGCACCCATCCCACCGGACGCTGGCAGCGCGCCACCGACGACCCAGGACTCGACGGGGCGCTGCTCATCCCGCCGATCCGCGGAGCGCTGCCCGCCGCCGACCCGAGAACGGTGCGCACCCTCGACGCCTACCGCGCGCACCTGACCCGCGACTACTACGCCTACCGCTTCCGCCACGACGAACGGCCCCTCGAAGAAGCCGAGGGCGCCTTCCTGCTGTGCGGCTACGTCATGGCGCTCGCCGAACACCAGCAGGGACACCAGGCGGAGGCCCTGCGCTGGTTCGAACGCAACCGGGCCGCCTGCGGGCCGCCCGGCCTCTTCACGGAGGAGTACGACATCAGCCAGCGACAGCTCCGCGGCAACGTGCCGCAGGCCTTCGTGCACGCCCTGATGCTCGAATCCTCCATCCGCCTGGCCACAGCACCCGGATCGGAAGGTAAGCCGACATGACCAAGACCGTTGTCATCACCGGAGCGAGCGCGGGGATCGGCCGGGCCACCGCCCGCGCGTTCGGGGCGCGCGGCGACGACGTCGTCCTGATCGCCCGGGGCCGGGCCGGACTCGACGCGGCGGCCCGCGAGGTGGAGGAAGCGGGCGGGCGCGCGCTCGTCGTGCCCACGGACGTCGCCGACCACCGGGCGGTCGAGGCGGCCGCCGAAGCGGCCGTGGCGGCCTTCGGCCGCATCGACGTCTGGGTCAACGCCGGGTTCACCTCGGTCTTCGCGCCCTTCACCGACATCACGGCGGAGGAGTACGAACGCGTCACGCAGGTGACCTACCTGGGTTTCGTCAACGGCACCCGGGCCGCGCTGGCCCATATGACGCCCCGTGACACCGGCACCATCGTGCAGGTCGGATCGGCGCTCGGCGCACGGTCCATCCCCCTGCAGTCCGCCTACTGCGGGGCCAAGCACGCCATCAACGGGTTCACTTCATCCGTACGCACCGAACTCATGCACCAGGGCAGCGGCGTTCGGATCACCGTGGTCCAGATGCCCGCCGTCAACACCCCCCAGTTCTCCTGGGTGCTCTCCCGGCTGCCCCGCCGACCGCAGCCGGTGCCGCCGATCTACCAGCCCGAAGTCGCCGCGGACGCCGTCGTGCAGGCCGCCGACCACCCCGGGCGCAAGCAGTACTTCGTGGGGGCCAGTACGGCGGCGACCCTCGTCGCCAACAAGTTCGCGCCGGGGCTGCTCGACCGCTACCTCGCCCGCACCGGTTTCGACTCCCAGCAGACCGACGAGGCCGAGGGCCCGGACCGCGGGTACAACCTGTGGAACCCGGTGGACGACGACACCGACCACGGGGCGCATGGATCGTTCGACCAGGGTTCCCGCCGACGCGACCCGCAACTGTGGGCTTCCCGGCATCCGGCGCTCGCGGCCGTCGCGGCGGCGGGCGCCGCGGGCGGGGCGATGGCGCTCGGCGCGCGACGCCGGGGAAGGCGCTGAGAGAGACGGGTGTGACGGCGGGCGTCTCGGGCACCCGGGTGGGGAGAAAGTGCCGCATCGCCCGGCCCCAGCGCACAAGGGGCCGGGCGAGCAACGAGGAAAGGTGTCATCTGTGTCGCGAGTCGAAGAGTCCATCGCGGTCAATGTGCCGGTCCGCACGGCCTACAACCAGTGGACCCAGTTCGAGACGTTCCCCCAGTTCATGGAAGGCGTGGAGCGGATCGAGCAGCGCACCGACGAACTCACCCACTGGGTGACGAAGATCGACGGTGTGGAGCGGGAGTTCGACGCCACGATCACCGAGCAGATCCCGGACGAGCGCGTGGCGTGGACCACGGTGAAGGGACAGGCCAAGCAGGCCGGCGTCGTCACCTTTCACCGCCTGGACGACACACGCACCAAGGTCATGCTGCAGATGGACTACGCCCCCGAAGGCCTGGCCGAGACGGTCGGCGACAAGCTCGGCTTCGTCAAGCGGCAGGTCGCCGGTGACCTGGGCCGGTTCAAGCAGTTCATCGAGCAGCGCGGCGGCGTCGAGACCGGCGCCTGGCGAGGCGAGGTCTGACCCCGCCCAAGCCAAGGCTGAAAAGCACAAGACTGAGGCCCGGACCACGTGGTCCGGGCCTCAGTCGTCGTCCTGGAGGGTGCGCTCAGCCGGACCGCTCGGACGAAGCCGCGGCGGCCGCGGTCTGTGCCGAACTTCCGTGCCCCGGCAGGTGGTACACGTTGAACGCCTTGCGGATGACCGGCTGCGCGACATTGCGTACCGGTACGCCGCCACTGGTCATGCCGTGCTCGGTGCCCGCATGCGCGTGGCCGTGGACGGCCAGATCCGCGCCCGCCTCGTCGACCGCCTCGGCCAGGAGGTAACTGCCAAGGAACGGGAAGATCTCCAGGGGTTCACCCGCCAGGGTGTCCGCCACCGGCGCGAAGTGCATGAGCGCGACCCGGGCATCGCAGTCCTGCTCCGCCAGTTCGTGCAACGAGGTCCGCAGTCCGTCGGCACAGCGGCGGGTGTAGCGGATGAACTCCTTCATCAGCGGTTCACCGAACTCGCTGCCGCTGCGGCCGATGAAGCCGCCGCCGAAGCCCTTGGTGCCCGCCACCCCCACACGTTTGCCGTCCACCTCGACGACCGTGCCCTGCCCCTCGAGCACCTGGACGCCCGCATCGCGCAGGATGGCGGTGACCTCGTCGGGCCGCTCGTCGTGATGGTCGTGGTTGCCGAGCACCGCGACGACCGGCACCGGCAGACCGGTGACCTCCCGGGCCACCACACGAGCCTCCTCCGGCGTGCCGTGACGGGTGAGGTCCCCCGCGAGGAGCAGCAGGTCCGCACAGTCGGGGAGGGTCTCGAAGGCGGGCCGGAGGACGCCCTGGCTGTCGAGGCCCATATGGATGTCCCCCACGGCTGCGACGCGGATCATGCGAGCTCCTCGGGGTGGTCGGGGGCCGATGATTCGGCCACCACGATGTCGAAGTGGACCGTCAGGCCGTCCAGCTCCTCGTGCACGGTGCGCCGCAGTTCGTCGCGGCAGTGCGTCGTGGGCACGGTTCCGGCGACCATCACGGACGGTCCGCGGGTCTCGATGCGGATGCCCAGTTCGCCCAGCTCCTCGGCGGCGAGCCGCTCCTTGAGGTGGGCGATGCGATAGTCGGCGTGTGCCTGGTCGTTCATCGGTCTCCTCCTTGCGGTGCGATTCCGTCCGGTGACTGACCTTGCGGTGCGATGACCTGAAGGCGCTCCAGCAGGTACAGGAAGGCCGCCGGCATCGGAGCGTCCCCGCAGTCACGGCGGACTTCCTCCCAGTCGATCTTTTCGCGCAGTTGCCGCGCGATCGGCAGGACGGCGCCGAAGTCGCAGTGATGCTCGGAGAAGGCGGCGAGCAGGGCCCGCACCAGGTCCGTCGGCGCGAGGACCGGCATCTGCACGGAGTCCACCGGCAGCTCCGAGGCCCGTCCCAGGAGCTCGGCGGTCACCGGCTGGTGGGCCAGCTCGAAGATGAGGTCGATGTCCTGCCCCAGGCACTTGGCCTTGAGCAGCCAGTCCTCCGGCGGCGCGTACACCGTGAGGCCGGCGTCGGTCAGGGTCGCCGCGACCGCGTCGGCGTCCTCCGGCTTGATGCAGAAGTCGGCGTCGTGCTGGAGGTTCCCGGTCCCGCCGTGCGCGTGTACGGCGACGCTGCCGGCGAGGGCGAAGTCGTGACCGCCCCTCTTGAGCACGGCGCCGACCTGCTTGGCCGCCTCGAGGATGGCCTGATTGAGGTCAGGGGGCAGTTCCTCGGCGGGGGAGTCGTGGTGTGTTCTCACCCCGATGGGCTCTCCCGCCGACGACGGCACGGTGACCGGCTTCTGCCGGTCGTCGGTGAGGGGGCCTGGGGTGGCGTCTTCAGCGTTCCGCGTCACCTGCTGCTCCGTTTCCGGACACCGGCTGCTGCACTGATCGCGCAGCTCGGCAGTCTCCGACGATCTCCGATCCAGGCACATCCGATACCCGGTCCGCCGATTTCTATCCGGCCGCCCGCTTTGCCCTCTGCCGGCATCTCAGGGCCGCCGCCACTCATCGCTGCGCAGGTGCGAACCGGCCTGGGGGCCCATCCGCACCATGCCGCCGTCGGCGACCCAGGACGCGCCGGTCACGTACGAGGAGTCGGGCCCCGCCAGGAACGCGATGACGGCGGCGATCTCCCGGGCGTCACCGGGTCGGCCGAGCGGGATGCCGGGGCGGTCCACGTCGTGCACGTCCGTGTCCTCCTGCCCGGTCATCGGGGTGGCGATCTCGCCGGGGGCGACGGAGTTGACGGTGATGCCGTGCTCCGCGAGTTCCAGGGCCATCACCTGGGTCAGCAGCCCGAGCCCGCCCTTGGCGGCGCAGTAGGGGGCCGCGCCCACGCGGGGCTGGTGCTCGTGCACCGAGGTCACGTTGACGATCCGGCCAGCATCGCCCTGCCGGATCATGCGGCGTGCGGCGATCTGGCCGCACAGGAACGGGCCGACGAGGTCGACGTCGAGGACACGTACGACGTCCTCGTGCCGCAGGTCCAGGAAGGGCGTGCGGGTGCCGGTGCCGGCGTTGTTGACCAGGACGTCGATCCGGCCGAGCCGCTCCGCGAGCTCGTCGACCACGTGCGCGGCATCCGGCAGCCGGGACAGGTCCATCTGGGCGACAGCCGCGCGCCGACCGTGCCCGCGTACCTCGTCGGCCGTCCTCTCGGCGCCTTCCTGATCGCTGTGCCAGGTGATCCCGACGTCCATCCCGGCCTCGGCGAGACGGACGGCCGTGGCCCGGCCGATGCCGGAGTCGGCACCGGTGACGACGGCCGCTCTGCTGGTGGCGGCGGTGCGCTCGGTCATGCAACCTCCTCGTGTGCCGGGTCCCGGCCGGTGGACGGACCGTGGGCGCGCCGGCTCGGGTCGTCGGACGGATCACCGGGCGCCCTGCGTCCAGGTTCGGTCATGCACGCTTCCGGGTCTCCTCGAGAACGCCGGGCAACCATCGTGCGGGGGTCCCAGATCGGCGGCCGTGGAGAGGTGAGGGCCGGAACGGCGTGGGAACTTGGATCACATGACTTCACCCCACCAGTCGGACCCGGACCCGGACCCCCGCTTCCCGGACCCGAATCCCGACCCCAGCAAGGCCACAGGCCTGGAACCCGGCGGAAGCGTGCCGCCGGGGGAGACCCCGCCCGCCGAGAGCAGCATGTCGGGAGCAGGGCCCGAAGAGACGCACAATCCCTCCAAGGGCTGGTCGAAGGGCCCACTGGCCCTGATCATCGGCCTCGTCGTGCTGGTCGCGGCGTTCTTCCTCGTCTACGCGCTGGTCCTGCTGCTGTGAACAGGGACCGGTGACCATGGGCAGGCGGACGCAGTACGCGGTGGCGGCCTCCGGGCAGTGGCTGGACGAGGAGGAGGGGCGCAGACGCCTCCCCGCCGGAGAGGCGCACGCCTGGCAGCAGGGCCGCAACGAGACCGTCTGCGGGCTCTCCCTCAGCCGGTCGCGGCTCACGCGTTTCCCGCACGTGCCCTGGTCCGACGCCATTCCCGAGTCCGGCGGCGCGGCCGACCGGGTCCAGCGACTGTGCCCGCGATGCGCTTCCGTCGCCGGGCGCGCGGGGGCCGGGGCCCGGCCCCCGTGGCGCAGGGACAATCCCCGGCCGTGAGTGCACGGTGTCGGACGGCGCACTGCGCCAAACGCTTTAATCCAGGGTCTGACGCCGCGTTTTGAGGGCACTCCTGGGTCATGCGCGAGAAGCGGCGGCTGAGGACGAGCCAGGTCGACGGGCCGGGGATCTCCCGCGTCCGTTCGGGACGTGGGTTCCGCTACAAGGACGCTTCGGGACGCCCCGTCACCGACCCCGAGGAGAAGGAGCGCCTGCGGCGGCTCGTGATCCCGCCGGCCTGGCAGGACGTCTGGATCTGCCCCTGGCCCAACGGGCACCTGCAGGCCGTCGGCACCGATGCCGCGGGCAGACGCCAGTACCTGTACCACCCGCGGTTCCGGGAGCGGCAGGAGACGGCGAAGCACGACCACGTGCTGGAGGTCGCCCGCGCGCTTCCCGAGGTGCGCGCGCACGTGACGGAGGACCTCGGCCGGCGCGGTCTGTGCCGCGAACGTGTCCTCGCCTGCTCCGTCCGCCTGCTGGACCTCGGCTTCTTCCGCGTCGGCAACGAGTCCTATCGGCGCGACAACGGCACGTACGGACTGACCACCCTGCTCAAGGAGCACGCCTCATGCCGGGGCGGTGAGGTCTGCCTCACGTATCCGGCGAAGTACTCCAAGACACAGACGCGCGCGCTCGTCGATCCGCCCGCCTGCAAGGTGCTGCGCGCCCTGCTGCGCCGCAGCGGCGGGGGCCAACGGCTGTTCGCCTACTGGCAGGGCGGGGCCTGGCACGAGCTGAACGCCCCCGAACTCAACGACTACCTGCGCGACCGCGCGGGCAAGGACATCACCGCGAAGGACTTCCGCACCTGGCACGCGACCGTCCTCGCCGCGGTCGCCCTCGCGGTGTCCGCCCGCGTCGCCGACGAGTCCCGTACCGCACGCAAGAGCGCCGTCACCCGTGCCGTCCGCGAGGTCAGCGCGTACCTGGGCAACACGCCCGCGGTGTGCCGCGCCTCGTACATCAACCCGCGCGTCATCGAACTCTTCGACGAAGGCCGCACGATCGCCGACGCGCTGGAGCAACTGGGCGACGGCGCGGAGTTCGGCCACCCCGCGACGCAGGGGGCCATCGAGGAGGCGGTACTGCGGCTGCTGAAGTGACGTCGTGTCGTGCTGGTGCGCGTCAGGAGTCGGGGTGCGCGGCGTCCTTGAGTTTCCAGCCGTGGCCGGTGCAGCCCGCCGGCGGCGGCGGGAAGCGGTGACCGTGCACGTCGGTGCTGTAGCCGTGATGCTGCTGGCAGTCGCACTCGTAGATACCCGAGTCAGGGACGATCTCACCTGGCTTGTAGACCTGCTTCTCGCTGTTGCTCATAGGTCCGGTGTAAGGCCGCGCCCGCCCTCCTCGCGACCCGGGTACGCCGGATGGGGCCCTCGCTGACGACAGAGCGTCACCGCGTTGCGTGAGGAGCCCGGACAGGAAGCGGTATCAGGAGTCCCCGTGGTCCCGTCGTGTCTGTGAGGCGACCATTTCCTGCTCCACCGCGAGCTGCTGGCGCTCGTCGCTCGCCGCCGCGCGGCGCAGCGCGGCGGCACTGCGCTCCAGCCGTTGCCGACTGGCGTCCAACAACCCATGAGCACGGCCGATCTCCTCGTACGCGCGCTGCCGCAGGCCGGCGGTGAACTCCCCCACAGCACGGGCCCGCTCGTCGAGCTGGCTCTCCCATTCCGCGAGCTTGACCTCGCGCTCGTCCGCGGCGGCCTCACGGGCGTCCGCGGCGGCCTCGCGCTCGTCCGCCAGCAGCTTCCGCTCGTCCGCGAGGCGTTCGCGCTCCTCGGCAAGCCGTTCGCGCTCACGGATGACGTCCGTGTATCCCATGTCATCGGCCGTGCCCTGGAGCATGCCGTTGACCGAGCCGTGCTCATCACTCGCCCGAAAAGCCCTCACGCAGTCAGTGTGGCCCCCGCCCGGCATGAACGGGACCTGCCGCCGGGCTTCAAGTGCGTATCACGTGAGTTTTTGACGGCCGAGCGCCCCTGGCCGGCGAGCGCGAGAGCGGCCAACATGCCGCCACCCGGGCGCGCGTGGCCGATGTCCGGGGTGACATGCGCAGGTGTGGATCGCGATCACTGGGGCACCCAGCCCGGGCGCACAGGAAACAGACACCGCCGGGTGAAGCCGGGGACGACGACACACACGCCACGACGGAGGAGAACCCATCGCCATGAGCCCGCTCACCGAGTCCCGCCGAGGCAGTCCCGGGCTCCCGGCTCCCCGCGGCGAGCTGTCCGACGACGTACTCGCCGCACTCCAGCGCAACGAGCCCGCCTGCCTCCCGCCGGACCGGGCCCGGCACGCCGACCCCTACGGGGACGATCTCCAGCTCGCGCTCTACGTCCTGTACGAACTGCACTACCAGGGGTTCAAGGGCGTCGGCGACGACCGGGAGTGGGACCCCGGACTGCTGACCCTGCGGCACGTACTCGAACAACGGTTCCTCACCGCGCTGCAGGCCGACGTGCCGCCGCACCACGATCCCGAACAGGCCCTGGACGCCCTGCAGTTGGAGCCCGCGGGCCATGACGGATCGAGCCTCAGTCACTATCTGCACCGTGACGGCGAGCTGTGGCAGCTCAGGGAGTACGCGGCGCTGCGCTCCCTGTACCACCTCAAGGAGGCCGACCCGCACGCCTGGGTGATCCCCCGGCTGCACGGCAGGGCCAAGGCCGCGATGGTGGCCATCGAGTACGACGAGTTCGGGGCCGGGCGCGCCGAGGACATCCACGCGCGGCTCTTCGCCGACCTCATGGAAGACCTCTCGCTGGAGACGGCCTACGGCCACTACCTCGACGCGGCCCCGGCCGAGGCACTCGCCACCGTCAACCTGATGTCCCTGTTCGGGCTGCACCGAGCCCACCGCGGGGCGCTGGTCGGGCACTTCGCCGCGGTCGAGGTGACCTCACCGCCCGGTTCACGCCGCCTGGCCGCCGCGCTGCGCCGGACCGGGGCGGGACCCGCGGCGCAGCGGTTCTACGACGAGCACGTGGAAGCCGACGCGGTGCACGAGCAGGTGGTGCGCCGGGAGGTCGTCGGCGGCCTCCTGGCCGCCGAACCCGCCCTCGCGCCCGACGTCGCCTTCGGCCTGCACGCGACGGGCTTCCTCGAGGACCGCCTCGCCGGCCGCCTCCTGGACTCCTGGCGCCTGGGGCACAGCGTGCTGCGCCCCTCGCTGACCGAAACGGTGAGCATCCCGGCGATGCGCACCGCACCGGCAGAGCACGCCCGACGGGCAAGGGGGTAGCGCCATCATCCGCTGGCCGTCACTGAACCGGGAGGCCTCAGCCCTATGGCGCGCGGCCCGAAGAGCGGTCACGGAGGCGGGCCCCGAGCGCGACCTGGCCGTCCAGTCGCTCAAGGCCGCGGGCGCCGCCCTGATCGCATGGGCCGTCGCCGGATGGTGGTGGGACGCGCCGATGGCCCTGATGGCGCCCTGGACGGCACTGTTCCTCGTACAGAACACGATCTACCGCTCACTGCGCTCGGGTGTGCAGCAGTTCACCGTGGTCATCGCCGGCACGCTGATCGCGGCGGGCGCCGGGGCACTCCTGGACAACACCATGCTGGCGATGGCCGTCGCCCTGCCCCTGACGGTACTGCTCGGCAACTACGCCCGCTTCGGCACCCAGGGCGTCTACGCCCCCACCGCGGCGCTCTTCGTCCTCGGCTACGGGTCGTACAGCGGCGTGGAGATCGGACACCGGCTTCTGGAGACGCTGCTCGGCGCGGTCATCGGCATCGGCGTGAACGCCTTGGTGCTGCCACCGGTCCACCAGCGCAGCGTCCAGCATCTGCGTGGCCGCCTGCCCCGGGACTGCGCCGAGTTGCTGGACGACGCCGCGCGGGGCGTGCGGGAGACGTACGACAAGGCGCGGGCCGACGCGTGGTACTCCCGCGCGCAGAGCCTCACGGACATGGTCACGGATCTCCGCACGGCCCGCCGCTGGTCGGACGAGAGCTACCGCTTCAACCCCTTCCGCCGCATGCGCCGCGCCGTGCCCCAAGTGCACTCCTCGGAATGGGACTTCGCCTGGGACCGGCTCACCGAACACGTGCGGATCACGATGCGTACGCTGAGCGAGGACGCCCGGGACCTGAGCGAGCGCCCGCGGCTGCCGGCCGACGTCCCGGAGATCCTTTCCTCCTTTTTGGCGGCGGCAGCCGACGTCTGCGCGTGCGACGACCGCGGCTCCTCGGCGCTGGACGCCGCACGTGAGGCACATGGGCGCCTCACCTCGCTGCTCGCGGACACCACACATGAAGAAGCGACGCCCGTGCTCGGCGGAGTCGTCGCCGACACACAGCGGCTTCTGCACGACCTGGAGACGGTGACGGGTCCGCTGGAGGCCCGGGCGAGGTGACGGGCACGGGGACCTGACCGGCGGATCGCGGGTCAGGCCCCCGGCTTTGAGGGGACCTAGCGCTTGAGCATGAAGGCGAAATCGCCGGACAGCTTGCCGCTCAGCCGTACGGCCGAGACGACCTTCCCCTCGGCGATCAGCCTGCCGACCGCGGCCCGTGAAAGACCGCAGCCTTCAGCGATCAGGCGCACCGGCCGCACCGGTATCCGCGCCGCGAAGCGGACCGAGACGTCTATCACCTCGCGGTCCAGGTGATCCGAACCGCCGGTGTCGAGGCGCCAGGCGTCGTCCCAGTCGAGGGCGATGCGATTGCGGCGCAGCACGACCGGGTCCTGGAGCAGCTCGGCCGCCAGGCCGCGGTCGTTGGCGTGCATCCGGTCAAGCAGCTCAGGTCGTACGGAGCGCACCCGCACCCGCTCCAGGACCGTGAGCTTCGCCGTGTCCCCGCAGGTGCCGCAGAGCACGAGGAGCCAGGCGTCGAGGATTTTGTGGTGGGCGTTGACGCGAAATTTGCCGTCGGTCCGGAAACGATCGGACGCGCACGCGTGACAGCGGCGCAGAACGGTCGGCAGGCAGGTGGGCATGACCACCCAGTTGGTGAGCACAGAAGTACACCGGTTTCAGTGAGAAGTCCGCAGCAAAAAGGAGCGCGGCGCACAGGTGCGTCGCGCGACGATTCAGCGCTCGGGAGGACTCACGCGGTGTACAACGGCACGTCCTTTCCTGGACGACTCGGTTCGGCAGCACCATAGGCGCGCTCTGCGGCGCCGTACCACTGATTTCTGGGCGCCCTCGCAGAGGCCGCCCCTTGGCTGCCGCGGCACCTGTTCGGACTATCAGCCCGTGCCGTCGAGGACGGGGCGTTCAAGAGTGGTCGCATGACCGAGCGCTCACGACGCACCCAGGCCGCCCCCCGCCGGTCGGCGCAGCGCGCCGACGAGCACGGCGCTCCGGACCTGCGGAAACTGGTCGGCGAGGCATGCCGGACGCTGACCGAACTCATCGGTCACCGCGCCGAAGGCGTGTCGGCCGTCTGCCCGACCGAGAGCGACGGCTGGCGCGTCAGCGTGGATGTGCTGGAGGTGGCGCGCATTCCCGACACCACCAGTCTCCTGGCCACCTACGAGGTGGATCTGGACGCGCACGGACGCCTGACGCAGTACCGCAGAGTCCGCCGCTACCGACGCGGCTGGGCGGACAGCTGAGGCGCACCTTCTGCGCCGTCGAGAGGAGCAGGCCCTTTCATGACCACCACCTACAGCGAGGACGTCGTTCCCTGCGCACCCCGTGCGGGCACGTTGTACGACGTCCTGGAACTCATACTCGACCGCGGCATGGTCATCGACGTCTTCGTGCGGGTCTCTCTCGTCGGCATCGAGATCCTGAAGATCGACGCGAGAATCGTCATCGCGTCCGTCGACACCTACCTCCGCTTCGCCGAGGCATGCAACCGCCTCGACCTCGAACACGACTCCCGCAGCAAGACCGTCCCGGAGCTCTTCGGCGGCGGCGCGGCCGCCGTGGGCAAGGCCGGTGCACGGAAGGCCGCCCGGTCCGTCGGCGACAAGGTCAAGGACACCCTGGGCCTGGACTCGGGCTCCGACGACGACGAAGACGAAGACGACGAGCGCGAGGCGAGCCGCCCGCGCCGCAGTGCACCCTCGCGCTCCTCCTCCCGTACCCGCTCCACATCCCGCTCCGGACAGCGCCCCCGCGCACGGCGCCGTGACGAAGACGAAGAGGACTGACCGTGCCGACACCCCCCGGCCCGCCCGGCCTGTACGTGTACGCCATCACCGCCCCCGAGCACGCCGCACACGCACGGGGCTGCCGTGCCGTCGGTGACGAGAACGCCGCCGTCTCAATGCTGGAACAGAACGGCCTCGCCGCCGTCGTGAGCCGGGTGACGGGGCGTCCGCGTGCACGGCGGCGTGACCTCAGCGCCCATCAGGACGTGCTCGCCGAACTCGCCCGGCGGGGTCCCGTCCTGCCCATGCGCTTCGGGGTGATCGCCCCCGACGAGGAGACCGTCCTCGCCGGTCTCGACTCCGCCCGTGAGGCCCATCTCGCCGCGCTGACACGGCTGGAGGGCAAGTCCGAGTGGAACCTCAAGGGCGAGGCCGTGCCCGAGGCGCTGCCCGACGTGCTGCGTGAGGACGCGGGCCTGCGCGCGCTGCGTGAGACGACACGGCGGCGTCCGGGGTACGAGGCGAACGTGCGCCTAGGTGAAGCCGTCGCCGGAGCGCTGCAGCGCCGGGCGGAGCAGGCCGCCGCCGATGTGCTGGCCGAGTTGCGCCCGCTGGCGGCGGAGACACGTGCGGGACGCGAGAGCGCCGGAGGGGCCATGAACGTGTCCTTCCTGGTGCCGCGGAGCGCCGAGACCGCCTTCCGCAAGGCGGTCGATCTGCTCGCCACCCGGTACCGGGGACGGATCACGCTGACTCTCACGGGCCCCTTGCCCTGTTACAGCTTCGTGAGCGCCGAAGCCGTACCCGTGGGCGCGTGACATGGGACTGATCAGCGGCATCCTGCTGCTCCCGCTGGCACCGATCCGCGGTGTGGGCTGGGTCGCGGACCGGCTGATCGAGGCGGCGGAGACCGAGCTGTACTCACCGGACGCGGTCCGGGCCCGGCTCGCCGCCCTCAACGAAGCCCTGGACCAGGGCGACATCGATCTCGACCAGTTCGAACGCGAAGAAGAGCACCTGCTCGACCTCTTGGAACGTCGTCCTTACCGCCCGACCTCCTGACGTTGTGCGCGGCGGCGTCGGCCTCGACTCACGGGAATTCCTGATGAATGAATGCAACCGAATCGCTCTTGGCGCAGCCGTAGCCGGGGGATATCTCCTGGGCCGCACCAAGAAGGCCAAACTCGCCTTCGCCGTGGGCTCCTATCTCGCGGGTCGCAAGTTCGGCCTCTCACCGCAGGAATTGCTCCGGCAGGGTGCCCAACGATTGCGTGAGACACCGCAGTTCGCCGACCTCAGCGAACAGGTGCGAGGCGAGCTGATGGACGCGGGGCGCGCCGCGATGTCCGCCGCGGCCGGCCGTCAGATGTCCTCCCTCACGGACAGACTCGCCGAACGCACACAGGCCCTGAGGTCGTCGCGGGACGAGGACGCGTACGACGACGAGCCGGGTGACGAGCGGGACGAGGACTGGGACGACCAGGACGCGCGATACGACGACGAGGCCGACGACGTAGAAGACGAAGACGAAGACGAGGAAGCGGACGAGGACGACTACGCGGAAGGTGACGACGAGGAAGGTGACGGCGAGGAGGGCGGGGACGAGCCGTCGGCGCCTTCTCGCAGCCGGACCTCGCGCCGTCGCCGTAGCACCGCCGGCCGTGACGACCACGAACGCCGACGTCCGAGCCGCGACACGGAACGCCGATCGACGCCGCGCCGCAGAGGGGGGCGGGAACGCTCCGTCCCCCGGTCGGGAGCGAAGAAGTCCCAGGGCAAGAAGTCCGCGATAGCGCGTACCGAACGCGAAGGGTCCAGGCGCGGTAAGGACGGTTCGGAACCTCCGGCGGCGAAGAAGGCCTCCCCTCGCAAGAAGTCGGCGGCGAAGAAGGCTCCGCCCGCGAAGAAGGCTGCCCCCGCCAAGAAGTCCGCCGCGAAGAAGTCCGCCCCTGCGAAGAAGACCACCGCGAAGAAGACGGCCACCGCCAAGAAGACCACGGCGAAGAAGACGGCGAAGTCCACTCCCGCAAAGAAGACAGCGGCGAAGAAGTCCGCGACTAAGAAGTCGACGGCGGCAACGAAGTCAACGGCGAAGAAGACGGCCGCGAAGAAGTCGACGGCGAAGAAGTCCGCGGCGAAGAAGTCGGCGGCGAAGAAGACGACAGCGAAGAAGACCGGTGCCGCCAAGAGGTCCAGCGGCAGAGCGACGACGTCGCGTTCGAGGCAGAGGAGCTGACCGGCCATGGCCGAACGGAAGAAGAGCGCCGGCAGCGGCGATGGGTCGGGCATGGACCGGCTGCGCGATGGGTTCAGCGACTTTCTCGATGCCCAGGCACAGAACCTGACGGACAAGTTGGGTGACGCGGTCAGTGGCCTCACCGACAAACTGCAGGACGTCGCCGACAACGGCGGGTCCCTCCCCAAGATGGGAGCCCGGATGTTGCAGGGCGACTCGCCCGCGAAAGCCGTCGTGGCGGAGAAGGCCAAGGACATCAAGGACAGCGTCGTCGGCAAGGCGAAGGACCTGTTCTCCTCCGGAGGCGGCGGGGGAGGGGCGGGCGACACGAAGGTCACCAACATCGTGGAGGTGATCGACATCGGTGTCCCGCTGCGGACGGTCTACGACCAGTGGACCCAGTACGAGGAGTTCAGCGGCTTCACCAAAGGTGTCCGCAGCGTCTCGATGTCCGACGACGACGTGAGCTCGGACTGGAAGGTGAAGGTCGGCCCGTCCAGCAGGAGTTGGAAGGCGACGGTCCAGGAACAAGTGCCCGACGACCGGATCGTCTGGTCCTCGGAGGGGAGCAAGGGCAGCACCCGTGGAGCCGTCAGTTTCCACGAGCTCGCCCCGACGCTCACTCGCATCGTCGTGATCGTCGAGTACTACCCCGCCGGCTTCTTCGAGAAGACCGGCAATCTGTGGCGTGCTCAGGGCCGCCGCCTGCGGCTCGACCTCAAGCACTTCGCCCGCTACGTGACGCTCAACGCGGACGAGGAGGTGGAGGGCTGGCGCGGCGAGATCCGGGACGGCGAGGTCGTCCGCACCCACGAGGAGGGCTTGGAGGACGAAGAATACGACGACGAGGGCCAGGACAGCGACGCCGAGTCGGAGTACGACGACGACCGGGACCAGGACGAGGACCAGGACGCGGAGGACGAGGAGTACGACCAGGACGCGGAGGAGGACGAGCCGGAGGACCGGGATGAGGACGACGAGGACATCGAAGAGGACGAGGAAGACGAGGAAGACGGGGGCGCCCGACGACCCCGCGCTCGATCCGCCCGAAGGCGGTGACCGGCTCCATGGACGACCTCGACACCTGGCGCTCGTCCCCGTCACCTCAGGGATCGGACCTGGGCCGCCCCGCCGACGGGAGCCTCGCCGACATTCTCGAACGGGTGCTGGACAAGGGCATCGTCATCGCCGGCGACATCAAGATCGACCTGCTCGATATCGAGTTGCTCACCATCCGGCTCAGGCTGTTCATCGCCTCCGTGGACACCGCGCGCAAGGCCGGCATCGACTGGTGGGAGACCGATCCGGCCCTGTCGTCGAGCGCTGCCCGCGACGACCTCCGCGAGGAGAACCGGCGGTTGCGCGCCCAGTTGGAAGAGCTCGCTCCCGCCGACGACGGACCACGGCGACCGGAACGGATGAAGGAGAAACCCCACTGATGGCAACAGCGCCCGCCCCCGCGCACGCCGTGTGTGTGTTCGCCGTCCGACGAGGCCGAGGACCGGATCTGCCGCCGGACCTGTCGGGCCACGCAGGCGGCGGCCCCCTGCGTCTGGTCCCGGCCGGTGCTCTGTGGGCCGTGGTCCAGGACGTTCCGGCCGACGACTACTCCGAAAAGGCACTGCGCGAGAGGCTTTCCGAACCGGAGACGCTGGAGCGCTGCGTGCGGGACCACCACGCGGTGGTGACCGCGTTCGCCGCGCGGGGCGGGGCGATCCCGCTGCCGTTGGCCACGCTGTACCACTCCGAGGAACGGTGCCGGGCTGCCTTGGTGGCGGACGTACCGCGCTTCGAGCGGACTCTGGAACGGATCACGGGGCGGAACGAGTGGGCGGTGAAGGTCAATCTGCTCGCAGGCCGGAAACCCGATCCGCAGACCCCGCAGGCCTCGCAGACCCCGCAAGAATCCCCAGCGCGCGACGAGGCGCCCGCGCCCAGCGGACGCGCCTATCTGGCCCGGTTGCGCGAGCGAGGCCAGGAACGCGACGACCGCCGTCAACGCGCTCTGGACGCGGCCGAGTTGCTCGACCGTGCCGTCCTCTCGATCGCGGGCGCGACAGTGCGCCGCCGGCCGCACGGCGCCGAGATCGTCGGACGTGACCGTACCCAGATCCTGAACGCCGCCTATCTGGTCCCCGAGCGGAGTGGCCCGGAGTTCAACGCGCTGCTCGACCGGCTGCGCGCCGCGTCCGAGTTCGAGGGGTGCGAGGTGGAGGTCACCGGCCCGTGGGTGCCCTACTCGTTCGTGGACGCGGCCTCCCTCGCCGATACGGGCGACCGACCGCACCGCGGAGTACGCGACGCAGACAACGGAGTACGCGACGCAGACAACGGAGTGCACAACGTAGACGACGGAGAACACGTCGGGAGCCGCACATGAGCCCGAGCCCGAGTCCGAGCCCGCACACCGCCCCCCAACCGGTCGCCTGGCAGGGCCCGGACAGTGGGGCGCCCATCGGGGTCCCACTCGTCGACCTCCTCGACCGGGTGCTGGCCACCGGGGTCGTCGTCAGCGGCGACCTCGTCATCGCCATCGCGGAGGTGCCCCTCGTACGCATCTCGCTGCACGCGCTGCTGGCGTCCGTGAGCGAGCGAGTCCCCGCGCCCTGGGCGGACGGGGGGCCACTATGAGCGCGACCGCCCGAGTGGATCTCGACCCCGACGCGGTCGGCCGCGACCTGGCCTCCCTCGTCCTGACCGTCGTCGAACTCCTCCGCCAGCTCATGGAGCGCCAAGCCGTGCGCCGGTTCGACGCGGGCGACCTCACCGACGAACAAGAGGAACGGGTCGGGACCGCGCTCATGCTCCTCGACGAACGCATGACCGACCTCTGTGAGCGGCACGGACTGCGTCGTGAGGACCTCAACCTCGACCTGGGCCCGCTCGGCTCCCTGCTGCCGCATGACTGACGTGATGACTGACGCCATGGCCGGTGGTGACCGCCTTGCGCGGAAGGAGGACCAAAGTCATGCATTACTCGCCGATTCCCAGGTACCCGAGGTGATGATCACCGGCCGAGGGCTTCCTGTGGCGGGACGGACAACAGTGTGTCCAGCCTGGTACCGGGGCCCACGGTAAGAAGCAGCACGCCACCGACCTTAGGAGGCGCGTAAGAATGCGCGCACTGACATGGCACGGCAAGCGCGACGTACGCGTCGAGGAGGTCCCCGACCCCCGCATCGAGAAGCCCGACGACATCATCGTCCAGGTGACCTCGACGGGGATCTGCGGTTCTGACCTCCATCTCTACGAAGTACTCGGACCGTTCCTCGACCCGGGTGACATCCTCGGGCACGAGACCATGGGCGTGGTCGCCGAGACCGGGCCCGACGTCACCGGCGTGGCGGTCGGGGACCGCGTGGTGATCCCCTTCAACGTGTCCTGCGGCGCCTGCTGGATGTGCGACCGGGGGCTGCACTCGCAGTGCGAGACGAGCCAGGTCACGTCCATGGGCAGCGGTGCCTCCCTCTTCGGGTACACCAAGCTCTACGGTCAAGTCCCCGGCGGCCAGGCCGAGTTGCTGCGGGTGCCCTTCGGGAACAAGCTGCCCATCAAGGTGCCCGACGGGCCGCCCGACGACCGGTTCGTTTATCTCTCCGACGTCCTGCCCACCGCGTGGCAGGCGGTCGAGTACGCCGACATCCCCCCCGGCGGCAGCGTCACCGTCCTCGGCCTGGGCCCCATCGGCGACATGGCCGCCCGCATCGCGCGACTGCGTGGCGCGGAACTCGTGATCGGCGTCGACCTGGTCGACGCGCGCCTCGAACGGGCCCGGCGCCGCGGCGTGACCGTCCTGGACCTGCGCGAGCACGAGAAGGACCTGGGCGACGCCGTGCGCGACCTCACGCAGGGCCGGGGCACGGACGCGGTCATCGACGCGGTCGGCCTCGAAGCGCACGGCGCGCCCGTCGCGCAGGCCGCGCAGTGGGCCACCGGCCACCTGCCCGACAAGCTGGCCCGCCCGATGATGCAGAAGGTCGGCATCGACCGCATGAGCGCCCTGTTCGCGGGCATCGACATCGTCCGGCGCGGCGGCACGCTCTCCATCAGTGGCGTCTACGGCGGTGCGGCGAGCCCCATGCCGCTCCTGAAGATGTTCGACAAGCAGCTGCAGGTGCGTATGGGGCAGGCCAACGTCTGGCGGTGGATCGACGACATCCGCCCCCACCTCACCGACGACGACCCCCTGGGCGTGGACGGCTTCGCCACGCATCACCTGCCGCTGCGGGACGCGCCGACGGCGTACGCGACCTTCCAGGCCAAGGAAGACGGCATGATCAAGACGCTCCTGAAGCCCTGACCGGTCCTGCACGGCCCCGGCCCCGCCCAGCCGGGGCCGCGCACCCTAGGAGTACGCGATGACGCGCTACGGATACTTCCTTGCTTGCGAGGAGTTCTCGCCGGCGGAGTTGCTCGAACAGGCCAGGGCCGCCGAACAAGCCGGCTTCGAATGCCTGGCCATCTCCGACCACTTCCACCCGTGGACCGATGAACAGGGCAACAGCCCGTTCGTCTGGACGATGATCGGCGCTCTCGCCCAGGTGACCTCACTGCCCGTCACCACGTTCGTGACCTGCCCCACCGTCCGGATGCACCCGGCGCTGAACGCCCAGGCCGCCGCCACGGCGGGTGTGATCACCGACAATCGGTTCCGGTTCGGCGTGGGCAGCGGGGAGGCGCTCAACGAGCACATCCTCGGCGACGCGTGGCCGGCCGTGGACGTACGCCTGGAGATGCTCGAGGAAGCGGTGCAAGTCATCCGCGACCTGCTGACCGGCGAGCAGGTCACCCACCGGGGCCGCCACTACACCGTGGAGAACGCCCGTCTCTACACCACCCCGAGCGAACCCGTCCCGATCTACGTCTCGGGGTTCGGCCCCAAGGCCGCGGCGCTGGCCGGGCGCATCGGGGACGGCTTCGTCACGATGACGCCGGACGAGGAACTGATCAGTCGGTTCCGCAGTGCGGGCGGCGGTCAGAAACCGGTGCTCGGAGGGCTCAAGGTCTGCTGGGGCACTGACCGGGACCAGGCCGTCAAGACCGTGCACCGCAAGTGGCCGACCCAGTTCCTTCCGGGTGAGCTCGGTCAAGTGCTGCCCGACCCGGCCCACTTCGAGCAGGCCTCGACCCTCGTCACGGAGGAGACCGTCGCCGACCAGGTGGTCTGCGGAGACGACCTGGACGAGCACGTCTCCGCCGTCTCCGCGTACACCGAGGCCGGCTTCGACGAGGTCTACGTAGGCCAGATCGGACCCGAACAACAGGGCTTCTTCGACTTCTACCGCACCAAGGTCCTGCCCCGGCTGCACGAGGCCTGAGAACAGCCGCCCACACCGTTGGCTCCAGCGGCATGGCGCCCGCGCGCACGAAGGGATATGCCCCGGTTCCCGTGGCTCGTGGCACACGGCACGAATAGGACCGGGTTGTTTCACGTCTCTTGATCCGGACACACGACCCCGAGCACCCGCTTGATCGATGAGGAGGCTCGGTCCCATGACCACGCACCAGAACCACGCGATCTCGTCCGCCCAGGAAGCGGCCGAGCCCGTCCCGCCGTACGCGTTCGAGCGTCAGTCCCGCCCCGGCCTGGAAAGCCGGATGAGCACCCGCCCCCGCTACATGGCGCCGAAGTACCGCGGATCGGGGAAGCTGGACGGCAAGGCGGCCCTGGTCACCGGGGGAGACTCGGGCATCGGACGAGCCGTGTCCGTCCTCTATGCCCGCGAAGGCGCGGACGTCGCCATCGTCTATCTGCCGGAGGAGCAGGAGGACGCCGAGGAGACGCGCAAGGCGGTGGAGGCGGAGGGCCGTACGTGCCTGCTCCTGCCCGGCGATCTCTGCGAGCCCGCCTTCTGCCGTGAGGTGGTCGAGGCGACGGTGAAGGCATTCGGCGGCCTCAACGTGCTCGTCAGCAACGCCGCCAGGCTCAACAGCCAGAACGACCTCGACGACCTGAACTTCGAGGACTTCGACAAGGCCTTCAAGACCAACGTGTACGCCTACTTCCACCTCGTGCAGGCGGCGCTGCCCCACCTGGGGCACGGGGACGCCGTCATCGCGACGGCGTCCGAGGAAGGTCTGAAGGGGAGCGACATGATGATGGACTACGCCGCGTCGAAGGCGGCTCAGATCATCTTCACGAAGTCCATCGCCTCGCACCTCGCACGACGCGGGGTGCGCGCCAACGTCGTGGCCCCCGGCCCCACTTGGACCGTCCTCAACGTCGCGGGCCAGCGCTTCCCCGACGACTACCTGGAGAACCTCGGCAGTTCGGACCCCATGGGCCGGGTCGCGCAGCCGGAGGAGCTGGCACCCGCGTACGTCTATCTCGCCTCGGATGCCGACTCGAGCTTCACCGTGGGTGAGGTGATCGCCGTGACGGGCGGGATGACGGACAGCCGCTGACGGCGGCCGCGATGGTCGTCAGCACTTGTCGTCGACGAGTTCGGCGAAGTCCTCGGTGCTCATGGCCCGGCTGTCGGCCCAGACCTGGCCCGGCCGAAGGGAGGCGAGGTCGTCGGCGGTGAAGTAGACGTGCGCCTGGTAGCTGCTGGATTTCCGGAAGCTCAGCGAGTAGGTGCGGCCGGGCAGCAGTCCCTGTGGGCCGTAGGGCCGCGCGTGCCATCTGGGTGGCGGGGAGAAGAGGGGGAAGGCGACGCGTCCCTTGTTCTTCGCCTCCTCGTTCCCCCACCCGCTGTCCTTCTCGTCGGCCGTGGCTTCGCCTTCCTCAGGGGCCCAGCTTCTCAGGTGCACGCCCGAGATGGTCTCGCCCTCCTCGCACGGCCGCAGGTCGACCACGGGCTGCCCGTCGTCCCCGTTGCGCACCGCTATGAGCGGCAGGTCAGCGGGGGTGCACCCACTCACCACGACCAGACCCAAGGTCAGGCACGCCGCCCCACACATACGTCTCATGCAGACTCCCCCTCGGATCCACGCAACGACCTGGCTCAGGCCACGGCGGCGCTCGTCACTGTTCCACGTTGCGCGCCAGGATTCCGAGGGTCGCGCGAAGGCCGGCCTCGGGGATGACCGGGAAGATGTTCGCCTCCCGGTACCGTTCCTCGATCTCGCTCCAGTCGTAGTACGAGGTCACCAGCGTGCCGCCCTCGCGGGCCTCGAGCCGGTAGCCGTACAGATGGCGGATCGGAGGCTGTATCTGGCCGGAGATGGTCCATTCGATCAGAGCGTCCTGCTCGAAACGCGTGATGATCACCGTGACGTCGTACTTGCCCAAGGGGTAGTCGTTCAGCGCCTCGCGGTCCATGTGCACGACGAATTCGTCACCGGCCCCGCGGACGGGCTTCCCCTCGGCGGACTGCAGCATTCCCGAACTGTCGATCGCCACGTGTCCCGCGGGCTCACACAGCAACGCGAAGATCTTCTCCGGGGAGGCGGCCACCTGACGCTGCACTTCGAAACGCTCTGTCGTCATGCGGGTCACCCTCGCACGATCATGTGACCCAGGACCAGCGGAAGTCGATGACTGGATTCAACGGGCGACTGACTCCACGTCACCCATCGCGATCACCGGTTTCATGCCGGGGTCGAGCCATTTCACCAGCTCGGTCATCTCCTTGCGCGGCAGTGCCACGCAGGCCTGGGTCGGCCCGCCGTGGTCCATGTGGATGAAGATTCCTCCACCGCGCTCGGCCCCCAGGGGGCGTACGAGGTCCCTGGGCGGGGAGCCGGGCTGGCGGTTGTAATTGATGGCCACCACGTGGTCGAAGGCCCCCCTGAGGGACTGGCCCAGGAAGCCGACGCCGTCCTCGTCGTACACGGGGGACTGGTCGTAGGGCAGCTTGGAACCCGGGTCGGGCAGGAGCCCGCCGGCATCACTCAGCCCGAACACCCCTACCGGAGTGCTCCGGTCGCTCGCGGTGTGGTGCTCGGTCCAGCCGCGTTGGCCGTTGCGGGCCGGCCACGGCTCGAAGACCCTGCGCCACCCGCCCCTGTCGTCACGTTCGAACAGATGAACCGTCGAGTAGCTGGAGTCGGGTGCGTCCCCCGACACGAGGACCACCTGCCTGGCACCCCGACGGTCCACGGCCTTTTGCATGTCCGGCCCGAGCTGGGGGATGGCCGTGGCCCGTTCCGGCGGCGGGATTTTGCCGTAAGCGTTGTGCGGCGGCGCATGACGCCCCGACCGGCCGTCGGCCGGAGCTCTTTCGTCGCTGCATCCGCCGAGAGAAACCGTGCAGATGAGCAAGGGGAGAATCAGTCGGGGCAGCGTGGTTTTGAGCACCCTCGCATTATCAGTCAATTCCAATATTTCGCCCGGAAGCGAAAGGCGTGTCGGGCCCGGCATCACACAACTGATGGCCGGTCACGCCGCTGCCAGCCTCTGCCCGCTGCCCCCACGCGCAACGAGACGCGCACTTCCAGGGCCGAGGAGCCGTCGGTACGGTGCCGCGCGTGACCAACTCCTATGACGCGCTCGCGCCGCACTACGACCTCATCATGACCTCCGGGTATTACGACTACGTCGCCTATGCGAGGGAATTGCGGGCACTCATCGGCGACCGCAGGGATGTTCTGGAACTCGGCGTAGGCACAGGACTGGTGTGTGATCAATTGCTTGCGACAGGGCCAGCCGGCATGCGGATCACCGGCATTGACCACACCGAGAAAATGCTCACCCAGGCTCGGAACAGACTCGGGGACCGGGTGACGCTGGTCGAGACGGACATCCGCCACAGCGTGCCGGAATCGAGATTCGACGTCGCCTACTCCGTCGGCGGCATCTGGTACTGCCTCCGCGACGGCGACGACATCACCCTGGGCAGCCACCTGGTGGAGCAGAGCGACAACATCAAGGGTCTGGAGAATCTCGCAACCGCGCTCCGTCCGGGGGGACTTCTGATCCTGTCGGTTCAGGACGCACATCACGCCTTCCGGCGGACGTTGCCCGGGGGGCTTGTCTACGCGCAAGAGACCCGGGCGGAAGGAGGGGGCCGGTTCACCAAGGACTACTACGTGCTGCGCGAGACCACCGTGGTGGCGCATCAACGCTCGGGTTACCGCGTCTTCGGTGCGGCCGACGCCGACCGGCTCATGGAGCAGTGCGGTTTCCGTCGTCAGTCTGGGGGCGACGAGCAGTTCTGTCAGTACGTGCAGTACGTCAGGTACGTAAGGGTGTAGGGCAGGAGCAGATTAGACCCGGGGAAGTGAAGGGTCGGGGTTCCAGGGGGATGGGGCTGTGATGGACCAGCGTTCGTGGTCGCGCCAGGCTCCGTCGATATAGAGATAGGCGGGGGAGAGGCCCTCGTAACGGAAGCCGAGTCGCTGAACCAGGGCCAAGGACGCCTGGTTGGCCGGTTGAATGTTGGCCTCCAACCGGTGGAGCCGCAGGTCGTCGAAGGCGTGCCGCAGGGCGACCGTGAGACCTTCAGTCATGTAACCGCGCCCCGCGGACGGGGCGAAGGCCGCGTAGCCCAGTGACGCGCCTTGGTAGCGGCCCCGGATGATCGAGTTGATGTTCACCATCCCGGCCGCCGCGCCGGTCTCCTGAACGCGGATCAGGAAACCCTGGGTGGTGCCGTCACTGAAGCGGCGCGTCCAGTCCTGGAACTCCGCCGCGTTCGTGGGCAGTTGTATCCACGGCGAGTGGAGCTCGGTGCTGGCCCGCACGAGCGCGCAGAACTCATCCTGGTCGGCGAGGGTGAGCGGGCACAGTTCGACGCGTGACGGCTTGTTGGGCATGGGCCCATGCTAGGACCTCCCACAGAGAAGTGGATCAGTGGATCACCAAGGTGATCCACCCCTCCATACAGCCTCCTCAGCCGAAGCGTTGAATGCGCGGAGCGAAGGTGTTCTCGGGTCCGGCGGCGCGGCCGACCGACCACACCGTCGACGTACCCGGCACGGGCGCAAGCTGCAGCGTCCGGGAGTCGCCCTCCCCGGCCACCGCCGGTTCGCTGTACTCGGCGAACGACTGGCCGTCCCAGGACAGGAAATCCGGCCCGGGCACCAGTGGCGGGTAGCTGCCGGGCGGACCGTACTTCTGCGAGTTGGCCACCGAGACCCAGCCCAGCTTGCCGTTCGCGGCGGGAGCGAACGAACTGATCGAACCGAAGTTGGTGGGTACGGCCACCCGGCTCCACCCGTTCCCGTCCCAGCGCATCAGCAGCGGCGGAATCGGTTTGCCCACCGGGCCACCGACGAACCCGGCCGTGCCGCCCGCCCATACCTCGGTCGGCGAGACCGCGAGCACACTGCCCACGGCCGACCTCGGGAACCCGTCCACGATCGTCTGCTGCCACTCCTTGCCGTCCCAATGCGAGACGGCGGCGCCGGAGTTGGTGGCGCCCGCGGCCCAGATGTCGTCGGCCGCCACCACGTGCATGCCGTAGACGGCTCCCGGCGGCACCGGCATGTCCTGCCAGCCGCTTCCCTCCCGCCGCAGCAAGACCTGCGCGCCGTCCCGCGATCCGATCAGCCAGGTCTCCCCGCCGCCGGTGACGACCTTGGTCAGCAGGACACCGCGGGGCGGCCGGCTCTCGCGCCAGGCGGTGCCGTCGTAACGCAGCAGGCGGGCGCCGCCCGCCGAGTCACGGCCGACCGCCCAGATCGCGCTCGGAGAGGTCGCGGCGATGGACAGCAGATCTCCTTGCCAACTGACCTTGGGAAGACTCTGGCGCTGCCACGCGGTTCCGTCCCAGCGCAGCATCAGCGGAAAGCCCGGGGCCTCGCGGCCGACGGCGTCGGAGCCCACGGCCCACGCCCGGTCGGGGCCGAACGCCACGGCCTCGTTCAGCCCGGCCTGCGGGCGTATCCCCGCCGGGACCGGGACGTGCTGCCAGGCAGCGGGCTCCGCCGCGGCCGAGCTCATGACGGTGATGACGGTCATCGCGACGGCGAGAACCGCGACGAGAAGTCGGCGCACCATGGTCAGCCTCCCAGCCGCTCGCTCATCAGGTTCGGTTTCGAGCCGTAGATCTCGGCGGTCCCGAAGGACAGCAGCGAGGACCCGGCCTTCGTCAGGACACGCGGTTTCACGTCGATCGCGTTCGTGCGCTCAGGGCCGTAGGAGAAGGTGGTGCGGGAGCCGTCGACCCGCGCGTACTTCGACTGGAACGCGCGGTCGCTGCGCACCGGCAGCCACAAGGCGCCGTCCGGGCCGCGCACCATGCCCTCGGTGTAGGTGTCGCCCAAGGGCGGGTAGGTGGTGCGCCAGGTGTGGCCGTTCCAGGTCATGAGGTAGGTGCGGGGCACGCCGTCGGTGTACTGGCTGCCGCCGATCGTGACGCGGCCGGACGGTTCGACCAGCATCGTGTGGATGTTGCTGTTCGGCGGCAGCGGCACCTTCGCGTCCCGCCAGGCGGTGCCGTTCCAGCGCAGGACGGTCGTCCCGTTGGTGGTGTCCCCCCAGGCCCAGGCGTCGGTGGCCGTGCGCGCGGTGATCCCCATCAGGTACAGCACGCCCTCGGGGGTGGACTGTGTGGTCCAGCCGGAGCCGTCGTAGTGCAGGACCTTCAGCCCGGTGTCGTCCTCACCGACCACCCACGCGGCACCGGGCACGGCGGCGAAGTCCTGGTAGACCCACATGGTCTGCGGCAGAGGGACCGTGCTCCACTCTCCCGACCCATCCGATCCTTCCGCCGACCGGCGCAGGATCTCGCCCGCTCCGTCGCGGTTGTGCATGATCCATGTTTCCTTGCCGACGAACTGCACCTCGCCGAGCCAGCCCGACGCCTCGGCGCCGGGGAAGCTCCTGTCCCGGCTCCACGCCGCGCCGTCCCACCGGTACAGCATCGGCCGCACCCAGTCGGTGGTGTGCTCGTTCCCGGTGGCCCAGGCCTCGCCCGGGCCGCGGGCGGCGAGGTCGGACACGGTCACGGGCGGTGCGGCCGCGGGCACCGGCAGCGCCGACCAGCTCGGCGTCACGCCCGGCCTGTCGGCCTCGGCGGAGGGCACGGCCACGGCCGGGGATACGACCGCGACAGGTGATACGGCGGCGGTGCACGCGATGACAAGGCCGATGATGGCCGCACGGAGACCATGGTGACCACGGAGACCAGTGCGACCACTGAGACGACGGAGACCGTTCATGAGACCCCCCAGGAACGCGAAGGTCGCTCACCTTATGGGCATGCACCCGTCGGTGAATAGACGGGTGCATGCCAATTCGAGGGCCCCTTCCGGGAGGTTCCGACAGCCCTGAGCCCCGGCACGCGGTGCGTGCCGGGGCTCAGGGTGGTGGAGGCCGGTATTCCCTAGTAGGGGCCGTTCACGTTGTCGATCGAGCCGTACCGGTCGGCCGCGTAGTTGCAGGCGGCGGTGATGTTGGCGACCGGGTCGTAGCTGTCCAGCGAGGTGCCGGGCACGTGGTAGGCGTCGAAGGTCGGGCCGATGACCTGCAGGAGCCCCTTGGACGGGGTGCCCGCGGCGGCGTTGACGTCCCAGTTGTTGATGGCCAGCGGGTTGCCGGAGGACTCGCGCATGACGTTGCGGTGGATGCCCTCGTAGGTGCCGGGGATGCCGTGCTGGGCCATGACGTCGAGCGACTCCTTGATCCAGCCGTCGAGGTTGTTGGCGTACGTCTTCTTCGCCGGGGCGACGGCGGGCTTGGCCGCGCTCGAGCGCTCGGAGCGGTCGGCCCGCTGGTCGGACGCCTTGGAGGCGGCCGCGTCGTCCGCCGGGGCCTTCTGCCCGATGGTGATCTTGAGGCCGGGGTGGATCAGCTTCGGGTCGGCACCCAGAACGCTGCGGTTGTCCTCGTACAGCTTCTTCCAGCCGCCGCTGACCGAGTGCTCTCGGGCGATCTTGGCGAGAGAGTCGCCCGCCGCGACGACGTAGGTCTTGGGGGCGGCGGCGGGCTTGGCGGCCGCGGCGGGCTGCGCCGCACTGGCGGCGGTCGCGCCGATCACCGGGAGGACGAGCACGGCGCCGCCCGTGCCTGCCGCGGCGATGCCCCGGCTGAGCGCGGTGGACTTGGGGCGGCGGTGCTTACCCTTTGCAGGCATGACGAATTCCTCTCCGTCGCCTACGAGGTGAGCTGTCGGGTTCGGACGGGAGATGTCCGGTCGCACTGTGAATGCGACTTCACCCCTAGCCGTTCCGGAATCCGGATCGGCGGCTTACCTGGGTCCCCCGCTCCTGCCGTGCGTAAGTGAGTGAGTACGGGAAGGGTTTCCGGACAGCGGCAGGATTCGGCGTTCCATCCGGATTGACGGTGACGTTAGGCGAGAATGCCCGGACAGAACAAGGCCGGAATTCACTCGGGGAATGCGCGAGGCCCATTCTCGGAGTCCGCTGCCCGCGCCCTCATTGATCAAATAGCCTCAACTTTGTTTGCGGGAAACGAAAATGCGCCGAGCGGCCCTTGAGGCCCCGATCTGCGGGTGTGACTCATTCCACTGCAGCGCAAGGCCAAGTGGGGTCAGAAGTTGCCTTATTCGCAAAAGCGGACATAATGCGATCCCTATTTTTCATGTCAAAACGGGCATCGCTTTCGGTGGGACCCGGTGCTGACGCCTCATGGCGAACCTGATATAGGGGCTCAGTTCGTGGGCATAAAGCGAGGCGGGGGCGGGATATTGGGCAGCAATTCCCACAACGGCCGTGCTCCTGCCGCCCAGTTGGCGAGCGTGGCGCGGTCCACCAGGTGCATGTGCAGCTGCCGGGCCAGGGGAGCGCACCGCTGGGAGAAGCGTCCGTTGGTCACCATTACCACGATGTCCGCGCCGTGGAGCTGGCGGGCCGTCCCGTTGACGCGCTGCAGGTCGGGTGTGCCGACCGGCGAACCCTGTGCTCCGTTCCTGCGGTGCTTGCACTGAATGACCCACCTGCGGCCCATCGGGTCGGTGGCGACCACGTCCGCCCCGTTGTCACCCGTGCCGCCCGTCTGCCGGGCGTCCATACAGCCGTCGCGGCGCATCAAGTCGCGTACCGCGTACTCGAACTCGCGGTGATGCAATGCGTCCAACCGTGACATCGCATAGCGCAGTTGCCGGCGCCTGACGTCGGCCCACAATGCCCGTTGGCGTCGATGATGCAAGAGCCCAAGGCCCGCCGACGCGGCCGCGACGGCGAAAGCGATCAGTAACCACCAGTGCACGAGAAGCCAGTTGACAATAGGGGCAACCAGTGTGAGCGCCACGGCGGCACCGGCAAGAAGCGCCACAAGTCGCGCTTGTTGCCGCTGCTGCCTTTTGGTCGGGCGTCGCCGGCGCCGTCGCGCAGGCGACCGCCGCGTCATTGCCGACCGCCATGGAGTGAAAAGAGCCTGACAAATGACATGAACGGCCCCCCCATTGTCGACGGACTTCTCGTCCGACCTTCCATGCTGGCAGCCGCCACTGGCCATCGGAAAAGATTTGTTCACGTCAGATGCCGGGCAATTTCGCGGCGTTGGCTCCCGGATCTCGGATTCCGTCCGTCAGACGGAGCTGAGCGGATGGGCCGCCGTCGCCGAACGCGGGGGCCAGGCGCGCGGGGCGAGGATGCCGAGGACGTACGCCCGGGCGACCAGGGCGGGGCGCGTGGTGGCGTCCAGAAGTTGCCGCAGGCGGCTCAGGTGGTAGTCGACCGTCTGCCGGGACAGCCGCAGCGAGGCGGCGATGTCACTGTTGCTGCTGCCCTCCGCCAGGAGGGAGAGGATGCGGATCTGCGCGGCGGTGAGCGAGGGATGGGCCTCGTGGGCCAGGCTCTGATGCGTGACGACAGCCCAGACGTGCCGGGCATGGGCAGCCGAATGGCCGACCGTCGTCAGGTGGAGCTGCGCACGGCGTTGCCGCCCCCGGGCGTCGACGAGCACGGCGGACGTCTCCACCCGTCTGGTGCGGCGGGCTATCAGACCGTTCCATCTGCGGTGCAGCCGATCGAGGTCGGGGGCGGGGGCGGGGGCGAGCAGCGTGTGCGCGCGACGGCCCACCAAGTCGGGAAGGCCGAGGTGAAAGAGTTCGGCGGCCGCCGAACTCGCCTCGATCACCCGCCCGTTGGCCGAGAGCAGCGCGCAGGGCAGTCCGCTGTGGTCGCGCAGCGCCTGCAGGTTCTCCTCCGCCTCCTGGCGCTGGACCATGGCGCGGAGGTGGTCGGTGATGTCCACGTAGATCCCGGCTACGCAGGTCTCCGCGTCCTCCCGCACGGGGAAGCGGTGCCCGGCTGCCTGGCCGACGCTGCCGTCCGGGCGGCGATAGCCGAGGGTGTGCCGCACCGGAGTGCCCCGGCTGAGGATCTCCTGGTCCAGGGCGCGGAACTGGGCGGCCTCGGCGGGGGCGTCGAAGTCTTCGATGTATCTGCCGGTGAGTTCCCTCGGCGTGGTGCCGTAGAGGTGCGCGTAGGCATGGTTGGCCCACAGGTAGCGTCCCGCGCGGTCCCGGATGAAGGCGGCGGCCGGGGCAAGGTCGACGAGGTCGGCGAAGGCGGCGTACCGGTGTGGTGCGTGCGCGTCGACCTCCACCGCGAGACCGCGCGTACGGCTGTGGGCGCGCGACTCGTCCAGGGGCCAGCTCACGTCGAAGGTGCGTCCGTCGAACTGCGCCTGCCAGCTGACCTCCTCCGGTGGATGCCCCGGGGCCGAGAGTTCCTCGTGCATGCGCTCCAGGAAGCGCTGCGCTGTCCCGGTGTCGGCGAAGGCGCCGCCTCCCCTCTCCAGGACCTGCCACGGCTGGTCCACCTCCCACCAGAACGCGGGCAGGTGTTCAAGCAGTGCCTTGAGATTGGAGTCGTTCACAGCGGTATCTCCGTCCGTATTCCACTGGTTGACGCACAGTCACAAAGCGATGCGTATCCCGTGTCGATCTCGCGCATGCTCGGTTTCTCGGCCGAATCGGGCGGGACGAGGGCCGCCCGGACGCCGCGTGCGACCGCGGCACTCAGGCATTTGCCTGAACGGCAGACGTCCCCGTCGGCGCTTCGGCCGTCTGTCGCCTGGTCCCCTTGAGTGTGCGGGTGAACACGCCCCGCAACGTACGTCCCGGTGGCCCCGCGTGTTCTACGCGCGTCACCGATCCGTACGACGTCATGCCTCAACCGGACGAATGGAGAGGGAACTTCAGTGAGCAAGGTGCTGTTAGTGCATGCCAAGGGTGGCCCGCCGCTCGGTCACGTCCTCACACGGACGGCCGCCAGGGCGGAAGTGCACCTGCTGGCGCTCAGCGCACTGCCTCCCGCCGTGTCGGAGACGGCCGAGCGGCTGTGCGCCTCCGTCGTGACGCCCGCCGACGCGCGCAGCGCCGACCTGGTGTCCCTGATCGTCTCGCGGGCCGAAGCCGTGGGCGCGCACGCGGTGCTCACCTTCTCCGAGTACGCGGTCGTGGCCGTCGCCGAGGCCTGCCGGGCGCTGGGTCTGGCGGGGGCGGGCAGCGCCGCCGCGCTGGCACGCGACAAGCGGCTGATGCGTCGCACCTGGCACGAACACGGCCTGCCGCAACCGGAGTTCCGTCCGGTCGCCACCGAGTCGGATCTGCACCAAGCGGCCCGCGACCTGCCCTTCCCGCTCCTCCTCAAGGCGGCCTGGAGCGCGGGATCCACCGCGCACCAGATCATCCGCTCCCCGCACGAGGCATCCGCCGCGTGGCGCCGGTCACGCGAAGTGATGGCCGAATCCGCTCAGTTGGGATACGCGGAACTCCATGTGGCCGAGGCTGAGGCGGACTTCGTCGTCGAGCAGATCGTGAGCGGCACCGCTTCGGACTGGTTCGACGAGCCCGGCTGGGGTGACTACGTCAGCGTCGAGGGCGTGGTGGCGGACGGCGTGTTCCGCCCGATCTGCCTCAGCGGCCGTATGCCCACCGTCGAGCCGTTCACCGAGCGCGCGGGCATCACGCCCGCCCTGCTGTCCCAGGACGCCCAGGACCGGATCGTGGCCCTCGCCCGAGCGTCCGTCGACGCTCTCGGACTGCGTGACTGCGGTACCCACACCGAGATCAAGCTCGGTGCGGACGGCCGCATGTGGCTGATCGAGACGGCCGCCCGGTTCGGCGGCGCGATGACGGTGCCGCAGATCGAGGAGGTCTTCGGGCTCGACCTCGTGGGCATGCTCGTCGACCACCTTCTTGGCCGCCCGGTCGAGTGGCCCCGGCACGCCCTCACTCCCGCACAGGCGAACGGCGCCGCGGGCTCCCTCGTCGTCCTCGCGGTCGACTCCAAGGGCGAGGCCTGGCAGGACCGCAAGGTCTGGGACTTCACCGCCGTCGCGGCGGACGTGCCCCTGAGCCACGGCAGCGAACTGTCGGTGGTCGCCGAGAGCTCGCTCACCGACGGCACCCTCGTGCCGGTGTACGACCCGGCCGCGGGCGCCAACACCATGGCGGCGCTGTGCCTGCTGTCCGCCACCGACCCGCGGACGGTCCTGCGGGACTTCGAGACCCTGGTGGACGCCCTGCCCCGGGTCCTGCCCGCCGCGCAGCCCGAGGAGGTCGTCCGATGACCGCCCAGATGTTCACCGGCCCCGCCGAGCCGGCCACGGACCGCACGGTCATCGGCGAGAACCTCTCCCTGCCGCTCTTCCGCACGCTCTCGGGCGTCCTGGCCGGCCACCCCTACCTCAAGGTCGTCGTCGACCGCGCCGAGAACACCTGGCACCTGCTCGACACGACCGCGCACCCCTTCCACGTCAACTACATCGCCACCCGCGTCCTGGGCATGGAACTCGAAGCGCTGGACGCCGAGTTGGACGCCTTCAACGCCTCCGTCTACATGGACCCCGAGCGCCGTTTCCTGCTCGGCGTGCTGTCCCTGCACACCGAGCAGGAAACGGACGGCCGCGAACGCACCTTCCTCGTCCTGGAGACGACCGAGGCCGACACCATGCACGGCGAACTGCTCGCCCACTTCTACGAGTTCGTGCGTGAACGCGTCGACGGCAGGCTCCCGGTACTCCTCAAGCCCGCCAACCACGGCCAGGAGGAGGAACTCGCGGCGATCAGTGAACAGCGCGTACCCCGCATCCTGAGCCACGAGCTCTTCGGCTCCCGCACCCGCACTCCGCTCAACCCCGGCGAGGCCACCGGGCGACTGCGGTACTTCCGTACGCACGAGGAGTACGCGGCGGCGGAGGCAGGTCTCGGCTGGGCGGACATCGTGGCCATGCCCTGCCTGCCGGACGACGTGCCCCGGGTGGCGGGATTCCTCAACACCGCGCCGATCACCCCGCTTTCGCACACCAATGTGCTTGCCTCCGGCTGGGGCATACCCAACGCGATCGTGCGCGACCTGCGACAGCTCGTCGACAAGGACCAGCTCGACGGCGCGTGGGTCCGCTACCGCGTGCGCGAGGACGAGATCCTCCTGGAGCGGCTCGATCACGAGCCGGCCCTGCGGGCACCGGCCTGGCACCAGCAGCGCATACGCCTCCAGCCGCCCCTGCTCGAAGACGCCCCCGTCCTCGCCCTGCACCGGCTCCGCAGCGCGGACCGCGACCGCTACGGCACCAAAGCGGCCAACCTCGGCGAACTGCACCACGTACTCGACAGCCGCACGGCCGACCTGACCGCCTTCTACGGCCGGCCCCGCCCGCCGCGCGAAAGCCTCTACGCGCACCTCGGGGCGCGGCTGGGCCTCAGCACACCCTCCACGGCCGAACTCCACACGGCGGCGGCCGACTTCGTGGCCACCACCGTCGACGCCCCGGAAGGAGTCGCGCTCCCCTTCGCGCTCCAGCAGCATTTCCTGGCCTCCTCGCCCGCCCTCCAACAGGGCATCGGCAAGCTCAAGATGGCACTCGAACTCGACGCCACCGACGTCCTGGACTCGCTCTGCCTGCAACTCCAGCACTTGATCCGCAACACACCCGTCCCCGAGTCGGTCACCCGGCAGATCGACCAGGCATTCACCGCCATCGCGGCCACACACCGACGCCTGGTGGTGCGCTCCTCGTCCAACGCCGAGGACCTGCCCGGCTTCTCCGCGGCAGGCGTCTACGACTCCGTCACCACCGTCCACTCCACCGGCGAACTCCTGGACGCCGTACGCCAGGTGTGGGCCTCGCTGGTGTCACCGCGCAGCGTGCGACTGCGGCACGAGGTCGGCATCTCCCTGGACGACACCTACATGGGCGTGATCATCCAGGAGTACGAGCCCGCCTCCCTCGGCGGCGTCCTGGTGACCTGCAACCCGACCCGCCGCGAGGACTTCCGCAACGTCTACCTCAACTGCTCGCCCGGCTCCCCGGAACAGGTGGTCGACGGCTCGGTCCTGCCGCAGCAGTACCTCTACAACACCGTGGAGGGCGGCGGCCGCACCGTCGCCCTGGGCTCCTGGGACGAGCCCCTGCCCGCGGCCACCCGCGCCCGGCTCGCCGACCTGTCGCTGACCGGACGCCTCCTGCAGTCCCACTTCAGCGGCTCGCACTTCGGCGGCTCCGACGTGGACAAGCCGCTGGACATCGAGTGGCTGATGACCGAGCGGGGCGACTTCCGGCTGGTCCAGATCCGCCCGTACGCGCTGTGAAGGCGCCCACCCACAGGGTGCGAGCCACCGGCCTGACGGACACCGCGCGCCGCATCATCCGGCTCAACTACGGCTTCCAGCTGCTGTTCAACCTGCTGTGGTGGATGCCCGTCTTCTACGCCTACCAGAAGGCCGCCGGGCTCACGGACGCGCAGATCTTCGGCATCCAGAGCATCTACTACGTGGCCTTCTGCCTCTTCGAGATCCCGACCGGCCTGATCGCCGACCGGATCGGCACCCGCAACTGCCTGCGGGCCGGCGCGGTGGTCATGACGGCGGCGAACCTGGCTCCGGTGCTCAGCGCCTCGTACACCGGCTTCCTCGTCCATTTCCTCGCCATCGCCGCGGGCCGCTCGCTCACCTCGGGTGCGGCGAGCGCCTATCTGTACGACGGGCTGCGCGCCGAAGGCTGCGACGAGCACTACCTGAAGGCGGAGGGCACCGCTCGGGCCCTGGGACTCGCGGCCAAGGTCGGGTGCTGGCCGCTGGTCGGACCCTTGATGTCCGTCGCCCACGCGGCTCCGTACGTGCTCAGTGCCGCCAGCGCGGCGGGTTCCCTCGCCTGCGCGATCGCCCTGCCCCGGCTCGCGGGAGCGGGCGACCGGGCAGGCAAGGCGGACACCTCCGCCGGAGGACGCAGGGGCGGGGCGTTCCTGCGGGACGCGGGCTCCGCGCTGCGCTGCGTCGCCTCCTCGCGGTGGCTGGCCATGGTGATGGTGCAGGGCGTGGCGGTGTTCACGCTGTCCCGTATCTGCCAGGTCAATCTCTTCCAGCCGATCCTGCTCGACCACGGCATCGCCGAGGCCTCGCACGGGGGAGTGCTGGCCGCGATGACGGTCGCCGAGGCGGTGGCCTCGGCCCGCCCCCAGTGGCTGAGCCGACGCCTCACACCGGTCGCCTGGGTCTCGATCCTCAGCCTCGTGCTCGCGGGCACCCTGGCGGCCATGACGCTCGGCGGGCCGTGGGCGGTGGTCGCGCTGCTCTGCCTGTTCGCCGCCGCGACCGGCTTCGCGTACCCGGTGCAGCGCAAACTGGTGAACGACGCGGTGCCCGCGCACGCCCCGCGCGCCACGCTGCTGTCGGTCGAGAGCATCGTGGACCGCGCGGTGTGCGCCCTGGCCGCGGTCGCCGCGGGTGCCTATCTCTCGGCCGGGCACTTGGACGCCCTGCTGTGGCACAGCGCGTTGGCGACAGCCGTCTTGCTCGGAGCCTTCCAACTGCTGTTGCGCAGTGGGGTGGTGAAGCGGTCAGGGCTCCAGGCCACGGCGGACGCCAACGAGGGCAAGCGCAACCCATCCGCCCGCGCGGCTCCTGGCGCCTCCGGAGGGGGGCGCCGCGGGCGGCGGGCCGACGAGTAGCAGCAGCCTGCCTGGGACCTGGGGTCAGCGGGGCCGGTGGCCGAGGAGTTCGATCAGCCCGACGGGAAGGTACGCGGGTCGGTGAGGCCGGTCTACCTGGTACGGGACGTAGCCGAGCGAGGCTGCGACATCGACCTCCTCGGCGGTCTCGGCCTGATAGACGACCCGACAGTGGCCCGCGGAGGCCTTCGCGCGCTGCCAGAGCACGGGGGCAGGCTTGCGTTCCGCCTCCGTGCGGGGAGTGAGGACGCGGTCGCCGAAGTCCTCCCACGCGAAGGGCGCGGAGCCCCGCCAGGTGGCGTCGACCTCCTTCTTCAGCCTGGCGGCACGCTCGGCATCGGTCGCGCCCCAGGAGGGCGGAACGTTGGTGATCAGGCCGATCCTGATGTGCCGTTCGCGCAGCGCACGCAGATAGGAGGCCGCCCCGGGCCGATAGCTGGTGCTGCCGTCGTCGGCGGTGTGCACGAGGGTCTCGCCCAGGTCGAAGTACACGACAGGGCAGGCGCGTTGCGCTCCCGCGCGGGCGGCGGCGGAGGCCATCGCCGTACCGCCGCTCGCGTCCCGGTGCACGGCGGCGCTCGCCGTCGTCGCCGTCATCGCTGTCACGCACAGCACGGTCGACGTCAGCGCCGCGCCGAGCGCGAGGCTCGCGCGGAGGGAGCCCTGTAAGGCGGATTTTTTCATGATGTCGTCGTCGCCCTTCTTCTGGCACACCACGAGGGGTATGCGACTGTCCCGTACATGACATGCCGATGCCGCCGGTAGTGCCCCGGCGGCGCCAACAAGACCGGCGGCTCACACGTCGTTCCGCCGATCTATCGCGCTCTACCCCCGAACACCACGCGCCACTCGGACCGGTCGGCCGCAACGTGATCAGGCCGCGCCCGGCGACCTCCTAGGCGTCCATGTCCGGTGGCGTCGCGGGAAGTTCCACAGTGATGCGCAGCCCGCCGCCGGGGCGTGGCGCGAGGGTGAGGGTGCCGTTGTGTGCGTGGGTGATGGTCTCGACGATGGCCAGACCGAGGCCGACGCCTGCGTGGCCGGTGTGAATGCGCTCGGTGCCGCGCTGGAAGGGTTCGGTGAGTGTGGCGACCAGGTGGGGAGTCAATTTCTCGCCGGTGTTCTCGACTGTGAGCGTCACGGTGCCGGGGCGGGTGCTGGTGGTAACCCAGACCATGCCCTGTTCGGACAGGTTGTGGACGATCGCGTTGTGCACGAGGTTCATGGTCAGTTGCAGCAGGAGCGCGGGCGATCCGGTCGTGGGGGTGACGTCGCCGCGGGTCTCGATGGTGACGCCGTTCCGTTCCGCGAGGGGGAGCAGTGTTTCGGTGGCTTCTTCCGCCATAAGGGACAGGTCGACCTGTTCTCGGGTGAAGGACCGCTGCCGGGCTCGGCTGAGCAGGAGCAAGGCTTCAGTGAGGTCGATCGCTCGCGTATTGACGGCTTGGAGGCGGTCAAGGACTTCGCCCTTGTCCTGTGACGGATCGGTGCGGGCCACGTCGAGAAGTGACTTCGAGATGGCCAGTGGCGTGCGTAGTTCGTGCGAGGCGTTGGCCGCGAACCTCTGCTGCTCGGCGACATGTGCTTCGAGCCGTTCGAGCATCGCGTCGAAGGCGTCGGCGAGTTCGCGGAACTCGTCCTGGCTGCCGGGCAGTTGGATGCGGTGCGAGAGCGATCCTGTCGCGGCGGTGCGGGTGGCGTCCGTGATACGGGTCAGAGGGGCGAGCATCCGGCCGGCGAGGACCCATCCTCCGAGGAGGCCGAACACCAGGAGGAACACCATGACCGCGGCCGCGATGGGAGCGAACCCGCGCACGAAGGTGGTGCCCGGAGTCGCTCTCCATGACCCCTCTTCGTTGGTCTGCAACCACCCCTCCCGCAGAAGCCACCAGCCCACGGCGGCGAGCAGCAAGGCACCGGCGACCATGAGGAACCCGGCGTAGCTGAGGGTGAGCTTGAGGCGGACGCTGAGGCCGGGAGATCTATCCACCGTCGACTCCGATGCGATAGCCGACGCCGGGCACGGTGGCGATGATCCAGGGTTCGCCGAGGCGCTTGCGCAGCGCCGAGATGGTGATGCGGACGGCGTTGGTGAACGGGTCGGCGTTCTCGTCCCACGCGCGCTCCAGGAGTTTCTCGGCGCTGACGACACCTCCCTCGGCGGCGATGAGCACCTCGAGTACGGCGAACTGCTTGCGGGTCAGCGCGATGTAACGGCCGTCCCGGTAGACCTCGCGTCGGAACGGATCAAGCCGCAGCCCCGCGATCTCACGGACCGGAGGCCGGCTGTGGGCACGTCTGCGGTCGAGCGCCCGGAGCCGGAGGACGAGTTCCCGCAGTTCGAACGGCTTGGTGACGTAGTCGTCGGCGCCGAGTTCGAACCCGGACGCCTTGTCGTCAAGACGGTCGGCGGCGGTGAGCATGAGGATCGGCATCCCGCTGCCGGAGGCGACGATGCGCGCGGCGATCTCATCACCGGAAGGCCCGGGGATGTCGCGGTCGAGTACGGCGATGTCGTAGGTGTTGATGCTCAGCAGTTCCAGGGCGGAGTCGCCGTCGCCCGCGATGTCGGCCGCGATGGCTTCCAGGCGTAGGCCATCGCGAATGGCTTCCGCCATGTAGGGCTCGTCCTCGACGATCAACACGCGCATGTTCTCGATGCTACGAGCGGGTGCATATCGTCGGCGTATCGAAAACCGCATACGGGCCGGCAACCTGCTGGTGCCTTGACTGGCGGCATGACTCGAACCCCGCCATCAGCAGGTACACTGCCCCGCCGGATGCCTCGCCGGACGCGCCGGCGCTTTGCCGTCGGTCTGCTCTGCGTGCTCGGCCTGCTCGGCCTGGCAGTCGTCATAGCGGCGATCACCGCGGCCTTCGACGGGCGATTACTCAAGCCTTCGTCCTCCTCGGCCGCCTCACCCCTGAACTCCTTCGGCAGCGATCCCGATCGTGAGGCGCTCGGGAAGGATGACGGAGTAGTTCCCGACGGCGTGACGGTCTTCGAGGACGCGATTCCGGCCGTGACCCGCCTCGATCCGGAGCTGCTCAAGGCCCTGCGCCAGGCCGCGTCGGACGCGGCGGACGACGGAGTCGAGGTCTACGTCAACAGCGGCTGGCGCTCCGCGGACTACCAGAATCACCTTCTTCGGGAGGCGGTCGCCGAGTACGGGTCCGAGGACGAGGCAGCCCGATGGGTGGCCACCGCGGCGACGTCTCCCCACGTGTCAGGGGACGCGGCCGACCTCGGCCGCTCCGATGCCACGAAGTGGCTTGCCGAGCATGGCTCCGCGTACGGGCTGTGCCAGATCTACAAGAACGAACCGTGGCACTACGAACTACGCCCCGAAGCGGTCGATCAGGGTTGCCCGCGTACGTATGCCGACCCCACTGAGGACCCGAGGATGCAGCAGTGAGCGTGAGCGAGCGAGGACAGAGCATCGTGCAGGCCGACGCAGAGGAGGAGACGAGCCAGGCCGGCGACCAGAGAGACCAGAGCGATCAGGGCGACCAGGGCGACCGGGGCGACCGGTGCGATCAGCGAGTGTCGGCCGGGCCGGGGCCCTGGAGGCGTGGCCTGGTGCTCACTGCCCTGGCCTTGCTCCTTGGTCTGTTCATGCTGCTGCACGCACAGATCACGGACTACGGGGGCTTCGGCAGCCTGGTGGAGACCTTCCTGCCGTGGTTCGGCCTGCTTGTCCCGGTGCTGTTGGCCGGGGCGCTGTGGCGACGCTCCGCTTCCGCGGTGGTCGCGCTGCTGGTGCCGGTCACGGTGTGGCTGCACCTCTTCGGCGGGCTCCTCACCGACAAGTCCCACCCCCGCAGCGACCTCACCGTGGCCAGCCACAACGTCGGGGCCGACAACTCCGACCCGTCCGGCACCGGCCGCGCCCTGGCCGCCTCCGAGGCGGACGTACTGGCGCTGGAGGAGATCAGTGCTCAGGCGAAGCCGCTGTACGAGAAGAGCCTGGCGAAGACGTATCCGCATCATGTGGTGAGGGGGACCGTCGGCCTGTGGAGCAAGCTGCCGCTGTCCGACACCCGGCCGGTCGACACCGCGATGGACTACGGACCGCTGGCGGACACCAAGCCGGCCGACGTCAAGATGGCCGACAACCGGGCGTTGCGCGCCACGGTGGCCACGGAACAGGGGCCGCTGGCGGTGTATGTGGCCCACCTGGGTTCCGTACGCGTGGTTCCCAAGGGTGGCTTCACGACGGATGACCGGGATCGCGGCGCGAAGGCGCTCGCCGAGGCCGTCGCCGCCGAGCGGAACGAGCGGGTGGTGCTGCTCGGTGACCTGAACGGCACCACCGACGACCGCGCGCTGGCCGGCCTCACCTCGCAGCTGCGCTCGGCGCAGACTGAGGCCGGTGACGGCCTCGGTTTCAGTTGGCCGGCGTCGTTCCCGGTGGCGCGGATCGACCAGATCCTGGTCCGGGGTGTGGAGCCGGAGAGTGCGTGGGTGCTGCCGGAAACGGGGAGCGACCACCTGCCGGTGGCGGCTGGCATCAGTTGGTGACTGACGCGAGCGCGGTTGCCTGCTCTGTGATGGAAGGGGAGGCCCTTCGACCTCCCCAGGCGTAACAGCCCTCCCCTTCCAGCCTCCGCCGGGTGCCCCACCGCGCGGGATCCATGCGCGGCCGTGGCGGTCATTGCCCGGGCCTGTGTGTCAGAGGCATCCGCTGGCTTGCGGATCATGGGAAATTCAGGAGAACTTTCCTCCACGCTCTTGGCCGTGCTGGGGCTGCCGGGTGCGACCTGACCAGGGTGGGGTCAGCAGCGCGGGAGGTCGCCGTGTCGACCGTGCCCGGGGTTTCGATAACCTCGCCTTTCAGTGTAGTGATTCGGCGTGCGCACGCCACAACTTGGGGGACCTTCCGATGAGCGGCAACTCGCAGAATGCGGCAGCGCGAGCCGCCGTCGAAGCGCGCGTCCTGCGGGACTGGGGCCTGGAACTGCCTGAGTCAATCTTCCGGTTCTGGCGGTTTCTTGGGTCACTTGGTCCGGTCGAAGAGCGCGCGCTGGCGGATCTGGGGGTCAGTCCGTTCGGCATCATGGATCTGTTCGGCGAACCTGAGCGGATGCCGGTCGGGGACATCGACGTACGCGTGCACGGCCGCTACTACCGGGACCCGCCCGAATTCCTGACCTTCATGCACGGCGGCACGGACGGTCTGCACTACGGCCTGTGGTTCGACGACGGCCGTACCTGCAGCACGGTTGCCTCCTACTACAACAACGACGGCGGCGGGATCGACACCACCGCGAGCACGCCGCTGGAGGCGGTACGTGCCCTCCTCGAACGATTCTGGCGTGACCTCCAGGACGACGAACGGGACGAAGAGGCGGACGTGCGAAGCGGTCAACTGGCCCTGCTGCGCGATGCGTTGACCGCAGTGGAAACAGGGGACCGACCTGAAGTCGGCCTCGCCTACTCCTCGAAATACGACAGGGCCACCGGACCCGTGGACCCGCACAGGATCACCACGCTGGACGGTGCGGGCGGGCTCGCTTCAGGCGCCTCCACCCTGGACCGCCCGGGGCACCGCGGCGTCGACGAGTACAAGTTCGCGACCTACATGTACGACCTGTTCGACGATGCCGCCGCCTTGCGGGCGAACGTGGAGGATGCCCGCCGCCGTTGCGCGCAGGGCGACCCCACGGAGGCGCTGCTCCTGGGCCGCGACCTGCACTGGGCGTCGGCGGGCGACACGGACCGCGAGGCCCTCGCGCACGAACTCCTCGTACTCGCCTACCGTGCGCTGGACCGCCCCGCGCTGAGGGCCATCGCGGAGGCGCACCACCGGCACCGCTCCCTCCCGCAGGTGGACGTACTGGAAGGGTGATCCGCAGGGCTGGGGCGAGGAGCCATGTCCCGTCAGAGCGCGACCCGCAGCGGGCGAGCGTTCGCACGGCCGTAGGCGAGAACCTGCGCGAGGACCTCGCGGAACTGTGCGATGTCTTCGGCAGGGGCCTCGATGGCTGCTTCGATCTCGCAGTCACTCAGCCTCAACGCCGGCAGCGAGTCCGGGGCCAGAGACACACGGAAGACGTCGTCGGTCAGTTCAACCGCCCGCACGCACCCGTATGCCGGCCTCGATGAAGTCGCCGTCCGGGTCTATCTCTGCGCCGGCTTCACGCGCGACGAAACGGTAGGTCATGACGCTGTTTCTAGCAGGCCGGCCCTACATCGGTTACCTGTGCCCGTTCGGGCCCGTCATCACCTACGACGGAGCAGCTCTGAGGAAGGTAACGACATGTGCGGCACCAGCCCGACGGACCCGACCGACCCGATAGACGCGACGGACCCGATGGACCAGGCGGACCCGATGGCCGTGGCCTTCGAATCCCAGCGCGACCGGCTGCGCGCGGTCGCCCACCGCATGCTCGGATCGCACGCCGACGCCGAGGACGCCGTCCAGGAGGCGTGGCTGCGGCTCTCCCGCCAGGATGCGGCGGCCATCGACAACCTCGCCGGCTGGTTGACGACGGTGGTCGGCCGGATCAGCCTGGACATCCTGCGATCGCGCCGGTCCCGCCCCGAGGCGCCCTACGGCGACCAGCCCCCCGAGCTCGTGGTGACGCTCGACAACGGTGTGGTCCCCGAGGAAGACGCGATGCTCGCGGACTCGGTCGGGCTCGCGCTCCTCGTCGTACTCGAGTCGCTCCGGCCGAACGAACGGCTGGCTTTTGTGCTGCACGACCTGTTCGCGGTGCCCTTCGACGAGATCGGCCAGATCCTCGGCAAGTCGACCGACGCTACCAAGATGCTCGCCAGCCGCGCCCGCAGAAAGGTGCGGTCGACCGAGCGGCCGACGGGCGTCGAGCAAGGACAGCGCGAGGTGGTCAAGGCGTTCTTGGCAGCGGCCCGGCTCGGTGAGTTCGACGAGCTGCTGCGCCTGCTCGACCCCGACGTACGACTGACCGTCGACACCCCCGACGGTGTGGCTGTCGTCCTCGGCGCCTCCAAGGTGGCCGCAGGCGCGAAGCTGGCCGCCGGAGCGGCCGCGGTGGGGCACGCGGCGATCGTCAATGGTTCACCCGGCGTCATTTCCTGGCACGAGGACGGCACCCCGTTGTCGGTCCTCGCGTTCACCGTCGTCGATGGCCGGATCACCGAGATGACAGCCGTGGTCGACCCGGTCAAGCTCGCGCGGATGGACCTGCCGGCCCCGGTGTGAGCCCGGGTCTGCACGCCGGGCGGCCTGCCCCCTCTCGACCTGCGCCCGCCCCCCCCTCCGGTACGCGTGACCGCGGCGCTCGCGCGTCAAGAACGTAAGCTGGCAGGCATGCGGATGCGACCCACGTTGACCTGGGAGCCCACTGGCGGTCTGCTCCCGGCCTCGAGCGACCTCACCGCTGTCGTCGAGGCGGTGCGCGCGGGCAAGGTCGTGGTGCTGAGCGGTGCGGGGCTCTCCACGGAGTCGGGCATCCCCGACTACCGCGGCGCGAACGGTTCCCTGCGTCGGCACACGCCCATGACCTATCAGGAGTTCATCGGCGCCGAGCAGGCGCGCCGGCGGTACTGGGCGCGCAGTCAGCTGGGGTGGCGGGCGATGACGCGGGCCCGCCCCAACGCCGGTCACCGTGCCGTGACCGCGCTGAGCGAGGCAGGCTTCGTCACCGGCGTGATCACACAGAACGTCGACGGGCTGCAGCAGTCGGCCGGGGCCCACAACGTCATCGAGCTGCACGGAAGCCTGAGCCGGGTGATCTGCCTGACCTGCGGGCGAGGCAGCACCCGAGCGGAGCTCGACCAACGGCTGAGGGAGGCCAACCCGGGGTTCGAGGCCGCCGCCGAGCGCTACCGTGCCGCGCGGGTCAATCCGGACGGCGACGTGGAGCTGCCGGACGAGGCGGTACGGGAATTCCGGGTGGTGGCGTGTGCGGGCTGCGGCGACGGGGTGCTCAAGCCGGACGTGGTCTTCTTCGGTGAGAACGTCCCCCCGGCGCGGGTCGCGGACTGTCGCCGCCTGGTCGACGAGGCCGCCGTCCTGCTCGTACTCGGTTCCTCTCTCACCGTCATGTCCGGCCTGCGTTTCGTGCGCCAGGCGGCGGAGTCCGGCACGCCGGTCCTGATCGTCAACCAGGGCCCGACCCGAGGCGACCGCTGGGCGACCCAGCGCGTCGACCTGCCGCTGGGGGAGGCGCTGGCGACTCTGGTGGCGAAGGTGTGTCCCTGAGGGTGAGGCGGGCGGGCCGGCCGGGCACTTCGGCTGATGCGTCTGAGGGAGCGGCCGGCCCTCTTCTCAGCGGCGAAGCCGTGAAGGCAACTCCACCCAGCGGCGCGGCGAGCGACGGTCCACGGCCTTCTGGGCGTTGCTGAAGCGCAGACCGGCTGCCGCGGCGGCGTAGGCGAGGGTGTTGGCGTCATGCGGGAACGCGTGCCGCCGCTGCCAGAAGCGGAAGTGCCAGTGGGCCGCTGGATCCGACTTGCCTGGCGGCAGGCCGATCTCCTCATGCGCCACGACTTCGCCGTTCCGGGCCAACGTCCCGAAGGTGCCGCCCTTGGGGTTGAAGTAGATGCCGTACGCGTCGGTGCCCGCGGATATCGCCTGCAGAACGGTGTTGTCGCTCGGCATGTATCCCTCTTGGGTGATCACGCAGCCGCCCGGTGTGCCGACCACGCTGGTCACTCCCACGTAGCGGAGGGTCGCGTCGTGGTCCGCCAGGTCGAAGGGGGCGTGCTCAAGGTCTGCCGTCGGGCATCGCGTGGGGTCAGCGCCGAGGCGGAGGATCAGTTCTTCCTCACTCAGCCCCCGCACGAAGCAGAGGCCGAGCCCCTCGGTCCACAGTTCCTGCTCGCCGCAGGCGGCGATGAGTGCGTCCGCCTCCCGGAAAGCGGCGGCTTCGTCGGCGGGCAGCTCCTCTCTCCCGGGCAGTTCCGCGACGAGTGGCGCGAGCGATGTGGTCAGCAGGAGGCGGCCCGGCGACCAGGGACCCGTCTGCGGTGTCCATACGTCGGCCCCAGCGGCGATCAACGCACGGACATTGGCCTCGTTCACGGTGCAGGCCGCGTACCACAGAGGGGTGTGCTCGTGGTCGTCGCGTGCGTCGGCTTCCGCGCCGTGGGACAGGAGCGCGGTGACCGCGTCGGCCGCCTCGTGCTCTGTTGCGAGGTGCAGAGGAGTCGCACCTTGGACGTGTGCGTCGGGCGGCGAGCCCCCTTGCAGGCGGGCCTGGATCACCGCCGTGTTTCCCCAGTCCCCGTAAGCCATTCGTTCCCAGTCGGGCCTCGGCAGGTAGCGCAGCCGTTCTTCCTCCTGATGGCGCAGCATCGTGCGCTGGCGTCGTGTCAGCGGCGGAGCCAGGAAGGCGGGCGGTCCGTCGATCTCGAACGTCGCGAAGGTCTCCGGTTGCTGCGCCGGATCCGGTGCTTCGAGGTCTGGCCAGATGTCGAGAGCCCTCGCCGACGCGGCGACCAATGCAGCGGCATCGATCGAGGTACGCGTCTCCTCGATGCCCTCGTCCGGCCACTCGACGACCAACTGCGCCTCGCCTGGCGGGGGCAGGTCCGGAAGATACAGATCGAGGTCGGTCTTGAAGAGGGAGCGGCGGGACTTGTGCAGCCCGGTGTCCAGCCAGATCAGCCCGGCGGCCTGATCCGTGACAGCCGTGCTCTTGCGCCCGTCCGGCCTTGTCCACTCCACAGGGCGCTCCACCCTGGCGTCCAGTGAGGTCACCCGGCGCCCGTCACAGAACAACAGGCCGACCCGGAGCCCGGACTGTCGCCCTCCCTCGGTGTTGGACCATCTGGCCTTGCGGAAGACCGAAAGATGCAAGGTCGCCGAGTGTGGCCACAGCGACCATCCCGTCATCACCACCCGGGCTTGCGCCCCGGAACCGACCACCGCCAACTGCGAGTGCAGCACTGGCGCGAACCACTCGGTGGGCGGTGCGGAGCGTGCCGCGTCACTTCCCGGCGGACACAGCCGGACCAATGCGGTCCGCTCTGCGGCCGGTTCCTCCGGTAACACCAGATCATCGAAGAATCCCATGTGCCGATCGTGGCAGAGCGGTCTGACATCGCCCGGCGCCGAAGCCGGGGTACGGGTCAGATGGGCGAGGCACTTTGTCGCGCTCGGGAACCGGCATCAAGATGAGCTGCGATGCGAGCGATCGTCCGGGTGTTGTCCTCGAACAGATGCCCCTGCATGCCCAGCGCCTCGGCGGCTTCGACGTTGACTGCGACATCGTCGATGAACAGACAGTTCTCCGGGAGCACACCCAAGGCGGTGCATGCGGTCTCGAAAGCTCTCGGGTCAGGCTTGGCGATGCCGATCTCGTGCGAGTAGACGATCTTTTCCACCAGGTCGTCGAAGTGGTACAGCGACGTCTCCCGCACTCGGGCGCCGACGAAGCTGTTGCTGAGGATGCCCAGTCGGCATTTTCCCCGCAACGCCCGTACGTAGGAGATGAGTTCGTCATTCGGCGTCCCCAGGTACTCCGCCCAGAGGTCGGCCATGAAAGCCGTTACTTGAGGTGCCGTGAGACCCAGGCGCGCAGCTACCTGCTCGTGCACTTCACGTTCGCTGATGCTCCCGAGGCTTCCGGCGTGCCACACGTCGTGCATCCGCTCATGCACCGTGCCCAGCGGGAACCCCCACTGTTCTTCCCACCGTTGGACCCACCCCGTTTGTGGCGTGAGCTCCAGCACGCCACCGATGTCGAGAATGACGCAGGTCTCGCTCATACGGCCCCCCTCTTCTTCGTTCCGTCTGAGAGCGGACCCAGCATCCCCTGATCGGCCGCCATGAGAAAAACCGCGCCCGACGACCTGCGGATCTGTGCGGTGGCCGATGCCCGGATTTCGTCGGCGGCGGTGTCACACTGGCGCCGTGAGTGACAAGGAACGGCGGACCGAGCAGCGCCTGGAGCGAGTCATCGTGGAGTTGCTCGACGGGCGTGCGGTGGATGCGACCATCTGTCCGTCCGATGCCGCGCGGGCGGTGTACGACGGGGACGACGACGGCTGGCGTGAGCTCATGGAACCGGCCCGCCGCGCGGCCCGGCGTCTGGTGACGGCCGGCGAGGTGGAGATCACCCAGGGCGGCCGGCCCGTCGATCCGGAGAAGGCCCGCGGCCCGATCCGTATCCGCCGCGTTCGCTGACTTGGGCGCTCCACGCGGGGTGCTCTGGGCAGGGCCGGCCGGGGATGTCCGGCGAAGAGCTGACGCAGGGGCCACGGCTGTTCTCAGAGCGTGCGTCGCAGCGCCGTCTCCACCGCGTCGATCAGTGGATCGCCCTCCGTCCGCGGGTGTCGCGCGAGGCCGAGTTCGATGTCCGGCAGCGTGGGCAGAGCGGTCGTGTCGTGGCCGACCATGCCCGGTTCGACGTTCGTTGGCATCAGTGCGGCGACCCCGAGCCCGGCCCGTACCGCGGCGAGCACGCCGACCAGGCTGTTGCTCTCGAAGGCCACCCGCCAGGGCCTGCCGGCCCGTTCCAGGGTCTCCAGGACCGTCGTACGCCAGGTGCACGTGCCCGAGAACAGCACCACGGGCAGGGGATCGGCGGTCACGTCCACGCCTTGGCCGATCGCCCAGACCAGCGGGCGGCGAACCGTCCAGCGCGGCGACGCGGGAACCACCGGCACCTCGTCCAGCACGAGTTGTACGCGGCCCGCCTCGTAGGCCTCCCGCATCTCGGCGGTGGAGAAACTCAGCACCTCCAGCCTCGCACCGGGGTGCAGCCGGGCGAGGTCGGCGAGCGCTTGGGGAAGCTGCGCCGCGGCGAGGTCTTCGAGTAGCCCGACGCCGCAACGGCCGGTCAGCGCGCGGCCGGTCTCGGTGAGTGCCTGGGCGCTGAGCGAGAGGATGCGTTCGGCGTACGGCAGGAGCTCCTCGCCCGCCCGGGTCAGCGAGACACCGGACGGCGACCGGTAGAGCAGCGGGCGGCCGACGGCGCTCTCGAGCTTGCGAACCTGCTGGCTGAGTCCGGGCTGGGTCTTGCCCAGCGTGGTCGCGGCGCGGCTGATGCTGCCCGCCCGGACGACGGTGACGAATGACCGCAGCAACGCGGTCTCAAGGTCCATGGCCATAAATAATTACTATGGCATCCCCAGCGAAATAACCCCTACCTATGTCTTGAACCAAGGCCTAGCGTCTCTCGAGTGACCGGATACCGACAGATACTCGCCGTGCCAGGGATGGCATCACTGCTGGGTATCTCCCTGCTCGCGCGTGCCGCGATCACGGCTGACGTGATGGCGCTGACGATGTACGTCGTGCTCGGTCTGGACATGAGCTACGCGGCGGCCGGTGGTGTCGCGGCCGCGCTGACCACCGGACTGGCGCTCGGCGGGCCGCTCCTCGGCCGCATGATCGACCGGCGGGGCCTGCGCGCGGTGCTGCTGGCAACCGTCGTGGTCCAGGTCGTGTTCTGGCTGAGCGTGCCGATCCTGCCGTACGGGGCCCTGCTGGGCGCCGCCTTCGTGGCGGGGCTGCTGATGGTGCCGGCCCAGCCGGTGACCAGGCAGGCGATCGCCGCGATGACGACGGCAAAACAGCGCCGCCCCGCCTTCGCGCTGGAATCGGTGCAGGGCGAACTGTCGTACATCGCGGGCCCGCCAATCGTGATCCTCTGCGCGGCGAAGATGTCCCCGGAGGTGGTGGCCTGGGGTGTCGGCGCCGCGATCGTGGTGGGGGGAGTGGGCATCGCCCTTCTCGACCCGCCGTTGCGGACCAAGGACGAGGCGGGCGCCGCCGCGGTCGCACGTCCGCGCCGCCGGGAGTGGCTCGGCCCGGGCATGATCGCCATGCTCATGATGGCGTTCGGCACCACGATGCTGCTCAGCGGCACCGACCTGGCCATCGTCGCCACCCTCAAGGAATCCGGCCAGGTCTCCTGGGCCGCCGTGGTCGTGGCCACGTACGGCGCGGCCTCCGTCGTCGGCGGGCTGGTGTACGGAGTGCTGTCCCGGCCAGTGCCGACCTGGCTGCTGCTCGGTCTGCTCGGCCTTGCCATCATTCCGGCGGGGCTGGCCCGCGATTGGCCCTGGTTGTGCGTGGCCGTCGCCCTTTCGGGGCTGCTCGTGGCGCCGACTCTTTCCACGGTGGCCGACGCGGTGATGAGACTCGCGCCGGTCGGTGTACGTGGTGAGGCGACGGGCCTGCAATCCTCGGCGCTGAGTGCGGGGTTCGCGCTCGGAACGCCGATCGTCGGGGTCGCGATCGACGCCTCCGTGCCGGGTGGCGGCTTCGTGGCGGCGGGACTGGCCGGCCTCGCCGCCGCCCTGGCCGGGTATCTGCTGTCCCGCGGCTCACGTGCCACCCGAACGCGGCCTGGGTGCAACGGACTTGGGCTCACGGAGGTACGGGGCCTCGATTCGCTCCCAGCGCACCCGCCCCCTCCGCACGAGACCGGTACCCGGCCCGGCGCGTGAGATCGGGCCGGGGCGCGCACCGCCTCTCGTCGATTCAGTTCGGTTCAGTTCGGTTCAGGTCGCTTCGGTGGAATCGGTCAGGGCAGGATCTCGATGTACCCGTCGGTTCCGTGGACGCGGATGCGCTGCCCGTCACGGATCAGGCGGGTCGCCTGCTCCACGCCCACGACGGCCGGCAAGCCGTACTCACGGGCGATCACCGCGCCATGGGTCATCAGGCCGCCCACCTCCGTCACCAGGCCCGCGATTCCGACGAACAGCGGGGACCAACTGGGGTCCGTGAAGGACGTGACCAGGATGTCGCCCGCCTCGAGATCGGCCTGCGACATGTCGAGGATGACGCGGGCCCGTCCCTCGACGGTCCCCACGGAAACCGGCAGCCCGACCAGAGCGCCGGCCGGCACGTCGTCACGCCGGTACGCCCCGGTGAGGGCCTCGCCGTCCGACGTGAGCACCCGCGGCGGGGTGAGCGCCTGGTACGACCGGAACGCCTCTTTGCGCCTCGGGATGAGCTGCTCATCCAGCTGCTTCGAGCGCACGACCTCGTGCAGTTCTTGGAACGTGAGGTAGAAGATGTCCTCCTTCTCGGGCAGCACGCCTGCGCGCACGAGGCGTTCCGCTTCGTCGAGGAGGGCCTTCTTGTAGACGAAGTAGCGGCAGATGATGCCGTACTTGGGATACTCCCGGTACCCGATGTAGGTTCTGACCCGGTCGATCATCGCCTTGGTCTCGTCGGCCTTCCGCTCCCCGTTCGGCAGGGCCCGCAAGCGCGACAGCACTTCCTGTTCCTTCTTCTGCGCCTTCTGCCGCCCTTGCTCGAAGCGCCGCTCGGCGGCGCCCGGTTCGAAGTTCCTGACGTTGTCGAGGATCACGGGCACGAGCGTGGTGGGGCACTCGCTCCAACGTGGCCTGGTGATGTCGATCTCGCCGACGCAGCGCATGCCGTACCGGTCGAGGTAGGCCTGGATGGCGTCGCGCGCCTCGGTTCCGCCCGCGAGCTTCGGCAGCTTGTCCAGGAAGCCTTCGTCCTGGACACCCTCGCCCTGGACGCCCTGGACGCCCTGGACGCCCTGGACGCCCTGAAGGAAGGCCACCACCTCCGGGTGCGGGCGGATCACGTCCGCGACGTCGAGCAGCGCCAGCCCCATCTCCGACGTGATGTTGTCGGGGGCGGACAGCGTGAGGGTGTCAGCCGCGTTCTTCTCGCCCAGCCACTCCTGCAGCTTGTCGTTGAGCCACCAGGTGGCCTCCATCCCCGCCATGATCGCCTGCGAGCTCAAGGGGTCACCGAGGACGCGCTTGTGTTCCTCGAAGGCCTCCAGGAGGAAGTCGAACAGAGCAGGTCCGGTCTTCGTCCGGATGTCGCGCTGCAGGGCGGCGACGGACGCCTCGCTGCGCTCGATCAGCTCGGTGACGACGGCGGGGTCGGTCGCGATCGGAGCGGCGGGCGCCGCGCCGGCCGGTGGTCCGGCAGGGGCCGCGTCCGCGGGCAACGGGGTCTTCGGAGGTGACGGAACCTCCGCGAACGGCGGGACGAGGTCGTCGCGCGCGATGACGGTCTCCAGAGCGTCCCTGACCAGCGGATCACCTTTCCCGATGAGGTCAAGGAGTGCGGCGCGGCTCGCGGGCGAGGCCAGGCGTCCGGTGACGTCGACGTACAGCCTCCCGCCTGCCTCGTGCATCGGAACCATGGCCGTCAGCTGCCACATGGAGTACCCGAGGGGCTTCATGGCGTCGGTCATCATCTGCTGGTGGCCGACGGAGACGTAGACGTGATTGTCCTGGTCATCGGCCTCGGGGATGGGGAAGAGGGTGGTGATCGGCCGGCTCTGAACGATCTGGAAGCCCCTGCCTGCACCCTCGCCTTCACTCTCACTGTTCCCATCACCGCCACCGTCGCCGGCATCGGACAGACACCATTCGATGTCCTGAGGGCTGCCGAAGTGCGCCTCGATCCGCCGTCCGATCCGCACGAGCTCCACGACCTGGCCGTCCGTCAGCGCAGGCTGCTCCTGCCGCTGTGAGTCGACGGTCACTTCTTGTGTGCCGCCGGTGGGCAGGGCCTGCACGGCGCGTTGTTTGGCGGCGATAGTCCTGGTAACGACCTCGCCGTGGCGCACCTTGAAGATGTCGGGGTTCACCAGGCCGGAGACCAGGGCTTCGCCGAGTCCGAAGCCCGCGTCGACCGTGGCGACCTTCCGGTCGCCCGTGACGGGGTCGGCCGTGAACAGGATCCCGGACGCGTGGGGGAAGACCATCTGCTGCACGACCACGGCCATGTGGACCGTACGGTGGTCGATGCCGTTGCGCCGGCGGTAGGTGACGGCCCGCTCGGTGAACAGCGAGGCCCAGCAACGGCTGACGTGCTGAAGGATCGCCGACGGGCCCACGACGTTCAGGTACGTGTCCTGCTGGCCCGCGAAGGAGGCCGTGGGCAGATCCTCTGCCGTCGCGCTGGACCGGACGGCGTATGCGGCGTGCTCGCCGCTCCGGGTGAGGGCGTGGGTGATCGACGTCGCGAGATCGGCCGGGAGGGGAGTTTCCTCGATGATCCGGCGGATCTCCGCGCTGAGCGTGCGGATCTCTTCCCTGTCGTCGGGGCTGACGCGCGCCAGCCGGTCGAGCCGCTCGTCGAGCGACTGCGCTTGCGCCACGGTCCGCCGGAAGGCGTGCGTCGTCACGCAGAAGCCACGCGGCACGCGGATGCCTTCGATCCGCGACAGCTCGCCCAGGTGTGCGGCCTTGCCACCGACGACCGCGACCTGCGTCTCGTCGATCTCGTGCAGATCCAACATGTACTCCACGTCCTGCACGTACTCCACGTCCTGCACGTCCTGCACGTACTGCTCACTCACTGCGTTACCTCCGAGGCAGCCGCGCTGCGTTGTACTGGGTGGGACTGGTTCGACGTGGCGTCGGCGGATGATTCTGCGCCGTGACCGGGGCCTTGTGGCAAGCCCCCCACTGGGCTATATGTTGAGAGTGGCAAGGAGAGATCTCTCCTTGCCTTTGTTTTTTCCGCCGCACCCGCCTTCCGCCGCACCCGCCTTCTGCCGCACCCGCGACCGGCTCGGCCCGCCTGTGGAGGCCCGACAGGGTGCGTGCGCCGTCATCTCCGGGCAAAGTTGATGGCGAGGTTGTGCCAGTGGTGCACGAGGCGAAAGACAGCTGAACTGACGCGAGGTGCTCTCGCGGAACCGGGGCGATCGATGTTCCGTACGCAGGCGGCCGACGACGGCGACGAGCTGCTTGCCAGGCTCGGGGCCCTGACTGCCCGTGCCCGGGAGCTCGCGGAGATGCAGCGCTCCCGTGTCGAGCTGGCGGTGGCCCTGCAGCGAGGCATGCTCCCGCACGACCTTCCGGAGCCTCCGGGGGTCCGGCTGGCCGTGGGCTACATGCCCGCCAACCACGGGCTCAACGTCGGGGGAGACTGGTACGACGCCTTCACCATGCCCGACGGCCGTATCGGGCTGTCCATCGGAGACGTGCAGGGGCACAACATCCAGGCCGCCGCGTTCATGGGGCAGGTCCGTGTGGGTCTGCGGGCGCTGGCCTCCGTCACGGGCGACCCGGGGGAGCTGCTCAGCCGTACCAACGACCTCCTCATCTCCCTGGGCGCGGACCTCTTCGCCACGTGTACCTTTCTGCGCCTCGATCCGGCGACCGGCGTCCTGGAGTGCGCTCGGGCCGGGCACATCCCCCACATCTGGGCCACGGCCGACGGCCGGTCCGGCGTCGACGAAGGAGAGTGCGGGCCTCCGCTCGGCGTGCTCGAAGGCGCCGAGTACCCGGTGGTGTGCCACCGGCTCACCACGGACGGCGTCGTCGTGCTGCTGACCGACGGAGTGGTGGAGGGGCCGTCGCTGAGCCTCGACGAGGGCCTGCGGCGAGTGATGCGACTCGCCGAGATCACGACCGCTGCCGGGCTTGGCATCAATGCGCTCGTCGGCGGTGTGATGCGGCTGGCGGACACGGTGGGGCATGAGGACGATGCCGCCGTGCTGGTCGTGGGCCATGACGGCGGGGCGCTGTAGCGGCGGTGGCTGGTGTCGGACGTACATGACGACTACGTACGCGACGGGACGGGGAAGGAACGCGACGGAACGCGATGGGACGCGACGGGACCCGGTCAGGGGCCTCCACATGGCCGAAGTCGTCCACTCGGTGTCTGATGGCTCTGTGTTGGTGACTCGGCGGTTCCGGCGGTTCCGGCTGTCCCTGGAGGTAGTACTCAAAACACTGGCCGTGGCCGCCTGCTACTACGTGGCCGGGCGTCTGGGCCTGCACGGTCGGCTCACCGTCGAGGGAGTGATCGTCACACCCATTTGGCCGCCGACCGGAGTCGCCGTCGCCGCGCTGCTCGTCTACGGCGTGTCGATCTGGCCAGGGCTCGCCGTGGGTTCCTTCCTCGTGATCGCGTCCCTCACCACCCCCCAGCTCACCACGCTCGTCACCGTGGCGGGCAACACCATCGGCCCGCTTTGCGCCTACTTGATGCTGCGCCGGGTCGGTTTCCGGGTCGGGATCTCACGGCTGCGTGACGGCCTGTCCTTGGTCTTCCTCGGCGGGCTCGGCGCCATGCTGATCAGCGCCACGGCGGGGGTCGGGCTGCAGGTGCTGACCGGTGGGCTGGAGACGGGGGAGTTCTGGTCGGTGTGGCTGGCCTGGTGGGTCGGTGATGCGATGGGCGTCCTGCTCGTCACTCCGCTCCTGCTCGTGCTGGTGGGCGCCGCTGGGCCGCTGCGGCTGAGGCGGTGGAAGGAGATGCTGTGCCTGGGCCTCGCGACCCTGGTCGTCGTACCCCTGGCAGTGCTCGGCGACCTGAGCCTGCTCTTCCTCGTCTTCCCGCTGCTCATCTGGGTGGCGTTGCGCTTCCAGCTGGCCGGAAGCATTCCGTGCGCGCTGTTCGCGTCCGTGCTGACGACTTTCGAGGCGAACAAACAGCAGGGTGCCTTCCAGGGCCTGACCGCAGTCGAGGTCATGACCAAACTGCAGGCGTTCAACGGCGCCACTGCGCTGACGGCGCTCTTGCTGTCCGCCATGGTCGCTGAACAGCGCGCCACCCGACGGTCGGTGAAGAGCGCCTGCGGGGAACTCGCGGAGGTCCTGGAGCATCTGGCGGCGGGAGAGACCCCGCCTGAACTGTCCCCTCGGCACGTAGCCGCGCTCCAACCCGAGGACGGGACGACGCCGACGACCGAAAGCCTCGGTGGCCGGGATGCGTCGCCAACGCACGGCCGCGGAGATCCGGGCGGGTAGTAGGCCCAATCCCACGTGCCTACATGACCAGGTCTGTTCCGAGTCATGGCGACCGCTGAGAGCCTCGCCGAGCCCGAGCCTGCGGCCGTGACGTCGTACGGTGACCCTGTGGGCAACGTGTTCGGTGGCGCTACGAAGAGCCTCTGCCTGTCCAACGGTGGGACAGAGGTGTTCGTCAACGTGCTGATGCTGGCGGTGTCCGATCTCGCCGATGACGAGTGGGACTACCGCTTCGCTTCCCTCTTGTCGCTGCAGGATCAGAACGTGATGGGGCGTGGAGCTGTCGGATTCGACCTGCGAGACATCGCATGGGGCACCACGGAACGCGAACGTGTCAGGTCGAAGGATTTCGTGGTGCGCGCCACCGCACTCGCGCTGAGCGGCCATCGCTGGAGCGAGCTGGATTACGAGCCACCCTTCGCCTGTGACTACCTGCGTCAGTTCAAGGCCATGGTCGAGTCCTTCGAGCCGACCGAAGAAGTTCGTGGTGCCGGTGGCTTCCCGGAAGTGGACGAACGTGCGGTGGCTTCCTGCGCACTGCACCGAGTTCTCAGCGCCCTCCCGTACTGGGAGGGCTGCTTCCTCTGCACCCAGCCACCCTAGAGATTCCGGAGCGGGACGCGGCGGATGGCTTGCTGGGCCCGCTGCCCGGTCACCCGCACGGACAGCGGGCCCAGCGTCGTCCTTCGGGGCGACAGCGTCGGCAGGGGCCGGTTTCGATCTAGGGTGGTGGGTCGGCGCCTGGGATGATCTCCGGCATGGTCGACTCTGCCCTCTGGATTTCCTCGTTGACCGCCGGCACCGCAGTCATGGCCAGCTGGGTCACCAGCAGAGGGACCGCCAGGGCCGCGCAGATCCAGGCGGCCACCGCCGAGCGGATGCAGCGCTCCGTGCACGTCAGTGAGGTGCGAAGGGCCGCCTATGTGCGCCTCATCGAACAGGCGCACAAGATGGCCGAGTTGTACTGGGCGGTGTCCGACATTCACGCGGCCGGCGGCACCCGTGCCGAGCAGGTGCCCGCGCTGAAGGAGATACGCGTCGGCCTTCGGGAGGCGTACAGCAGGCTCCGTCACTGCATATGGGTGATCAGCCTTGAAGGACCGGACGACGTCGCCGAGGCCGCGGAGACGCTGAGGCTCGCGACCAGGCCCCCTTATCGCGCACTCGATGAGGCGATCACGGACAACCCCGACGCCCTCGCGGCCTTCGACCAGTACTACGACCCCTTCTGGCAGTCCCTCCTGGCCTTCGTCGCGACCGCCCGCGTCGCGGTGCACAACCTGTAGCACCGGGAGCACCGCGAGCACCTGTATTACCTGTAGCGCCGGTCGTACCAGCACGCGCATAAGGGTGACTTGAAGCGTGAAGAGTGGTGGGGCTGGAGTGGGGAGTGGTGGGTTGTCGTTAGGGTGGGGGTGAGTTGAGAGAGGCTGTGGGATGGACCAGGCGGACCAGGCGGACCAAGCGCCCGAGAGTGAACGCGCCCCGGGGATCCGGAATGTGACCGAGGCCCGTGAGGAGCTGCACGCCCTGGTGAAGCTTGCCGAGGGGCAGGACGCCAGGTCGACGCTGATCGGCAATCGCGGTGTCCGTGCGGTGCTTGCCCCCTTGGACCGTTTCCCCGCCGCTCGGCGCCCGGAGAGCAACGGCCTTGCCAGCCACGCCCTGGGCTCGGCGCAGAAGGAGCTCGGCGAACTCGTCGCGCTGGCGGCGGGCGGGCAGCCTCAGGTGCTGCGCCGCTATGCCACCCCCGTCGCGGTCCTGCTGCCCGTGGACGGTCCCATCAGCAGCACCCCATCCCATGTGGCCGCCTCTGACGCGGTCCTGGCAGGAGGCGCGGTGAACACCCAGCCCACAGCACGCCGCAGGCTTGCCACGCTCGGCGACGCAATCGGCGATGTCCTTACCTCCGCCTCCGTGCCGGGCCTCTCGTTCGGCCTCGCAGGTCTGGACGACGCCACCGGTGGACTGCACCCGGGGCGCCTGGTCCTGGTGGCCGCTCCACCGCAGGCCGGCGGCAGCCTCGTCGGTCTCGCCGCGGCCCGTCACACCGCACTCGTACAGGGCGGCCGTGTCCTGTACGCGGCATCGGGACCCAGCAGTGCCGACATCACGCGCCGCGTCATCGCCGCCGAAGCCGGTGGCGACTACGCACGCCTCAAGCGAGGCACCCTCACCCCCCACGAGCAGGACGTCGCCGACCGGTTGCGGCACGCACCGCTGCTCATCGATGACGGCACCGACCTGAGCGCGCAGGCCATCGCGGAAACCGCGCCGCTGGCCGACGACCTGGCCCTCGTCGTGGTCGATCGCCTGCAGCGGGCCCCCAACCCGCGTCTGCCGCTGTCGGGAGAGCACCTCCCGCAGGCCGTCCAGGTCTTGGGCGAGATGGCCCGCACCCTTGATGTGCCGGTTCTGGTGGTCGTGGACACCGATGAGCCGGCCATCGTGAATCTGCTCGACGCGGACGTCATCCTCACCCTCACCCCGGGGCCGTCCCTGACGGCCGTGACGGTCGCCGAACGGGATCTGGGCATCATCGGCCGCGCCCATCTGCGGCCCGACCTCATCCACGCCCGATTCCTGGACGCCGGCCCCGCGGCCTCTGCTCCCGCCGCCGGAGCCCCGGCCGCTGCACCCTCCGACGCCCAGGAGGAAAGGGGACTCCACACCGAGCGTGAACTGGCCGATGCCGGGCTCCCCTTCACATCCGGCGCCCTCAAGGGCCTGCCCGCCGAGGCCACCCGCCTGCTCGCAGCGCTGCGCACGGCCGTGGCCGAGGGGGATGCGGGCGCCCTCGCGGAACTGCGCGGTCCGCTGCGTGACCTGGCCGCCGCCGATCCGTCGTACCCGGACACCGCCCAGGGCCGACGGCTGGCCGACGCCCTGCACGCCTACATCAGCACGGTGCCCGGCTCGGCCACCCACACCACCACGGCGCCCGGTTCCGCCGCTGAAACCACGGCAGCGGTGGAGCCCACTGGTGGCGAACCGCCCCAGGCGGATGCCGAGCGAACGGCCGAGACGCTCACCGAATCCCCGGCCGAACAAGCCGACGAGGTCGATGAAGACGCCGACGACCTGGCGCCGGGGGACGAGGAGGATGAGCCCGAGGGCGTCGTGTTCCCCGCGCTGGTGATCCTCAAGGACGCGGTCGCCCGATCGAAGATGCACCCGATCCAAGTCATCCGTACCGAGGAACGCGACCGTGGTCCCTGGCCCCTGATCAGCGAGGACATGGACGGCGAGCCGCGCTGGGTGCACCCCGAGGTCACCAGCGAACGTGTCGCCCACATCAACGCGAACGGCAGGCGTGTCAGGCGCGACCAGCTCCTGGTGCCCGACTCGTTCGGCGACGGCGTGATGTGCCTGATCGACCGCAACGGCTCCTACCCCTCCGCCTGTTCGGCCGTCCCGCTGGCCCCGAACAAGCTCCTGCACACCGGCCCTCTCGAGGCGTTCGACAAGACCCAGGCCGGCATCTACCTCATCGACATCCCCCAGTGGGACCACCCCGCCATGCCCCACCCCCTGGGGCGGGTCGTCGAAAGCGCCGACGAGCACGGCCGTGTATGGGTCACCACCCCGCACATCAGGCAGCTCGAACGCCTCATCCGCGAGGGCCACATCGACACCCCGCTGACGTTCCACGACTCCTGGACCGGCAAGGCCAACGAATCGCTCTTCAAGCCCTTCTACACGGCTGCCCGCGCAGCACGTGCGGAGCTGGTCCAGGACGGCGGCGAGCCCTACAAGGAGTACAAGACGCGGCTGTCGATCGCGCTGCGTCTGCTGTGGCCCAAACGAGAGGAACAGCGTTCGCCGTTCTGGCGCCCCGACTGGCGCATGAGCATGGTCGCCGAGGCGTCCGTACGCCACTGGATCACGGCCTTCAAGGCGGTCCAGGAAGGCCACCGGCTCATCGCCCTGCGCAACGTCGACGCGGCGGTCTTCTTCATGCCCGACGCCACGCCTCCCACCCCCTACCGGGTGGGGACCGGCTTCGGCGAAGTGAAGGCAAAGTTCGTCCGGCGCGGCGAGATCATCCCCGAGGGTGAGGACTGATGGCCGGTCCCACCGGGCACGGTCCTTCACTGGGCGGCGCCCTGGGTGACCTGCTGCGCGCTCAGGTCACCCCGCGCCACCGCCTCTCCTCCTACACCGCCCGGCACTGGCACGCCCAGCTCAGCCACCTCACCAAGACCCGCCGCGGCTACCAGATCCTGGAGGACGCCGGACTGCACGTCACGACCAAGACCCTCGTCAACTGGCTGTCCGACCCTGAGTACAGCGTCCGCCGCAGCTATCGCGACGTGATCCACACCGCCTACGAGAACGCCGCCATCGTCCCCGCCGAACCGATCCCCGCGCGGGTCAAGAACGGCCGGTTCGAGATCAGCGGCACGGTCAAGACCGGTGCCGACGAACGCGTGCGCGGCACCAGGCGGGCCGCGCCCCTGCGGATCGACGGGCGCCGGGGGCACTGGGACGACATCGAGACGCTCTGGGCGGCGGGCGAGCTCACCGACGAGGCGTTCGAGGATCACTTCATCGACGACGTCATCGTCGAGGACATCGGCGAGGGTACCGACGGGTGGGACTTTCCCGGAGCCTCGTACGCCGTTGAACTTCGGTGAGGCCTGCGTTCAGGTGAGGGCCCGCCCCCCGGCCACGTCAGCACGCCATCGCGGCAAGGCAGAGCACCGGTGGGGGGCCCCTCTCAACCAGGTGCCGTCCCTGAACAGGCGATGTCCACGTGACCGGCCTACGTTGAAAGCCCAGGGCCCCGCCGCATCAGAACCGTCAGAGGGGCTCCCCGGAAGGAGAGGCCGTCGTGGCTGGTCTGGCGCCGTCGCCGCCCGCGGGTCAGGTTCTGGCCGGAGTCCTGCGGCGGGCGGCGGCCCTGGTCGCCCCGCGTCGGCGCCTCGACCGTTCGTCCTCTCCCATTCCGCCCCACACACCTGAGGCCTGCCCCGTCTCCAGTGCCCAGTTCCGGCACCGGTCGAGGACCGGGCAGCGATGACACACCCGCTTCGCGGCGAGCAGGTCCTCCTCGGCGGGGCCCGACGTGCCGACCGGGAAGAACATCTCGGGGTCTTCGTCAGCACAGGCGGCTTGCCGCCACCACAGTTCCATGACGCCTCCTTGCGGCGCCGGATCAAGACCGCGCCGCCAGATCGGTTGTCCCGTGTTCACGCTCAACTCAAGGCCGGGTTCCCTGGGCACACCGGGCGAAACAGAGGGCACTCGGGTAACGCCCAGCACGCCAGAAGAAGGGTCCCGCCCGCCACGGGCATCGAAGCGTCCCGACCGGGGAACCCGGCGACGGCCCAGACGCCATCCGAGGAAGGGAGCGCCGAGCGCTCATGGCACACACCACGAAGGAATCCCTGGCCGGGCAGACCGCGCTCGTCACCGGAGGGTCGCGGGGACTTGGTCTGCTGATGGCCGACCAACTGGCTGCCCGCGGCTGCACGGTGATCATCGCTGCCCGTGACGCCGATGAGCTCGCGGCCGCCCAGAAGAAGCTGCTCCACCGCCGGCCCGACGTCGCTGTGCACACCTCGGTCTGCGACGTACGTGACCAGGAGGCGGTGCACGCCATGTTCCGGGCCGCCCACGACACCTGCGGCGGGCCGGACATCGTCATCGCCAATGCCGGCATCATCCAGGTGGCACCACTGGAGGCCATCGGCGCCAAGGAGTTCAGGGACGCCATGGACACGATGTACATGGGGGCCGTGCACACCTGCCTCGAAGCGCTCCCGTATCTCAGGCAGAGCGAGCGGGGAGGGCGGCTGGGCGTCATCTCCTCGGTGGGCGGGCTCATGGGTGTGCCCCACCTCCTGCCCTACGCCGGTGCCAAAGCCGCCGCGGGTGTACTGGCGGAGGGCCTGCACGCCGAAGCCGCCGCGAGCGGTGTCAGCGTCACCGCGGTGTATCCGGGGCTGATGCGGACCGGGTCGCACCTCCAGGCCGAGTTCGGCGGCGCACGCGGCAAGGAGTACGGCTGGTTCTCCACGGCGGCGGGTGCTCCGCTGGTGTCGATGAACGCGCAACGCGCTGCCGAACGCATCGTCAAGGCCGTCGTCCGGCGCCGTACGCGGCTGGTCCTGACGCCGCTGGCTCGTGCGGCCGACCTGGCCCACGGTCTGGCGCCCGCCGCGACGACACGCCTCAACGGCGTGGTGGCGCGTCTGTTGCCGCAGGCCCCCTCCGGCTCCGGACGTCCGCGGCTGCGTCGCGGCGCCGAGGTCGACCCGCCGAAGGGAGCGGTCAGCGGCCGCTTCCAGACATGGGGGAGCGCCCTGAACGAACGTGCCGCCGACGCCTACAACGAGCGCGAGAACTGACCCACCGGCGGTCCGGTCAGCACCCTGGACAACGCCCGGGGTAACGCCAAACGCCCCGGACCGCTTCGGATACCACCAAGGTTTACCGCGTTACCTCCCTGGTTGGACGACTTGGCCCCGCCCGTGCCAGATGCTGATCCCGGTCGACGATGCGTGCCCATGCGCGCCGACCAAGGGAAAGCATCAACCGCATGCCGCCGAGCCGGCCCGTACCGAGCCGTTCGGCCGACCACGCCATCACACACGGGGGTAACAACGCCATGTCCGTCTGCGCACCCATCCGGCGCATCACCGCCGCCGGCCTCGGCTCGGCCCTCCTCGCGTCAGGGCTCCTGGCCGCGACAGCCGCCCCGGCGCACGCCGCCACCCCGATCTGCACCAAGACCGTGACCAAGTCGAACGGGGGCTTCTCGGGTCCGGTGGCCGCGGCTTCCAACGGCTCCCTCAACTGCCAGTTGGGCCCGGGCAACAGCAGCTCCGCGGTCAAGGCGCTCCAGAACTCCCTGTGGCGCTGCGGCACGAAGAGCCCCGGCGCCATCGACGGGGTCTACGGCCCCGCCACCAAGGCGTCTGTCGCCCATCTCCAGCGGGCCAGGGGCGTCTCACCCGCGGACGGTCTCTACGGCCCGAAGACGCGCAAGGTCTTCACCTGGCTCATCAAGGGCCCCCAGGGCGCGGTCTGCTCCAACTTCTGATCCGCACCGGACAGCGAGCAGGGTGCCCCATCGCAACCGGTGGGGCGCCCTGCTCCTCGTCGGCTTCGGGACTCCGGTTCAGATCACGCCCTGGGCCAGCATCGCGTCCGCGACCCGCTCGAAGCCCGCGATGTTGGCGCCCGTCACGTAGTTGCCGGGGGCGTCGTAGCGCTCGGCGGTCTCGTGGCAGGTGGTGTGGATGTCGTTCATGATCTGCGTCAGCTCCTCCTCGACCCGTGCCGCCGGCCATGACGTACGGGCGTGGTTCTGGGCCATCTCCAGGGCGCTGACCGCGACACCGCCCGCGTTGGCGGCCTTGCCGGGGCCGAAGGCGACACCGGCCTGCTGGAAGAGGCGTACCGCGTCGGGGGTCGTCGGCATGTTGGCGCCCTCCGAGACCGCCTTCACGCCGTTGCGGATCAGGGCGGCCGCGTCGTCGGCGTCCAGCTCGTTCTGCGTGGCCGACGGCAGCGCGACGTCGGCCGGGACCTCCCAGACCCGCCCGCCCGGAACGAAGCGGGCCGAGGCGCCCCGGCGTTCGGCGTAGGCGTCGACCCGGCCGCGCTCGACCTCCTTGATCTGCTTGAGGAGGTCGAGGTCGATGCCCTTCTCGTCGACCACATACCCGGACGAGTCCGAGCAGGTCACGGCATTGGCACCGAGGGCGGCCAGCTTCTCGATGGTGTAGATGGCGACGTTGCCGGAGCCGGAGACCACGGCCGTGCGGCCCTCCAGGTCCTCGCCGCGCTGGCGGAGCATCGCCGCCGCGAAGAGGACGTTGCCGTAACCGGTGGCCTCGGGACGGATAAGCGAGCCGCCCCAGCCCTGGCCCTTGCCGGTGAGGACGCCGGCCTCCCAGCGGTTGGTGATGCGCCGGTACTGACCGAACAGATAGCCGATCTCCCGGCCGCCGACGCCGATGTCACCCGCGGGCACGTCCGTGTGCTCGCCGATGTGCCGGTGCAGCTCCGTCATGAACGACTGGCAGAAGCGCATGACCTCCGCGTCGCTGCGGCCGTGCGGCTGGAAGTCGCTGCCGCCCTTGCCGCCGCCGATGCCGAGGCCGGTCAGCGCGTTCTTGAAGATCTGCTCGAAGCCCAGGAACTTGATGACGCCGAGGTTCACCGACGGGTGGAAGCGCAGGCCGCCCTTGTACGGGCCGAGCGCGCTGTTGAACTCCACCCGGAAACCACGGTTGACGTGGACGCGCCCCCGGTCGTCCTGCCACGGCACCCGGAACAGGACCTGCCGCTCCGGCTCGCACAGCCGCTCGATCAGGCCGGGCTCGGCGTACTCGGGACGGGCTGCGATGACCGGCGCCAGTGTCTCCAGGACCTCGTGTACGGCCTGGATGAACTCCGGCTGGGCCGGGTTGCGGTGCTCGATCTCGCTGAGCAGCTGCGCGAGCGTGGTCTTCGTCTCGGATCGCGTGGTCAAGGGAGCCCTTTCCTGGCACGGCTGACACCGGGGATCCGTCACGGGGCACGGCGCACTGGCGGCGCACTCCGGTACAGCCCGGTCGGGACGCTCGGCGCCGTTGCCGTGCGCGTGACACTCATGTATTACGCGCATGTAAACACACTGACCAGCATCCGGGTCCAGGGTGCGACCAAAATGCGAGATCAAGCGTGGTGCTCGGACCCTCCCGCGAGAGCGACCCCCATACGATCCGATCGGTCACCGCGCCTCGCGCAGCCGGAGCAGGTAGGTCGCCGTCACCGCCACGGCGCGGTCCTCGTCGTCGGCGAGCTCGACGAGGGCGCGCGATGTCGTCGGGCCCGGAATGCCTGCCATCGCCTGGGTCAGCCGGCCGCGTGCGGGCGCGCCAGTGGTGGCCTCGGCGAGGCGGTCGACCAGCCCGGTCGCGATCTGATCCGCCCGTGCGGTGTCGCTCGCCAGCACGCTCAGCGCGTCGGCCGCGTCGGTGTCGTTCCTGCCGTCCACGATCATGTCGATGAGCGTGGGGACCGCAGCGGCCACCCCCCGCGCTCCGAGCGCCAGAGCCGCATGCCCGCGGACCACGTTGTCAGGGCTGGCAAGGGCCTGTCGCAGCAGCGCCGCGGCCTGGTCGCCGGGCATCTCGGCGAGCGACTGGACGGCACGTTCCCGCACGGCGGCCACCGGTGAGTCGAGGCCCTCCGCCAGCAGTGCCACACCGTCCTCGCCCGATCGTGCCAGCGCCCACCGAAGGGCCCCGGCGACGTTCGGATCCGTCTCGCTGAGTGCCGCCTCGACCAAAGCCTCCACCGGCACCGGAACCTCCTCGTCCGAGGAGAGCGCCGCACGCTGGCGTGCGCTTGCGCTCTTCGAGCCCAGTGCTTGGAGCAGCGCCACGACCTGAAGGACATCCTCCCAGTCGGCGGGGTCCGCGGCATCGATCCGGCGCAGCCGTGTGAGCAACTCGGTCTCGGCCGCGATGCGTTCGCGTGTCTGCAGGACGAGGTCTCCGACGAGCGCCGAGGGCGTGAAGCCTGGCTCGTCGAGCGCGCGCCCGATCTCCCGCAGCGAGAGCCCCAGCGACCGCAGGCTCTCGACATGGAAGATCCGCCGGATGTCCTGCCCGGAGTACTCCCGATAGCCGGAGCCGGTACGGCCGGAAGGCCGCACCAGACCGAGCGACTCGTAATGCCGCAGCATGCGGGCACTGACCCCGGACCGTCGCGCCACCTCACCGATCAACACGCTTCATTGTCCCTCCGGCCGGTCGCCGCCGAGGGCCACCACGCGCTTCGCCTCCTCGATCGCGAACTCGAACCCCGTGTCCGGGTCACGCAGCAGCCGTGTCGTGGCGAGGGCGTGCGTCCGCGTGCGGGGGTCCGCGGCCCTCGCCGCGATGTGCAGGGCCGGCTCAATCACTTCCCCCAGCGCCACCAGGGCCCGACTGAGGCTCAGCTGCGTCTCCCGCTCACCGCGCCCGAGTTGCGTCGCGAGGACCGTGGCCAACGCGGACTCCTCGCCGTCCGGTACGAGGATGACCGCGGCCCGCCAGGCGCTGCGCGCCACCTCCGCCTCGGGGTCGGACAGCAGGGCCTCCGTGATCGCCGGCCACGCCCGCCGGTCCCCGATCTTCGACAGCGTGTGCAGCGTCTGACTCCGGGCCTGGGCCCGCTCCGAACGGAGCTCGCGGAGCAGCTCGGGCAGCGTCAGCGAGACGGGATGGCGGGTGAGCGCCCAGGTCAGCATGTCCCGGACGAAGAATTCGGGCTCGATCGCGCAGCGCTCGACGAGCTTGGCGACGAAGCGCGGGTCCGGCGCCGTGCCGACCGCCAGAGCGGCTCGCAACCGTACCGACGAGCGGCCGTCCTCCAGCCCTTGCAGCGCTCGTAGCGCCTCCGTGCCGAGTGCCTCCGTGCCGAGTGCCTCCGTGTCGAGCGCCTCGGTGTCCTGTCCCGTGACCGTCATCGAGATCACCTCCTCGCCGGTCAGTGAAGACCTTGCCACCGTGTCAAGGTCAAACAGGGACACACGACCGTGGCCCGACCGGCAGGCGCGGCAGGCACGTTGAAGGACGCCCGTTGCTAGGCTGACGCCCATGCGGATTGGCGTGAACGTCCCCAATTTCGGGCCCGGAGCGAATCCCGATCACCTGGCCCGCTGGGCCGAGACCGTGGAGGGCCTCGGCTTCGATCTGCTGATGATGTCCGATCACGTGGCGATCACGCCGGACGTGGCCGAGCAGTATCCCGCGCCTTTCTACGAGCCGTTCACCACGCTCGCCTGGATGGCGGGGATCACGAGCGGGATCAAGCTGGGCACGACCGTCCTCATCACCCCCTACCGGCATCCCCTGCTGGTCGCCCGCATGGCTGCCAACCTGCACCAACTCAGCGGTGGCCGACTGGTGTTGGGCGTCGGGGTCGGCTGGGCCCGGGGGGAGTTCGAGGCGCTCGGCGTGCCCTTCGAGCGGCGTGGCGCGCTGACCGACGAACATCTGCGCACGCTGCGCGCCGCGTGGGAGAACGACGCCGACTACCGCTGCGGGCAGATTCCGCTCTGGATCGGCGGCAACAGCGACGCGGGCATGCGCCGGGCCGTGCGTTTCGGGGCTCCCTGGCATCCGCTGGGGTTCACGATGCCCTGGTTCCGGGAGGCGCTGCCACGGCTGAAGGGGATCGCCGCCCGGCTCGGCCGGCCCGTGCCGGGTCTGGCGCCGAGGATTCGGCTCAACCTCACGGAGCAACCGGTCGACCACCCCGATCGCCGCGCCGGGGAAGGCACCCTCGAGCAGTTCCTCGAGGACGTGGAGGAACTGCGTCTGGCCGGCGCCGACAGCATCCTGCTCGACCCGTACCACGGCGATCCGAACGAGACCCTGCGGCCCGAGGAGGCCTGGCAGGCTCTGGCTGTCGTGGCCGAACACCGGACCTAGCAGAATCCCTCCGGCGACTGCGTCGAGACGACGGCTCAAGAAGACCGACGGACTCAAGAAGACCGACGGACAGAGAGGGAGCAGCAGTGGCATCTCATGATCACGACCTTGGCGGAACCGAGGCCGCTCAGGCCGCCACCACCGTCACCCCGGCCGACCTGCCCCATCTGCGTCGCTGCATCGAACTGGCGGCGGAGGCGCTCGACGCCGGTGACTGGCCGTTCGGGTCCGTGCTCGTCGACGCGAGCGGCAAGGTCAGGGCCGAGGACCGCAACCGCGAGTCCACGACCAAGGACCCGACGGCGCACCCGGAGATCGCGCTCGCCCGCTGGGCCGCGGTCCATCTGACCCCCGAGGAGCGGGCCACGGCGACCGTCTACACCTCGGGAGAACACTGCCCGATGTGCGCGGCCGCGCATGGGTGGGTCGGCCTTGGCCGCATCGTCTACGCGAGTTCGTCCCGGCAGGCCCGGGAATGGAAGGCCGAGTGGGGCGTGCCCGTCACCTCGCCTCTGAGCCCGCTGAGCATCCAGGACGTCGTACCCGGCCTGGAAGTGGCCGGCCCGGTGCCAGAACTGGCCGACCAGGTGCGCGAGTTGCAGTGGCGCTTCCGTAAGGGCGAGAACGCGGACGGCTGAGGACGGAGGGCATCAGTAACGGGGCCCGGCAGCGTGGTGCGCTGCCGGGCCCCGGCCTTGGTCCCGTGCGTTCGCGGATCGGTCCCCGCGACATCGTGCTGCGCAGCACTGGCGTCAGACCATGAACTGGTCGTACTTCGCCATGTGTTCGCGCAGTTCCTCCATGCTGGGGTTGCGTCCGTTGGCCGTCAGACGGCCAAGGCCGCGGAAGTAGTCCTCGCGGTCGTAGATCGGGTAGAACATGATCAGCAGGGTGGCGTCCTCGGTGCCCCGGTTCGTGAAGCCGTGCGGCTCACCCTTGGGGACGTAGGCGAACGCGCCCGGCTCACCGACCACCTTGCGGTCGCCGATGGTGAACTCGATCTCGCCCTTGACCACGTAGAACATCTCGGTGGACTGCTTGTGGATGTGCGGGGACGCGCCCTTGGCCTCCGGGGCCATGTGATGCTCGAAGAAGCCGAACTCGCCGTTGGAGTCGGGTGTGGTGAGCTTCAGATACGTCCTCTTCGTGTCCCGGATGTCGACGTATTCGCCTTCACCAGCGGGGACGTACAGCGGAACGGACATTTTTCCTCCAGGGTGATGTTCGAGGTGCGAGTGGTTGAGCCGAGTTGTCGAGCCGCGCACCGGGCCGGTGCGCGGGGGTGATCACGTGGCCTCGGCCAGGGCCGGGTCCTGCCGCGGCGGGCGGTTCGCCTGGGCCTGCGCCCAGCGGCCGATGACCGGCGCCGCCAGGCCACAGGCGGCGAACAGTGCGGCCAGGACGATCCACCCGGTGGTGCCGGTGGTGATGACCAGGCCGATCAGGAGCGGTGCCGCGATCTGCTGGACGGCCACGCCGAGCCAGAAGACCGACAGGTAGACGCCCTCCTGCCCGGGCGCCGCGAGCAGATACGACCCGCCCCAGCCCCCGGCGGACTGGAACAGCTCGCCCGCGGTCAGCGCGACCATGGCGAGCAGCAGCACGCCGACGGCCACGACGACAGGCGGCTTCGGTGCCGCGACGAGCAGCAGGCAGCACGCCGCGAGAGCCAGGCCGGCCCGCACCAGCGCCCGTGCCGAACCGGTGATGGTCTCGGTGCCCCGGCTGGCGCGTACCTGCAGGGTGACGGCCAGCACGGTGTTGACCGCCACCAGGGGCGAGATCACCGCGGCGGGTACCTCGGTGTGCTCGACGATCCACAGGGGGATGCCGATGCTCAGCAAGGTCATGTGCATGGTGAGGACCGCGTTGATCCCGGTGAACGACAGGAACGGTTTGTCGCGCAGCGCGTCGACGGAGAAGCGGCGCCGCAGGCTCTTCGCAGGTGTGCTGAGCAGCGGCAACCGGTGGGCCAGGGAGGCGAGTACGGCGAACGAGACGGCGTTGAGCAACAGGATCGCTCCGTAGCCGGCCCGGGTGTCGATCAACAGGCCGACACCACCGAGCAGGGCGCCGACGGTGAAGCCGACGTTGCGCAGGGACCGCAGCACCGCGACCACCCTGACCCGGTCGTCGGTCGCCGTCACCTGCCCGACCAGGGCCTGTTCCATGGGGGCCGCCGCCTTGTCGGCCAGGCCGAGCAGGCACACCACCGCCAGGAACTGCCACAGGTTCTGGACGAAGGGGTAGAGCACGAAGCAGGCGCAGCGCCACAGGCTCACCCCGACCAGTACCTTCTTCGGGCCGATCCGGTCGGCCAGGATGCCGATCGGTACCGCCGTGCCAAGCGCGATCGCGGCGGACAGGGTCAGGCCGAGGCTGAGTTCGCCCACCGACAGACCGACGGACCGGGTGATGAACGGCACGGAGACGGCCAGGAAGGCGCCCGTGCCGACGGCGTCGATCATCGCCATCACGGACAGGCGGAGGCCGACCGGCCCGCCGGGGACGGACCTCGGCCATCCGCGGACGCGCTGCCAGAGAACAGACATCTGCTTCCTCACTGTGTGGTGATGCGGACGACGGCGTCGGCGGTGAGGACCCGTCGCCGCGCGGTCTCCGCGTCCGGCCCGGTCGCGATGACGTGTCCGGCGCGATCCCAGGAGGACGCCCACGGCTTGACCTTCTGGCCTGCCTCGACGTCGACCTCCACGGCCCGGACACCGGGCAGGACCCGCGCCGCCTCCGCCCCCGCGACCGCCGTGACGGTGCCCGGCGCGGCGGCCAGGAACCGGATCGCCGAGGTCTGTCGCGCGGTCAGGGGGAGGACGACCGTACGGCCGGCCAGCAGGTCGATGAGGGCCAGCCTGATCCGTGTGCCGTAGGCCAGGTCGTTCAGGTCGATCAAATAGTCGCCGGGGCAGCGTCCCGCGCATTCCACCAGCGCCGGACCGGAATCGGTCAGGATCCACTCGGCGTGCAGGATGCCGGTGCGGTAGCCGGTCGCCGCGATGAGCGCACGCATGGCCGTCTCGAACGCGGCCTGCGTGTCGTGGTCGAGCGGGGCGGGCAGCAGGTGACCGAGTTCCACCGGGTACGGACCGGGGATCACTGTCTTGGCCGTGACGTTGTGGAAGATGATCTCGCCCTGCCGGACCAGCGCCTCGACGCTGTACTCGGGCCCGCGCAGGCGTTCCTCGGCCAGGAAGCGCCAGGTCAGGCTCCGGTCGGGCACCTGCTCGTACTCGGCGGCGGACGAGGTGCGCTCCCAGGCCCGCGCCGCGCTGGTCGCGTCGACCGCGTCGAGGAGCTGTACGCCCACGCTGGCCTGCCGGTTGGCCGGCTTGAGCACCACGGGGCCGTCGCCGGCGAAGTCGAGGATGTCGGCGGGGCCGTGCACTTCGCGCCAGCGCGGGCCGCGGACGCCGCCGGCGTCGCAGACCTCACGCAGCCGGACCTTGTCGCGCAGGGCTTGCGCGGCCTGTTCGGTCGCGCCCGGCAGGCCGAGCTTCTCGGCAAGGGCCGCTGCCGCGGGCACCGCGTACTCCAGGCCGGGCACGACCGCGGCCACCGGCCGCTCGGCCTCCAGAGTGGCCGCCAGATCGAGGGCCCCGGAGGACTGCTGGTAGTGCGCCGGGATGATGCGGTCCAGGCAGCCGAAGCGTGCCGCCGCGTCGCCCAGCTCGCGCTTGCGGATGATGTCGGGTTCTTCGAGGACCACGACGGACCCGTCGGGCACACTCCCGTCGATGGCGCGTAAATAGGCCGCGTTGTAGCCGACGAACACCACCTGCGCGTCGGCGTCGTGGGTGGTCATGGCCACCTTCTGCTCGGTCATGACGACCTCCTGGCCGTTGATGTGGGGCGCTGCACGGTCGGTGCCTTTCTGCGGTAGGGGGGACTGGTGACTGACGGTGTACGCAGGGGCGCCGGCGCCTCTCCGGTCCGGCCGTCCGCTCGTACGGGCCTTCCGTCGATGACGAGCTCGATGGCGGCGAGCACCTCCGCGCACCGGCTTTGGGCCTGCTCGGGTGTGGCGCCGGAGACGATGACGTGCCCCTGGCGGCCCTTGGAGTCGCGGACCTCCGTCACGGTGTCGCCGGGACGCAGCCGCAGGGTCAACTCGTCGACGTACGGCAGCCTTCGGACCTGCTCCAGGCCGCGGATCACGTCGACGCGGCCGGGCGGGAAGGTGAAGAACCGCACGGCTGCCGTCGCCGTCGGCTCCGGCACGTCGACCGGTGCGCCCGCGAGGGACGCGAAGATCGCCTGCTCGATGTCCAGGCCGCCGGCCAGTTCGACGAGCCTCGGGATGCGGTCGCCGCCGAGGCGGGCCTGCGACTCGACGATGCGCGGGCCGCGCGGCGTCCAGATCACCTCGGTGTGCGCGGGGCCGAAGCGGTAGCCGCACACGGTGAGGAAGCGGACGGTCAGTTCTTCGATGGCCTGCGCGCGGGCCGGTGGCAGCGGAGCCGGATGGACGTGCCCCACCTCCACGAACAGCGGCGGTGCGCCCAGCAGCTTCTCGGTGATGCCGACGACGTGGTGCCTGCCGTCCTGGCTCAGCGTCTCCACGCTGTACTCGGGGCCGCGCAGGTACTCCTCGACGAGGAAGGGACCTTCATAGCCGTACGCGTCGACGAGCTTCGTCCAGGCCGCCTGGTCCCGCGCCTCCTGCCACAGGAAAACGCCGCGGCTGCCGGCGAGTGCGGCCGGCTTGACGACGGCCGGACGGCCGATCCGCTCGACGGCGGCCGGTACGTCCTGCCGGGTCGGCGCCGACTCGAAGGCCACCGGGGACAGTTCGTGCCGCGCCAGCAGATCCCGCATCGCGTGCTTGTCGGCGAGGCAGCGGATCGCCGCGGCCGGATTGACCTCGGCGCGCAGGTCCTCGGCCACCTCATGGGCGGTGACCATCGTTTCCTCCCCGCCGATGTGGTAGATCAGCGGGACGTGGTGCTGTCGGGCCACCTCGCGGATGGTGTGCCGCAGCAGCACCGGGTCCTGGAAGTCGGTCGTCACGAACAGGTCCGCCAGGGCGTGCACGTCGTCGAGGTACTCCGGCGTCTGCAGCCGCGGATCCCAGATCGCGCCGACCCAGAAGCCCGCGGCCTGTGCCTTGCGCACGAACTGGCGGTAGGGCATCACCAGTAGCAGGCGCGGCCGGTCGTCGGTGGGCGGGCCCTCCGCGGGCAGGGGCGCCGTCATCGCGCACCGCCCGGTGCCTGCGCGCTCTCGCGGCCGAGCAGGCTCAGATAGCGCTCGCCGGTGTCGGGCAGGAGCGTCACGATGCGCCGGCCCCGGTAGTGCGGGCGGGCGGCCAGGACGCCGGACGCGTGGACGACCGCGCCGCCCGAGATTCCGGCCGGCAGACCGGCGTGCAGGGCGAGCCGCCGGGTGGTGTCCATGGCATCCGCGTCGGACACCGTGATCACCTCGTCGATGAGGCTCTGTTGTGTCGTCGGCGCGATGAAGCCGCCGTTGAAGCCCGGGATGCCGTGCGTGCCGGGCTTGCCGCCGGACAGCAGCGGCGAGCCCGCCGGCTCCACCGCCACGATCCGCACCGCGGGGTGACATTGGCGCAGATAACGCCCCGCGCCACTGAGCGTACCGCCGGTTCCGACGCCGCAGACGAGCACGTCGATCCGCCCGCCGGCGTCGTTCCAGATCTCAGGTCCGGTCGTCTCGTAGTGCGCCCGTGTGTTGTCCGGGTTGTCGTGCTGGCGGCAGAACCACGACCCAGGAGTCTGCCGGTGCAGTTCCTCCGCCTTGTCGACCGCCGCCTGATAGCCGCCGGTGTGCGGGGTGCGCACCACGTCGGCGCCGAGCGAGCGCAGCATGGCCACGCGTTCGGGGGTCGCGTTGTCGGGCAGCACGATCACGCAGCGGTAGCCGCGGCCCGCCGCCAGCGCGGCCAGCGAGATTCCGGTGTTTCCGGAGGTCGCCTCGATGACGGTGCCGGTGCCCGGGACGAGCAGCCCTTGCTTCTCGGCGCCGCGCAGCATCGACAGGGCGGCCCGGTCCTTGCTGCTCGACCAGGGGTTGAACAGCTCCAGCTTCGCCAGGACCTCGGCATCGGATGGGGCGCCGTCCACGATCCGCTCCATCGGCAGCCGCAGCAGCGGTGTGTTGCCGATCAGGTCGGCCAGGGAGTCGGCGACCGGACGCCGGGTGACCGGCTCGGTGCGGATGCCGATCTCCTGGGCGGCGGCCTCGGCGGTGCGCGCCGCCAGCTCGGCGGTCTCGGCCACCACCAGCACATGGCCGGCGCGATCGCCGTTGCGGCGCAGCTCCCGCACCACGGAGCCCGGGGTGGGCTTGACGACGACTTCCTCGACGCCGGGCAGCGCGGCGGCGCGCTGCCGTCCGGTGACCGACACCACCCGGCCCGGTTGCGCGGTCAGATAGCGGATGGCGGCGCCGCCCACCGGCCGCCGGGGCACAACCGGAGCCGGCAGCGGCTGGCCGAGGTACTGGCGGGCCACCAGCTCCAGGGACTTGATGCCAAGGGCCCGGTCGACCAGATAGGTGATCTTTCCGCCGGCGGGCCTGGGGTTGATCTCGATGAGCTTGGGTCCCGACGCGGTCAGCTTGACCTCGACATGTGCCATGCCCAGGTCGAATCCGACGGTGCGCAGCGCCTGCACGGCCAGATCACCGCAGGCACGCACGAGCGTCCGGGGCAGGCGTGAGGGGAAGGTGTGGGCCAGCTCGACGAAGTAGCCGAGGCCGACGACCGACTTGTCGGTCACCCCGAACACCTCGTAGCGGTCGCCGTCGGCGAGGACCTCGACGCTGACTTCGGGGCCGCTCAGATACTCCTCGACCATCAGCTCGTGATACCGGGCCTGGCCGCGGGTGTTCTCCGCGCGGGACTGGATCAGGGCCACGTGCTCGGCGGCCTGATCCGCGGTTTCCACGAGGCGGACGTCGGCGCTGCTGGTCTCGTCGGCCGGCTTCACCACACAGGGAAGGCCGACCTCCGCCGCGGCCTTCGCCGCCTCGGCGGGCGTGCCCACCGTGCGGAACTCCGGTATGGCAACGCCGAGTTCGGCGCAGCGGCGGCGCATCAGCGCCTTGTTGCGGGCGGTGGCGACGCCGTCGACGCTGACGGTGGGCAGCCCCAGGTGGACGGCCACCTCGGCGGCCACGACCACGTCGTACTCGGCCAGGGTGAGGAACGCGTCGAAGGGGTGCTCGGCCGCTGCCTCGTGGACATGCGGCAGAAGCTCCTCAAAGATGTTCGTCTCGCACTGGACGATGTCGTCGACGTAGCGGTCGAAGTAGGCCGGACCGCCCGGGACTTCGAGATAGCGGTCCAGGTCGCGGGTGAAGAAGGTGACGCGGCAGTCGAGTTCCTTGATGATCTGCAGGCCCTCGAAGCCGGAACCGGAGAGATTGCTCTCCAGGACTCCGACGTGAATCATGTGTGCCTCCGTTGGCATTCCGGCGCGCGGCCGGTCGATACGGCGAGTTGTGGGCGGACTGCGGTGGGGGAGCGGTCGTCACCAGCACCCGGCGGTGGCCAGGGTGCGCAGCAACTGCTCCGAGGCCGCGCGCTCCGCGGCCGACAGCGGTACGACGACTCCGGCCGCGGGAGCCGTCACGCGGGCCCGGGGCGGCACATCGCCGAGGACCAGCGAACCGGCGCCGATCAGCGCGTCGGCGCCGACGGTGACGGGGCCGAGCACGATCGCGTTGGTGCCGAGCACCACCCGGTCGCCGACGACCGGGTGGCGTCGAGCGCCGGGCTCGCGCCGCTCGTCCCGCCACCAGCCGACCGCGCCCAGGGTGACCTGGTGGAAGATCGTGACGTCGTCACCGATCTCGGCGGTCTCCCCGATGACGACGGCGGCCCCGTGGTCGATGAACACGCGCCGGCCCAGGCGCGCTCCCGGGTGGATCTCGATCCCGCCGGTCACCGACCGCGCCAAGTAGGCCAGGGCGCGGGCGAGTTGACGGTGGCCGCGGGTGTAGAGGACATGTGCCGCCCGGTGGGCCCACAGGGCCGGCAGGGCGGGGTGCAGCAGTGCCTCGGCGCGTGTGTGGATCGACGGGTCCCTGGCCACGATCATGGCGAGGTCCTGCCGTATCCGGGTGAGTGTCCTGCGCATGGGGTCCCCCCGCCTCAGTAGTTCGGACTTTTGACGAGATGGCCGGGGTCCTCGACGATCTCCGGGATGTAGACCCGCTCGTTCCACACGTCCTGGGCCACGGGTTCGAGGGCGATGGAGACGACGTCCTCGTCGACCGCGAAGGCGGTCCTGACCGCGCTGGTGATCGCGTCCACCAGGGCCGAGATCTGGGCTTCTTCGAGGTTGTCCGGGAAATGCTTGATGTTGACGTGGGGCACTTGGATGACCTTCCTGGTGAGTCGTGCGTCCCGGACGGCGGCGACGAGTTCGTCCACCCCGCCGGCCCGCAGCAGTGCGTAGTGGTCGGCCCGCAGCCGACTGACCCTGGGAGGCGTGCTCGCCAGTGCGGGGTCGCGGTCGATGAAGGAGTCCTGGTCGCCCGCGGCCCGCAGGACCGTGACCGGAGCCGAGAGCCGGTGCCCGGTCACGTCATGGGGGGCGTACTCGAACAGGAACGTCGTGCGCACCACGTCGACGATCCGGCGCACCAGGTCGCGGTCCAGGTGCTCGAAGCGGTCGCAGACGCAGGCGATGAAGGATTCCTCGTCGTGGGTCGACGCCAGGCAGTGGGCGACGGCCGCCGGTTCGAGGTTCGCGGCGAACACGGAGTAGAGGATCGAGACGAAGACGGGGTCGGTGAACCCGACGGTCGGCTCGGCGGGTGCTCCCGCGCGGGCTTCCACGGGCGGTTTGCCGGGTGCCAGGAGGATCACCTCGTCGACCCGCTCCCCGGCCTGCTCCAGCTCTCGGGCCACCGCGAAGGCCACCCGCGATCCGAAGGAGTAGCCCCACAGGGTGTAGGGGCCGGTCGGCTGCGCCCGCCGGATCAGTTCGATGTCCTTGGCGACCATCTCCTCGAACGTCGGGTACGCGCTCTCGCCCGGGTTGATGCCGTGGGCCTGGACGCCGAGGAACGGCCGCTCGAGCCCCAGCCGGCCTGCCAGCAGCCGCAGGCTCATCGGGTAACCGCCGAGACCGGGCCAGCAGAAGACCGGCCGGCCGCCGTCCGCGCCACGCAGCCGCACCAGACGCGAGAGCGCGGTGTCCGGCGCGCGGTCGACCAGCCGGGCGAGACCCGCGATGGTCGGCGCGTCGAAGAGGACCTGGAGCGGCAGCGAGCTGCCCAGTTCCCGGTTGATCCGGCCGACCAGATTGACCGCGGTCAGCGAATGACCCCCGACGGCGAAGAAGTTGTCCCGGATCGAGACCCTCTCCTGGCGCAGCACCGCGCACCACAGCGCGGCGATCGCCTCCTCGGTGGGCGTGCGCGGCAGGACGACCGGCGCGTCGGCGTCGTCGACGGCGGCCTTGTCCTGCTCCCGCAGGGCCTGGTGGTCGATCTTGCCGTTGGGGGTGAGCGGGAAGGAGTCAAGGACGGTGACCCGGTTGGGCACCATGTACGGCGGCAGTAACTCCGCGAGGTTGTCCTTGATGATCTCGGCGGGCCCCCGCATATGGACGGAGTCCTCCTTCATGCCCTCGCTGAGCCGCTGCTCGGCGCTGATCCGGCCGCCGACGGCGAAGTAGGAGGCCCTGTCCGGGCAGGAGGCCCCGTCCTGACCAGAGCACAGGAGGTCCGCGATGCGCCGGGCCGACGCGAGGGGGTTGCCGGTCTCCGAGCTGTAGCCGGAGGACATCAGGCCCAGACCGAGGTCGTTCATCTGCAGGCGCTGCAGCTCCCGGCCGAGGTCGGCGTAGCGCTGCCACGGCGCGGGCGCGCTGCCGATCACGCTGATCCCGAAGCTCGACCGTGCGTAGACCTCCTGGTTGATGGCGATGACGTCCTGCTTGCGGATCAGGCCGTCGGACACCCGCACCAGGTCCCCGTCCTCGTACCGGTACTGGCCCTCGGCCAGATCGGCGACGCGTCCGGGATGCGCCTGTACGTACAGCTCGACCGGGGTCGGCACGGCCGGGGCGGCGGCCGTCTCCACCTCGTACGTGCCCAGGTAGAGGTCCTCGTCCGGGCAGCGCAGGACACCCTTGAGGCCGGGCTCGTCCGCGCGGGCGTTCACGCGGAGCCCGTAGTCGGGGAGCACGTGGTCGAAGAGGCCCACCATGTGACCTGATTCGAATTGCAGGACTTCCTGGATGTTGTTCTGGTAGACCGGCTCGATGGCCGACCGGCGTCCGACGAAGTGGAGGCGCAGCCTGGGCCTGCCGCCGGGAGCGGGCGCGATCAGCGTGAGCCGGTGGTGCACCGGGTGGTAGTAGTAGTGGCCCGACTCCAGGCCGGCGATGCCGGACAGCTCCAGGTAGAGCTGGGTGGCGTACAGGGAGCCGGGTGAGGCGTAGCCGTACTTGGGCAGCAGCCGCTCGGCGCTGGAAAACTGGCCGAAGTGGCGCAGCAGCGAGCCGAGTTCGGGCAGGGTGAGGGTGGCCGGGTCGCGCGGTGATGCCGGTCGGTCCGCCGGGCGGGCGAGCAGGGCCAGGATGTCGTCACGGGTGACGGGGCCGCCCTCGTAGAACCGGTAGGTCTTGCGGGCGAACACCGTGCGCCGCTGCCGGGCCGTCGGTGTCCGTCCGGGGAGCTCGACGACGGGCAGGCCCTCGTCCTGACGGGTGCCCAGGTTGCCCAGCTGCGCCTTGAGCTGGAGCTTGCTCTGCTTGGACTGGTGGTGGGCGCCGTGGTTGCCCTGGTCCATCAGGGCGGCCCGGTCGGGGTCGAGCTCGACGAAGGCCACGAGGTTGGCGCCGGTCCGCGCGTCGTCACGGACCAGTACGACGGCGGACTTGACCCAGTCGTGCTTCTCGACGGACACCTTGATCTCGTCCAGCTCGACCCGGAAACCGCGCAGCTTGACCTGGCTGTCGGTGCGACCGAGGAACTGTACGGTGCCGTCGTCGTTCCACCGGGCCAGGTCGCCGGTGCGGTAGAGGCGGGTGGCGCGGGAATCGCCGGTGTCCGGATCGGTGAACGAACCGGTGACGAACCGTTCGGCGGTCAGCTCCGGGTTGTTCAGATAGCCCCGGGCCAACTGCCGCCCTGCTATGTAGAGTTCACCGGACTTGGCGGCGGCGACCGGACGGCGGGCCGTGTCGAGGATGTGGAAGGTCATGCCGCGCACCGGCCGGCCGATGGAGACGTGGTCCGGGCCCTCCTGTACGGCTTCCCGGTCCACGCGGTGGGACGAGGCGTTGATGGTGCACTCGCTCGGGCCGTACAGGTTGATCAGTTCGCAGCCGGGCAGCGCGTCGAGCAGCTCGGTGGCCAGGTTCTTGGTGAGCGCCTCACCGCCGCTGAACACCTGGGTGAGCGAGGTGCACTGGGACAGCCGGCCGGTGTCGGCGAGTGCCTGCAACAGGGTCGGTACTCCCTGGAGGGTGGTCACCCCGTTCGCCAGGATCAGGTCGATGAGCCCTCCGGGGTCGGCGTACACCCCCGGTTCGCTCATCACCACACCCGCGCCGCAGGCCGGTGCGAGGATCTCCCACTGGGCCGCGTCGAAACTCAGCGGTGTCTTCTGCAGCACCGTCCTGGTCCGGTCAAGGCCCTGCTCGTCGGCCAGCCAGCGCATCTGATGGGCGATGCTGTGGTGCTCGATCCCGATGCCCTTCGGGTTGCCCGTGCTGCCGGAGGTGTAGATGACGTACGCGAGGTCGTCGTCCCGTACCGGCTCGGTGGCCGGTTTCTCTGTCTCCGTCGCAGGGTGGGATCGTGCCTGGGTGAGGGTGACGATCTTCGTGCCGGGCGGTGTCATGGCGGCCAGCCGGGAGGCCAGGGACTCATCCGTCAGGATGACCTTGGTCCGTGAGTCCGTGACCATGTAGCGCACGCGATCGTCCGGATACTCGGGCGACAGCGGCAGATAGGCCGCCCCCGCGCGAAGGACGCCCCAGACGCTCACCATGAGGTCGACGGAAGGCTGCATGAAGATGCCGACCGGTTCATCCGCCGCCGCACCGAGGTGCCGCAGGCGCTCCGCCAAGTCGCCGCTCTGTTGATGCAGTTGTCGAAAAGTCAGTCTCTCCGCGCCGCAGGAGACGGCGATCCTGTCGGGCTGGGCGGCCATGGCCGCGCGCAGCATGTCTGGCAGGGACAATTCCTTGGGCCCCGTGGGGTTCGTCATCATTCTCTGACCTGGAATCCGTTAACTTTTTGGGGGTGCGTCATTGGAAAGGCTTCGCCGAGATGCGCGTAAGCCGGGTCGGAAAGCGTCATGCCGAAGTGGCAGCCGGAATCGACCGTCGGCTGTTGACCGTCGTGCGAAAGCAGCCAGGGAGGGCTGGAAAGAAGCAAGGCGCGACGAAAGGCGGCTCGGTGCGCGTGTTTCGTCTCACCCGGAAAGCGCTCAGGCGCGCACGCAGTGCATGCCGGAGGGAAGGATTCGCGACTGCGCGCGGTTCCCCGTCAGCGCTCAGAAGGCCTCAGCAGCGTTGGACCATGAGCTGAGTGACCTCAAGAAGTTCCTCGAACATACCTTTACACTCTCCCCGTTTTGACCGGTCGGTCTGGGATCAAGCGGTAGGGGCCAAAGGTCCGAACCTGCATTTCTGATCCTGGCCGGTCATCTCTTGCTGAGCGCTCACACTAATGACTGAGAACACCCCTTGTAAAACATTAACTTTGTTACAGAGCGGGGGAGTTGGCCGGACAGTGCGAGTCGCGAGAGGTCGATCAGCGTCCGGTTTTCCTCGCGCCGAGGACTCGCGGGCACGCGCTCAGGCGAAACGAGTCGGCGGCTTTACAGATGTCAGCTTCCGGCAACCGGAGCCCAGTTGGCCGATAATGGCGGTTGACCTGACGCATGGTGTCGTGCGCTCCGGTCACTTTGCACTCAGTACGCACATCGAGCGCAATTCTTCCGGACAAGGCCGCGATTAGGTGATGCCCGAAGCCATCTGATCGAGCCAGCCCGAATCACGTACTGAGCCGGGGTAATCCAGGTATTGATTCCGCCCGAACCAGGTATTGGGCACCTCACACTCCGGGTGTCGCCAATGTCGCTGTGGAGCGGCCGGGTTGTTGGTTAGGGTGCCGCTGGACGGGGATTCGGAGACAACGGGGGGCTCGCATTGGATCGCCTGGGCAAAAGAGCGGAACTCTGCGTCGGCGGGCGCGGGTGACCGGCCGGCCGACGCCCACGGTGCCGGCCCCCGCGGTGCTGCCCCCCGCGCTGCGCGTGTGGCTCGGGCTCATCGCGTTTCTCGCCGCGTCGACTGTCGTCGCGGTCGGGGTTCTGTACGCGGGGCACAGCGAGCCCGGCAAGGTGGACAGGTGGTTCGTCGAGCCGACGGCCGACAGCGTGCGACCGCCGTTGCGGTATGTCGCCCTGGTCATCGATTTCCTGGCGGAGCCCATCGGCGCGGCCATGGTCATCATCGCCGCCGTGGCGGGATGCCTGCTGCTTCGGCTGCCTCGCGGGGCGGTCCTCGTCGTGGCCGGTGTCGGCCTGACCGTCGTGACGACGACACTGATCAAACCTCTGGTGGGGCGCAGCATCCACGGCGCCGACAACCTGTCCTATCCCAGCGGGCACACCGCCTTCATCACCGCGCTCGCCCTCGTGGTGGCGCTGCTCGCGACCGGCAGACTTGGTCTCGGCAGGACGGCGGGAGCCCTGCTGATGCTCGCCGCGACGGTGGTCGCCGGAGCCGCCATGGGCTGGGCGCAGGTCGCGCTGAGCGCGCACTACGCGACCGACGTCCTCGGCGGCTGGTGCACCGCCCTTGCGGTGATTCCGCCGACGGCATGGCTGGTCGACCGGTCAGCCGACTCGCTGGCCGACCGGTCGGCCGACGCCGAGCGGCGCGAACACCGCTGACATGACGTCAGGCCATGGCGGACCACGTCACGCCAGGCGGCGGAACACGGGCTTCACCGGTCGGCCCGCGAGCCAGGGAGTGGGGTCGCCGGAGTCAAGTGCCTTGCGGTAGACGGCACATGCCTGGGCCACCACCTCGACGGTGCGATCGATGTCGGCGTCGCTGAGCGCGCTGCTCACCACGAACGACGGGGCGAGCACCCCGCCCGCGAGGAGCCGGCGCAGGAAGAGGGTGCGGTAGGGCTGCGACGGCTGCCGGTTCTCGTCGAGGGTGGCGAACACCAGGTTGCTGGCCCGGCCCCGGACGACGACATGGTCGCCGACGCCCATGCCCGCCGCGGCCTCGCGTACCCCGGCGGCCAACCGCTCGCCAAGGGCGTGCAGTTGAGCGGTAACACCCTCCTCGGCGTAGGTGGTCTGCACGGCCATCGCGGCGGCCAGCGCATGTGTTTCCGCGCCGTGCGTGGTGGACAGCAAGAACACCCGCTCGTCGGAGTGGCGCAGCCCGCCCCGCTCCATCAGCTCGCGGCGCCCCGCAAGGGCGGAGACGGCGAACCCGTTGCCCAGCGCCTTGCCGAACGTGGACAGATCGGGGACGACGCCGTACAGACCCTGGGCGCCCGCCTCGGACCAGCGGAAACCGGTGATCATCTCGTCGAAGATCAGCACGCAGCCGTGCCGGTCGGCGAGCGCGCGAAGGCCTTCCAGGTACCCGGGCGGCGGCTCGGCGTGGCCCGCCGGTTCGAGGATCAGGCAGGCGACGTCGTCCTGGTACCGGGTGAGCAGTTCCTCCGTGGCGGCCAAGTCCCCATAAGGGAACGACACGGTGAGCTCGGTGGTCGCCGCCGGGATGCCGGCGGACATCGGCGTGGTCCCGATGAACCAGTCGTCGACGGAGAAGAACGGATGGTCGCCGCAGATGGCCACCCGCCGGCGCCCGGTGGCGGCGCGGGCCAGGCGCACCGCGGCGGTGGTGGCGTCGGAGCCGTTCTTCGCGAACTTCACCATCTCGGCCGTCGGCACCGTGGCCAGGAAGCGTTCCGCGGCATCGAGCTCCACGACGGACGGCCGGACGAAGTTGCTGCCCCGGTCGAGTTCGCGCCGCACCGCCTCGACGACGCGCGGGTGGGCGTGGCCGAGGCTGACCGACCGCAGACCGGAGCCGTACTCGATGTAGCGGTTGCCGTCGATGTCCCACACATGGGCGCCCTGGCCGTGGCTGATGACCGGGGCGAGGTTCTCGGGGTACTGGTCGTCGCCCTTGGCGTAGGTGTGCGCGCCGCCCGGGATCAGCGCGTGCAGCCGCTCGTTCGCCGTCCGCGACCGGGGCAGGTCGAACTCTTCCGCGTCGTGTGTGCTCACGCCGGCTTCACCCTTCCTTCTGCTTCAGGACCTCGGCGAGGCTCGGCGCCTCCCGGTCCCTCGACGACATCGACGTGGGCGGCAGCGGCCACGGAATGGCGAGCTCCGGGTCGTCGAAGGCGATCGTGACGTCCTCGGCCGGATCGTGCGGGCGGTCGATCCGGTACGAGGTGTCGGCGGTCTCGGTCAGCGCCTGGAAGCCGTGCGCGCAGCCCGCGGGGATGTAGAGGGTCACCTGTGTCTCGCCGGACAGCTCGAAGAAGGCCCGGTTGCGGTACGTCGGGGAGTCCGTCCGCAGGTCCACGACGACGTCGAAGATCTGCCCGTACGAGCACCGCACCAGCTTGGCCTCGCCGGCGCCGGAGCGCAGATGCATCCCGCGCAGCACGCCACGGACCGAGCGGGACAGGCTGTCCTGGATGAAGGCGTCCGGGTCGAGGCCCACCGAGCGGACCACGTCGGCGTCGAAGGTGCGGCAGAAGAAGCCGCGTTCGTCGGCGTACGGCGTCGGCTCGAACAGGTACGCGCCGTGGATCTCCGGGACTTCGGTCGCCTTCATATGGCCTTCCGCATGGTGTGGTCGTTCGTCGGGAACAGGGCCGAGGAGAGGGCGGTGAACTGGTCCTCCAGGCGCCGGGCGGCGAGCAGATTCTGCTCGGTGAGGGCCCGCCGTACCCCGGCCGCTTCCTGCTCCAGCGCCCGGAACTGCTCGAGCAGCCGTACGGCGTCCACCTCGCGGGCCGGGTGGCAGTAAGCGCCGAGCCCCATCCGGGCCATGAGCGCGTCACTCTTCGCCGAGTAACTGACCGCGAGGGTCGGGGCGCCGACCTTCAGCGCGCAGATCAGGTTGTGGTACCGGGCCGCCACCACGGTGTCGGCAGCCGCCATCTCCTTCATCAGGTCGTCGAGCGAGGCCGTCTCGGCCTCGCTGACCAGCGGCGAGTCCACCGCGTCGAGGATCGCGGCGGCCACCGGCCGGTCGAGGTCGTCGCCGGTGACCAACCGCACCCGCCTGCCGTCCTCGACCAGCGCGCGCACGAACGCGGTCGTCCCGTCCAGGTAGCGCCGGTGGATCTCGTCGGCCCTGGCGCGCTCGTCGTTGCTGCCGTGGAAGTCCATGACGCCGACGCAGACCGTTCCGGGCGGCGCCGAGGGAGTGCTCGCCGACGGCGCCGGCAGGGCGAACACAAGGTCTTCGTAGACCTTGTCGGACGTGGTGTCCACGCCCATCTCCCGCATCGCGGCACGGGACTGGTCATCTCGGTACGACCGGTATGCGGCAAGCCGTGCCGACCAGCGCACCAGGGCCCGGGTCGGCCGGTTGCCGATCCTTCCGGCGCCGACGCTGACCAGCGCGACCCGGGTGCCGAAAAGGCGGCCGGTCGCGCAGAGCAGGAACAACGAGTAGGGGAAGCCCCACGGCCGCAACGGCAGCGTGGTCTCCAGGACGCCCGTACCGGGCACGATCACCACGTCGTGCCGGCGCACCCAGCCCGCGGTGCGGACGACGTCGACGAGTTTGCCGAGCCCCTTGCCCGCGATCGCGCTCGCACGTGACGCGGTCCGGTATTCCCCGCGGTACCAGTTCAACCGCGTCGCGGGAATCCGGTACCGGGCCGAGACGTCCTCGGGTCCGCCGCACAGCGCGTCCACGACCGCCTCCGGATGCTCGGCGCGCAGGTACCCGAGCACCGCTTCGAGCGACCCGTTGTTGCCGACGTTTCCGGAGCCGAGCAGACCGAACACCCCGACACGCACCGGGGTTTCGTCGCTTGCCGTCACACCTGCCTCCCTTCACGGCCGGCGACCAGGGCGTCGACGGAGACGGTGACCAGGGCCGGATCGACCGGGGCGCGGTCCTCGACCCGCTCACCGGTGCCGGGCCGGGTGCGGCTGGTCATCCACGCGGCCAGGTGCCGGTAGCAGGCGCGCCGGTCGGCCGCGGACAGCGGTGCCCGCTGGATCGCAGAGACGAAGCCCCAGACGTACTCGGCGAGGAGCCGGGGCGTCGGGTGCAGCGGGCCGGCCCGGCGCGGGTCCAGGTTGACGCACCGGGACCGCTTGGACGGGTTCGCCCGCTCGGCGCGGGTGGGGTGGTCGCGGCGGAAGTACAGCAGCTCCGGCACCTGGTGGAAGGGCCCGTGCAGGGCGATCTCGGCGACGAAGGTGCGGTCCGCGTGGTGGTAGCTGTCGTGCGGCTTCACCCGGCGCAGCACGTCGGCCCGCATCACACCGTAGAAGTCGTCGCCGCCGGGCTCGAAGAGCATGCTGCGGAAGCGCTCCGGCGCGCGCGGCGAGTCGGTGGCCAGCGTGTACTCGTACGGGACCGTCACCTTGCCGTCGCCGTCGATGACGGCCTGATCGGCGTGCGCGAGGACGACATCCGGGCGCTCGTCGAGCGCCTCGACGCAGCGCCGCAGCAGATCCCGTGCGTACAGGTCGTCGTGTGAGGCCCACTTGAACAGCTCGCCGTGGCACTGGGTGAAGACGTAGTTGTGGTTCGGCGCGGCGCCGATGTTCTTCAACAGCCGGATGTACCGGATGCGCGAGTCCCGCGCGGCGTACTCGCGGCAGATGGCCTGTGTCTTGTCGGTCGAGGCGTTGTCGGTGATGACCAGCTCGAAGTCCTCGTAGGTCTGGCCGAGCAGGGCGTCGAGCGATTCGGCGAGATACTCCTCGCCGTTGTAGACGGGCAGGCCGATGCTCAACCTGGGATGGGCGGTCATTGCGTCCTCACTTCGGGAATGGGGTTCGTGCGGCGCTCGCGCAGAGCGGAGCGCAGTTGCTGCCACCACACGGCGGAGCTGCAGGCGGCCGCGGCGGCGACGCCCCAGGCCGAGCCGGCCGTACCGGCCAGGAACGCGCCGCCGAGCCCGCCGCAGACGTAGAAGGTGGAGGCGAACAGCTGGCAGCGCAGGCTGCGCCGGGCCGCGGCTAGCGCGCGCAGGCCGGCCGCCGCGCCGGTGCCGAGGCCGGCGCCCGCGACGCCGAGCGTCACCGGCACGATGATCGCCGAAGCGGAGCTCCAGACGTCACCGAGAATGAGCTCGCCGAGCCGGTCCGGCATCAGGAGCAGCACCGAGCCCCAGAGCAGCGCGCCGACGGCCTGTCCGACGCCGAGGTAGAGGCAGAACCTGCCGAGCCGGTGCGGGGCCTGTCGCAGCATCCGCGCCGCCTCCGCGACGGTGACCAGCGTCAGCCCCATCAGTACGGCGAGGAACGGCCCGAGCAAAAGTTCGGCGCCCCGGATCACGCCCACCGCGCTGACCGCGACGATCGCGCCGAGCCCGTACGCCCGCAGTTGGCTCGCGCCGCTGACGCCGACGTTCTCGATCAGGTACCGGTAGCTGAGGTCGCGGTGCTCGTGGAGCCACTCACGCGCCCCGGTGAGCCGGGGCCGGATGCCGGACTGGAAGCAGCCGTACACCGCGGCCACCGTGGCGGACGCGCCCCAGGCGAGCACGAACGCGGTCACCGTGCCCACGCGGGCCGCCACCAGCATGGCCGGCACGAGCGCGACGCCCCACACGACGTCGTTCACGAACGCCTTGCGGCCGTTGCCGGCGGCGAAGAACGAATACCGCCAGGCGTCCTGCACAAGGAGCCCCGGCAACATGACGCCGAGGCCGGCGAACGCGGGCCCCACCTGGCCGCCGAGCGCGAGCCCGACCACCAGGCACAGCGCGCCGATGACGACACCGACGCCGAGCGCGGTCCCCGAGGACCGGGCCACCGCCCCGCGCCAGGACGTGTCCGACACACCGCTGAAGCGCACCACGAGCGGGTCGGTGGCAAGGCCGCGCGAGACGCTGAGGACCACTCCGTAGGTCACCCAGGCCAGGCTGAACACGCCGAACGCGGTCAGGCCGAGCGAGCGGGCCACGTAGATCCCCACCGCGAAGTTGGACAGGCTGGAGGCCGCCTGGTCGGCCAGGCCCCAGGACAGCCGGCCGAGGATGGCCCGCTTGGCGGTGGGCCGGGCCGTCTTCTCCTCCCCGGTGGTCATCGGCGTCACGCTTTGATCAGCCCGGCGGCGTGCAGGGCGTCGGCCGCGACGGCGACGGCGTCGAACGCAAGGCCGGACCGCTCGGCGACGTCGAGCAGACTGTGCTGGCCGTCGGAGAGGTTGAGCACCCAGAGCATGGCCATCTGCGTCTGCTTGGTGTCACTGCGTCCGCCGAGCGCGTCGTACAGCCCGCGCCGGCCCAACTGAGGTTCGCCGTACGGGCTGAGATTCAGATAGCGCCGGTTGCGGTCGAGGACGGCGAATGCCTCGCGGCAGACGGCCAGGGTGTCCGCCATCGCCGCCGGGGAGACGAAGTCCGGGTTGTCCGCCGAGGTGTGGTACTCCGGGTATCCGGCGTACGGGGTCCTGCTGAGCGAGCCCACGCCGAGGTTGAACCCGGGGGAGCAGTACTGCCGCTCGTCGTAGCCGTAGGGAGTGAACTCGGTGACGCTGTGCGGGCGTTCGGACGTCCGCAGCACGTGCCGCAGCACCCGGTCGATCTCGGCGTCGCCACGCCTGCTCTGTTTGTAGGTGAGCCGGCCCGAGTCACCGGCACAGGCCAGCACCAGGCCGTGCTTGACCTGCTCCACCCGCTCCTTGTTGCGGGCCAGCCAGGTGATGGCCCCCACGGTTCCGGGCGCGAAGATGAACCGGTAGGTGTAGTGCGGGGTGGTCTCCGCGAGCGCCCTGGCCAGGAACGTCGCCACCGCGATCCCGGCCAGGTTGTCGTTGGCCAGCGACGGGTGACAGACGTGACAGGAGACGATCACCTCGTCGGGCACCTGTCCGGGGACCACGTGCTCGGCGTAGGTGAGGTGCCCGTCCGCGAGCGTGGAGTCGACGCACACCTCGTACTCGCCGTCCGGCAGCGCGTCCAGGGTCTCCTGGGCCAGGCAGAAACCCCATTCCGGCTTGTAGTAACTGGTGCGGTAGGGCACCCAGCTCGGGTGCTCCGGCAGGGTGTGCAGGTGTTCGCGCAGCTCGGCCAGCGGCATGGTCGTCGCGGGCACCGGCACGCTGTAGCCGAGCACATGCAGGCTGGACGCGGCGAAGTCGACGACCCGGTTGCCGGCGCTGTCGGCGATGTACGCGTCCCGGATGTTCCACTCCTGCGGCACCGTCCAGTCGAGCACCTGGGTCCCGGTCGGCACCTCGTGCACCTGCAGCGGGATGTACTCGCCGACGATGTCCAGGGTGGCGCGCACACCGTCGCCGGTGATGCTCCGGCAGAGCGGGTACAACCGCTCCACCAGAGCGTGCATCTCCTCGCCGGCCTGGGTCATCGGCGCCACCGCAGGGTGTCGTCGACGGTGCCTGCCTCGGATGCCGCGCTCAGCACGGCGAGGCGGGTGAAGCGCCGCTCGAAGTCCTCCTTGGTCAGGCCGAACTTGCGGTAGGCGTCGGCGAGTTCGAGCGCGCCCTGCTTCACGGTCCACTCGCAGTCGAAGCCGGGAATCGCGGCGCGGAACCGGGAGAAGTCCACCCGGTAGGAGCGCGGGTCGGCGCCGTTCTCGCCGGTGATGCGCACCTTCGCGCCGGACACCGCCTCGGCGACCTGCTCGGCGATCTCGGCGACCGTGACGTTGTTGACCTCGCTGCCGATGTTGAACGCCCGGTCGTGCACCGCTTCCCGGGGCGCGTCCAGCGCGGCCGTGAAGGCCCGCGCGATGTCGGCGGCATGCACCAGCGGGCGCCAGGGAGTGCCGTCGGACAGCACGAGCACCTCGCCGGACAGGAGCGCGTGGCCCACCAGGTTGTTCAGCACGATGTCGGCGCGCAGCCTGGGGGAGTAGCCGAAGGCGGTGGCGTTGCGCATGAACACCGGGCTGAAGTCGCCGTCGGCCAGCGCGTGCAGGTCGTCCTCCACCCGCACCTTGGACTCCGCGTACGGCGTCACCGGCCGCAGCGGGGCGTCCTCGCCCACCAGGTCGCCGCCGCCCGCGGCGCCGTACACCGAGCAGGTGGACGCGTACAGGAAGCGCCGCACCCCGGCCTCGCGGGCCAGCCGCGCCAGGTGCACGGACGCGTGGTGGTTGATGTCGTAGGTGAGCTGCGGCGCAAGGGATCCCAGCGGGTCGTTGGAGAGCGCGGCCAGGTGGATCACGGCGTCCACCCCGGCCACGTGTTCGGACGTGACGTCGCGCAGGTCCACCCGGTGGCCCTGCGGGTCGGCGGGCGGCGGGCCGAGCACGCAGTCGGCGAACAGACCGGCGTCAAGGCCGACGACTTCGTGTCCGGCGGCCGTGAGCACCGGGGCCATCACGGTGCCCAAGTAGCCCTGGTGTCCGGTGAGCAGTACGCGCAAGGTTCATTCCCCCAGGTCGGAAGTGCTGAGATCGAGCGTGAGCTTGGTGACGGCGAACGCCTCGGCGTACCGCGCGTGGCATTCGATGCCCCGGATGCGTGCGAGACCGAGGAAGGCCTCCCGGTCGTACCAGGGCCGGTGCCGCTGCGAGGGGTAGTGCTCCTGCAGCAGCCGCACCTTTTGTTCGGCGATCTCCGGCGAGAGCGGCTGGTACGCCGTCATGCGGCCGAGGTCGCCGTCCCACTTGACGATCTCGTAGGACAGCACGAGATGGTCGCGGAACGCGGTCGTCATGAGCTGGGCCAGACCGCGGTGGTCCTGATGCGCGTCGTCGGTGCGTGGCGCCAGGACGAGATCCGGCTCGGTCCGCTCACGCAGTTCCTCGACGGCCGCCTTGGCCTCGTCCCACTGCGCGGGCAGCCGGCCGTCCGCCAGCTTGAGCACGGTCAGGCGCAGATCGGCGCCCGGACAGAACGCGGCGAGCGCGTCCTGCTCCTCCTGCTCCCGCTCGCTGCCACCCCCGGTGAGCACCAGCGCGTCCACGCGGACACCCGGCCGCGCCTGGCACAGCGCGAGCAGCGTGCCGCCCGCACCGATGGCGATGTCGTCGCAGTGCGCGCCCACCGCGACGATCCGGTCCAGGCGCCCGGACCCGAGCCGGATCACGCGACCACCCCGGCGCGGTCCCGCTCCCACACGGCCCACGGCCGGTCGCCCCGGGCGTAGGCGTCGTCGAGGGCGGCCCGCTCCTTGACGGTGTCGGTCGGCTTCCAGAAGCCGCGGTGCTGGTGCGCGACAAGGCGTCCCTGCTTGGCCAGTTGGGCGCATCCGTCGGCGACCAGGTCGCCGTTCTCCGGTATGTGGTCGAAGACCTCCTGGCGCAGCACGAAGTAGCCGCCGTTCTCCCACATCGGCAGTTCGCTCACCGGGGTGATGCCCCCCACCAGGCCGTCCGCGCCCAGCTCCACGCAGTGGAAGGAGGACTGCGGCGGCACCACCATCATCGACGCGCCCGCGTCACGCCGCGCGAACCGGTCGATCATCTCCGGCAGCGGGGCGTCGGTGAGCACGTCGGCGTAGTTGGCGAGGAACATCTCGTCGCCGTTCAGGTGGTGGCGCACCCGGCGCAGCCGCTCGCCGATCGGGGACTCGATGCCGGTCTGCGCGAACGTGATCGTCCAGTCCGAGATGTCGGTGGAGAGCAGCTCGGTGCGTCCACCCCGCAGCACGAAGTCGTTGGACGTCGTCTCTTCGTAGTTGAGGAAGAAGTTCTTGATGTGGTGGGCGCCGTATCCCAGGCACAGGATGAACTCCGTGTGCCCGAAGTGCGCGTAGTAGCGCATGACATGCCAGATCAGCGGCCGAGGGCCGACCATGGCCATCGGCTTGGGCACGTCGTCGTCGGCGCCGTTGCGCATGCGCATCCCATAACCGCCGCAGAACAGTACGACCTTCATGCTGTGCCCCCCGAGGTGCCCTCGACAATGCTCAGTTCCGGAATGGGAAAGACAAGGCGGCCGCCCCAGTCGTGCACGTAGGACAGCTGCTCGACCAGCTCGGCCCGCAGGTTCCACGGAAGGACGAGGACGTAGTCGGGCTTGTCGGCGGCTATCTGCTCGGGCGGCAGGATCGGGACACGGGTGCCCGGGGTGTACCTGCCGTGCTTGTACGGGTTGCGGTCGACCGTGTACGCGAGCAGGTCGGGCCGGATGCCGCAGTGGTTGAGCAGGGTGTTGCCCTTGCCCGGGGCGCCGTAGCCGACGACCGTCTTGCCGTCCTCGGCCGCCGTGATGAGGAACTTCAGGAGATCCCGGCGCACCTTGGCCACCCGGGCGGAGAACTCCGTGTACCCGGAGAGGTCCTGCAGACCGGCGGCCTTCTCCCGGTCGAGGACCTCGGCCACCTGCTGGGACGGCTCACCGGCCACCTCGGTGGGCCGGGCCCACAGCCGGATGGAGCCGCCGTGCGTGGGCAGCAACTCGACGTCCACCAGGGCGAGTCCGCCGCTGGCCAGCGCGCGGATCGCGGACGCGACCGTGTAGTACTGGAAGTGCTCGTGGTAGATCGTGTCGTACTGGTTCTCCTCGATCAGGGTCAGCAGGTGCTGCACCTCGATGGAGACCCAGCCGTCGTCGGCGACCAGGGCGCGCAGGCCCTTGGTGAAGCCGACCACGTCGGGGATGTGCGCGTACACGTTGTTGGCCACGACCAGGTCCGCCGGGCCGTGTTCGGCGCGGACGGCCGCGCCGGTCTCCGGGCTGAGGAACTCCGTGAGTGTGGGCACACCCGCGTCGCGCGCCGCGGCGCCGACGTTCACCGACGGCTCGATGCCCAGGCAGCGGATCCCCCGGTCCACCACGTGCTTCAGCAGGTACCCGTCGTTGCTCGCGACCTCGACCACGAAGGCGTCGGAGCCTTCGGCGTCGAGCCCCACACGCCGTAGGGCGTCGGCGACGAACGTACGTGCGTGCTCCACCCAGGAGGTCGAGAAGGACGAGAAGTACGCGTACTCGCTGAACGTGTCCTCCGGCGTGATCAGCGGAGGGATCTGCGCGAGCCAGCAGTCGGTGCAGACCCGCAGATGCAGCGGATACGCCGGTTCAGCTTGTTCCAACTGTTCCGCGGCGAGAAAACTCTCGCACGGCGGAGTCGCCCCCAAGTCGACGACGCTTGCCATCGCGTCCGAGCCGCAGAGTCGGCATCGAGACATCTACTTCCCCCCATTTCTGCTCGCGGCGGTGCCCCCGCCGCGAGTCAGTGCTGACCGCCCCGCGATCGCGGTGCGGTACCCCTCCACCAGGCGTTCGAGACCGACGGCCGGGCTGAAACCCTGCTCGTAACGGTGTCGGCCCGCCTGGCCCATCTCCTGGTTTTGCGCCGGATCGGCCGTGATCCGGCGCAGACACGACGCGAGTGAGCCGGCCTCACCGGGCCGGTGAAGCAGCCCGGTCACCCCGTCGTCGACGAGTTCGACGAACGCGCCGTGCCCGGCGGCGACCATCGGGACCCCCGCCGCCATCGCCTCCACGACCACCAGGCCGAACGCCTCGAGCCACGTCGAGGGAGCCACCACGGCCACCGACCGTGCGATGGCCTGCCGGCACTGCTCCGGGTCGTACAGGCCGACGTAGCGCACGTCGTCGCGGCCCGCCGCCCAAGCGGTCACCTCGGCCTCGAGCGGCCCCGTGCCGGCGATGACGAGCGGCACGCCCACCCCGCCGGCCGCGGCGATCTCGTCCCACGCGGCCATGAGCAGGCGTACGCCCTTGGTCTCCGCGAGGCGGCCGAGATAGAGCAGGTGCTCCCCGGGCCCCGAGCGGCGGGCGTCCGGGTCCGGCACGAAGTTGTGCTTCACCGCGAGCCGCTCGGCCGGCATACCGGCCCGCACCAGGACGTCGCGCTGCGCCGCGGAGATGCAGAAGAACCGGTCCACGCCGGACCACCAGCGCCGCCGGTTGACGACGAGGCTGACCGCGAGCGGCACCGTCGCAAGGCGGGAGTCGCGGTAGCAGCCGTGCCGGACGGCGGGCAGCGGCGTCCCACCCACGCACTCGGTGCACGGCCGACCGCCTCGCTGCAGTGTGCCGGGCGGGCAGATCTGGGTGTAGTTGTGCAGCGTGGCCACGACGGGCACGTCGGCGTCGGCGCAGGCGGCGATGACCGCGGGCGACAGGAGCGGGAAGACGTTGTGCACATGCACCACGTCGGGGCGTGCGGCGCGAAGGCGGGCGGCGAGCTCCGTGCGGACCGACGGGTTCCACGGCACGAGCAGCGGCACCGCGGCCTTGGCGGGCAGGGACTTGGCTCCGATGGAGTCGCTGCGCCGCTCGAACACCTCCACCCGGTGGCCTGCCGCGCGCAGCAGGGCCGTCTCCTGGTCGACGACGTTGTTCTCGCCGCTCGGCTGGGCCGAGGAATAGCGGTTGTGCACCACGAGGACGTGCATGCTCACAGTCGCCTCCGATCCTGGGCCCAGCGGGGGATACGTCGTCGGGGGACCGCGGGCTTCGCGACGGGTGCGGCCGGGGCGGGTGTCGCGAGGAGCGAGGCGGCCAGGGCCAGATGCAGCAGGTACGGCGAGGCGTCGCCGAGACCGGCCTCGGTGTACGACGCGATCGCGCAGTAGCTGATCAGGAAGATCGCGCAGGCCCGCGCCAGCGACGGCGGCCGCAGCAACGCGACGCCGAAGAGGATGATGAGAAGCGCCGCCACGAGGGTGACGCCAATCCAGCCCTGCTCGTGGTAGACGGCCAGCCAGCTGTTGTCGATGGGCAGCCCGCCGAACGACTTGTCGCCCAGGCCCATGCCGAACAGCTTCTCCGCCGTCGTCCGCGGTGCGTCGAGGAGGGCGTCCCAGACCTTGGCCCGCCCGGTCAGGCTGGTGAGGTACTCCTGGCTCTGGCCGCGCAGGAACCACGCCCGCAGCAGGGGAGCGAAACCCACCGCGGCCACCGCGGTGACGACCATCGCCCAGGTGAAGAACCGGCGGGCTGCGGCGCTGGTCAGGACGAGCGAACCGATCGCCAGCGCGAGCCCGATGAGCATGCCGAGCGTGGCCGTCCTGGTGTGCGTCAGTGCGAGCAGGACGAGCGAGGGCACGATGATGACCGCCGCGCTGACCCGGTCGGTGCGTCGTCCGAGGAGGAGCAGCACGGTGAGCCCGATGATCACGGCGGCGTACTGGCCGATCTGTGGCGGCGTGAGCGGCCACAACGCTCCGACGAGCCGCCCGCCGTAGACGTCGGGCATGGCCGCGCCCGGTGAGATGACCGCGCCGGCGACGACCGTCCCGAGCACCGCGAAGTAGATGCGGATGTGGTGCCGGACGAACGTCTCGCTGCCGTCCCACCAGCGGCTCAGCAGCCACAGCGTGCCGATGAAGAGAGCGAAGCGGGTGCAGCGGAACAGTGCGCCGAACCCGGACACCAGTTGCAGGCTGGAGATCACGCTCGGCACGAGCAGCAGGGTGAGCAGCAGCAGGAAGGCGCTGGCGTGGATGCGCAACCGCGGATTGAGCGCGAGCGCCAGCGCGAACGCCAGGACCAGCGCGCCCATGGTGACCAGTTGGATGAGGGAACGGGGCAGCGGGATGATGGTCTCCGCCCCGGCGGAGCCGAGCGTGTTGAGGATCAGCAGTCCCCAGACGGTCCCGACGAGCTTGGGCGTGGCCGAGCGCGGTGCGAGGCCGGGCCGCGCGCCGGCCGTGTCCGTCTCGCCCGGCAGCCCGTCACGCCGCAGGTCCTGGCTCATCTCAATCACCGTCCCGTACGCGTACACGGAGGGTGCTGCTCACGTCCTGCTCGTACGGCGTGTTCTGCCACTGCCCGAAGTCGAGCACCTGGCTCGGGTCGTGGGCGACGAACTTCCACGGCCCGATGTAGACGTTGTCGTGCCAGCGGTTGCCCTGCTTGTGGGTGATCGCGTCGGCCACCCGGTCGCCCTTGTACGGCGACCACTTCGGATAGGTGCCGTAGTTGGCGAGGACCGCCATGCGGTCGCACATCGTCGTGCACTTGACGACGGACTTGTTCAGCACGAACCGGTTGGTGTGGATGTTTACCCGCTGGGTCTTCCACCGGCAGTCGGCGTAGAGCGGCTTGGTGGCGATCTTCGGCTGCGCGCAGCGGTCGGTGTTCTTCTCCAGCAGCGTGCAGTCACCGGACGAGGTGTTGGCGGGGCTGTTGCAGAACCGGTCGGCGTTCTCCCACAGGGTGATGCCGGACCAGTTGTCCTCCATCAGGTTCCGGTAGACCTCGATCTTGTCCGTGCGGGCCCGGACCCGTGGTTCGCCGCCGGACTCGGACAGGTAGAGGGTCGCGAAGGGGAACTTGTCGCCGCCGGAGGCCTCTCTGCGGCCCTCGACCCAGTTGTTGCGCCGCATGGTGTTCTTCCGGATGACCGCGTTGTAGCTGGTCTCGTAGATCAGTGCGGCACCGTCGTTGGCCTCGAGGACGTTGTTCTCGATGCGGAAGTCGTTGTTGTTGGTGTCCGCCCACAGACCGGTTCCGCGGTTGTCGTGCACCCAGTTGCCACGGATGTCGGCGCCGTCGACGGCCCAGAACTTGACGCCCCCGGTGCAGCCGCAGCCCTCCCGCCGCTTCTCCCAGTCGCCGGTGTTGTTGCCCACGATCTCGTTGCCCTCCACCACCAGGTCGCGGAGGGGGCCGGTGCCCTTGTAGGCGTTCATGCCGTACTGCCCGTTCTCGCGCAGGCAGTTGGCGCGGACCTGTTGCCGGGCACCGGCCATCAGACCGGCGCCGGAGTTGTACTGGATCCGCGCGTGCTCGATCACCCACCCGTCGGCCGAGTCGTGGTTGACCACGCCCTGGTCGTGCGGCGCGACGAAACCCTGCACGGTCAGGTGGCGGATGGTGACGTCACGGGCGTCGCCGCCGAACGCGTACTGGTTCTTCTTCCGGCCATCGAGCACCGCGCCCGGCGCGCCGAGGTAGCGGTTGCCCTTCTTGGGGATGACCTGGGCGTGGCGGTCCGGTTCGAGCGTGTGCTTGCCCGGCCGAAGCCAGAACGTGGTGCCGGCGGGGCTGCTCTTGGTCTTCGCCGCCAGGTCGTTGAGCACCTTGGGGTCGACCGTCACCGCGCCCGCCGGTGCCTTCGTGGGCCCGGCCGGGGGCTTGTCGCACACCCGGGCCACGGCTCGGGCCCCGGACTTGGCCGCCTCGGAGGTCGGCTCCGCCCGGTCGTCCGGCGAGCTGTCGCAGCCGGCCGTCACCAGCACGGCCAGCGCCGCCGCCGGTAACGCCCAGTTCCGCCACTTCATCCCCACTGCCCTCCAGCCCCCTAGCCCCGGAACCTGAGCACGGTCGTGAACCCCTGTGTGCCGTCGGCGAAGCCGGTGCCGATCAGTGTCGTGGCGGGTTCCTTGCGCCCGAATCCGGCGGAGTACCAGCCAAGCGGCGGGTCGCTCTCACCGTGATGCGCGCGCCATGACAGTTGCTCGGGCAGGTCGAGCACCGCGAAGCGGTCCTCGCCCTCCCGGGACCAGGTCAGCACCGCCCAGTTCCCCACCAGGTCAGCGGCGATCGACGGACCGAGGTGGAAGGCCAGCCGTACGGCAGAGCGGCGCGGGCCGCGCACTTCGTCGACCACCCGCAGCTCCAGGTTCGCGGCGGTCAGCTCCACCCGGCGGCGATGTGTGGTGCGCCCGTATCCGTCGTGCTCGGCACTCCAGCGGGTCACACCCTTGTCGGAGGTGTCCGTGACGTCCGCGGCCAGGACGCGGGTGCGGGCGTGCCGGGTCCAGAGGAACGGGCCGCCGGAGACGGACTGGTCGGCGCCGTCCACCTGCAGGGTGTTGTGGCCGAGGGTCGAGCGGAAGTACTGCCGCCATTCGGGCTGCCCGTGGTAGCAGAACGTGCCAGGGTCGGCGAGCACGTCGACCCCGTCGTGGCGGACCTCCACGGACAGCGCGTCCGCGTGGGCGTGCGCGGCGATCGACAGGAAGCCGTGCGGGCCACCGTCGCAGCGGCACCAGATCTGCTCCGGGCCACGCAGGATGGTCATGCCCGCGTCGGCGAAATGGCCGGGCCTGCGCGCGGGCCGGGACACGGCCGGTGAGCCTGCCTCCTTCGGGCCTCCCTCCTTCGCACTTCCCCCCTTTGAGCTCCCGTCCTTCGCGTACGGCCGGATCAGCGCGGCGAGCAGCGGGGTGCGCACATCGCTGCCGCTCACCGTCGGCCACCACGGGAGGCGTCCGAACACGGCGCCCCCGGTGGCGAGCAGCGAGGCCCAGCGGTCGGTGCCCGCGCCGTCCACGACCAGACCGTGCCCGTCGTCCGCGTCACCCTGGCGAGGCGGCCGCAGCCGGTTGTCCACGATCGCCGCGAGCGCGTCGGTCATCCGCAGCAGCACCAGACGGACGGTCGCGGGGACCGGCACACAGGCGGCGTCCGCCTCGGCCACCGCGGCCAGGCCGAGTTCGAGGACAAGGCCGTGATACTCGGTGGCCAGCTCGCGGTTGAGGCCGGAGTGGTAGGTGTTGGAGCGCAGGTGTCGCTCCAGCGAGCGGAGCGCGTCGTCCCGCCACCGCGCCGAGGAGGGGAACCAGTCGAAGGCGCAGGCCGCGGCGAACTGCCCGGCGGCCTCGGCGATGATGTGGTTGTTCGCCGACGACCCGCGGCTGGGGAAGGCGGCGAGCCAGCGCTGGTGGTGCCAGATCTGGTTCAAGGCCACCGGGTTGCCCTCGAAGAGACCGGCCGCCCCCGGCCACCCGTCGAGCAGCCTGCGCACCCACACCCAGGAGAGCAGCCGGATGCCCAGCTCGATGCCGCTGATCCAGTGCACGCCGCGCAGCGGCGGGTTGGCCGCCCACCACGACCGCAGGTGCTCGGCCACGCGCTCGGCGTACCGCTCGTCCCCGGTGACCGCGTAGGCGGCGGCCAGCACGGTGAGGTACTGATGCCGGGACAGCTCCCAGATCTGCTTGATGTCGCCGACCGCGTCTTCGTTGCGGTACGGCACGTCGAAGGCATAACCCCACGGAGCCCGGCGCCCGGTCTTCGGGTCGTACCACCAGTCGGGGTCGGCCAGGTCGTCGCGGACCACGCCGAAGTACTCGACATGCCCCGCCATCAGCCGGTCCGCCTCGGCGACGAGACGTTTCGCGGCGTCCGGCGGCACGGCCCCGACCGTCCCCGCGGGCAGCACCGCGGTGAACCGGGCGCCGGTCACGCTCGGACAGGCCGGGCGCGCCGAACGCCACCGCCGCCTGCGCACCGTGTCGCCCACCCGGCCGCCGACCTCCCGCGGCCCCATCCGGGAGAGCCGCCGCAGGTACCAGCCCGCACTCGTGGTCATCACGCCCTCGCCAACATCACCGGCGCGCCGCCGGCCAGACCTGCCGGCACGGCCAGGGTGGCGGCCGTGGTGGCGACAAGGGACTCCAGCGGCACCGGCATCGGCCCGCCGGACCGCACCGCCTTGACGAACGAGGCCAGTTGGGCTTCCTGGCCCTTGTCCCGGGCCTTGGGCAGCCGCGAACTCACCCACCGCTTGCGCCCGGCTGCGCCGTCGAAGTACACCGAGGCACGCACGAAGTCGTCCAGCCGCAGCGCCCTCCCGTCGGCGACCAGGTCCAGCGTCTCCTTGGGGAAACCGGACGGGCCGGTGGTGACGTAGCTGATGGTGGCGGTGGACCCGTCGGGGTAGCGCAGCACGACCTGCAGGTCGTCGTTGCCGGACGAGGCGACCGTGTAGACCGATTCCGGGTCGGCCCCGAGTAGCCAGCTCGTCGTGTCGATGAAGTGTCCGCCCTCGCCGATGAACCGCGAGCCCTCGGTGCCCTGTTGGAGGTACCAACTGCCGTGCCCGAGGCGGCCCGCGTTGACCAGGTAGCGCAGGTTCGCCGGACCGGTCCGGGCGCCGAACCGCTTCTTCGCCTCCTGCAGCAGCGGCGCGAAGCGCCGGTTGAAGCCCACCTGCAGCCGGTCGTTGCCGGACTCCTCCACCGCCGCGAGTACCCCGGCCAGCTCGTCCTCGGTGAGCGCCAGCGGCTTCTCCACGAACACGGCCTTGCCGGCCAGCAGCGCCTTACGGGTCAGTTCGGCGTGCGAACTGTGCCGGGTGACCACGAAGACCGCGTCGATGGACGTGTCCCCGAGCACCGCGTCGAGATCGGTGGTCGCCTCGGCGAAGCCGAACTTCCGCTGCGCGTTGGCGCCGGACAGCGCCGTTGTGGTGACGACGGTCGACAGCCGTACGCCGTCGCGCTGGGCCAGGTGCGGCAGCAGCATCGACGTCGCGTAGTTGCCCGCGCCGACGAAGGCGAGGCGCACCGGAGTCGTGGCGGCACGGCCCGGGGCGGACACGCGGCCGCCGGTCCGCTGCACCGCGGGCACGGCCACCGTCGGGGCCACCGCCTCCGCCGTGGGTTGTGTGCCGCCGGGATAGCGGAACAGCACGGCCACGGCCTTCAGGTCGCCGTCCTTCAGGCTCTGGTACGTCTCGACGGCGTCATCGAAGTCGGCTATGTGGGAGATCAGGGGCTCCACGTCGACGCGGCCGCGGGCGACGAGATCCAGGAAGCACGCCAGGTTGCGGCGCTCGGTCCAGCGGACGTAGCCGATCGGGTAGTCGCGCCCCTCCAGCTCGTACTCCGGGTCATAGCGCCCGGGGCCGTAGGAGCGGGAGAACCGGACGTCGAGCTCCTTCTCGTAGTACGCGTTCCACGGCAGGTCCAGGCGGCACTTGCCGATGTCGACGACCCGGCCACGGTCCCGGCAGAGCCGGGCGGCCAGCTCGACGGGCTGATTGCTGGAGCCGCCGGCGGCCAGGTACACCTGGTCCACGCCGTGCCCGCCGGTCAGCTCGGCGACGGCGGTCTCCACGGCCGTGGAGGACGGATCGCCGCAGGCCGCGGCCCCCACGCGCTCGGCCAGTTCGCAGCGCGCCGGGTCGGGGTCGACGCCGACGACGCGGACCCCCGACGCGGTGAGGAGCTGCACCACGAGCTGTCCGATGAGACCGAGACCGATGACCAGGGCCACTTCGCCGAGCTGCGGCTCGCCCTGGCGGACCCCCTGCATCGCGATGGAACCGACGGTGCCGAAGGCCGCGTGCCGCGGCGCGAGGCCGTCGGGCACCGGGGTGTAGAGGTTCCTCGGCACCCAGTTCAGCTCGGCGTGCAGCGCGTGCTCGTTGCCGGCGCAGGCGACGAGGTCGCCGACCTTCACGTCGTCGATCCCGACGCCGACCTGCTCGACCACCCCGCACAGCGAGTAGCCCAGCGGCGTGTAGGAGTCCAGCTTGCCCATCACCTTGCGGTAGGTGGCGGGCACCCCGTTGGTGGCCACGCTCTGCATGACCTTGGCCACCTGGTCCGGCCGGGAGCGGGCCTTGCCCACCATCGACATGCCGGCCTCGGACACCTTCATGAGCTCGGTCCCGGTGGAGATCAGCGAGTAGGCGCTCCGCACCAGCACGCCGCCGGGCTTGCACCCCGGCACCGGCACGTCGAGCAGCGCCAGTTCGCCACTCTTGTAGTTCTGAACGACCTGTTTCACCCGAGCTCCTCTTATTTCTGCGTTCAACGCCGTCAGGCCGCTTGGCTCTGGCCGGAGCCAGAGGTCGCGCCGCGATACCAGTACTCGAGGGTCAGCACATGCCACAGATGCTTGGAGAAGTCCCGCTGCCCCGCGGCGTCCTCGGCGACCATCCGCGCCAGCGCGTCGCGCCGCAGGAGACCGGAGTTGACGAGCACACCGTCGTGCACCACCTCGCGCACCAGCGGGGCCAGATCCCGGCTCATCCAGGCGCGCAGCGGCGCGCTGAACAGGCCCTTGGGCCGGTACACGATCTCCCTGGGGAGGACGGAGGTGGCCGCCTCCTTGAGGACGGCCTTGCCCTGCCGGCCGACGATCTTGCGATCACCGGGCACGGCGAACGCCGCCTTGACCACCTCGACGTCCACGTACGGCACCCGTACCTCGGTCGAGGCGGCCATGCTCGACCGGTCGGTGTAGGCGAGGTTCAGGCCCGGCAGGAACATCCGGGCGTCACCCAGGCACATGCGATTGACGAAATCGTCCAGGTCGTTGTCCTGGTAGATGTCCGCGTGCTCGGTCACCACGTCCTCGACCGTCCCGGCCAGGTCCGGGTCGACCAGGGCGAGCAACTCGTCCTGGTCGTACATGGTGTAGCTGCGCCGGAAGGCGGTCTCCTCCGGCAGGTCGGCGAAGGACAGGAACCGTTTGGCGAAGCGCACCGACCGGTAGCCCCGGCGGGCCGTGGCGACCGGCATCCGGTCCACGGCCGCGGACAGGCCGCGCCGCAGGGGCCGCGGGACGCGCTGGTAGCGCACCGCGAGCAGGTTGGCCAGGTGCTTGCGGTAACCGGCGAACAGCTCGTCGGCGCCCATCCCCGAGAGCATCACCTTGACCCCGGCCTCCCGGGCGGCCGAGCAGATCAGGAAGGTGTTGATCGCCGCGGGGTCGCCGATCGGCTCGTCCAGGTGGTAGGTCATCTGCGGCAGCAGGTCGAGCACGTTCGGGGCGATCTCGATCTCGTGCAGGTCCACGCCGAACTGCTCGGCCACCTGCCGGGCATAGCGCAGATCGTCGGGCATCGCCTCGAACTTGGCGTCCTCGGCGCGGAACCCGATCGTGTACGCGGAGATCCCTGGCCGGTCGCGGGCCGCGAGCGCGGTCAGGTAGCTGGAGTCGAGGCCGCCGGAGAGGAAGGTCGCCACGGGTACGTCGGAGAGCAGGTGACGCCGGGTCGACTCCTCGACGATGGCGGCCAGGTCGGGCCGCTCACCGCTGCGGGCCAGCTCCCGGCCCTCGGCGGCGACGTCCTTCAGATGCCAGTACCGGCCGCGCTCCACCCGGCCGTCGGGCCGGACCCGCAGCCAGCTCCCCGGGGGCAGCTTCTCCGCCTCGCGGAACGCGCAGCGCGAGTCCGGAACCCAGTAGTACAGCAGGGACGCCACCAGCGCCGCCGGGTCCACCTCGAGGGACCCGCCGGTCACGGCGGCGAGCGCCTTGAGCTCGGAGGCGAACACCAGGCCCTCGCCGCGCCGGAGCAGGAACAGCGGCTTGATGCCGAGCTGGTCGCGGGCGAGCACCAGTTCACCGGTGCGCTCGTCGAAGATCCCGAACGCGAACATGCCGCGTAACCGGGGCAGGCAGTCCGTGCCCCAGCGCCGCCAGGCCTCCAGCAGCACCTCGGTGTCGGAGGTACCGCGGAAGCGCACTCCGGCGGCCGTCAACTCGGCCCGCAGTTCAGGCGCGTTGTACAGCTCGCCGTTGTAGGTGAGGGACAGGCCGTCCGAGACCATCGGCTGGGCGCCGGTCTCGGACAGGTCGATGATGGCCAACCGGCGGTGCCCGAGGTGCACTTCGCCGTCACCGACGGGGTGGCTGTAGCGGCCGGCCCCGTCCGGACCGCGGTGGGCGAGGGTCTCGGTGAGGCGGTCGGCCACGACCTTCCCGCCCGGCCACCGGTATGTGCCTGCGATGCCACACATGTATTACCGCGCCTCCTGGTCGCTGTCCGGAACTCGTACTGCCCACGACGGCCGCTCCGTCAGCTGCCGGCCTTCCCCCACTGCCTCGACGGCGTGGGAGGAACCCCCGGCGTTCTGCCGGGCGAGGCGTTCGTTGTGGCCGCGCAGCGCGGTGCGCCGGCCGTCCCACAGGGTGCCGTCGGTCCGGTCCCGCGGATCGGGGTCGATCAGCACCACACCGATCACCGGAATGAGCAGGTCCGCGAGCTGCCGCGCCACGGTGTGCAGCCATGCGGTGCTGCCGTGCCCGGCACGCACGACGAGCACGGTCTGGGAACCGAGGTCCTGCAGGCCGGTCCAGGCGGTGCCGGGCGCGACCGAGCCGACGCCGACCTTGCGCATCTGATGCGGCACGTCCGCGGCACGGTCGCCGCTGACGATGGCCGGGCCTCCCGGCTCCTGACCGCGGGCGGCGCGCTGCAGGGCCGGCAGACCGTCGATGATCACCACGGGGCCGTCGGACGCCAGTGCCCCCGCGAGGTCCAGGGCGATCACGCTCGTGGTGTGCGCACAGCCCAGTTCGAGGAGCGACACCGATTCCCCGGTGTCACGCACGGTGCGGGCCAGGGTCGATATGAGCCGTTCGCGTGCCGCTCGGGTCCGTCGGAGCTGCCACAGTTTGACGGGCCGACGGTGCACGCGGCGCAGCTCGGCGATGACCGAGGCCCCCAGGTTCGCCGCGATCTCCCGGCGCAGGACCGGACGGTCCGCCACCACGGAACCGACCGCGGCCACCGCGAGCCCGAGGACGAGCCCGAGAGCGAGCCCGATCCCGGCGTTGGTGACAGCGGCCAGGGGCACGGAGTGCTGCACCACGCGCGCGTCGTCCACGATCTGCGTGCCGGCGATGATCCGGGGTGTGCCCACGCGCGCGTCCTCGGCGCGCTGGTCGAAGTCGGCGATCCGGGAGGTGAGCTCGGCCCGGCGGGCGAAGAGCGACTCCATGCTCGCCGACGACTCCGGATCGGTCTCCGGTGTCCTGTCCCCGATCGACTCGTTGACCCGGGCCAGTTCCTTCCGCATTCGGTCGCGCTGGTCGCGCAGGGCCTTGGACTCCGCCTTCGCGGTCTCCTGCATCCGCCGCACATGATCAGCGATGAACGCGTCCGCCAACGCCTTGGCCCGGGCCACCGCTTCCGCGTCGCTGTCACCCGTCACATCGATCTGCAGCAGGTTGTTGGTGACGCCGGTGCCCCGGTAGTCCCGCAAGAAGTCTTCCGGCTTCACCGAGGACTTGAGGGACTTCAGGGCCTTGTCGGCGATCCGGGTGGTCTGCAGCACCTCTACGTCGGTGCGGATCAGCGTGCCGGTGTCGTTCGGCTGATCGTCCTGATGCGCGACGAGCACCTTGGCCATGGCGGCGGGCGGCGGCGGTCGCAGCACGGCTAGGGCCGCGCCGATCAGCAGCCCGATCAGGGCCAGGGAGCACCAGAGGCGGCGGCGCCTGCGCACCGACACCACCAACGCCTGCAGGTTCAGCAGCGGAGCGGCCGGCGACGACTCCGATGTCGTGTTCGTCGTCATGCCGAACCTCCCGTCGCCTGGCCGCGAGCGGCGAGCGCCGGAACGGCCTGCTCCGGAGGATGTCCGGCCGACCGCGTGGGACGGGTCCGGACCGTACCGGCGACGACGACGCCGACGACCTCATGCCTGCCGTCCGCACACGCCTCGGCGATGCCGGTGAGCTCACTCGCGGTCCAACTGCCCGCGCTGAGGACGACCAGGGCTCCGGACTCGGTGTCCCGGTCCGGCACCGTCGGCCGGGCCACCGACACTTCCACCAGCCGCAGCTGCGGATCGCTCTTGGCCTCGGCGACGAGCTGCGCGGCGGCCCGGCGGCCGATCTCGTCGCCGTCCGGGACGACCACCAACAGCCGTCGCGAGCCGGGCACCTGGATGCGGATGCGCGCGCACACCCGCCGATAGCGAAGCTGTCTGCCTGTCTCGTCGCCGGATGCCACCGGGGCCGGCATGTCCCATCGGGTGTCGAGGCCGAGGACACGGCGGGCCCAGGCCCACGGGCCATGGCCGCCGCTCGGCCGGTGCGCCGCCCGGTCACCGGGTACATCGACGGTGCCGATCAGCGTCGAGCGCAGTGCCGCGGCGATCTCCGATTCGGTGCGCAGCCGCCGGTTCGACCGTGCCGCGGTGAGGTGGGCGATGACCGAAACCAGCAGGAACAGCAGTGCCCCGCCGACCATGAGCTGCGTTCTCGTCGGCGGCGCCTCGCCGGTCGGCAGGGCCGCGGGGCCCATGACGACCAGACCTGCCTTGCCGGTCGCCGGATCGGCCTCCTCCAGCTTCTGCATGGCCTCCTCCAACGAGCTGCGCAGCTTCTCGAGCGAGGTGCGGGCCTGCACGCTCTCCACGGTCTGTCCCGGATCGGCCGCCTTGGCCAGTTCGGTGATGCGGCGGTTGGTCTCCTCGACCTTCTTCCGCAGCGCCTCGGGCCGTGAGGCCCTGGCCGGGTCGGTGCTGCCGCCCGCGACGCGCGTGGCGAAGGTGACGAATTCCTTGGCGACCTGGTCGGCCAGCTCCTGTGCGCGCTCCGGGGTCTCGGCCGTACCCGAGATCTTGATGATGTTCCCCTCGGCGGCCTTGGCGCTCACCTGGTCGATGAGCTCGGCGCCGTCGCCGCCCGTCCAGTCGAGCGTGTCGGCCACCCGGTCGACCACCGACGAACTGGTCGCGACGTTCACCTGGGTCACCAGCTCGCGTTCTTCCCACGCCCCCGGCAGCAGTACCGACGCCGACGCCGTGTAACGCGGCGGGAAGACCACCACCGAGGTGCCGTAGCCGACGAGTGCGCCCAGCACGGCGACGACGGCGAGCAGTCGCCAACGCGCACGGAAGATCCGCCCGATCGTGACCAGACGTATCGTGTCATCGCTCAACGTCGCCGCCTCCTCCCCATCCTGCTCGGGGCGCCACCGACACGGGTGCGGTCGAGGCAGGCGGCTGCGTAGGCGGCGAGCAGCGATCTCTGGGAGTTCTGCCAGGAAAGTTCTCCGCCGACCCGCTCCTGGCCGAGCTTGCCCATCCGGGCGCGCTTCTCCGGATCGTCGAGCAACGCCGCGATGTGCTCGGCGAATCGGGCCTCGTCGTTGGCGGGCGCGTAGACGGCGGCGTCGCCGGCGGAGACGCGCGCCTCCTTGAGGTCGAAGGAGACGATCGGCTTGCCCATCGCCATGTACTCCATGACCTTGTTCATGGTCGACACGTCGTTGAGCGGATTACGCGGGTCGGGGGAGAGGCACACGTCCGCGGTGGACAGATGGCGCACCAGCTCGGCGTCCGGTATGCGCCCGGTGAACTGCACCTGCTCGGAGAGCCCGAGCCGTCGGGACAGCTCCACCATCGCGTCGAAGGCGTCGCCCGCGCCGACGAACACCGCGTGCCAGTCGGTGCGCCCGAGGTCGTCGCGCAGCTTCGCCAAGGACCGCAGGGCGTAGTCGACGCCGTCCTGCGGGCCCATGACGCCCAGGTAGCACAGCAGATACTGCTTGCCGCGCTTCAACTCCGGGTCGGGCGGCACCGGTTGGAACCGCTCGATCACGGGCGCGCTGCGCACCACGAAGACGTCCTCGGGCCGCTTGCCGCCGCGGCGTATCGCGACCTCGCGGTAGCTCTCGTTCGTGGCGAGGACGATGTCCGCGGCCCGGTAGGTGATCCGCTCCAGGGCGCACACGGCGCGGTAGAGCAGGTCTTCGCCGCGGTCGAACCGGGAGAGGTACAGCTCGGGCACCAGGTCGTGCTGGTCGAAGATGAACCGCGCGCCGAGCCGCTTGAGCCGCAGCGCGGGCAGGAACAGCAGGTCGGGCGGGTTGCAGGCGTGGACCACGTGGACCGGGCCGACCTTGCGGGCAAGGCGGGCCGTGTGCCACAACGCCGATCCGTACTCCCGCAGATAGCCGGCGGGACCACCGGTGGCCGCGCGCAACGGGTAGCGGTGGATCCGCACCCCGTCGATCTCCGCCTCCGGCTCGGTGTCCCGCTTTTCCCCCCGCGGGCAGATGACGTGCACCTTCCAGCCCGCGTCGCGCAGCGTCGTGCATTCCTGCCACACCCGCCGGTCGAACGGCACCGACAGGTTCTCCACCAGGATCAGCGCCCGACGGCCCGTCCTGTCGCCGCCGGTCGTGTCGCCAGAAGCTGTGTCACCAAAAGCTGTGTTACCAAGCAAGGCCTATGTACCCCGGTTCTGTCCGGCGCGCGTTGGCGTCGGGAAGGCGGATGAGATCGACGATCACCGGTCCGTCGCCGTGGGGCAGCGCCGAGAGAACGTCCGGGTCCTTGGTTCCGACCAGGCACACTTCCGCGTGCTCGAGCACCTCGTCGACGGAGTCGGCCATCAGTTGTGCGAGGTGCGGCAGCCGGGTCTCGATGTACTCGCGGTTCGCGCCGATGAGCCGGGAGAGGCTCACGTTGGCGTCGTAGATCCGCAAGGAGTACCCCTTGCCGTGGAGTCTCTCCGCCAGCTCGACGAGCGGGCTCTCGCGCAGGTCGTCGGTGCCGGGCTTGAAGGAAAGACCGAACAACCCCACTTGGCGCTTGCCGGTGCGCTCGACCAGCTCCACCGCGCGCTGCAGATGGTCGGAGTTGGAGGGCAGTACGTGGGACAGGATCGGCACCGACACATCGGCCCGCTGCGCGGCGTGGACCAGGCTGCGCAGGTCCTTGGGCAGGCAGGAGCCGCCGAAGGCGAAACCGGGCCGCAGATAGGCCGGGCTGATGTTCAGCTTCCGGTCGGCCAGGAACACGTCCATCACCTGGTGTGAGTCCACCCCGAGCGCCTGGCACACCGCTCCGAGCTCGTTCGCGAAGCCGATCTTGAGGCCGTGGAACGCGTTGTCCGCGTACTTGATGGCCTCGGCCGTCGGGACCGGCACCCGGAACACCTCGCCGGGCAGCCCGTCGTACAGCGCCGCCACCACGTCACCGCTGGCCGCGTCGAGTTCCCCGATGACGGTCTTGGGCGGATCGAAGAAGTCCCGCACGCTCGTGCCCTCACGCAGGAACTCCGGGTTGACCGCGACCCCGACGTCCACCCCGGCCGTGCCGCCGACGTACTTCTCCAGGATCGGCACCAGCAGATTCAGGCAGGTGCCGGGGAGCATGGTGCTGCGGAAGACGACGGTGTGCCGCCCGCCCCGCTCGGCCAGGGCGGCGCCGATCTGCTCGGTGACCCGCTCCAAGTACGTGGTGCACAGGCTGCCGTTGGGCTCCGAGGGCGTACCCACGCAGACCAGCGACACATCGCTGCCCATGATGGCTTCGCGGACGTCGGTGGTGGCGCGCAACGCTCCGCTCCGCACGGCCTCGGCGACGAGGTCGCCGATCCGCTCCTCGACCACCGGGGCCTTGCCGTCGTTGACCAGGTCGACCTTCACCTGGTTGACGTCCACCCCGATGACCTCGTGACCCATGCCCGCCAGGCACGCGGCCGACACACAGCCCACATAGCCGAGCCCTAAGACGCTGACCCTCATATTCCGTTCCTCCCCCCAGGCAGGGCCTTTCGGCCCGCCTTCCGTGCGCCGGCCGGACCACGGTCCCCGCGCGTCAATCGCATGAGTCGCATCAGTAGGCCCCTTGCCCCCGCAACACCGCCCGCAGGGTCTTCCACAAGATCACTGTGTCCAGGGCGAGCGACCAGTCCTCCACGTACCGCAGGTCGAGGCGGACCGCCTCCTCCCACGGCAGGTCGCTGCGTCCGCTGATCTGCCACAGGCCGGTGAGCCCCGGCTTGACGAGCAGCCGGCGCCGGATGTCCGGGCCGTACGCGGCGGACTCCTCCGGCAGCGGAGGCCGCGGACCCACGAGTGACATCGAGCCGGTGAGCACGTTGAAGAGCTGCGGGAGCTCGTCGAGCGAGTACCGGCGCAGCACCGTTCCCACGCGGGTCACCCGCGGATCCCGGCGCAGCTTGAACAACAGCCCCGCGCCCTCGTTGCGGTCGGCCAGTTCGGCGCGTGCCCGGTCGGCCCCGACGACCATGGTGCGGAACTTGAAGATGGTGAACTCCTGGCCGTCCTTGCCGACCCTGCGCTGCCGGTACAGCGCCCCGCCCCGGCTGTCCATCAGCACGAGCAGCCCGACGAGCACCATCAGCGGCGCGAACAGCAGCAGCAGAATGGCCGCGCCCAACCGGTCCACGATCCCTTTGACCACCCGGCGTCCGCCGGTGAAGGTCGGCATGCTGACCCGGAGCAGTGGTATCCCGAGCACCGCGTCGACATGCAGCCGTGGACCTGCCACTTCCATCAGTACGGGGGCCACGACCATCTCGGCGTCGCTGCCCTCGAGGTTCCAGGCCAGGCGTTGCAGTCCGTCCGGTGACCAGTGCGGGTCCGGTGTGACGGCGACGACGCGGTAGCCGTCACGACGGACGTGGCCGGCGACGTCCGAGAGCCGCCCGACGACCGGTACGCCGTCCAGATGGTCGCCGTCGAGTCCGTAACCGTCCGGCGTGCACACCGCCTCGACCCGCCAGCCCAGGTGCGGGAACTTCCGGGTCCGGGCGATCAGGTCGCGTACGGTGGCCGGGCTCCCGGCAGCGAGCACCGGGCGCAGACACCGTCCTTCTTTACGGTGTGCGTGCAGCCAGAGGCGCAGCAGATATCGCTCGGTCATGATGACGAGCGCGATCGCCGGGATCGCGACGAATATCCAGAGCTTGATGTTGCGCGAGGTGAGCGCGATCCCGCCGAGCGACAGCACGACGGCCGCCGTGAACAGCGAGCGTCCGAGCCGGCGGAACTCCTCCGCGCCCTGTCCGAGCACGGCGGGAGCCCACGACCTGCTCGCCGCGAGCGCTCCCAGCACAAGGAGCTCCGTGCCGAAGGCGAGGATGCGCCATTTCTCGTGCCAGTTGGCGGCGTCCCGGGCCCCGAAGAAGCCGCCGATCGCCGCCACCACGAAGGCGGTGACCACGGCGTCGCTGGTGATCACGGCACGGCGGTAGCGCTGTTCCCAGTCAATCGGTGGTCGGCTGATTGCCCCGTTCCCCGGACGCCCGTGCGCCGGTGGAAACGGGCTGACTAATTCCCCCTGTTGCACAGACCCCCCCAGGTCGCCAGTGGGCTCGACGTGTTCGCTCCACACGGTTCCTCCCCCCGGGAGGCGCCCCCGCCCCCCGCACTGTGTCCTCCCCTCGGGAGGCCCCCGCCCCCCGCGTCACGCCACGCTGTTCCTCCCCCCGAGACGCCCTCGCCCCCAGCGAATGACATCCCGGTTATTGCAGCGTCACTTGAGCACCCCACCCAAGCGGCAGCGGACTTGCATGCGCTGCCAGACCCTCGACGCGCGCAAAAGCCCGTCGAAACCCCGGGTGTTCCCCACACCCCGGGCTTCTTCCGGGCACCACGAATTGATCACCCCCAAGCCTGGCGCCGGGTACGCAAACTGCTGGTCGTCCGTGGCGCCGGACTTATAGATCATCTTTTGTCGCCTCGTGTCCGCATGTGAAGCACGGTCAATCTAGACCATTGGCGCCGGTCTGAAGAGGGGATGTGTGTAATTTGTGGTCAACCTTTGAAGCTTGTTCAACTCACCGGTGATCACCGAGGGTCCTTTGGTATGACGCAGATGCCCGGTGACCTGCGCGAACAGCGCTTTTCGAGCCCGCTGGAAGCGTCAACTCCACGCCCTGCAGGGCCTGTTGGCTCAAGACCGCCGTCGCCGGAGCCTCGTCCTCCGCGATGATCGAGTAGAGGGGCCGGGATCTTGCGCGGTGGTGGATCCGCGCCCGGCGCCCTTGGGGCTGCAGCGGTCGTCGACGTAGTGGGCGGGGGTCGCGGCGGGGCGGCTGAATTCGTGGGTGAGTGCGCCACGCGGGTGAAGCCGCGACCGCACATCGAATTGAGTCTCGACCTCAGGTTTAGGGTGAGGCTGGGCCCTCATGCGCTCTCGGCGGGACCCATATCAGGACCCGCCACATGGCCGATTCCAGCCGGAGAAACCGAAGGGCCTGCCCCCACGCCGACGATGAATACGCGATATGGCCTTCCCCTCTCAAGGGGCCCGCGTGTTCGAAGAATTCGAGACAAACCAGATCGATGCCGCCGAGCCTTCCGTCTCCGCCCGGTTCGAAGGCCATGGCCCGCCGACGGTACTGCTGCACGGACACCCCGCATGCCGACGCCGTGTCACCGCACCGCTCACCCGGCCGGGCCGCTTCGCGGTGTGTCCGGATCTGAGGGGTGCGACTCGTCCGGGGGTGCGCTTCACGGAGGATCACACCGGCTCAGGGAGCGCGCCGCACAGGCCGGTCCGCGACAGCGTCGACGGCAGCTCAGGGGCGCCAGGGTTGGGAGTAGCCCTCTCGTAGTGGCCCGCCGAACAGGTCGAGAGCCTGTCTCACCGCGGCGGTCAACGGGAGGGGATCGGCGTGCTCGGCCACTGCGAGATGGCCGTCCAGCAGGGCTTTGCCCAGCGCGGGGTCGGCGCTGAGCTGTCGGGCGGCAGGCCTTGGTCATAGACGAACAGGACGGTCCCGCGACGCCGGGCCCGATCCCAGGCGAAGAACTCCGGTATGTCGGCGAGGGCGTTGAGAAACAACTCGACTGTCCGGCCCTCGTGGCGAATCACCTCCCGTCGGCTGATGTCCGAGTCCGGAAGCAGCACGGCCACATCCAGGTCGCTGGCCGCCGTCGCGCGCCCTTGAGCGGCGGAGCCTCCGAGCAAGGCGCCCACGGTGCGGGGAAAAAGTTCGGTGACCACGCGGAGAGCCTGGGCTTTCGCGGCTTCTTGACCATCCATGGCCGTTCATCGTGCCAGGTGACGGACGTGCGGTATCGACGACCCTGAACCGGGGAGGTGTCCCCGCTTCGTGTTACGGTCGCCCGTGCCAGGTAAGCGGGGAGTCATCCCCACTTCTTTTTCGGGAGCCGTCGATGCGTACGCAACATCCCACCCTCCGACTCGCCGACCTCACCGAGGACTTCACGGCCGATCCCTACTCCGCCTTCTCCGCACTGCGCTCCCGCGGGCCCGTCCACCACGTGCGGTTCCCCACCGGGGACGAGTCATGGCTGGTGGTCGGGCATGAGGAAGTGCGTGCCGCGTTCGCGGACCCCCGGTTCCGCAACGACGTACGGCACTCCGCCGACTTCGAGGACGACGGGCTGTACGCCGTGGGCCGCAACATGCTTCAGGTCGACCCGCCCGACCACACTCGGCTGCGGACGCTGGTTGCCCGCGAGTTCACCGCCCGACGCGTCCAGGCGCTGCGGCCCCGCGTCCAGGAGGCCGCCGACGCGCTCCTGGACGCCGTGGCCGCCGACGGCCGCGCCGACCTTGTGGCCGCGTACGCCTACCCGCTGCCGCTCACCATCATCTGTGAGCTGCTCGGCGTGCCGGACGCCGACCGGGCCGCCTTTCGCGCGTGGTCCACTAAGGTCGTCGCCCTCGACGACGCGGAGCAGTCCGCCCTCGCCTCGCAGGAGATGGCGGTCTACCTCGCGGGCCTCGCGGAGGAGAAGCGGCGCCTGCCGGACGCGGCGGAGAGCGATCTGCTGCACGCGCTGGTCCGTTCCCACGACGGGGACGGAGCCGACCGGCTCACGCCGGAGGAACTGCTCGGCATGGCCTTCCTCCTGCTGGTCGCAGGGCACGAGACCACCGTCAACCTCATCTCCAACGCCGTCCACCTGCTGCTCCGGCACCCCGGGCAACTCGCGGCCCTCCGCGCCGACCCCGAGTTGCTCACCGGCGCGGTGGAGGAGACGCTCCGCTTCGAGTCGCCCGCGCCGGCCGGCGCCTATCGCTACACGGCCGAACCCGTCACCCTCGGCGGCACCCACATACCGGCGGGCGCCCGAGTCGTACTCTCCATCGCCGCCGCGAACCGCGACCCCGCGCGCTTCCCGGACCCCGAACGGTTCGACATCCACCGCGACCCGGCCACGACCCGCGCCCACCTCGCCTTCGGTCACGGGCTGCACCACTGCCTGGGCGCCCCGCTGGCCCGCCTGGAGGCGACCCTGGCCCTGCGCACCCTCCTCGACCGCTTCCCCCGCCTGGCCTTCGACGGCGACGGCACCCCGCAGTGGAGGACCAGCCTCATGCGGAGCCTGCGCGAGGTGCCGGTGCGCTGGTAGACACCGGGCCCTCTACGACGGCAGCAGAGACGACGTTTTCCCCTGAGTTGCCCGGATGTGCGCATCCTGGTGGCCCTCGTGATCGTTCAAATGGGCATGAAGAACACGAAGCGCGTCGTTGTCGCCCTGTCCGCTGCCGCTGCTGCTTTCGCCGTGGCCGCACCCGCACCCGCCCACGCCGACGAGAGCCCCCACGGGGGCAGCATCAACCTCCCCGACGACCCCCGTCAGGTCGTCGACGGAGTGCGTACGGGTCTTGAGGTGGCGTCCATGGGCTTGGAGGCGGCCCAGGCCCGATGAGCCGTTGAGCTCCTGCGAGCTGAGCCAGGGGGCCGCCCGTTGCCGGGTGGGCCCCCTTCTGGCTTTTCGGCCGCGGTGCGCATGCGCCGTCGTCCGGTGGGCCCGCCCGCCGGGGGAGGGGAGCGGTACAGCGGCAGCAAGAGGGCCAGTAAGGTAGCGATCTTCGGGCGGCTCAGCCCCCGGAGTCCCAGAGGCGACCGCTTATGAATCCGCGCCGCATACCTGCCCGTTCCAGTGCCGCGACACGTCACGTGTGGCAGCTTCCGTTCGCTGATGCCGTCCGGGGACTCCGGGCCCTGTGGTGGAGCGTCGGGCCTGCCGGTGAGCTCGCGATCCTGCTGGTCCACCGACGTCACCTTGAGCGCGGCCGCTACCCCAAGGGCTGGCTCGGGCTACGGTCGTCGCCCCCGTTCAGCGGTGAGTTGCTCACCATCACGGGCTCGGGGGAGCAGCGGACCCCGGTGAAGGACATCGCGATGCGTCCCAGCCACCTCGCCCTCCTCCCCGGCTCCCGATTCCTGCTGGTGAGCGGCCGTACGTTCCTGAACGAGGCCGAGAGCCTCTGGAAGCCCAACGCCGTGGTGTTCTCCCCGTCCGGCACACCTGAAGCCGAGTTCTGCGTCGGCGACGACATCCCCGCTCTCGTCACCGACGCCCACGGAGGCATCTGGACGGCTTACGGAGACGAGGGCATCTACGGCGGCCACCCCGAGTCCGGTGCGGGCCTTGCGGGTTGGGACACCCAGGGGCAGGCGTCCTGGACCCCGAAAGGACGACTGCCCGACCATCCGCTGGAAGGCTGCACCGCCGCGACCGAGAACGAACGGGTATGGCTCGTCTGGTACTCCGGCGGCAGCAGAGGCGGCACGTTCCTGACACGCATCACCCCGTCCACGGGCGACGTCGTCAGCTACCCCAGCCCCGTCCGCGCCCCGGACGGATTCGCGGTCCGGGGCAACCGGGCGGTCCTCACTCGCCGGGACCACAACAAGCGCTCCGTGGAACTCACCCGCGCCGAGCTGGTCGGCGGCACCTGGACAGTCACCGGCCGGGACCACATCCGGGTCCCGGGCCGGGTCGTGCTGCGCTGCGGCCAAGGCCGCGACGGCTTCCTCTGGCTCCGCGCGGGCGACACCTGGTTGCGCATAGAAGCGTGAGGGGGAGGGTGGGGAATGAGGGCCGGCCCGGCACGTCGACGTCGCTGGGTCGCAGGGGCGCTCAGTCGCCCCGCGCTTCCACGGGTTGCCGCAGGATCGTCTTGAGCTTGCTGGGGTCGGTCTTGCGCGGGTCGCTGAGGTAGATCTCGTGGTGCAGCCCCGTCTCGCGCAGGTTGTTGGCCGGCAGGTACTCCTGGTGCAGCCTGGTCAGGATCGGGGTCTCGTCGTCGTACGAGCCGATGTGCAGGACCTGGGCGCTGGTGCCCTCGCGCAAGGTCTCCCACCGGACCTCCTCGATGGCGGGAAGTTTCTTCTTGGAGAAGGCGGCGCGCTTGGCATCGTCGATCATGTCGCCGGTTATCCAGTCGGGGACGTTGATGAGCAGCCTCCAGCGCCAGTTGTCCTTGCGCCTGGCCAGGAAGTCGTCCATGTCGTCCGCCCACCACAGTCCTTCGAGCGGGCCCACGACGAAGTCCTTGCCGAGGTCGCCCTTGCTCGCGAACTTGACGGTGTAGGCGACCGGGTAGAGCGCCTCGACCGCGCGAGGGTACGCGGCGCTGGTGTTCGGGTCGCCGTGCCCGTCGATGGCGAGGTAGCGCAGCTCGGGGATGTCGAGGAGCTCCCAGTCCGTGTTCTTGGGCGCATAGCACCGCTTGAGCTCGCGCTTGACGTCGTACTTGGCGGTCATGCCGGGGTGCCTTCCTGGTGAGGGACGGTCCAGACAAGCACAAGCCCAGGCCCACGCGAACGAGAATGCGAACGAGCACGAGAAGTGCCACGGAAATCGCCGGATCAGACTCCCGGGTCCGCTTCGACGGGGCCTGGTTGCAGGGCACGGGCGGCCTCGAGCTGTGCGGCGAAGGCCAGGCCCAGGAACAGGGCGATCGAGGTCAGGTAGGCCCAGAGCAGCAAGGACATGAAGGCGCTGAGCGGACCGTAGACGGTGTCGAAGGAACCGCTGATCGAGAGGTACAGGCTCAGCAGACCGGTCAGAGCTGTCCACAGGAGAAGGTAGACCGCCGCGCCGAACGCCAGCCACGTATAGCCGGGTTGGCGCCGCCGCGGCGCAAGCCTGAAGATGATGCTCGCCGCCACGAGCGCCAGCACGAAGCCCAACGGCCAGCGCGCCGCCCCGAACAGGGTGGTCACCCAGGACCCGGCACCGAAGACCGACACCGCCGCGGCCGCCAGGTCACGGCCCGCCACCATGACGACGAAGCCAAGCCCCAGAGGCAGGCCCGCGGTCAGCGCCATGATCAGGCCGCGCAGGTACTTGCGGTGGAAGGGCCGGTCGCGCTCGTTGCCATAGATGCGGTTGGCGCCGCGTTCTATCTGGCACATCGCTGTGGTGACGTTGCTCAGGGAGAAAACGAGCCCGAACCAGAGCGCGACCTGCGTGCCACTGTCCGCGGTACGGCGGCTGCGGGCCAGCGCCTCGTCGACGACGTCAGCGCTCGGCCCCTGTGCCAAACGCTGGATGACGACCTCGGCGAACCGGCCGATGCCCTGCGTGTGCAGCACGCTCGACAGGCCGACGAAGACGATCGCGAGCGGGACGACCGCGAGGACCGTCTGCAGCGCAAGGGCCCGGGAGTGGCTGAACCCGTCGGCGTAGCGGAACCGCACGAAGGCATCGTGCAGCAGCCGCCAGCCTCCGTAGTGACGCAGCGCCACGAAGGCCTCGTCGCCGGAGAGCTCATCACCCTCCATGTCCCGCGTCTGAGGAACCGTCGTCGCCGTGCCCATGCCCCGCCCCGTTCGTTCGCTGTACGTCGTCGGCAGGAGGTTCCTGCGCACCAGTGCCCGGTGCCCAGGCGCCGACGCCGTAATCCGGTATCGCCGCGAGCCGCGAGCCGCGAGCCGCAGGCATGGCCGCGTGTGCACCGGGACCAGCGACAGAGGGTACTTTGCCGTGTCGGTCGGCTGCGGGGCAGTGCCGGTCGGGTGTGGGGCCATGACGGTCCGCTGTGGTGCCGGGAACTCGCGTGACAGCGTGGTGAGCCCTTGGCACGATGGCCCCTCGCCATGACCGACTGACCTCCGGAGGAACGCCACGGCCACCAACGACGAACTCGCCCCGGCCAGACTGCCGTGGTCTGCCGCCGACCCTGACCTGAACGCCTTCGCGTGGAGCGACGAAGAGCATGCCGAGCTCGTCGACGCGATCGCCTCGATGGTGCCTCCCGCCGACGCCGGGTGGGAGGCGAGGCACCGGTTCGTCGATGAGGTCACGGAGCTTGTGACTGCCCGGTACGGCCGTTGGGCGTGTGGATGGCACTGGGCGCTGGGTGAGGGCGGTGGCGGCGGAGTGGTCGCCAGTTGGTGCTGTGCCTCTCATTCCGTGGGTGAACCTGCTGCCACGGCTGCCAAGGTGGTGGCCTCGCTGCTGGAGTGGCGCGACTGGCTCGAGGAACTCGCGGAAAGATTCGCGCAGTTGGCGCCGCCCGTCGCCGAGGACCGAAGCTGGCATCTGGACCGGGCTGCCACCCGCCTGGTGACGGTGGTCGTCGACCGCACGGGCGCCGAATGCGGTTGGTACGGGCTCTGCCACACGGTCCTGACATGGTTCCTGACGTCCACCGGCATGCGGCCCGAGCCCGCGAGAGCAGCCGTGGAGAGGGCGATCGGCGGACGCTTCGAGAGCTGGACACAACCGTCGTCCGTCCTGGTCGATGCCGTGGGGGAGGATCTTGCCGTGGGCCTGACCGGAGACCGGCCTTATCGTGACTGCTGACGCCCTGGCTGCCTGGAGCAGAGTGCGAGACCAGGTGGACTGGACCTCGCCGACCGGCGAGGCACCTGCGCCTGTCGCGATGCCCGCACCCGTAGACACCCCTGCGCCCGTAGTCACGCCTGCGCCTGTACTCGCGGCGACCGTGGACGGTCTGGCGACCTGGTGCGCCGCACAGAGCCGCCCCACCGACCCGGCTCGCGGCGACCGCCTGCTTGCGGCACTGGCCCGATCGCGCGCGGACGCATCACACGGACACGCTCTCAGTTGTGCGCTTCTGGCCCGATGGCAGCGCGTTGTCCTTGGCGTGCCGCAGGTTGCCTTCCGGCAAGGCGATGCCTACGCCAAGGGCGGCCGGGAACGCTACGCACTGACCCCGGGCACCCAGACGGACTTCGAGCGCTGCCTGCGCGAGAGCAGTGACAGGACCGTGCCCCTGGCTTCCCGCGCGGCCCGGGCCTACCTGGACGTGGCGTTCTTCCACCCTTTCCCCGACGGCAACGCCCGCCTCGCCATGCTCACCCTCGGCCACGTACTGGAACGCGAAGGAGTCCGGCTGGATCAGACCGGCCCCTTGCAGACCACCCGCTACGCGGACGACGCGGACGGCGCAGCGGACCTGGCTGCCTTGGTGGGCATCCTCATCCGAGCCACCCATCGCCGCGCGACAGGGACGAAGAGAAGGGCGGCTGCGGCGGTGATCTGTTGAGGTTGCGATCTGTGGCGGGGGTGATCAGTTGCCGCGCCATGACTCCGGTCGGGGCCGCGTGAAGCGCGTCCCCATGCTGCTCACCTGGCCCATGCGTCTACCCTGTTCGTCATGAGCCGTTGGGAAGAGCTGACTGGTGGGACGTCCGGAGAGGACTATGCCGCCCGGTTCGCGGCCCTGGCCGGCAGCGGCAAGGACATGCACGGCGAGGCAGGGGTGTGTGCCGCGCTGGTGCCCGCCGGGGCGCGGGTGCTGGATGCCGGGTGCGGTACCGGCCGGGTCATGATCCGGTTGGCGGAGCTCGGGTACGACTGCGTCGGGGTCGATCTGGACGCCTCGATGCTGGCCGTGGCGCGCAGGCAGGCGCCGGAACTGCCCTGGGTTCAGGCCGACCTGGCCACGTTCGACCCGGCCGAGCTTCAGGTGGGGGCGGGCTTCGACCTTGTGGTCGCCGCCGGCAACATCTTCCCCCTCCTTGCCACCGGGACCGAGGCCACAGTGGTCAACCGCCTGGCCGCGACCTTGCGCCCGGGCGGCCTCCTGGTCGCCGGTTTCGGCCTGGACAAGGCCCACCTGCCGGTAGCGCCCAGCATCACCCTGCCCGAGTACGACGCCTACTGCGCCGCGGCCCACCTCACCCTCGTCAACCGCTTCGCGACGTGGGACGCCCACCCCTACGAGGGCGGCGGCTATGCCGTCAGTATCCATAGGCGCAGCGCGGCTGAATGATTCGCGGGGTTGTGCGTGGGTGTCGGCGGCTTCTTTACGGCGACGCGTAACGGGTGACATCGGTGACCCGGCACGTCACCGTTCCCGTTGCTTCTCGCGTGCCGGTGGCCGTCTCGTTCGCCACGCGATCGGGAGCCAAGTTGCTGGTCGCGGCGAAGCCCTCGGAGATGCGCTCGCCCTTCGCGTCGAGGAACTCGACGTCGACCCAATAGTTCGACACCTTCGAACTGTGATTGGTGATCCGAATTTCAGCTGACGGCCAACGCGCCGCGTTCAGCAGAGCGCATCCGCACCCACCCCTCCGAGGCGGCGGCCGCTGCCCCCACGACGATCGACCGGGTGACGAACCCCAGCCCTGCGGTGGTGGCGGGTTCTGCGTGGGCATTCGGACCCCAGGTGGCGCGTGGAGCTGATGCCTCAATCATCCCGCTGTGACCCGGTCGTCGCATGTCGGTATTCGTGCGCCGCGATGAGTGTGGGGTGTCCGTGTCCGTCGGTGGCATTCGCCTGGTGTGCCAGGCGGGTCATTCCCGGCAGGGAATTGTCGGTCGAGGCCCGGCATCGCAGGATCTGGTCCGAAGTGACCTGTCCTGCAAGGAGTTTCAGATGACCGAGATCGACCCGCAGTACCTGGCCGACCGCTACATCACGCAATGGACGCTGTCCGACGCCGCCGAACGGCGCGCGGTCATCGAGCGGCTGTGGGCCGAGGACGGCACGCACATCCTCCACCCGCCCGCGGAGATCAGGGAGATCGCCGCCGAACTCGGCTTCGACAACACGACGTTGGTGGCCCAGGGGTACGACGCCATCGAGGCCCGAGTGGCGCGAAGCCACGAACGGTTCGTCGAGAAGCAGGGACTCATCTTCCGCTCCCGCAACGACGCCGTACGCCTCCAAGATGTGGTCAAGTTCCGCTGGGAGACGGTGTCCGCCGAGAACGACGACGTGGTGGGCGGCGGCCTGGAAGTCCTCGTGCTCGACGACGACGGGCGGATCAAGACCGACTACATGTTCCCCGGGGCCTGATCCGCGGCAGCGAAGACGCCCAGTGACCCGGCGGCCGCCGAGAGGGCCTCGGCTGTCGCCGCGTCGGCCGGCAGGAACGCCTCCAGCTTCAGCTCGGCGAGGGTGACGTCGAGGGCGGTCGCGAAGGTGGTCACGGTCGTCATCAGGCGCAGCTCACCGTACGAGGACCGCATACGGAGCGGAACCGCGAAACCGAGTGTCCCGTCGGACGGAGCCAGCGGCGGAACGTAACCACTGAGCTCGGCACGCAGCTCTTCCAGGTGGCCGAGGCGGGCCAGGATGTGGCGCGCCCATTCGGCGAGATTGCGGATGCGGGGAGCGAGTCCCTGGGGGTGCAGCGCCAGTCGGTAGACGTTCTTGCCGGGGCCGAGCAGCTCGGGATCGGCCCCCTCGGTGATCAGGTCGAACGCGCTGTTCGCGGCGACCAGGTCTCCACCACGGTCCACGACCAGCGCCGGATACGGCAGATGCCCACGGAGGATGTGATCGATCGCGGTGCGCACGGGAGCCAGTGCCGGGTTGTCGAGTGCGCTCTCGGGGTAGACGGGTGCGTACCCCGCGGCCAGCAGCAGTTCGTTGCGCTCACGCAGGGGCAGTTGCAGCGACTCGGCCAGGCGCACGACCATGTTGCGGCCGGGGGAGGACCTCCCCGATTCGATGAAGCTGAGATGCCGCTGCGTGGTGCCCGCCCGAAGCGCCAGCTCGAGTTGGCTGAGATGACGGCGGGTGCGCCGCTCGCGAAGTACCTGAGGGAAGTCCACGGACCCGTTGTAACCGTGGCGGTGGTCACCGGGCCATTCCCCGGAGGGAATTGCCGCCGCGCGGCGCTTCTAGGATCACTCCATGAATGAACCGCCCCTCTCCGAGGCCGAGATAGCCGAGGCCGAGCGCGAGCTGGGTGTGCTCCTCCCCGAGGAGTACCGCACCTACCTTCGCGAAGTCAGCGCGGGCGGAGCGCTGGCCGGGCTGACGCGGACCGACCGCGGCTGGTGGTGGGCCGGGAACGACGAAGAGCGGCGCGCACTCCTGGCCGTGCCGTTTCCCCATCCCGACTCCTACGTCGAGGCCGACGACGAGTTGATGGATCGCGAACCGCGGGCCGAGGCCTTCGCGACCGAGAGCGCGTACCGGAGTGCCTGGCGCCTCTGGGACGACGAGGTGGGCAGATTCGAGGACTGGAAGACGGCGGGCGCCATCGAACTACAGGAACACGGCTGTGGATTCTCCACCCTGCTGGCGCTGACCGGCCCGCTGGCAGGCACGGTGTGGTGGGACGGGCGGGCGACGTGCGAAAGGAGCGTCCCGCTCTCCCTCGATCACGTCGGCGGCGCCGCACCGATCCGTTTCGGGCAGTGGCTGCAACATGGCTCGTGGGCCCTGCTGCCACCGGACTGGGGCCCGCCGCATCCCTCGAACCCGGTGATCGGCCGATGAAGTGCGCGGAGCCGTCAGGCAGTTGAGCCTTCCGGTGCCTGAAGTGTGCGGCGTACGGCGTCGCGGAGCCAGCGGTGGGCTCCGTCGGCGGCCTGGCGGGGGTGCCAGGCCATGCCGATGGTCAGGGGCGGCAGGGGCAGCGGAATGTCGAGGAGGTGCAGGCCGAGGGCGGTGGCGTCGGCGGTGAGGGGCGAACCGGCCGCGCCGGGGAGCGCCGCGGGGACCAGGCAGACGACGTCACTGCGGGCGGCAAGGGCCATCGCGGCCAGGTGACCGGGAAGGACGACCGTGACCCGCCGGCGGAGGTCGTGTGTGGCCAGGGCGGTGTCGAGGGGGCCCGTGAACCGGCCGCGGCGGCTGACCGCGACATGGTCGGCGGCGGCGAGGCGGGCCGGGGTCAGGGGCTCCTCGGTCAAGGGGTGGCCGGGCCGGACGGCCGCCACCATCCGCAGGGTGAGCAACTTTTCGACCTGGGTCTCGGGATCGACGTGGTCGATGGAGCCGACCTCCAGATCGATCCGGCCATCGCGCAGGGCCGGCCCGGCCTCCCACTCCTCGGCCATGAACCGCAAGGAGATCCCAGGCGCCTCCTGCCGGGTCAGTCGCAGCAGGCCGAAGGCCAGTGCCGAGCCGACCAGATCGGAGGCCTGCAGAGTGAAGGTGCTGCGCAAGGTGGCGGGGTCGACCGCCGTGCCGGGGGAGAGCAGCGCGCCCAGGCTGCGTACGACCACGGCGGCCTCGTCCCGCAGGGCCAGGGCGCGCGGAGTGGGAACCATGCTCTGCCCGGCCCGGACCAGCAGCGGGTCCTGGAGGATGCGGCGCAGGCGGGCCAGGGTGCGGCTCATGGCTGCCGGGGAGGTGTGCAGGCGTGCGGCGGCGCGCGTGACGCTCTGCTCGCTCAGCAAGGCGTCGAGCGCGACAGCGAGATTCGCGTCGATGACCGGATCAGGGCTGTTCACCAGGATAATTCCATTTCAGGCAATGATTGCGTGCCAAGGTTCCCATTGTGGCATCACCGCGATCCTCAGCAGGATGAGGGACGTACCGATCCGGCACGACCCACCGAGGTTTTCATGATCGTCATCACTGCTCCCACGGGGAACATCGGCCGCCACCTGCTGCCCCAGCTCGTCCGCGACGCCCCCACCCACGGCGAGGAACTGCGCGTGATCGCACGCGATCCGGCCCGACTCCTCGACGAGGTACGCGACCACGTCGAGGTGGTCGTCGGTTCGCACGGCGATCCCGAGGTCGTCGACCGGGCCTTCGAGGGCGCGGACGCCGTCTTCTGGCTCGTTCCCCCGGACGCTTCTCTGCCTCCGGCCGACGCCTACCTCGGCTTCACGCGCCCCGCAGCGAAGGCGCTCGCCGCCCACGGCGTCGCGCACGTCGTCGGCGTCTCCGCGCTCGGCCGGGGCACTCCGCTCGCCGACCGGGCCGGGCTCGTCACCGCATCCCTCGCCATGGACGACCTCATCGCGACAACCGGCGCCGCCTACCGGGCCCTGGCCAACCCTTCCTTCTTCGAGAACCTCCTGGAGGAGGCCGACTCGATCCGCGAGAAGGGCCTCTTCACGGATGCCGCCGACGCCGACCGCAAGGCCCCCTACGTCGCCGTCGCCGACATCGCCGCAGTCGCGGCACGCCTGCTCCTCGACCGCTCCTGGACCGGCACCGGCGACGTCCCGGTTCTCGGGCCCCAAGACCTTTCCCCCAACGACCTGGCCCGCATCATGAGCGAGCAGCTGGGCCACCCCGTGCGCTACGAGCGCCAGTCGCTGCAAGATCTGCGCACCACTCTCGTCGGCTACGGCCTCGACGCAGCGTTCGTACAGGGCATCGCCGACATGAAGCAGGCCAAGGACGACGGCCTCGACGCGGGCGTCACCCGCACCGCGGACACCGCGTCACCCACCACCTTCGAGCAGTGGTGCGCCCAGACCCTCAAGCCGGCCGTCCTGGCCTGACCCAGGCCCGACCACCGCACCACCGAATGGGTGGCCCCCACCACATCACCATCACACGCCAGTCGAAAGGATCCCTCATGCCCACCAAGGACGCCGAAGCAGCGGTGACCGCCTTCATCCTCGTCAAGACCACCCCCGAATGGCTCGCCGTGACCGTCCAGGAACGGGTGAACGCCTTCGCCACCGAAGTCGTTCCCGTGATCGAGGCCAGGACCACCGGCGTCCGCTCACGTTTCTACGACACCGAGTTCTACTCGGCCCGAGTCACCGACGTCTGGGTGTGGGAAGCGGACAGTCATCATGACTACCAGCTCCTCATCGACGCACTGCGGGAAACCCCCTTCTGGGAGCGCTACTTCGAGGTCGTGGACCTGCTCGTCGGCGCCGAGAACGGCTATGCCCGCACCTACGGCCTCGATCCCGTGGCGACCATCACCACCTGAGGCATTCTCGGCCCGCGCCGCCTCCTCCGCCCGTTCAGGTGCCGTTCTCCGCACAACCATCCGCGGTTTCCATGAGTCTCGAAGGTGAATCACATCTGCGCGCACGTGTCTCTACGTCGCTCGCGCTCAAGGAGGAACCGTGGGCATCCGCCGACCTGCCATATCGACCGCCGTGGCCGCCGCCCTGATCGGATCGCTCGGCGTGCCGATCGTCGCGGGCAGCGCCTTCGCGGAGGACGGCGCCGCGACCGTGCGCGAGGACTTCGACGGTGACGGCTACCAGGACGTGGCCGTCGCAGCCCCCGGTGCGAAGGTCGGCGGCCATGCCCGGGCCGGTCACATCACCGTCAGCTACGGTTCGGCGCGGGGTCTCGACCCCGCCCGCACCACGGTCATCACCCAGGACACCGCCGGTGTGCCCGGCGCCTCGGGCGACAACCACGTCTTCGGCCACGCGATGATCTCCCGGGACCTGGACGGCGACGGCCTGACCGACCTGGCGGTGGTCGCCCGCGACTACCGGCCGGATGAGAACGTCAACGGCTCGGTGAGCGTGCTGTGGGGCCGGGAGACCGGTGTCTCCGGTGAGGGCGCCGTCCGTATCGGCGCACCGGCGGACGCCGAGGTCGGCGACGACCTCACCGCGGGCGATTTCGACGCCGACGGGCACGCGGATCTGTTCATGCGAAACGGCACGGACTACGACTACCACGACGTGCTCTACGGCCCCTTCACCCGGAGCGGCGCCCCCGCCCGCGACCAGCAGGTCAAGGTCTACAGCACCGACAACTCCATCAACTCGACAGCCACAGGCGACTTCAACGGCGACGGCATCGAGGACCTCGCGACCTTCTACGTCTACGAGAACCACGCCGAGGGCGGCAAGCTGTGGCTCGGCACCAAGACCGGCCTGTCCACCGTCCCGCAACGCCTGAACTCTTCCGCCGGCACGGCCGTCGCCGACTTCGACCACGACGGCTACGCCGACCTCGCCACCCGGATCTTCCCCAACGGCGACACGGAGGGCACCGAGGAGGACCCCGGCACCGTCAAGATTTACTACGGTTCGCCGGCCGGCCCGAGCCAGACCCGCACGCAGACGATCACCCAGAGCACGGCGGGCGTCCCCGGGGCGAGCGAGAAGGGCGACCAGTTCGGCGGACGGCTGGCCACCGGCGACGTGAACGCCGACGGCTACCCCGACCTGGCCGTGGGGGTGCCGGGCGAGGCGATCGGTTCGAAGGCCAAGGCGGGCGCCGTGGTGCTGCTCAAGGGCGGCAAGAACGGGCTGACCGGCACGGGCGCGCAGGCGTTCCACCAGGACACGGAGGGGGTGCCGGGCGTCGCGGAGCCCGGCGACCTGTTCGGCGGGTCGCTGCGCGTACTCGACATGACGGGCGAGGGCAAGGCGGACCTGGTGACCGGGGCGCCGGGCGAGAACCTGGGCAGCGTCGTCAACGGCGGTGCGGTGTGGCTGCTGCGCGGTGCCGCCTCAGGGGCGACGGCCTCGCAGTCGGTCGCGTACAACCCGGTGGACATCGGTGCACCGGCGGCGCAGGCGTTGTTCGGCGCGAACCTGAGCAACGACAACGGCTCGGGAACGGTGATCCCTTAAGGCGTGTGCCGGTGGCATCCGTGTCACTCATTGAGATGCAGTACGGCCGCGTCACGTAGGACTTTGGGCAGCCGTTTGTTTCTGTTCATCCTGTTATGGGATGAACAGAAGGTGCCCTGGTGGGGAGCACGTTGGTGCTGGAACACCTGTGGGCCCAGAAGACCAGCTGCCCTTTCGGTAACTGGTCGCTCTGACGTCCCGCCGCGCTTATGCCTCAGGAGTTCTTCCGTGCCAGCTCCCAGCTTTCCGCAGGTCCAGGTCCGCCTGCCCCTGGTCGCTCTCCTGGCCGCTGCCTGCGCGGCGGGTCTGGTGCAGGCCCCGGCCCACGCCGCGAATGTGTCCTCGGGCGACGACCGCGCGCTGCAACGTCAGTTGCGGGAACTGACCACCGCGCCCGGCGGACCGCCCGGAGCGATCGCCGTCCTCAAGCGCGGGCATCGTACCGAGGTCCTCCGGGCCGGGGTCGCCAAAGTCGGCACCGACCGCCCGATCAGGGCCACCGACCACATGCGCATCGCCAGTACGGCCAAGGCGTACAGCGGAGCCGTCGCCCTCCACCTCGTCGACTGCGGGAAGCTGCGCCTGAACGACACCATCGGCAAGGTGCTTCCCCGGCTGCCGCGCGCATGGCACCGCGTCACGCTGCGCCAGCTCCTGAACCACACCAGCGGCCTGCCGGACTTCAGCGCGAACCCCAGGTTCCTGGACCTGGTGATCGAGAACCCGCGCCGTCACTTCGACTCCCGCAGGCTGCTGGACTTCGTGGCCCATGAACCGTTGGTGTTCCGCCCCGGGGCCCGTTACACCTACTCCAACTCCGACAACATCGCCGTGGCGCTGATGGCGGAGGCGGTGACGGACCGCCCCTACGAGGAACTGCTCGCCGAGTTCGTGTACCGCCCGCTGGGACTGCGCGGCACGAGCCTGCCGCAGGGCTACCGGATGCCCAGGCCGTACATGCACGGCTATGACGTCACCCCGCCGAACCCGCCCGAGGACCTCAGTGAGGTACTGAGTGCGTCAGGCGTGTGGGCGTCGGGCGGGATCATCTCCACGCCGAAGGACATGACGGCGTTCATCCGCGGCTACGCGGGCGGAAAGCTGATCTCCGACCGGACGCGCCGACAGCAGCTGAAGTGGGTGAACGGCGCGTCCGAACCCGCGGGCCCCGGCAAGAACAAGGCCGGCCTGGGCCTCTTCCGGTACGCCACCCGCTGTGGTGTGGTGTACGGCCACACGGGCAACTTCCCCGGCTACACGCAACTGATCGCAGCCTCCCCGAACGGCAAACAGTCGCTGACCCTCTCCCTCACCACGCAGATCAACAAGACGAACAAGCCTGAACTCCTGAAGCAACTGCGGTCCGTGGAGGAGAACTTGGTCTGCGCACTGTTGCGCAAGCGGTAGACGGTAGGCGGTAGGCACTCGGCGGCAGACGGGAGGCGGACACAGCACCACCTGCCGCAGCTCGGTCAGTTGGCCGCTGATGTCCTGCTGCCTGTGGTGACCGTGATGTCGTTGTCCGTACGCATCCACACGGTGCGCTGGGGGTAGGGGATGTCGATTCCCGCTTCGTCCAGGGCCTCCTTGACGCGACGGCGCAGCTCGCGGGTGACGGCCCACTGCTGGAGGGGGAGGGTCTTGACGGCCACGCGGACCATGATGCCGTCCGCGTCCAGGGACTGAACTCCCCAGACTGCGGGGTCCTCCAGCAGAACCGAGGCGAACTGGGCCTCTTGGCGCATGGCGCGACCGGTACGTTCCAAGGCGCTGTAGACGGTGTCGAGATTGGACTCGTACGCCACCGAGACGTCCAGGACGGCGCGGGCCCACTCCTGGCTGTCGTTGCGCACGCGAAGGATCTCGCCGTTGCGGATGTGCCACAGGCCGCCGTTGAGATCGCGGATCTGGGTGAGCCGCAGGCCGACGTGCTCCACCTCGCCGACGGCTTCCCCGAGGTCTACGGAGTCGCCGACGCCGTATTGGTCCTCGAGCATGATGAGCATGCCGGACAGGTAGTCCGCGACGAGGCTCTGTGCGCCGAAGCCGATGGCCAGGCCCACCACGCCGGCGCTGGCGAGCAGCGGCCCGAGGGCGATGCCGATCTGATCGAGGAGCATGGCCACGGCCATGACGCCGACCACGACGGTGACGATGCTGCTGAGCACCGAGCCGATGGTGCGGGCGCGCTGCTCCCGGCGCTCGTTGGCCCGGCTGCGGTCGCGGTGCAGCACGGCCGGGCCGCGGCTGGTGCGGCGAGGCTGGTTCTGCTCCTCGGACGGCTGCAGGATGCGCTGCACGACGCGGGTGATGGCCTTCTTGGCCAGACCCCGGACGATCATCGCGCCCACGATGATGAGCGCGATGCGCAGCGGGACGCCTATCAAGGTGTCGGCGTGGTCCCGAAGCCAGCCCGGGGCCGACATCGCTTGGTGTGACACGGGATTCTGCTCCACTCGGTCGACTTGCAAGATCGCAGCGGGGACCGTAGCGACCGTTGTTGATGCCGGTCAAAGGGTGTGCAGAGCGTGTGTGAGGAGCGTGCCTCGGGCATGGAGAGGCGCGCCCCCGCGTTTGGCTGGGGGCGATGGGAGCACGCTTTCCGGCGGACTGACCGGCGCCGACGCGGGTGCCCGGTTCAGCGGGCCTGTACGTCGCCGTGCGCCGAGGAGGCGACCGTGTCCCGGTGGGCGAAGTCGCCCGGTGGGATGCCGGGGTGGTGGCTGGGCGTCTGTTCCGGCGCGGTCGTGGCCGGGCCGAGGGTGAGCCGGGAGACGATGCGGTAGCGGTCGCCTCGGTAGAGCGAGTGGACGTACTCCACCGGGCAGCCGGAATGGTCCGAGGTGAGCCGCTCGACCAGCAGGGCGGGGGACAGCTCGGGCACTTCGAGCACCTCGGCCTCGGCCCGGGTCACCACCGTCGGCTCGATGGTCTGGGTCGCTTCGCGGACGTGAACGTCATGGTGTTCGCTCAGGTGCTCGTACAGGTCGCCGCTCTCCAGTTCCTGCGCGGAGAGGCCGGGCACCAGGTCGGCGCGGATGTGAAGGTGCTCGATGGCCATCGGGGCGCCGTCGACGAGGCGCAGCCGGGCCACGTACACGATCCGGGCGGCGGGGGAGAGGCGCAGCTTGCGGCCGACGCGGGCGCCGGCCTGGATGGTGGTGAACTCCAGGAGGCGGCTGGACCAGGCGCCCCCCGCGCGCGGCACCTTGAGCCCGTGCGCGGGCGAGATCAGTTCCTGGGTGATCTTCTCCGGCGCGACGAACATGCCGCGTCCGTGTTCGCGGACCAGGACGCCCGCCGCGACCAGTTCGTCGACGGCCGCGCGCAGGGTGGGGCGCGAGACACCCAGGTCCGCGCAGAGCGCGCGTTCGGAGGGGATGGGATCGCCGGGGCGCTGTGACTCGATGAGTTGCAGGAGGTGGTCACGGACCCGCTCCCGTTTGAGCACCGCTCCTGAGGAGCGCCGTCCGACCCCTGCCCTCGCCGTCCCGCCCGCGTCGTTCGCGTCGGTGGTCACCGTCCGTCCGCCCCCTCTTGCCGTACGACCAGCTGTCTTACCAGTTGACCACGAAAGCGTGGAGATCGACAACCAAACCATTAACTCCCGTACGTGCGGCGGGGGTTGACGCGGACATTGGTCTATGCCAGCTTTCTCCCTCACCAGAGGTCACCTGACCAGCTAGATACTGGTCAGGTCCGGCACCCCAGAGGTGAACCGTGAAGTTCCGTTTCCTTGCCGGTGTGTCCGCGCTCGCCGCGGTCGCCGGGCTCAGCGCCTGCTCGTCCGGCTCCGGTGACGGGGATTCGGCCGGCGGCGGGAAGACAGCGATCGATGTCTGGCTGATGCGCGACAGTGTCTCGGCCGCCTTCCAGAAGGACTTCGAGAAGGGCTTCGAAGCCGCGCACCCGGACATCGACGTACGCATCCAGATCCAGGAGTGGGACGGCATCGGCGAGAAGGTCACTGCCGCGCTGGCCAGCAACGACGCCCCCGATGTGATCGAGACGGGCAACACCCAGGTCGCCCAGTTCGCGCAGAGCGGCGGCCTGAAGGACTTGAGCGACAAGGTCGACGACCTCGGTGGCGACGCCTGGCTCAAGGGGCTCGCCGAACCGGGGGCCTGGGAGGGCAAGCAGTACGGCATCCCGTACTACGCGGCGAACCGTGTCGTCATCTACCGCAAGGACCTCTTCGAGAAGGCAGGTATCGACGCCGCCGCCATCAAGACCCGCGACCAGTGGGTGGCCGCGACGAAGAAGCTCAACAAGGGCTCCCAGCAGGGCATCTACCTGCCGGGCCAGAACTGGTATGCCTACGCCGGCTTCGTCTGGGACGAGGGCGGTGACCTCGCCACCGAGTCGGGCGGCACCTGGAAGGGCACGCTGGACAGCCCCGAGGCGCTGCGCGCGATGGCCTTCTACGAGAAGCTGCAGGCCCTCGGCAAGGGACCCAAGGACTCCGACGAGGCACAGCCGCCGCAGGCCGAGGTGATGGCCAAGGGCCAGGTCGCGCAGGTCATCAGCACGCCGGGCGGAGCCAACGTCGTCGCCCAGAACAACCCCGAACTCAAGGACGAGCTCGGCTTCTTCCCGATCCCGGGCAAGACGGCCGACACCCCGGGCGCGGTCTTCACCGGCGGCTCCGACCTGGTGATCCCGACGGTGTCGCAGCACCACGACGCCGCGTACACCTTCGTCAAGGAGCTGACCGGCGACAAGTGGCAGAAGAAGCTCGCCGTCGCCATGAGCTACGTCCCCAACAAGACCACGCTCGCCGGCGCGGTCGCCGACGATCCGGGCGCCTCCGCCATGGCGGTCGGAGCGGCCGTCGGCCACGCGACGCCCAACACCCCGGGCTGGGCGGCCGTCGAGGCCAAGAACCCCATCAAGGACTACCTGACCGCCGTCCTCACCGGCGGCGATCCGAAGAAGAAGGCCGCCGAGGCGTCCGACGCCATCACCAACGCCATGAAGTCCGGCTCCTGACCGGCCACTTGACCTCCTCGCATCAAAACCCCGCACCAGAGCCCAGCACCACGAACCACACCGAGAGGAGTGCGCCGTGACGATCGTCCGCGACCCGGTGGTGTCCCGACCGCCTCGGCGTCCGCCCGTCACCACCACCCGCCGCTCGACGATGGCCGGCATCTGGCCGTACCTGCTCGTGGCGCCCACGGTCCTCGGGATGCTGTACCTGCTCGTCTACCCGCTGGCGCGGGCCGTCCTGATCTCCTTCCAGGACTTCGGGCTGCGTCAACTCATCATGGGAGAGGCGCACTTCACCGGCCTCGACAACTACACGGAACTGCTGTCCGACCCGCGGTTCTGGGCCGTGGTGCGCCGCACCTTCCTCTTCATGGCCGTCAACGTCGCACTGATCATGGTTCTGTCGACGCTCGTGGCGCTGATGGTCGAGCGGCTCGGGCGCTTCGGCCGCACGGCCGTGCTCAGCGCCCTCGTCCTCACCTGGGCGATGCCCGTGGTCGCGGCGACCACCGTGTTCCAGTGGCTCTTCCACTCCGAGTTCGGGATCGTCAACCACGCGCTCACCGGCCTCGGCTTCAGCTCCTTCGACGGCTATCCCTGGCTGGCCCACGGGCCGGCGGCGTTCGCCATCCTCGTCACCCTGGTCGTGTGGCAGTCGGTGCCGTTCGCCGCGATCACCCTGTACTCGGCGCTGACCACCGTGCCCGCCGAGCTCTACGAGGCCGCGCGCATCGACGGCGCATCCGGATTCCGCATCTTCCACTCCGTCACCCTGCCGATCGTGCGACCGATCTTCATGCTCGTGCTCTCCCTCGAAGTCATCTGGACGTTCAAGGCGTTCGTGCAGATCTGGGTGATGACCCGCGGCGGCCCCGGCGACGCCACGACGATCCTGCCGGTCTACGCCGTGCAGACCGCACTGGCCCAGCAGCGCTACGACCTCGGATCGGCTGCGTCGATGCTGACCGTGCTGCTCATGTCCGGCGTCCTTGTCGCCTACTTCCGCCAGATGTTCCGACAGGAGAACGAGCTGTGACGACCTCGCGCGCACTGCGCCGCCTGCCGCTCAACATCGCCGCCACCGTGACGGTCGTCGTCTGCCTCTTCCCCGTCTACTGGATGGTCACCACCGCCTTCAAACCGTCCCGCGACATCCAGTCCGACAGCCCCCAACTACTGCCGCAGAGCTGGACGTTCGACCACTTCCGACGGGCCGTCGACGCGGACGGATTCGCCCTGTTCTGGCGCAACAGCGTGCTCGTCACCCTGGCCGCCGTCGCCCTGGCCCTGATCGTCGCGCTCGGTGCCTCGTTCGCGGTGGCCCGGATGCGCTGGCACGGGCGCCGCCAGTTCATGCTCATGGTGTTCATCGCGCAGATGGCGCCGTGGGAGTCCCTGATCATCCCCGTCTACATCATCTCCCGGGACACCGGGATGCTCGACCGACTGCCCACGCTGACCCTCATCTACTTCATGATGACGCTGCCTTTCACCGTCGTCGTGCTGCGCGGCTTCATCGCCACCATCCCGGCGGAACTGGAGGAGTCGGCCCAGGTCGACGGCTGCACCCGGTTCGGCGCGTTCCGGCATGTGGCGTTCCCGCTGCTCGCGCCGGGACTGATGGCGACGTCGCTGTTCGGCTACATCACGGCGTGGAACGAGTTCGCCTACGCCAACTTCCTGATCATCAAGCAGCAGGACCACCGAACCCTGCCGGTGTGGCTGTCCTCGTTCCACAACACCTTCGGCACCGACTGGGGCGCCACCATGGCCGCCTCCACCCTGTTCGCGCTGCCCGCGCTGGCGATCTTCCTGCTGCTGCAGCGACACGTGACATCCGGGTTCGCCTCCGGCGCCGTCAAGGGCTGACCCGCACCGCACCTGTCCCGCACCCCCAGGCCCGCACCGGAGGTCCGCCGTGCCCGCGTCCCGCCCCACGCTCGTGCCCGCTCCCACCCAACTGACGCTCCGGCCAGGCCACTTCACACTCGGCGCGGCGACCACCCTCCGTGTCACACCGGGCGCCGAACCCGCCGCCGCCCTGCTGCGCACCCTCATCGCACCCGCCACCGGCCTCCCGCTCCCCGCCGCCCCCGACGGGCCTTTCGTCCTCGCCCACGATCCAGGGTTGAGCGGACTCGGCGCGGAAGGCTACGGCCTGACGGTCTCGCCCGACGCCGTGCTGCTGCGAGCCGCCCACCCCACCGGCCTGCTGCGCGGCATCCAGACGATCCGGCAACTGCTCCCCGTCGAGGCCCTGTCCGGCCGCGCCCGCCCAGGCGTGCCCTGGCGTCTTCCCTGCGTCGAGATCACCGACGTACCACGGCGCGTCTGGCGCGGCTTCATGCTCGACGCGGCACGCCACTTCCAGCCCGTGTCGTTCCTGCGCCGCTACGTCGATCTGCTGGCCCTGCACAAGCTGAACGTGCTGCACCTGCACCTCACCGACGACCAGGGCTGGCGCCTGCCGGTCGCCGACTATCCGCTGCTGACCGAGGTGGGCGCGCGGCGCGCACAGTCCATGATGGGACCCGACGGATCCGACATCTTCGACGGCACCCCGCACGAAGGGGCGTACACGGAAAGGGAGTTGCGCGACCTGGTCGCCTACGCCGCCGAGCGGGGTGTCAGCATCGTGCCCGAGGTGGAGATGCCCGGACACACCCGCGCGGCTCTGGCCGCCTACCCCGAACTCGGCAACGTCCCGGGCCGCCGACTCGACGTGTGGACCCGCTGGGGAGTGTGCGACACGGTCCTGGGCGTCCACGAACCCGTCCTCGACTTCTGCCGCACCGTCCTCGACACCGCCCTGGACATCTTCCCCTCCCCGCACATACACGTCGGCGGCGACGAATGCCCCACCATCGAGTGGGCCACCAGCCCCGCCGCACGCGAACGCATCAAAGCCGAAGGCCTGTCGGGGCCGGGCGAGTTGCGCGGCTGGTTCCTCGGCCGGATCGGCGCCCACCTCCTGCAGCGCGGGCGCATCCCGACGGCGTGGGCCGAGACAGGGGAGGGCCTGCCGCCCGAGTTCACCGTCATGACCTGGCGCGACCCCGAGCACACCCGCGTCGCCCTCAAACGCGGACACACCGTGGTCAGCAGCCACTACAGCGCCACCTACCTCGACTACGCCCAGACCACATCCCCGGACGAACCACCCGCCCAGCCCGGAGCCGTGGTCGACCTACGCACCGTCCACGACCACGACCCGCCCGACGACGCCACAGCGGGCGGCGAACTACTCGGCGTACAGGCCCAGTTGTGGACCGAACTCGCCCCCACCGCCGACCACGTCGACTACCTGGCCTTTCCCCGGCTCGCCGCGCTCGCCGACCGAGCCTGGCACGGCGCCTCGCCCTGGCCCTCGGCACGCGCACGCCTGATCGCCCACGGCGCCAGGCTCGCCGCGCTCGGCGTGCGGCACGGACCGTTCGACCCGCACGTCCCCGTCCCCCACCGTTTCGGAGAGGAATCGAGATGAGTCCTGCACGAAAGCCCTCCCGCACCGCTCTCACGAGATCCACGCGCTGCGCTCTCGTCGCCTTGATGGGCTGCACCGCTCTCGCCGCGCTGCCCGCCACCGAGGCCGGAGCCGCCGCGGGCGCCGTGTCGGTCCAGTACCACACCGGCTCCACCGGCAGTGACCAGGCCGAACCCTGGCTGAAGGTGAAGAACACCGGCTCCTCCCCGGTGGCGCTCAGCGGCGTGAAGCTGCGCTACTACTTCAAGGCCGACTCCGCGAGCGCCACCTACCGCTTCGCCTGCTCGTGGGCCGTCAAGGGCTGCGGAAACATCACCGGCACGTTCGGCACACTCGCCCACCCGACCGCCACCGCCGACCGCTACCTGGAGATCGGCTTCACCTCGGGCGCCGGTTCGCTTGCCGCCGGAGCCGACAGCGGCGACCTCCAGCTCCGCTTCCACCGCTCCGACTGGCAGTCGCTGAACCAGCGCGACGACTACTCCTTCGGCGCCACGCAGAGTTCCTACGCGAACTGGACGAAGGTCACCGCTCAAGTGGACGGAGCGACGGTCTGGGGCACCGCCCCCGAAGGCAACGACCCCACAGATCCGACGGACCCGACCGACCCCACCGACCCGCCCGGCTCCGGAGCCAGCCTCTTCGACGACTTCAACTACACGAAGCACGACGACCCGGCCCTCTCGGCGCACGGCTGGAACGTGCGCTCCAACTCGGGTGGCCCCGGGGTGCCGGGTGCGACCTGGGCACCACAGAACGTGACGTTCTCCGCATCCGGCGGCAACTCGGTGATGAACCTGGAGACCTCCACGGCCGGCACGGGCGCCAGCACCAAGCAGACCGAAGTGCTCACCAAGGCAACGAAGTTCAAGAACGGGACCTACGCGGCGCGCGTGAAGTTCAGCGACGCACCCAAGAGCGGCCCGGACGGCGACCACCTGGTGCAGACGTTCTTCACCATCAACGACCTCAAGGCACCGATGGCGGACGACTACGCCGAGTACGACTTCGAGTACCTGCCCAACGGCGGATGGGGTGAGCCGTCGAACATCCTCTACACGACGTCCTGGGAGACCTACAACCCTGACCCCTGGCAGGCCGTCAACCAGCACACCGAGAGCCGGCAGAGCTACGCCGGCTGGCACGACCTCGTCGTCACCATCGACAACAACTCCATCAAGTACTACGTCGACGGCCAGCCGTTCGGCACGCACGACGCCGCGTATCTGCCGGAGCGGCCCATGTCCATCAACTTCAACCAGTGGCTGATCGACCTCGCCGGGCAGACCAGCACCAGCCCGCGCGCGTACGACCAGCAGGTCGACTACGTACTGCACGTCAAGGACCAGGTCCTGAGCCCCGCGCAGGTGGCCGCCAAGGTGGCCGCCTACCGCACCGCGGGAACCGCCTTCGAGGACACGGTGCCCTCCGCGTGAGGTGAGAGAGGACCGCCTACGGCCACAAAAAGGCGTCGGGGTGGAGAGAGTCGAGCTCTCTCCACCCCGACGCCTGAAGTGGTGGGTGGTATGAGGCAGAAGTCAGATGTGGCCATGCGTCAGTCGCGTCAGCGGTCCGCCCTGGATCTTCGCTGTCTTGCGCCCGGCGGTGAAGGAAAGACCTACCACACTGACCAGACCCGCAGCGGCACCCGCGGCTATCGCCTTGCGGTTCTTCACCAGCGTCCAGCCGGCGACCGCCGTCGACGTGACCTTGCCGGTGGCCGCTGCCACCGTCTTGCCGCCGCTCTCGAGACCGGCGGCCGCCGCCTGCTTCGCGCGCTGTGTCGCGAGCCCGAACGACTGCGCACCGGAACCGGCGGCGTCGGCCGCCTCCCCGGCGGAACCCTTCGCCTTCTCGGCAGCCTCAGCCGATTCCTGCTTGGCCTTCTGTGCTGTGGTATTCACCTTGCGCGCCCCTGTACTCGCCGTGGACCGCCCCTTGGCGGCTGCTGTCTTCGTGCTTTGCCGAGCGTTTCCGGCGTTGTCATCAGAGTTTCTTCTCTCTTCAGCCATGCGGACCGTGTTGCCACTCAACGGCTCATGAAACTTCCGTCGTTCGGGAGCGCCGATGGGCCGCGACGCGTTCGCGGGTCGCGCATCGGCGGGAGCAGTAGCGGCGTTCCGGGCCGCTGCCCTGGGTGATGAAGACGTTCCGGCAGCTGGGGGAGGCGCAGATCCCGCCGGGCGGGCGTTGGCGGTCCCAGACGAGGACGGCCAGGGCCATGCAGGAGGAGGCCAGGAGCCACTGGTCCCAGGGCGCGTCGTCGGCACGGTCGAGATGCGGATGCCAGGGGGTGCCGCCGCCGTGCGAGGTCAGGCGGAGCGCTCCGGTGTGGTCCCGAAGGAGACGGTTGAGGGTGGCCGCGGCGTCGTCGACGTGCTCGGCGGCGAAGACCTGCCGCAGCAGAGCGGCGGCTGCCCGCATCCCGGTGACCTCGCGGGGAGTGAGGTCGATGGGGTCGGTCTCCCCGTATGCGCGCAGCACATCGGCGACCTCCGCCGGGTCGGGGCTGTCATCGGCAAGGGCGTTGAGCAGGGCGGCGGTTCGCCGCGCCGTGGCCAGCACGGAGTGCCGGGTGGACCAGTCGTCGCTGTGTGGGGGCACGAGGGGAATGTAACGCATCTTGTGGAGTTTTGAGTTACCTCCGTAACGTCTCGCCGATGGGAAAGGGTTACTCACTCCGCCTCTACCTCGCCGGAGCGGTGGTGGCACGTGCGGGGGACGAGATGTCGGGGCCGGCGTTGATGCTGGCGGGATACGCCGTGGCCGGCTCGACCGTCGAGGCGTCATCGCTGCTCGCGGGCCTCACGCTCTCCGCAGCGGTGGGCGGGCCGGTGCTCGGGGCCCTCCTGGACAGAGCGGAACGCCCGGGACGCCTGCTGGCCGGGGCCCTGCTCATGTACACGGTGGGGCTGGCCGTGCTGCTTGCGGGACTCGGCCGGACACCGTTCGCCGTCACCATCCTCATCGCTTTGGCGACAGGGCTGCTGGGTCCGGCTCTCTCAGGCGGCTGGACGGCCCAACTGCCGCGCGTGGTGCGCGGCGACGACCTGCCCCGGGCGAACGCGCCCGACCACCTGCCCCGGGCGAACGCGCTCGATGCCATGACCTTCAGCGTGGCGAGTCTGGCCGGTCCGGCACTGGCCGGGGCCATCGCGGAAGCGTGGGGGGCTCCGTCGGCGGTAGTGGCCTCCGTGGTACTCATCGGCCTGGCGTTGCCGGCCGCGTGGTTGCTGCCTGCGGGTCCGGACCGCCCTGGGCGTCCTGCTCGTCCAACCCGTTCGGCTCGTCTCGCCCGCCTCGTTCGGGCGCGGGGCAGGCAGACGACTTCTCTGACGCGGGGCGGGCAGGCGATTTCTCTGACACGTGGCAGGCAGCCGACCTCGGTGATCACTGACCTTGCCGCCGGAATGCGGACCATCGCGAGGAGGCCGGCCCTGGCCCGGGCGACCCTCAGCTCCGTCATCTCCTGTGCCGCCACGGGGATGCTGACGGCGTGCATCCCGCTCCTGGGGGAGCGCGTCCTGGGCGGAGCAGGCCGCGGCGCGATGCTGCTCTCCTGCGCTGCTGCCTCCGCCTTGGTGGCCAACGCAGTACTCGTACGGTTTCCGCGTGCGGTCGCCCCCGACACGATCATCTGGGCGGGCGCCCTGCTTCAGGCTGTCGCGCTCGCCCTGGCGAGCACGGGATCACCCGTGGTGCTCGTCGCGGCCGTACTCCTGGCGGGGGCAGGTGAAGGCCCGCAACTGACCGCCTTGTTCGCCATCCGCCACCGAGAATCCCCAGAACACCTGCGCGGCCAGATCTTCACGACCGGCGCCAGCCTGAAGATCACCGGATTCGCGCTGGGGGCGGCGGCCGCGGGTCCCCTCGTGACCTGGTCCCTTCCGGGCACCTTGGCACTCGCGGCGAGTGTGGCCGCGCTCGCGGCGTCGGCCTTTTGTTGCGGGATCAGTCGGGGCGGTTGATCCGTTGCCGGTCGTAGGTCGTCCAGTCGTCGGGTGGGTACGTGGCTTGTGGAGCGGCGAGGGCCACGTCGATGGCGAGCCCGACGTTCCCGCCGAAGAACTCGTCGAGATCGCGGATCATCTCCAGTGCCCGCACGGTGGCGTCGCCGAGGGGACGTGCCATGCGATCGAGGCCGGAGGGGACGCCCACTGGTTTCAGGCGTGCCGTGCGGATCGCACGTTCGGCTTGTTCGTCCAGACCCAGCGCCGTGTACCCGGCGGCCAGGGCCACGCGACCGAGCGCGTCACGCACACCGCCGGAAAGCTCGCCGATCCCATGCACCGTCTGCCCGGGGCTGCCCGCGACGCTGTCCCCGTACCGCTTCCCGTACTGTTGCTCCAGGCGGTTCTGCTCGCCCACCAGCAACGCCAGCGCTTGGTTCAACACCCCGCCGACGCGGCCGAGTTCAGTTAAGTCCTGGGTCATGCGATGCGCCCTTCCCGTAAGACATCTCTGTGACTCTACGGGCGGGTGCGGTAACTGTGGGGGTGGTGGCGCACAACAGCCCCGTTGTAGTGAAAGCTCCCCTGGGAGGGAGTGGGTTCCTGTCTCACGTTGCTCGGCCCCCTGTCACCCGTGGCAACCACCCACCGGCTCAGGCGCCGGTGTGTCGCTGTCGTCGATGCCTTCGGTTGGCGATCAGGAGGATGACGAACGCCACGCACATGAGGGCGGCGGTGGTGATTTCTCCCGCCATGGCGCCGTCCACGACTCGCCACACCAGGAGAGCGGTACTCAGACAGAGCATCGGCCAGTAGAGCCAGGGCCCCCAGCGTGCTCCCGGCCGGGGCCAGGCCGGAGCTTCGGATTGTCTCGTCACCGTGCACCTCCTGCCGACCCGTATGCCCGTGGGACGTTGTCGCAACCGCCCACGGTGGCTGGTCCGTGTCAGGTACAGGCAAGACGGGGACGGCGCCCGTGCAGCGAGAGGACCCGTCTGCCCGCTCTGTCGTGACCAGCCGGGCGGTCCCGGCGTTGGCAGCGGAGAACCCTTTCCATCGCCGACCCACGCTGCACCGGGACGGCTCCGAACAGATCAGGACAGCTTGTGAACGCGCAGATCATCTACCTTGCCGACGACATCGAGAGCGAGAGCCGCGGCGTGATGGCCCTCGACCAGAAGACCGGCGCCGTCGCCTGGGGTCCCACCCGTGCTGAAGCGGAATCCCGTGTCCGTGAGAGCCAGCACGCTGAGCGCCCCGGCAACTAAGGGCGGGCCTGACCCAAGCCGCCGCGCGCTCCCCTCCCCGGCGAGGCCCGTGTGCTGCCTCGCAGGGCAGACAGCTCATCGTCGTCGGCTCCCTGCCCGTCCCAGCCTGACGCGATGTCAGTGCGGCGCGCCACACTGGTCACCAGTCGATCAGTGAGGGGGCCGGTGTGGCGTTCAGGGCAGTGCACGCGCAGTGGGGGACCGTGTTCGCTCATCTGCCCGATCTGGGGTGTGGGCAGAGCTGGGAGGCAGTGTGGAAGGTCCGGCCGCCCGCACCGATCACCTGTGACGAGTGCCGGCACCCCATGTACGCGAAGACCTCCCGCAGCGGCCTGCGCTTCTTCGCGCATGCTCCGGGAGCCCCCACCTGCGCGCTGGGACTGGAGACCGTCGCCCATCACTTGCTCAAGCTCGAACTCGCCACGGCTGCCCGCGAGGCGGGCGCGCACGCCGAGCTGGAGTTCCCCGGCCCCGGAGGTGCCTGGCGGGCCGACGTACTGGCCAGTGACCCCTTGGGCGGCTGGAAGACCGCGCTCGAAGCCCAGCTCTCTCCGATCACCGCAGGCGAGATAGCCACCCGGACCGAGCGCATGGCCGCCGACGGTGTCTCCTCGATCTGGTTCAGCGACCGGCGTCGGCCTCCCTGGCTGGGCATCGTGCCCTCGATACGCCTGGAGAGGATGGATGGCGAAAGCGACCTGACCGTCGCCGAAGGCCTGGCGAGGTTCTCCGAGGGAGGCTGGTCGACGGTCACCGCCTCGCTGCCCGACTTTCTCGGCTGGGCGTTCACGCGTCGCATCATCGCGCATGCCCCGCGCATTCCCTTGCGGCCCCCGCAGCGTGCCATCGCCACGGTGTGGACGGCACCGCGATATGTCGGAGCCGAGCTCGCCCAACTCCCGCCCGTCTTCCACGTCCACGTCTGCACCTGCACCGCCCCTCAGCTCGTCGCGAGATTTCAGAACGCCCTGTACGCCGCGCAACCGAGCGACCGTATGGGTCCCGGCGCCGCACATCTGCGAGCGCACTGCCGGGCGTGCGAGGGGAGGTATGACAAGCCATGGCGCCGCACCGGCAGCGAACCCATGTCGATGGTGTGACGCCGAAATCGCGAGGGCTCGCATCAAAACCCGTTGCGCGGGCCGGGCAACGAGCCGAATGTGTCTCTACGGCTGCGCAGCGCGCGCACTCCACGGCTGCAGCGCGCACAGCCGGCCGCAGTCCTCGGCCTGGGCGGTCGTGGACCCACCGGAAAGGACCTGATGTCAGCCGTTGTTGTTGTCGGTGCGGGGATCGTCGGCTCCTCAGTGGCCTACCACCTCGCACGACGCGGCGTCCCGGTCACCCTGCTCGAGCAAGGACCTGCCCCGGCCGCCGGGGTGACCGGCACGTCCTTTGCCTGGATCAGTGGCGTGGGAGGCCACTGGCCCGGCGGCGCCCAGGATCTTCGCGAGCACGTCCTGGCGGACTACCGACGCCTGGAGGAGGAACTGTCTCAACTGCATCGTCTGCCCCAACTGCCTCAACTGCCCCATGTCACTGTTCGCCGTACCGGTTCGCTGTCCTGGGCCGACACACCGGATGAGGATGCGCCGCTGGGGCCGGGCCAGTTCCGCATAGGGCGGAGCGACATCGCCACGCTGGAACCCAACCTCCGACACCCGCCCGACCACGTCATCCACACCCCGAGCGACGCAGGCGTCGACCCCACAGCATGGGCCCACGCCCTCGTGGCAGCCGCCGTCGCCCACGGGGCGACTGTGCTCCACGACACCGCCGTCACCTCCTTGCAGGTGACCAACGGGCGCATCGGGGGAGTGATGACGTCGAGGGGACTCATCCACACCGCCGAGACCGTCGTCCTCGCGGCCGGGGTCAATGTTCCCGAGCTCTGCGAACCGCTGTCCGCCGACTTGCCCATTGCGGCCTCCCCGGCCACCCTCGCGCGGGTCACCGCACCGCCTGGCCTGGTCAAGACCATCGTGGCCAGACCTGATTTCGAGGTCCGAGAGGTCCGGGATGGCGAGCTCTTGATGGTCCTGCCGCACCGTGAAGGCACCGCTGCGGTGTCGGAGCAGGCTGCGCAACACACGCTCCGGCGCTTCAAGGCAACCTTTCGGGGGAGCGACAGGTGCCGTCTGCTGGGCCACTGCACCGGCATGCGCCCCATGCCTGCGCACGGGCCCGTCATCGGTTACGCGACAGGCGATCGATCCGTGTACGTCGCTGTCATGCACTCCGCCATCAGATTGGCACCCACTGCCGGACGGCTCATCGCGGAAGAACTCGTGACCGGCTCTCCGCCCCCTGACCTGCGGCACTGTCGCCCGCCGACCGGCGCCACCTCGTTAGCACACGAGCACACGAGCACATGAGGATTCGCGTTCGGTGCCCCTGCGCCGCTTCACCTCGCTGGTGCGTGGTCCAACTGCCTGCGTTCTGCTTCGCTCAGTGCAAGCTCGGCCGCCTCGGCGGAGTCCCGGATCGATGCCGGACGACTGGCACCCGGCACGGGGATCACCGCTGGGGAGCGGGTCAACAGCCAGGCCAGGGCGACCTGTTGTGGGCTTACGCCTCGCTCAGCTGCGATGCGGTGAAAGGCAGTGCGGGCCCCGACCGGCCCGGAGGGACCGTCCAGGGAGCTTCGGGAGATGCCGCCCAGTGGGCTCCAGGGCAGGAAGGCCAGACCCAGCTCGGTGCTCAGCCGCAGCTCGGGCTCGCTGTCGCGGACAGCGGGTGAGTACTGGTTCTGTACGGAGACCAGGTCCTCGCCCAGGATGGCGTGCGCCTCGCGGATGTGCTCGGTGGTGACGTTGGAGATTCCGGCGGATCGGATGGTCCCGGCGTCGAGCAGTTCACGCAGCGCGCCCACGGAATCCGCCCAGGGAACGGCCGGGTCCGGCTTGTGCAGCTGGTACAGGCCGATGGCCTCCGTGCCCAGGCGTCGGAGAGAGGCTTCGGCGGCGCGCTTGAGGTGGGAGGGGTCGGCGGTCACGGTCCAGCTGCCGTCTCCGGGGCGGCCGCGGCCACCTTTGGTGGCGATGAGCACGTGGGATGTGTCGCCGCCGTAACGGGTCAGGGCGCAGGCTATGAGGAGTTCGTTGTGGCCGGTTTCTTCGGCGTGCCAGTGGTAGCTGTCGGCGGTGTCGATGAGCGTGATCCCGGCGTCCAGGGCCGCGTGGATGGTGGCGATGGCTTGCTGCTCGTCCGGTCGGTGCTCGATGGACAGTGGCATGGCGCCCAGGCCGACGGCGCTCACGGAGGTGTCCCCGATGGTGCGGTAGCGCATGGTGTCTGCTCCTCAGGCGACGGGGGTGGCAGCGTTGGTAGCGGCGGAAGTGGCAGAAATGGGCGGCGCGTTGAGGGTTGCGGAGGCAGTTTCGGCGACGGCTTCGTCCACGGCGTCGGGAAGCCACTGTGCGGTGTGGGAGAAGCAAAAGCCCAGTTCTTTCGCGCGGGCGTTGCTCATGGCGTAGTGGCGGTCGAAGGAGAACGGCGAGGCCGGCTCGCCCGCCACGACGCTGCGGTAGGAGGCTTCCGCGCCGGTCTGCGCGGCGATCACAGCACACAGGGCACGGACATCGAGTCGGCCGTCGGAGCATGCGTTGATCGGGCCCGTGAAGTCGCTGGCCGTGGCCGCCCACAGCAGCAGGTCGGCCAGCTCCCGGTAATGGATGAAGACGGTGGGCAGCGCCTGGGCGTGCACGGTGATCTGCGTGCCCTGGGTGATGTGATCGATGTAGTGCGCCAGCCGGCCCGTGAATTCCTGAGGGCCGCCGCCAAGGACGTGGGCGCTGCGCACGGCAGCGAAGTCGAACCCGCGATGCTGCGCGAAGACAGCCTCCGCCTGACGCTTCCCCTCGGCGTAATGAGCCTCCAGATACGCCGTGTCGTGCCAGGGCAGGTCCAACTGCACCCGCCACATGGCCGGATCGACCGTCTGTTCAGGGATCGGAGTTCCGGCCGGGACGTCGGGCAGTGCGGCGGTGGCCGGATCGTAGACCTCGATCGTGGAGGTCATGACGTAGCGCCGGGTACGGCCGCTGAAGGCGCGGGCGGCGATTGCGGCCTGGATCGGTGTGTAGCAGACCTGGTCCACGACCACATCGAAGCTGCGGTCGCCCAGGACGGCGATCAGGGCAGCCTCGTCATCGCGGTCGGCGATGAGGTGCTCGACCCCTGCCGGCGGCGGGGTGGAGCCGCGGTTGATCACAGTGACCTGGTGGCCTGCCGCTTGCAGGAGCTGTACCAGGAGCTTGCCGAAGTATCGGCTTCCGCCGATGACGCAGATTCTTTGCATGCCCCTCATCCTGAACACCTAAGGTCGTCAGTAGAAGTGCCTGCTTACTGGCTACGTATTAAGGAATACTGTTGATCGATGTGCAGCGGCTCCGAGTCCTGCGGGCGGTGGCCGAACACGGCAGCTTCAACCAGGCGGCAGCGGCCCTCCGCCTCACCCCCTCCGCGGTCTCCCAGCACATCGCCGCACTCGAACGCAGCCTGGGCGCCCAGGTTGTCGCGCGCAGCACCCGCGGAGTCACCCTCACCCCGGCCGGGCGGATCATGGTGGGGGCTGCCGAGTCGGTGGCCGCGGAACTCGTCCACGCCAAGCAACAAGTCGACCAACTCGGCAGTGGCCGCTCCCAGATCACCATCGCCACCTTCACCAGCGGAGGCAGGCTCCTGCTGCCCGGCGCACTCGCGCGCCTGGCCGCCGCCCATCCCGACACCGTGGTCCACGTCAGGGAAGCCGAGCCCGAGGACAGCCTGCCGCTGGTCCGCCAAGGCGCCGTGGACGTCGCCGTCGCCTACCACTTCGACGGCCCGCTGCCCGGCCGCCTTGGCCCAAGCTCCAGCCTGGCGTGGACGCCGCTCATGGAAGACCCGCTGCACGTCGTCCTGCCCGAGGCTCATCGGCTGGCCGACCGCACCTCACTCGACATCACTGAACTGGCCGACGAACCTTGGGTACTTGGGTGCCTCAAGACCGAGGCGTACCTGCGCCGCCACGCCGAACGCGCAGGCTTCGACCCGGAGGTGCGCAGCACGACGACCGACTACTTCTTCGCCTGCTCGCTCGTCGCCGCGGGCGTGGGAATCTCACTGATCCCCTCCATCGCTCTGACGCCGCGGACAACCGGAGTACGCACCATCCCCATCGCACCACCCACCCCGACCCGACACATCGGCGTAGCCACGATCCTCCGCCGCCGCCATCCCCAGGTCATGACGCTGATACAGGCACTACAGGCTCTACAGGAAGAGCCAGAGAACAGTTAGTAACGCCGGAGGAGGTCTGACTGACGGAGCGTGGGGTTAGCCTCATGCGTTCCGGGGGCTGAGGTACTGACGGCGTCATCCGGCCGCTGGTGGGCTAAGCTGCGCGGCGATGACTACCGGGACGGCGTTGCGCCACACACAGACTGGTTACCCGGTGCTCTCCTGAGCGCCGTGCGGGCCGGAGTGGGCCCGCTGTTCGACCAAAGGTCTCGCGCTGCCGCGCGGGCTCCGCCTCCGTCGTGTTGATCTCAGGTTCCACACATCAACCACGACAGGAGAAGTCATGCCCACCAAGACGTTGCAGATTCCCACCGCGGACGGCCAGGCCGACGCGTTCGCCGCCTTCCCCGACGACGGCGAGCGGCATCCGGGGGTGCTGCTGTACGCGGACGCCTTCGGCATGCGGCCCGTACTGGCGGAGATGGCCCGTGAACTGGCCGGGCACGGGTACTACGTGCTCGTCCCCAACTACTTCTACCGTCATGGCCCGGCACCGCTCGTCGAACTTCCCGACTACATCGGAGAAGAGGCACGGCCCGCGATCCTCGCCCAACTGATGCCTTTGATCGAGGAGCACATCGCCGGCGAACGTGTCGCGAACGACGCGGAGGCCTACCTCAGGTTCCTCACCGCGCAACCTGAGGTCGCCGCCGGACCGGTGGCCGTGACCGGCTACTGCATCGGCGGTCTGCTCGCCCTGCGCACCGCCTCGGCCCACCCCGGCCAAGTGGCCGCCGTCGCCGGATTCCACTGCCCGGTGGTCGCGGACGGGCCGGGCGGCCTGCACGGTCTCCTCTCGAAGATCACCGCACAGGTGCACCTCGGCCACGCCGAAACAGACCTGACACCCGAGGCCCTCGGCGAGCTCAACCAGGCTTTGGACACCGCAGGTGTCGACCACACCTCCGAGATCTACCCCGGCACCGTCCACGGCTTCACCATGGCCGACACCGACGCGTTCAACGCCGCTGGCCTGAAGCGGCATTGGGAGCGCCTGCTCGACCTCTTGGACCGGAATCTGGCCAGTAGCTGAGGCCTCGCTTTCGCGAACGGGAGTACGCCATCACGCTGTTGCGCGGGCGCCGTGGTGGCGAGCGGCTCGCGGCCGTGAGGGCGCCAAGTCAGGACTCGCGGGCCGGACTGCGCCCGGTCGCGAGGCGGCGTTACTCCCCCTTGGACAGGGGCAGGGCCGCCAGTGCGGTGTCCGCAACGCTCCGCACCGTCTCCGGGTCCAGGCCGGCCTTGCCCACCGCCTCGATGCCGCGGACCACCGTCAGCAGCAGTGCCGCCAACCGCTCCGGATCCGCGCCACCATCGATGTCGCCATGGCGCTGGGCGGCGCTGATCTCCGTCCGCAGCAGGGTCAACAGCGCCGTCATGGTCTCGGCCGACCGTTTGGCGACTGTCGGGTCCTGCTGGGCCAGTTCCGCCACACCCTTGGCCATCAGGCACCCGCGGCGCTCGGTGTCGGAGGCGGTGTTCTCCGCCATCAGGCGTACGTACGCCGACAGCCGGGCCAAGGCTTCTGAGTCCGGGCCACCTGCCAGCCGCCCTTCGGCCACCTCGGCGACCGCGGTGCACCAGTCGTCGAACACACGGTGGAACAGCTTGCCCTTGTCGCCGAACGCGCCGTACAGGCTGCCCTTGCCCAGGCCGGTCGCACGGGCGATGTCGTCCATCCGGGTTCCCGCGTAGCCGCTCGTCCAGAACTGTTCCCGGGCCTGCTCCAGGACTTGGCGTTCGTCGAATGCGCGTGGTCTCGGCATGGCCTCAGCCTAATCATTCTTGACTGGATCGTCCATTACTGCTTTCGTTATGGACGATCGATTCCATAACCGAAGGGGTTCGACATGCCAGGCGTGCTGCAGGAGAAGGTGGCTGTGATCACCGGAGGGACCAGCGGGATCGGGCTGGCCATCGCCCACCGCCTCGTCCGGGAAGGCGCGCGGGTCTTCGTGACCGGCCGGGACGTCGACCGCCTCGAGGCGGCAGTCAAGGAGATCGGCCCAGCGGCCACCGGCGTACGATCCGACGTCTCGGTCCTGGCCGACCTGGACGCGCTCTACGCGCGAGTCCGCGAGGAGGCCGGGCGCATCGACGTGCTGGTGGCCAACGCGGGGATCGTCGCGGACGCCGCGCTCGGCGCTCATACCGAGGCGAACGTCGACCTGACGCTCGCCGTCAACGTCAAGGGGCCGCTCTTCACGGTTCAGAAGGCTCTTCCGCTGCTGGCGCAGAACGCTTCCATAGTGGTCATCGGCTCGAGCAACAGCGTGCGGCCCAATGAGCAACTCGAGGTCTACAGCGCCTCGAAGGCGGCGCTGAGCAACCTCGTGCACAACTGGGCCCGGCAGTCGCGGGAGCGCCGATTCCGGGTCAACGTGCTCAGCCCGGGACCCACGCGGACCCCCGGCCTGGTGGGCGCCGCGGGGCCGGGCGTCGACCAGTTCGCCGAGGCCGTCGTACCACTGGGGCGCTTGGCCGACGCCGAGGAAATCGCCGAGGCCGCCCTCTTCCTGGCATCGGACGCCTCGTCGTTCGTCACCGGCGCCGAACTCTTCGCGGACGGCGGCTACACCCGGGCGTGAGGCTGCGATCGGTGGTGCGCGTCCGCTTCCCACCGAGTTCCCACCGAGGTGCAGGCACTCCCGGTCGAAATGAGGGGGTGCACCCCGGCCGCGTATGGACGTGGTGCGAGGTCGGCGCGCGCGTGTGACCCTTTCCAATTGAGCCACGTTCAGAGGCTGTTCCGGCCCCAATTGCTCCTTCTGGGCAAGCCGCTTCCCGTCAACACCCCCCACCCCTATGGTGGTGGATACGGATACCCAAGCGTGCCCGGGGGGTGAGACCGATGGCCTTGACGGAGATTGCCGTAGCTGTGATTACTACAGGCCCTGCCTATATCGCGGTCTGGCTGACCGTACGCAAGGCCCAAGCTGGACCGGCGCAGCCGCGTACGTGCGCGCAGGCCGCCCCTTGTCAGCAGTGCGAGGATCGAACCCCGCAGGACAGCATGCACGGCATCCGTGAGGTGTGGGCTCTCGCGGTCTGACCTGCCCTCGTCGCCGTAATGTCGCCGTAATTCCGCGGGCCCGCCGCACCGCATCAACAGAGTGGATCAGGTGTGTGCGGGTCGCGTGGGACGGCTCCAATGTGGCGCCCAGACATTGCTGTCGGAGCGACCGGGATACGCGGCGGTGAGATGACGGCGCAGGACGGCGAGGGAGGGGTGCGGATTCTGCGTGCGCCAGACCAGCGAATGGGGATAGACCGGGGTCGGGTCTTTCAGGGGAATGCGGCGCAACGTATGGCCGGCGGGCCACACCAGAGGTGTCTGTTCGCTGACGAAGGTGGCCAGCGTCGCGGAGCCGGCGATGGTGTCGAGCAGAGCCTCGATGCCGAAGTCCGGTCCCACTGAGTCGATGATGAAGCCGAAGGCGGTGGCGAGGTCGGCGTAATAGGCCTCCCACTCGGTGCCGGGCAGGTTGCCGGGCATCCAGATGCGCTGCCCGGCGAGTTGGGCGGGCGTGAGCGAGGGGGCATTCGCGAACTCATGCCGTGAGCCGGTGAACAGGTGCAGTGGTTCATCGAAAACGGGAGTGGCCTCCACGCCTTGCGGGAGTTGCTGCCCCGGCATGCTGACGGCACGGAACGTCGCGTCGATCGTCCCGTCCCGCACCGCGGCGGTGGCCGCGTCGGAGTCGAAAAGCGTCACGACGTCCAACTCGATCTCGGGGTAGGCGCGATGGAAGTCGCGCAGCAGCCCTGCCAGGGAGAGCTGGCGACCGATCACGTCGACACGCAGGGCCCGATGGCCTGGCTGCACGGACGCGACAGCGCGCTCTGCGGAGTCGAGAAAGGAGCGGGCGTGAGGCAGGAACGCCTGCCCGTCGATGGTGAGCCGTGCCCCGCGGGCGTCTCGGGTGAAGAGCTGGACCCCGAGCACCTTCTCCAGTGCGGCAACGCGCTTGGACACGGCTTGCGGCGTGACCCGCAGATCGGCGGCAGCTTCCTGGAACTGACCCGCGTCCGCTACGGCGACGAAGGTGCGCACGGCCATGACGTCCATACGTCGAAGTCTAGCCAGACAACCAACGGTTGATCCTACGGATAGTGATCGTTGTTTGATTCGCACTTCATGCGGCCGCTTTGATGACTCGGGTGGACCTCCGGTCAACGCCTGGTTGCTCAAGTGGCGCGACCGGCCGGTGCCATGCACCAGCTACGCGCCCTCAGACACCCCATCGCGAGGACTTCTCATGCCTGATCTGAACCGCCTCTACGTCCGCACTCCCGAGTTCGCGCGGGTAGCCGAACGGATCGAGCACGTGACCACGCTCACCTCTCGGCTCAATGTCCTGCCTTTCGACGACAAGGTCACCCGCGCGGCCTTGCTTTCCGAGATCATCGGCAAGCCGGTTTCGGACTCCGTCACCGTCTATCCGCCCTTCTACACCGATCACGGACTCCGCATCGAGTTCGGGGAGCACGTCTTCGTCAACCAGAGCTGCACCTTCCTGGACCAGGGCGGCATCTACCTGGGCGACGGCGTCCTGATCGGCCCGAAGACCAACCTCATCTCCTCCGACCATCCCCTCACGATGCCGGAGCGCAGCGATATCATCACGCGTGCTCCCATCACGATCGGCGCCAACGCATGGCTCGGCGCGGATGTGACAGTCCTCCCCGGCATCACGATCGGACACGGTGCCGTTGTCGGCGCCGGATCCGTGGTCACCAAGGACGTTCCCCCGAACACCTTGGTGACGGGTCCGGCGGCGTGCGCGCGCAAGCACTGGAACGGCTGAAGGCTGCACTCGCCGCACCGATGGCCCCGGCCCTGGCGGTCCCCGTCCTGCCGGTCACAGCCCCGACGAGTGACCGGAGAGCCAGTGGGCATGGCGATCGCGTATCCGGTCCCGTTCCTCGGGGGTGGGGAGGAAGACGTCGGCGCCGCCGTCGTAGGGACAGTGGATGCGCTGCATTCGAGTGTCGGTGATGAGGACCCCCGCCACCTTTTCGTCGGCGATGTCTCGCAGCAAGTCGTCGATGCAGCCTCGCTGCCAGGGTCGGCGGGTGGTGAACAGGTGGCAGTACGTGCGGAACTCAGGGTCCGGGTCGTCCATCACCAGATGGCTCCGCCAGTAGCTCGCGCCGGGTCGGCTTAACGGAACCTCGGCTTCGGTCGTCCAGAGGGGAGTGATCACGTATACGTCCGCACCAGCGAACAACTCATCAAGGACGGTGTTGTAACGCTCCAGGACAACGGCGTACTCGCTCTCGTCCTCCGCGTAACGCTGTGACTCCGGCAAGCTGTGAAAGCGAACCCAGACATCCCGATACGGGTGACGGAGCTTGTACCCAACCGGAGGGCACCTGGGCCAACGCTCCTGCCACAGCTCCGTCAACGCTTCCTGCCCGCCTTCAAGCACCTGCGGCACTCGCCCTTTCGACGTATGAATCCACGTGCGCCCATGATGCCGGTGCTCACCCACGCCAGAAAGCCGGGTGGCCAGAGGTCGCTTTTACTGAAGGCGCGGCTGTGGCGGTGTCGCGAAGGCGACGTCGGGTGCCGGATGCGTACATAGGACTGAAGAACACGCTGCCTCTACAGGAGTGGGTCGCCCGGTGATTTGGATGCGGCAACTCCTGTGTCCGGGCGCTGGGTTGTGGCGAGTCATGGGTGGGAGTCGTGAAGAGTTCGCTCTTCGTTCTGGGGATTCGGTCACGGGAGCGAAAAGATCGGGGAGTTTACTCGGCGCTTTCGAACAAGTCGGGGGCGTCGACCGTGCGATGGGAGACCGATCAACGATGTTCACTCTGGTACGGAGCAGAGTGCGGACCGCCGCGCTCGCTCTCTCGGCCGTCGCGGCCCTCGCCTTCGGCGCGACCGCCACGACCGGCGCGGCAGCGGCCCCTGCGCCCGCCCCCGCTCCCGCTTCGGCGAAACAGGGGCCAACCTCGGTGGCGTACGTCGAGGTGAACAACAACAGCATGCTCAACGTCGGCAAGTACACGCTCGCGGACGGAGGCGACAACGTTTTCGACGTAGCTGTGATCTTCGCGGCGAACATCAACTACGACACGAGCAAGAAGGCCGCGTATCTGCACTTCAACGAGAACGTGCAGCGGGTCCTCGACAACGCCGACACGCAGATACGGCCGTTGCAGCAGAAGGGCATCAAGGTCGTCCTCTCGGTACTCGGCAACCACCAGGGCGCCGGGTTCGCCAACTTCCCGTCACAGCAGGCCGCTTCGGCGTTCGCCAAGCAGATGTCGGACACCGTGACCAAGTACGGTCTCGACGGGATCGACTTCGACGACGAGTACGCCGAGTACGGCAACAACGGCACCGGCCAGCCCAACGCCAGCTCGTTCGTCCACCTGGTGTCGGCATTGCGCGCGAACATGCCGGACAAGATCATCAGCCTCTACAACATCGGCCCGGCCGCAACGCGCCTGTCCTACGGCGGGGTCGACATCTCCTCCAAGTTCGACTATGCCTGGAACCCGTACTACGGCACCTGGCAGGTCCCCGCCATCGCCCTGCCCAAGTCGAAGCTGTCGCCGGCGGCCGTCGAGATCGGCCGAACCTCGCAGAGCACGGCAGCCGACCTCGCCCGCCGCACCGTCAGCGGCGGATACGGCGTCTACCTGACGTACAACCTCGACGGCACCGATCGCAGCGCCGACGTCTCCGCGTTCACCAGGGAGCTGTACGGCAGTGACGCCGTCTACACGCCGTAAGGCCTTTGTTCGCTCCGGCGCGCGGTGCTGCTCCGGGGCAAGCCACATCCCCTGAAGCTGCGGCGATCCGCCCAGGCCGCGCCCTCGACAACGATGTCGAGGGCGCGGTCGCTCTGCCCACCCGTGAACATTCCAGTGTCGCGATTCGGGTTCGCACGACCGCAATTGCGCCCCAGTGAGGGATGATCGGCCGCAGTCGGTACATCAACGTGTCGGCCAATGGGGTTTCTTTTGACTGCTGTTATGGACAGTGGTCGACTTTGGGGGAGTCATGACGAGCTATTCGATCTCGGTTCGCTTGCAGCGCACGACGCTGGAGGAGGCCTACGTCTCCGTCCCGGTCACCGGTGCCCTGATGCAGGAGGAGCCCGGCGAAGACGGGTCGTACAGCATCGACACGGAGAAGTTCGTCGCCGCGGCGATCGAGCTTCAGGGCGGAGCTGATTGGGTGCCGGAGGAGCAGCAGGTCGGACTGCACCCGATCCAGCAGGCTCCCGACAACGCATAGCTGAACGGGCCGAAGCCACCGGCCCGGCCCGGCCCGTCAGCAGCCACTGCCTCCGCGAGAGCCGTTGCGTACTCGCGTCCTCAGTGTCTCAGTGGCTGCTCAGCGGCTTGCCGTACTGCTGAGCCGTCGTGAGGTACGGGAGGGCGAGCGTGCGGGGGGAGAAGGCGGCCGAGCCGTTGGCCGCGCCCTTGGGGAAGAGCCATGCGGCGCCCAGGGAGGAGTTCTCGCCCGGCGATCCGACCGTGACGTCCGGTGCACCGTCGGCGTTGTAGTCGCCCGCGGCGACAGCCGCGCCGAACGCGTCACCCGCTTCGGCGACGCCCGGGACACCGGACGTGTCCTGGTTCCAGGAGACGGAACTGGCGGCACCCTTGGCGTCGACCAGGCCTTGGGCACCCCCGCGCAGCAGCCACGCGGCGCCCGCCCCCGTGCCGCTTCCGATCGCTTCACCGGGAGCTCCCGCGATCAGGTCGTCGCGGCCGTCGCGGTTGACGTCGGAGACCGCGAGGGAGGCACCGAAGCGGTCGCCGTCCTCGGCCGCCCCCGGCACGCCCGCGGTGTCCTGGTTGAGGGTCTGGGCACGGGTGCCGAAGGAGCCGCTCGCCGGGCTTCCGTAGTGCACGTGGATGCCGCCACCCTTGGCAAGACCCTCAGGGCCGCACGGATCGTCGATGTTCTCGTCGGCGATCTCACGGCATTCACCGAGCGCCAGGTCCTCGTGACCGTCGCCGTCGAAGTCACCGGCGGCCAGGGCGGTCACACCGGCGTTGTCCGTGTTCCAGAAGTTGGCCATCTCGGATGTGTCGGCACTCCATTTCCACAGTCGTACGTGGGACTGAGTATGGGGGTCGTCCTTGGTCCAGTACGCCACGGCCAGGTCCGCCGTGCCGTCGCTGTCGAAGTCGCCGGTGGTCAGGACGGGCGCGCGGCCGCCCATGGGGGCGGCGACGACGGTGGTGACCATGCTGTCCTCGCCCACGATGACGCGGGCGACGACCTTGTCCGTGCCGCCGACCACGATCGCCTTGTTGTCGCCGCCGGTCAGGTTGGCCGCAGCGATCGATTTCCCGTAGGCGGCGGACGCTGACGGCCCCGTCAGGACCGTCGAGCCGGGGCCCGGCCCGGTCTTCGAGCCGCCTACGGCGATGACCATGCCCGCGTCCGTGCCGCGGTCGGTGACGTCCTCGCCGGGGACGCCGGCGAGCAGTTCGGCGATGCCGTCGCCGTTGAGGTCGGTCAGGGTCACGGACGCGCCGAAGCGGTCCCCCGCCTCCGGGGAGCCGGGAACTTCGGGAGTGGCCTGGGTGACGCGGATGCTTCCGTGGGCGCCGACGCCCTTCGCGCCGCCCCAGACGATGTTCACGTACCCGGCCTTGGCCTGGTCGGCCACGGTTCCGTCCGGGACGCCGACGGCGAGGTCCGCGTAGCCGTCGCCGTTGAAGTCGCTCATGACGGTTTCGGGGGCGGCAGCGGTGGCACCGGGCGGGAACACGAACCCGGCGGTGGCCGCAGCGGCGGCCGCGATGGCGTACGTCAGAAGGCGGCGGCTGTGTGGCACGGTGGCTCCCACTCGGTCGACGGGGTGCGGGTCTGTCTGGTGTGACCGTCGAAGGGCGGGGCTGGTTGTACGGAGTTCACCAGGGGTTGGTGCCAGGTTCGCGGTGCCGGTTCCAGGGTGGCGGGGAAGGCTCTCACGGCGCCATAGTGACGGCGCCGGGTCCAAGGTGGCGGGCGCGGCTCTCGATGCCGCGGCCGCCACCGGACTGGACAACTGGCGGTACGGATTGCGCCTTCCGCGGCTGGCGGCCGCGGTGGGTGGCCGCATCGGGCGGCCCGTCCCGCCACCGTGGCTACTGCGGGAGGCTGCTTCGGCGGTTACTTCGGGTCGCGGTTGAACGTCGAGGTCGACCAGAAGTAGCCGAGCGCCGCGAGGCCCACACACCAGGCGACGGCGAGCCAGCCGTTGTGGCCGATCTCGGTGCCGAGGAGCAGGCCGCGCAGGGTTTCGATGGCCGGGGTGAAGGGCTGGTACTCGGCGATGGGCTGGAACCAGCCGGGCATGGACTCCACCGGGGTGAAGGCGCTGGACAGGAGCGGCAGCAGGATCATCGGCATCGCGTTGTTGCTGGCGGCCTCGGCGTTCGGGCTGACCAGGCCCATGCCGACCGCGATCCAGGTGAAGGCCAGGGAGAACAGCGCGAGCAGTCCGATCGCCGCCAACCACTCCACGGCCGTGGCATCGGTGGAGCGGAAGCCGATGGCCACGCCGACGGCGCCCACCAGGAGAACGCTCATGACCGACTGCAGCACGCTGCCGACCACATGCCCGATGAGTACCGAGGCGCGGTGGATGGCCATGGTGCGGAAGCGGGCGATGATGCCCTCGCTCATGTCGTTGGAGACCGAGACCGCGGTGCCGATGGTGGTGCTGCCGATGGTCATCAACAACAGTCCGGGGACGATGTAGGCGATGTATCTGGAGCGGTCGGCCTCACCGCCTCCGATGCCCGCGCTCATCACGTCGCCGAAGATGTAGACGAAGAGCAGGAGCAGCATGATCGGGGTGAGCAGCAGGTTGAGCGTGAGGGAGGGGTAGCGCCGGGCGTGCAGAAGGTTGCGGCGCAGCATGGTGTTGGAGTCGCGGACGGCGAGGGCGAGGGAACTCATCGGACGTTCTCCTTGGGCTGGTTGAGCTGCTGCTTGGGCTGCTGGTTGGGCTGGCTGGGGATGGCGTCGGTGCTGGTGAGGGCGAAGAAGACGTCGTCGAGGTCGGGGGTGTGCACGGTCAGCTCGTCGGCCTCGACGCCGACGGAGTCCATCCAGTCCAGGAGGGAGCGCAGTTCGCGCTGGCTGCCGTCGCTGGGGAGCTGCAGCGACAGAGCCTCGTCGTCCGCGTGGGCTTCCCGCAGGGCGAGGGCGGCGGCCCGGTAGGCGGTCGGGTCGGTGAACCGCAGGCGTACGTGGCCGCCGGGGATGAGGCGCTTGAGTTCTTCGGCGGTGCCTTCCGCGGCGATCTTGCCGTCGTTCAGGACGGCGATGCGGTCCGCCAGCTCGTCGGCTTCCTCCAGGTACTGGGTCGTGAGGAAGACCGTCACCCCGCCGGAGACGAGTTCGCGGATGATCTGCCACATGTTGTGACGGGAGCGCGGGTCGAGGCCGGTGGTGGGCTCATCGAGGAAGATGATCCGCGGGTTGCCGACCAGCGTCATGGCGATGTCCAGGCGGCGCTTCATGCCGCCGGAGTAGGTGGAGGCGGGCTTCTTCGCCGCGTCCACCAGGGCGAAGCGCTCCAGGAGTTCGGTGGTGGCCCGCCGCCCCTCGCTCTTGGAGAGGTGGTGCAGGTCGGCCATGAGGAGCATGTTCTCCTCGCCGGTGATCAGCCCGTCCACGGCGGAGAACTGCCCGGTCACGCCGATCGCGGCCCGCACGGCCTGCGGGTCGGCGGCCACGTCGTGACCGGCCACCAGAACCTGCCCGCCGTCGGAGGCGACGAGCGTGGACAGAATCTTGACGGCCGTGGTCTTCCCGGCGCCGTTCGGCCCGAGCAGCGCGAACACGGACCCTGCCGGGACGCTCAGGTCGATGCCGTTGAGGACGGTCTTGTCCCCGTACGACTTGTGCAGACCGGAGGCGAAGATGGCAGCGGCCGGCGGGTGTTCACCGCCCTGTCGGGACGCTTCGCTCGTCGTACGGCTGGTGTTGGTGGATGTGGGCATGACAGATGAAGACATGAGGCCCTCCCATTCGAAGGCGGTAGGTGCAGAGGATGCGGTGGGTTGTGACTGAGGCGCAGAGAGCAACGCCCGTACGCGAGGTGGGGTGGCGTCAGGCGCCGGCGGGTGGCACCCACTCCACGAGCTGGATCACCACGCCGTTGGGATCGGTGAGCTGCATGACCCACTCACCCCAAGGCTCTTGCCGCAGCGGTGTCGTGATCCGTGCCCCCTCCCGCCACAGACGCTCGTGCTCGGCGGCGAGATCGGTGACCGTGAAGGAGACCTGAGCTTCGGTCTGCGGGGCCGACGGCCCCAGCCCCTCCCGCTCCCGTTCCTGTTCCCGCTCCGGTTCCCGCTCTCGCGGTGCCGGCTTGCTTTCCAGGACGACGAGATCGGTGGCCGCGTCATCGCGGGAGAGGTGGATGGCGCTCTCGGCCACCATCACTTCCCGGAACCCCAGATGGCTGGTGAAGAACCGGCTCGAGGCCGCAGGGTCGTCGACGGTCAGCAGCACCGCCGACGCAATGATGTTCATGTACTGAGCTCCTTCCGCGCAGCCGTGTGTCATCACGGACAAGCATCGGCACCGCGGGAGGGTGGATCAACGCCGTATCCTGCAACGGCACTTAACACAGCGGTTCATGATGTGGGGGCGTGGAGCGTGGAGCTGCGGGAGATAGAGATCTTCCTGGCCTTGGCGGAGGAATTGCACTTCGGCCGCACGGCGGACCGATTGCGCGTCACGCCGGCCCGCGTCAGCCAGGCCATCAAGAAGCAGGAACGCGTCATCGGCGCCGAACTGTTCAAGCGCACCAGCCGCAACGTGCAACTGACGCCCATCGGCGCGCAGCTCAGGGACGGGCTCGCCGTCGGCTATCAGCACATCCAGGAGGCGCTGGCGGCCGCGACCGCCGCAGGGCGTGGGATCGCCGGGGAGCTCCACATCGGCTACTCCACCCCGTGGTGCGGCAAGCTCATCGTGACGGCCGCAGACACCTTCCGCGCCCGCCACCCTGACTGCCGGATCCACATCTACGATTCCCCGCTGCTGGATCCGCTCGGCCCGATGCGTGACGGCAGCCGCGATCTTCAGCTCGTCGAGCTGCCGATCAACGAGCCCGACATCGTCAATGGCCCCGTCCTCTTCAACGAGCCTCGCGCACTGATCGTCCCCGTCGGCCACCCCTTCGCCGAGCGGGAGACGGTCTCCCTGGAGGACCTCGCCGACGCCCCTCTGATCACGGTCACCAACCAGCCCCAGTACTTCCTCGACCTGCACTACCCCCACCGCACACCGCAGGGCCGGCCCATTCCCCGAGGCCCGTCGACCACCGCCTGGCAGGAAGTGCTCACCATGGTCGGCGCGGGCAAGGGGGTTTCCCCCACCTGCGCACGCGCGGAGCAGTACTACTCCCGCCCGGACATTGTCTACGTACCCTTCAGCGACGCCCCGCTGGTGGAGTACGGCCTCCTGTGGCCGGCCGCGGCGAACACCCCGGGCTTGCGCGCTTTCGTCCAGACCGTCCTGGAAACGGCAGCCCTTGAGCCCTCCAGGGCCTGATGGCACTTGGCCCGTTGCTCATCATGCCCTCGTCGGGCTGGCTTCAGGCCGGTCGGCGGGTCACGCAAGTTCCGATGACCGCAGTCACGAGTTTGCTGACGGCCGCGGTGGACGGTGCGTCGGCGTCGCGGTCTGCGAAGAGGAGATGGCCGCCGCCGACCAAGGAGAGGGTCAGTGAGTCGATGTCCGCGTCGGCCGCGATACGGCCCAGTTCACGTTCTTCGATCAGATAGTCGGAGACCGCCGTTGTGGCCTGGGCGAGGATCGCGATGCCGCCGCCCGGCCTGGCTTGTCGCAGCCGGGCGCGCAGCTCGTCCCGGAAGGTGATGAGCGGGATGATCGCCACCGGAATCGGCCCGAACAGGGTGGTCAGCGCGGCGGTGAGGTTGTCGGCCACTGTGCCGGTGCCTGCGGACTCGCGCAGCGCGTTCGCCTGCGCCTCGAGCTGCGCGGCCCGGTCGAGCACCAGGTCCGTGAGGAAGGCGTCGAAATCGGTGAAGTGCCGGTGCAGGACGCCCTTGGCGTAGCCCGCCTCGCCGGTGACGGCCCGGCTGGTCAGCCCGTTCGGCCCGTCTCGCAGAAGTACGCGTTCGGCAGCCTCGAACAGCTGCTGCCGTGCGTCGCGAAGGTGCACCCCAGTCGGCACTGACAGATCCTCTCGTTTCGCTCCCCGCCGGGCGACCATTGCCTAGTGGGTATGCGCCCATTAGAGTGGGCGCATGCCCACTTTACCCCGCGAGCAGCCGGAGCCTTCTCCGCCTGAGCCGCACGAAGCCCGGGCGATGGCCCAGTCGTTCGGCGCCGGCGCGCAACGCTACGACCAGGTGCGGCCCCGCTACCCCGATGCGTTGGTGGCGCGGATCGTCGCCGGAAGTCCCGGGTCCGAGGCCCGTGACGCGCGCGAGGTGCTTGACGTCGGCTGCGGCACCGGCATCGCAGCCCGCCAGTTCCAGGCAGCCGGCTGCGCGGTGCTCGGCGTTGAGCCCGATGCGCGGATGGCCGACTTCGCGCGAGCCCAAGGCCTGCGGGTCGAGGTGGCCACCTTCGAAGCCTGGCAGCCGGCCGGCCGGACGTTCGATGCGGTCGTCGCCGCCCAGTCATGGCACTGGATGGATCCGCTCGCCGGCGCCATGAAGGCCGCGCGCGTGCTGCGCCCAGGGGGTCGCCTTGCGATCTTCGGCCACGTGTACGAGCCGCCGACCGAGGTGGCAGAACCGTTCGCCGCTGCCTACCGCCGGGTGGCACCCGACTCTCCACTCAACAGCCGGCCGGTCCAGTCGGCCCGCCGTCCGCTCGACCTCTATCAAGCGGGATACGCGCGGTTCGCCGACAAGATCCGTGAGATCGGACAGTTCAACGAGCCCGAACAATGGCGCTTCGACTGGGAGCAGTCCTACACGCGCGACCAGTGGCTGGACCTGCTTCCCACCACCGGCGGCCTCACCCAACTCCCTCCCGCTCAGCTGGCCGAGATGCTGGGCGCGGTCGGGGACGCCATCGATGCACTGGGTGGAAGTTTCCTGATGCAGTACACCACCCTGGCGACCACGGCGGTACGCGCCGGAACTTCCTGAGCCACCTGCCCCTGCCTTGAGGCTGCCTGGAGTTGGGTTTGTGCCTGCATCAATGGAACTGCACCAATCCTGAAGCGAGTTGACCGGCGTGCGCCCCCGCGTGGGTCGGGCGCGCCCGCCGGTGGGTTCAGATGCCGCAGCTCGACGCCGACCAGAAGCGGCTGGGGCGGTGATCGAGGTGGGTGTGGTCGCCATGGCCGGGATATCCGGGACCGAGAATCCCGTTGAAGCCGTGGTTGCGGGCCTGCTGGGCGAGGCGGCACAGCGTGTGCGGGCCTGAGCCGAGGTCGGCCGCATCGCCGTACAGGTGGCGGCTGCCGGCTGCTCCGCCGACCGCGTCGTTGCAGGCATGCGAACGGAAGCCGCTGGTCACGCGGATGGGCTGGTCGCCCAGTGCGTGCCGTAGAGCCTCAAGTTTCCACATGGTGCGCAACGCGTTCGACTTCGCGGTGCTCGCGCTCACCGCACCGCCCGCCCAGGTGGAGTTGCAGGTGTTGAGTTCGGCGTAGGTGAAGTGGATCGGAGTGCAGTCGTTGTCCTGAAGGTCATAGATCTTGCTGAACGTCGCGGGTCCGGCGACCCCGTCCGCGGCCAGTCCGTAAGCCGACTGGAACCGTTTGACCGCGGCGGTCGTCGCCGGTCCGTAGGCGCCGTCGATGGCGAGCACGCCACCGTTGCCGGCATGCCCCGCCACCCGGATCTGCAACTGCGTCACGTCGGCACCCGAGGCCCCTTGGGACAAGGTGCGCGACCACGTGTAGCAGCCGTCGGCCTGAGCGGTTCCAGTGGCGGCGACGACACCGCCCAAGGTGGCGGCAATGAGCATGACAATAGAGAGGATGAGTTGGGTGGTGCGTCTGGCCATCGTGACTCCTTCGTGGATACCCCCACCTTGAGGTGGAGGAAAGGAAACCAAGCTCCTGTGAAACAGGGCAGGGTCAGAGGGTTCGCCTCCGGGTGATTCGTCGCACCGCAGCGGTGGTGGCTGCGTAGGGTAGGTCTCCTCAACTCTCGGTGCTTCCGGGTAGGTTCAGGTTTGTGACGGTGCAGGAGCGGGCAGCGCAGATGGCCGGGCTTGCCCGGTACACCTACCGTCTGCGCCTGTCGTCTGTGGCCCGCGCGGCGCTGGAAGCGGAGTGGGATCGTTGCCGGTGGACGTGGAACGAATGCGTCGCGAAGTCGAAGGCCATTCACGCGCATAACCGGACGAGCGGCGAGAAGAGGACGTGCGGGCCTGCGCAGAACGGGCATTGATCGAGCAGGCCCGCAAGCACGGGTGCCGCGACCTGCGGAGCGAGAGCCAAGCACCGCCTACCTCTTTCCCAGAGAACGTATACCTGCACCGCGTGCGGAGCTGTCTCCGGCCGAGACAAGAACTCCGCCCGCGTGATGCTGGTCCGGGCTGGTCTACACCCCGGCTAGCGCTGATCGTGTAAGACCTGCACCCCCGCCGGGGGCCAGGCAACGTGAGCTAGGAATCCCCCTCGTGCACACGAGGGGGAGGAGTCAACAGAGCACTCCATGGGGGCAGGCAGAGGATGGAAGGTGCGCACGTGCATTCTGAGGGTGGCGGGGTGGGCGGCGCACGTCAACGGGACGTCAACGTCCGTCATTTGTCGGCCCATTGGCGGTGCCGACCAGTCCTGCCAGGCCGTGGGTGGAGCAGGGGCGGCCGGGTCACCTTCCGTGCTCGGCTCACGCTGGTTCGCTCGGCTTTTCGGGGGCATCCGGCAACGTATGACGACTCATGACGAGCATCGTGGATCGCCTGACATGGGCGAAATGGAACGAGGTACCTCGCAGCGGCTTGCGGCGCGCAACCAGATGTGGACGGTCGCCTGGACCGCCCTGTGTGTCCTGCTCTCCATCTGGTCGATCGCCTGGGCCGTGGGCGCGGCCAGGGGCAGCACCAACGCATGGGCCTATTGCTTCGCCGGCCTGGTACTGCTGGCCTGCGCGCTGTGGGCCCGCCGCTCGGCCATCCGCAACAGCCCGCCACGCCGCTTGTGAGGGGGAGGCCTCTCTGAGCCCGACGAAGTGCACGAGCGAGAGTGGGCTTGGGATGGCGGTCGGATGCCGCGTCAGTCGCCCGGCCGCGGTCACCGACCCGCGGCCAGTACTGCCGCGAGCCCCTCTTGCAGATCCTTGACGAAGAACTCGGGGACCTCCAGCGACGGGAAGTGCCCGCCGGTTTCGGGCGACCTCCACCGGACGATCTGCCGGAACCGCTCCTGTGCCCAGGGGCGCGGGCACTTCTCGATGTCGCGTGGGTACACGGTGATCGCCGACGGGACGTCGACCCGGAGGTCGGGGTCGAGCGAGTCATGGCTCTCGTAGTAGATACGGGCCGACGACGCTCCGGTCCGCGTCAGCCAGTACAGGGTGACATCGTCGAGAACACGGTCCATGGAAATCGCCTCGAACGGGCTGTCCTCGGTATCCGTCCACTCGGCGAACTTGTCCAGGATCCAGGCGAGAAGCCCGACCGGTGAATCGACGAGGGCATAGCCGATGGTCTGCGGCCGGGCCGCCTGCTGCTTGGCGTATGCCGCGCGGGGGCCGTCCCAGAAAGCGCGGGTTTCCTCGGTCCAGTCGCGTTCGGCCGCCGTCAGTGTGTCCGTCGGCAACCCGGGCGGTGCCTGCGGGGTCGTGGTGTGGATGCCGAGAACATGTGCCGGGAACCTCCCGGCGAGGACCGTGGTGATCACACCTCCCCAGTCGCCGCCGTGGGCCACGAACTTGCTGTAGCCGAGCCTGCCCATCAGCTCCACCCATGCGGCCGCGATCTTCTCGATGCCCCACCCGGTGGTGGCCGGCTTGTCGCTGTAGCCAAAGCCTGGCAGCGATGGGACCACGACGTGGAATGCGGGGGCGTCCGCGTCCTTCGGGTCTGCCAGCTCGTCCACTACGTCGATGAACTCGGCAATGCTGCCGGGCCACCCGTGGGTCAGGACGAGAGGGGTGGCATCTGCGCGCGCGGATCGGCGGTGCAGGAAGTGGATTCCCACCTCATCAATGGTCGTGCGGAACTGGCCGATCTGGTTGATGCGCGCTTCGAACGACCGCCAGTTGTAGCCGGTGCGCCAGTAGTTCACGACGTCGGTGAGGTCGGCGAGAGGAACGCCCTGTGCCCATCGGTGAGGGCCGGGCTCGGTGCGATGAACCGTCTCGGTCTCCGGTAGCCGTGCCGCGGCCAGCCGCGTGCGCAGATCGTCGAGGTCAGCGTCGGTCGCGTGGGCTTCAAACGCCTGGATGTCGCTGGTCGGACGGTTCATGAGGCCTCCTGGGCTTGGTGGATACGGCGAAGTCGTACGCGAACCGGCTTAGACGGTTCTAACCGTCCACGTCGTTTGAGCGCAACCTGCTAAGGTGGTTCCATGCGCGCCGAGTTCCCTGACTTTCGCCTCGGTAGGGTCCTGGCGACGAGCTTCACCGCGACTCTTACGGAGCGTCGTGGCGACGCCGTGGAGCGCATTCCCACACCCCACCGACTCGTCGACTGGCTGGCAGTGAGCGGCTTGGCCGTTGACTCCTGCACCACCACCCAGCTCGAACTCGCCCGGAAACTGAGGGAGTCGATCCACGTCGCCGCGACAGCGGCCGCGACCCAGGCCCCCTTGCCCACCGCTGCCGTCAAAGTCATCAATGACTGCAGCGTTCAGGGACGGGCCGCGGCGGTCTTGACACCTGAGGGCGAGCGGCGATGGCAGCTCAGCTCGGCGTCCTGCGTGGAAGATGCCCTCAGCGTGATCGCCGCCGACGCGATCAGCATCATCGCGGGCGAGCGAGACGGAAAGCTGGCCCTGTGCGCGTCACCGACCTGCCAGGCCGCGTTCTTCGACACCAGTCAGAGCCGCACCCGCAGATGGTGCGACATGAACACGTGCGGGAATCGCCAGAAGAAGGCGCGCTTCCATGCCAAGGAGCGCAAGAACTCCGCCCCGCCGACGTGATCATTAACGCCGGGCGGCGCGAAAATTGGTGTGCGGGGCCGCTGGGAGCGGGTAACGTCTAGGTCATGTTCTTCCAGACGCCGATTTACGAGTGAGAGCGTGATGGGCCCCTGCTGACGGCCCTCGTCGTCGCCGCGCCCGTCCCCCACCGATGAATCCGTAGATCACTTCACATCACCCGGGAGAACCCGTGAGCAAGAACATCAACAACCCCGTGGGCATGGGCGGCGGCAAGCGCAAGAGGCTGTCGCGCGCCGAGCGGCAGAACAACGGCCCGCACCGCAACCTCGACCGCAAGGGTGCCGCCGACCAGAAGGCGGAGCTGGTGCGCAAGATGCGCGAGAAGACGCAGGGCGCCGAGGGCACCGAAGGCGCTGGGCAGGCGGACGGCGACGCCGCACAGAGCTGACACACCGCTGCCACAGGGCGGCACAGCATGGGGCAGGGCCCGAACCGTGACGCGCGGTTCGAGCCCTGCCTTTTCTGCTGCGCGGCGCGATGCTGCATGAGGATCTATGTGCCGGCCTCTGTGGAGTTCTGGGCCGTCGCCCGCTCCAGGATGGCGGCGACCACTTCGGACTTGGCGTCCGCGTAGTTCTGCACGTACTCCCACTTTCGTTGGGACAGGGAACGCTTGGTGTCGGCGTACAGCTGCCGGTCGCCGCCGTGCTTGCGCAGCCGATCACGGAAGAGCAGCATGCGCTCGGCCTCAGGGCAGCCCGCCGAGAGGACGTGCAGGTTGGCCGTGGCGGCACTCGTATCGAGGTCGTACTTGCGCAGGACCCGGTGCTCGTACCAATCGGGCTCGCATATGACGAGCTCGAAACCGAGTGCCTCCAGGACGGGAACGTACGAGGCGTCGGCGGCGGAATCCGGAACGGTCAAGAGCATGTCGATGACCGGCTTGGCGGGAAGGTCCGGCACGGAAGTTGAGCCGACGTGCTCGATCCTGTGCTCGAGGCGGTGTTCGGGGCGGCTGAGATGCTCACGTATCCGCGAGGCTTCCCGTTCGAAGATCAGAGCCCAGCGTGGGTCGTGGTCTCGCAGGGTGACCTGGCCGTTGAGCTTGGTCGGGGCGACGACGTGGACTGCTTCAATCTCTTCGGCGGACATGGAGACGGGTGGGATCTGCTGCTCGGACATGGGGGCTCCCGTCCTGGAGGCCTGGGGATGGATATGTGTCGCTGGTGTCGCTGGATGGAACCGGATCTGAGCTGGTGCATCCTAGACGGCCCGAAAGTCGCCTGAGGCTGGAAGCCAACGCGGTCAACGGAGCCGGCGGAGCCAATGCGGCAAATGCGGCCAACGCAGCGCGGCTTCGATGCGAGCGTCGGGTGGGGCGGGTGGCAAGGCCTCAGGCGGGCGGCGAGGCCTCGTAGGAAATCGATTGACGCTGTGGTGTCGTTCGTGAAGCATTCCGGACCGTGACGACGAACATCGATCATGACCACCCCGCCCACGAGCAGGACGCTCCGGCGGACCGCCCGCTCGCCCTGATCACGGGGGTGGGCCGCACCGTCGGTATCGGTGCGGGTATCGCCCGGCGGCTGGCCGCGTCGGGCTGGGACATCGCCTTCACCTACTGGACTCCGTACGACGCCCGCATGAGCTGGGGCAGCGAGCCAGGAGCGACCGAGGCGATCAGTCAAACCCTGGCCGAGCACGGAGCGGCCACCACCGCGATCGAGGCGGACCTCGCGGACCCGGACACCCCGGCACGCGTTTTCGACGAGGTCGAACAGCGGATGGGCAAGGTCACCGCGCTGGTGATGAGCCACTGCGAGTCCGTCGACTCCGGGCTGCTCGACACCAGCGTCGAGAGTTTCGACCGGCACTTCGCCGTCAACGCACGCGGCCCCTGGCTGCTCATCCGCGAGTTCGGACGCCGCTTCGCCGCGGAACGCGGGACCGGCCGGATCATCAGCCTCACCAGTGATCACACCGTCGGCAACCTTCCCTACGGGGCGAGCAAGGGCGCCCTGGACCGCATCACGCTGGCCGCGGCCCACGAACTCGCCCACCTCGGCGTGACAGCCAACGCCATCAACCCTGGGCCGATCGACACCGGTTGGATGCCCGAGGAAGTGCGGGAGCACTGCGTGCGCAGCGCCCCGCTCGGCCGCCTGGGCACTCCGCAGGACACCGCACACCTGGTGGACTTCTTGTGTTCCCGGGAAGGCGAGTGGATCAACGGCCAGTTGCTGATGAGCAACGGGGGCCTTGCGTAGGCGAGTTCTGCGGCGTCCGTGTTCCAGTCGCAGGGACCGCCCGGACGGCCCCCCCCAAAGACGCACCTACCCTGAGTGCGGACCTTACGGACCAGAGCGCACCCCAAGAACACTGTGCTGCACCACACCCGAGGAAATATCGCTCTTGCCTGAAGCCCGAGCGGACAACTCCACCAGGCCGGACCGGAGATCGGCAGCCGGCTCACCGAGGACGATCGCGCTGATGATCAGTTCCAGCATCAGACGGTCGTACTCGTCGCCCACGCTCCGGTAGCGCTCCCGGTCGGCCTCCACCACAGCAGAGGCGATCCGCCTCCCGCCGGTTGTGGGGGCAAAGGTCGCTTCATAGACCCCGTGGCCGGTCCAACTCCGGTGCATGAAGAGGACGTTGTCCTCAACGAAGACGTTCCACTTCTGGTCCATGTCCTGGGCACGGTATCCGCGCCGAATCCGGTCCCACTCCTCGTCGGTCCAGACACGTTCCGGCAATTGGGTCACCGGCCGTGGCGTGTTGATCGGATTGAGGCGCCGGAACGACTCCCGGGTGAGCGGGGCATCTGCAGTCATGGCGTGATCCTACGGAAGCCCCACTCCGACAGGGCAGTGGATTTCCTTCGCCTGCGGTGGTCGGCCCTGGTGGGGGAGTGGTAGATGTCGACCACGGTGCGGGTGGTCGACATCTACCGCCGCCGGGAGGCGAGGTGCGTTCGGCGGCATGTGTGGGCCTTGGTGGGCCAGGCGGGTCAGCGCAGGCCGGCGAAGAGGTCGTTCTCGGGTACGGCGGCGTTGGTGGCGTCCTTGACGCGTACGAAGGTCTCCATGCCCATCAGCTCGCCGAACTTCTCCTTGCCCATCTTGAGGAAGAAGATGTTCTCGCCCTGACTGGCGTGCGCGGCCAGCGCATCGAACTTCTGACCCGCGAACGCGGTGGTGTCCACCCACGTGGTGATCTCATCGTCGGGGAGGCCGATCTTGGCCATCGCTGCGGCCTCTTCGGGGTCGGGCTCGGGCATGTTCTCGTCGAGCTCGCGCATGGTCTCCCCGAACCGCTGCATCGCCGAGCGGGGCATCGTCGTCCAGTACACCTTCGGTGTCAGCGTGACCATCTCCAGCGCCGCCATCGTGATGCGGTGGGCCTGGATGTGGTCGGGGTGGCCGTAGAAGCCGTTCTCGTCGTAGGTGACGACCACGTCGGGTCGGTAGTGCCGCATGAGTTCCGCGAGCCGGGCGGCCCCCTCCTCCACGGGGGTCTGCCAGAAGGAGCCGGGGGCGTCGTTGCTAGGCCAGCCCACCATCCCGGAGTCGGCGTAGTCCAGCATCTCCAGATCGCTGATCTTCAGGACGTCACAGCTCTCCTCGAGTTCCCGACGGCGCATCTGGGCGACGGCCGCCGGATCGTGCCCGGGATCGCCCGGCTTGACACCCCCCGGTCCATCACCGCAACCACCGTCGGTACATGTCACGAGGACCGTCCTGATGCCCTCTGCCGCGTACCGCGCGAGGACCCCTCCGGTTCCGGTGGCCTCGTCGTCGGGGTGGGCGTGCACTGCCATGAGCGTCAAGGGTCGGTCAGTCATGAAACAGTCCTTCGGTAGAGGTACGTAGTGGTTTATAAGAATGCGTCGTGATGCAAGCGCGCGCGGGGGCGTACCGCGACCCTGAGGGTCCGGTTCTGGTGGGGCGTACGGCTTTCTGGCCTCCGTGTTCCCCGCCCGTACGGCGCCGGTCCCTCGGTCGATGCAACCGTGCCGACCGGACTGGATGTTCCCGGCGCGGCTGATTGGCTCGGCGGGCTCGGTGATTCAACCCTCGCGCATGTTGCGGTCGGGGGTGGGCGGCCTGCGACGGCATCGACGCAGGACGCCAGTTCAAGCGGGACGCCTGGCCATGACGACCACGCCCGGCCCGGCCTGCTCGCTCGGGGGGAGGCGGAGCTCGGCGACGGGCTCCAGTCCCGCCTGGCCGATCAGGTCGACGAGCTGCTCCGGGCGCCACTGGTGTGTGGTCCAGCGAACGGGCACCCCACCGTAGGCCTCGGTGCGCACCGCGTCCTGGTCGCCGACGTGGGTGGCGGTGATGAAGTGTCCGCCCGGCTTCAGGGCGCGTGCGAAGAGGGCCAGGACCTGCGGGAGCACGGCACGGGGGAGATTGAACAGCGACCACCATCCGAGTACGCCGCCCAGGGATGCGTCGCCGAGGTCGAGCTCGGTGGCAGAGGCGACGCTGAAGCGGCACTGCGGATACAGCCGACGCGCGTTTTCGATCATGCGGGGCGAGAGGTCCACCCCGGATACGTCGAGTCCGCGTTCGGCGAGGTAGCCGGTCACCGTGCCGGGGCCGCAGCCGACGTCCAGGACGGGCCCGAGGTCGCCCACGGTGTCGGCGAAGGCGTCGATCGACGCCTTGAGCCAGGGATGGCGGCGGATGTCGCCCATGCCGGTCGTCGCCACCATGTGCGCGTAGTTGTCGGCCACCTGGTCATAGGACTCCCGGACGACATCGAGGTCGGCGGGGCGGTCGATACGGCGTGCGTGCATCAGCCAACAATAGGGCGGCCGCCCTGAAGCGGGCGGGCGTTGCCCCATGACTCTCGCGCGCCTTGAGGTTGCCCCGTGACTCCGGCGCGCCTTTAGACGGAACTCGTCCTGTATCACGACGTGTTCACCGAGTCGCAATCTTCGCACAACCCTTCGTACGCCTCGTGAGTCACACTCCCGCAAGCTCTTCCCCTGCATTTCCCCTTTGACCAACGGAGTTCCACCGTGCGTGTACGTACCCTGGCCGCCACCGCCGTCGTGGCGGCGCTCACCGCCACCGGTCTGACCCTGCCGCTCGCCGGGAGCAGCGCCGCGGCGGACACGACGACGCCGCGGTTCGACTTCAACGGCGACGGATACGCGGACATCGCCGTCGGTATGCCCAACGCCACGGTGGACGGCAAGGCCAAGGCCGGCTACGTCAGTGTGATCTTTGGCGGGCCGCAGAGCCCGAGCCAGTCCACCGGCGTCATCAGCCAGGCCGAGGCCGGCATACCCGGCACGCCCGAGGCGGGCGACCGCTTCGGCTCCTCCGTTGCGCCCGTCGACGTGAATGGCGACGGCGTCTTCGAGCTCGTCGTCGGTGCGAGCGGTGAGTCCCTCACCTCCGAGCAGCTCCAGGACGAGGGCACCATCACCGTGCTCGACGGCTCGGAATTCAACATCAAGGGCACCACCGTGGCCAGGGGCACATCCGAGTGGAGCAGCATCGGCAGCACCATCGCCACGGGCGACTACGACGGCGACGGCGACACCGACCTCGCGTACAACGACGGCGGTGAGGAGCGCGGTTCGCTCCGGTTCAGGCCGGGCCCGCTCACCGCCGACCCGGTGACCCCCACCACCTTGCGCACGTACAGCATGGGCGGCCGCACCCTCGACCTGGCCACCGGCGACTTCGACGGCGACGGCCGGGACGACCTCGCCACCACCTGGCAGGCCATGGAGGACTCCGGCACCTTCATCACGCGCTGGGACGACCAGGCCAAGCCCGCCCAGTGGTGGGCCGACGCCGACCGCGGCAGCGCGCTGGCGGCCGCCGACTTCGACCGGGACGGCACGGACGACCTGGCGGTCGGTCTCGTACAGCCCAACCCCGAGACGGAGACCACGCATTGCGAGAACCGGCTCGGCGGTGCGGTGCTCCTGCTCAAGGGCTCGAAGACCGCGGAGTTCGGCACCGAGAACGAGTGCATCACGCAGGACAACCCCGAGGTCGGCGGCACCGCAGAGGAGGGCGACGACTTCGGCGCCGCGCTGTCCGCCGGTGACCTCAACGGCGACAGCCGTCCGGAACTGGTGGTCGGCGTGCCCGGCGAGGACGTGGGCACCGTGAAGGACGCGGGCGGATACGTCACCATGAACGGCACCGAGCACGGCCTCTACGGTGGTCTGGCCCGCAGCCAGAGCACCGCGAACATGCCCGGCACGGCCGAGGCCGGCGACCGCTTCGGCGCCCAGGTCGCCGTCGGCGACTACAACCGCGACGGACTGTGGGACACCGCGGTCAGCGCGCCCGGGGAGAACGCCGGTGAGCCCCGCTCGGGTGGTGTCTGGTTCGCGCCGAGCAGCGCCGAGGAGACGTACCCGGTGGGCAAGTCGCTGACCCCGTTCGGCTTCGCGCTGCCCAACGGCGCCATCAAGTACGGCGAGGTGCTGGGGCAGTAGGCCCTCGGTAGGTCCGCCGGCCGTCGTAGCACGTGAACTGACCTGACTCACCTTGCGATGTGGAGTACCTGTGCGCAGTAAGAGACTCTCGGCCGCCCTGCTCGGCGCCGCCACCGTCCTCGTGTCGACGGGGCTCGCCCCCACGGCGGTGGCGGCGCCGGCGGCGGCCGTCCAAGGGCCCGACTTCAACGGTGACGGGTACGCGGACTCCGTGGTCGGCGTCTATCGAGGGGACATCGACGGGCAGAAGTCCGCGGGCTATCTGCACGTGCTCTTCGGCGGATCGAGCGGGGCCGGTGCTTTCACCGCCTCCGTCAGCCAGGACAGTCCGGGCGTCCCCGGCACCAGCGAGAAGAACGACCACTTCGGCGGTGCCGTCGCGACGGCCGACGTGGACGGCGACGGCTTCACCGACGTCGTCGCCGGGGCGCCGGGCGAGGACGTCGGCAGCGACCCGGCGGCGACGGGCCACGGCTCGGTGGTCGTCCTGTACGGCTCTTCCAGCGGCGAGTTCGAGCGCGGCCGGACGATCGCGCAGGGGCCGGTGGGCGGCGGCGCGGGAGCCTCGCTCGCCGTGGGTGACCTCACCCAGGACGGTGCCGTGGACGTGGCGGTGGGTCTGCCCCACGGAGAATTCGGCGAGGTCGCGCTGCGGCCGGGTCCGCTCACCGAGGACAAGCCGCTGACGTCTCTGCTCCGCACCGGCTTCGGGGGCACATCGGGCAGGTTGGCGGCCGGGGACTTCGACGGGAACGGCAAGACCGACCTGGCGATCTCCGCGTACTCCAACGACTACTCGCGCACCGCGCTGTGGAGCTGGAACGGCTCGGCGCTGCAGGAGTACTGGAAGTCGCCGGCCACTGGCTACGACATCGCCGCGGGTGACTTCAACGGTGACAGTGTGGACGACCTGGCGCTCGGACACTGCCTGATCATCGCCGAGGCCGACCGGCCCACCGGAGACTGTGGCCCCGACGAGCTGGCCAAGGGCGGCAAGGTGCAGGTGTTCTACGGAGGCGGGGGCGCCGAGGACTTCGGCACCCGCAACCACACCTTGAGCCAGGACACTCCGGGCGTCGCGGGCACGGCGGAGGAGGCGGACAATTTCGGGATCAAGCTGGCCGCGGGTGATCTCAACGGGGACGGCCGGGACGACCTGGTGGCGGGCACGCCCGCCGAGGCCATCGGGACGGCCGGCCATGCCGGTTCGGCGACCGTGCTGACCTCGGGCCCGGACGGTCTGCTCGATGCCTCGGGCACCGCGAAGTCGACGGCCTGGCACCAGGACTCCGCCGGAGTCCCGGGGGCGGCGGAGGTCAACGACGAGTTCGGCTCGGCGCTTGCGGTCGGGGACTACGACGGCGACGGGGACGGCGATGTCACGGTCGGCGTCTACAACGAGAACAGCACGGAGTACGAGGAGAACCTCAGCACGGGCGGCGTGTGGACCCTGCCCAACGGCGCCGGAGGCGGCTCCAAAGCGCTGACACCACGGCTGTTCGGGCTGCGAGGGGCGTTGAATTACGGGCAGATACTCGGGCGTTGAGACGGTGGCGAGCGACTCGGTGGTGAGTCCGTGGTGATCCGGCGGTGAGAGGGGCGGCGCGCTGCTGATACTGGCGGCGCGCCGCCGCTATGCGGGTATGGCCACCTTTACGGGTGGTGCCGTGGGAGGCCAACTGCGCTTGCTCTACGCCGCGGGCACCGAGAAGCGGAAGAGCGTGCCGGACCACGTGGCGTACAGGTTGTCGCCGATGGCCTGTGCGGACCAGGAGCCGGTGCCGCCGGTGGCCCGGTGGTGCCAGATGCGCTCGCCGGTGTCGGCGCGGAAGGCATACAGGCCCTTGCTGCCCGCGGCGACGAAGAGGCCGCGCAGGGCACCCAGCAGGTTGAGGTCGCCCAGGCCCGTTCCCGCGGTCCAGCGTTCGGCGCCGGTCTTGGCGTCGAGGCCGTGCAGGACCTTCTTGTCCAGGTAGCAGACGGTCGCCCCGGTGCGTGCGTAGCCGCGGTTGCCGCGGGCGGCGGTCTGCACCGACCACAGGGTTTTGCCCGACGCCGGGTCGAAGGCGGTGAGCAGGCCCCGGGTCGAGCCGCTGAAGCCGGTGCTCGGGTAGCAGAACAGGGTGCCCCCGAGCAGGCTCAGGGACCCGGAGAAGCCGAGGATCTCGCTGTTGGTCGGCGGGAGTTCGGTGGACTTGCTCCACAGTGTGCGCCCGTCGTCGGGGTCCAGGGCCAGCAGCCTCATGTCGGCGTCGATCCCGTAGAGCACCTTGCTCTTGTCCGGCGGGTAGAGGGTGACGAGGTCCTTCGACCACACGCGCTCACCCGTCTCCCGGTCGAGGGCGGAGTAGCCCCGCAGCATCGCGGCCGGATTAATTTTCGACGCGCCGCCCCAGGCGAGCAGCGAGCCCGCCGGGGTGGCGCCGATGATCATGCCGACGTCCTTCACGTCCCGTGAGGTCCACCGCACCTCACCGCCGGACGCCTCCAGGGCCCTGAAGCGTCCGCCGCTCGTGGTCAGCACCAACTCGCCGTCGGAGAAGTCCAGCTTGGCCGTGTCGCCCCCGGCCGGCGGCGCGTCCCACACCTTCTTGCCGGACCGGCCGTCGAATGCGTGCACCTTGCCGTCCGTACGTACCGTGTAGACGCGCTTGTCGTCCGGGAGGGCGTCGGTGTTCTGGCCGCCGAGGTCCTTCCACAGCAGCTTTCCGGTGCCCCGGTCGAAGCAGGCACCGGTGGTCTTCTCGGTGCACAGCAGCGTGGAGCGGGTCACCGCGCGCAGTGACATCCCGGGCCGTGGAAGCTCCTTGGACCAGTCGAGTGCGGGGGCGGCGACCGAACCGCCGTCCTCGCCGCGGGAGCGAAGGAACCAGGTGGTACCGCCCGCCGCCGCGGTCACCGCGAGTACCGCGCCACCGGTCAGCACCCGGCGGCGGCTGAGCAGTGGGACACGAAGTGCGCCCTGCAGCATGCGCTGGTCCTCGGTCACCTGCGCCTCGACCGCGCCGAGCCAGCCGGCGGTGGTCTCCGGGCGCAGCCAGGCCTGGAGTTGCTCGACCGTGGGGCGGCGAGAGGGGTCCTTGTCGAGGCACGCGGTGACGATGCCGAGCAGGTTGGGGGGCACTCCGTTCAGCTGCGGCTCTTCGTAGGCGGCCCGGTAGAGCAGGGCGTGGGCGGAGCCGGTGCCGAAGGGCGGGACGCCGGTGGCGGCGAAGGCGAGCACGGAGCCGAAGGCGAACACATCGCTCGCGGGTGCGAGTTCGCCCCCTCGCGACTGTTCGGGCGACATGAAGCCGGGCGAGCCCGCGACCTGACCCTCGGCGGTGAGCACGGTCGCGTCGACGGCCCGGCTGATGCCGAAATCGATGACGCGGGGGCCGTCGCGGGTGAGCAGGATGTTGGACGGCTTGAGGTCGCGGTGGATGAGTCCGGCGCGGTGGATCGCGGCCAGCGCCTCGGCCAGGCCGCCGCCCAGTATGCGCAGGGTGGACTCCGGCATGGGGCCGTGCGCGTCGAGGGCGTCGGTGAGCGAGGGGCCGGGGATGTACGCGGTGGCCAGCCACGGCTGCGGCCCCTCGGGGTCGGCGTCGATGACCGGCGCGGTGAAGGCGCCGGACACCGCGCGGGCGGCGTCGGCCTCGGCCTTGAAGCGGCGCCGGAAATCCGGGTCGGCGGCCAGTTCGGGACGCACGACCTTGACGGCCACCGCGCGGCCACTGCGCGACGCGGCGAGGTGCACACGGCCCATGCCGCCCGCACCGAGCTCTCGGATCACCCGGTAGGGGCCGATGTACGTGGCTGGGGCGGGGGCGGGGGAGGAAACGGGCACTGGGGAGACGGCTTGCGGAGGCGGCGTCGGACCGGACGGCGCCGGCGCGGACGGCGGCATGGGTGGTGTGGGTGGTGTGGGCGGTGTGGGAGGCATGGTCACGGCGCGTCGCTCCGGAAGGCGTGGAGGGTGGTCTCGGATGCGGCGAAGAGAGTGCTGCCGTAGATCTGCAGCAGCCAGTTGCTCTTGCCCCCGGCGGTGTCGCCGTCTTTGTCGGTGGCCTTGTCATCAGCCTTGCTACCGGCCTTGTCACCGGCCTCCTCATCAGCTTTGCTACCGGCCCCCTCATCGGCTTCGTCATCGGCCTTGCCGCCTGAGGGCTGGTGTGCCCAGAGCGGTTTTCCGTCGGAGGCGCGCAGGACGACGAAACCCGGGACGTCGCCGGTGGCCCAGGTCGCGATGGCCAGCACGGACGAGGAGACGGCGGGCCCCTGGTCCTGTGCGCCGCCGGTGGTCGTCAGGTGCACCGGGCTCGCGGTGTGCCACACCTGCTCGCCGCTGCGCATGTCCAGGGCGAACACGGTGCCCTGGCCGTCGTAGAGGTAGGCCCGCTCGCCGCGGACCCTGGCCGCGCTGATCGTGGTCGTCTCATTGACGGCCGTCCACAGCTTCTTGCCGTCGGCGGCGCGGAAGGCCTGCACCTTGGTGCTGGTGAGGAGCAGCGTCCTGCCGTCGGTGGACAGGTGGGGATAGGCGCCGGGCTTGATGACGTCACGTACCTTCCACTGCTCGGTACCCGAGCGCAGGGCAAGGCCACGGAGCGTGCCGTTGTCCTGGAGGAAGCAGCGGCTCCCCTCGGCGTACGCCTGGAAATCGCTGCCCCTGACCTTGCGCGACCACAGCACCTTGCCCGAGCCGAGATCGACCGCGAGCACCCCGTACCCGTCGTGCCCACTGGTGCCCACGACTGCCACCGAACCGGCGACGGACAGGACGCTCTCGACGTGGTCGGCGAACTGGGTGCCGTCGCTATGCTCGGTGACCGGGTAGGTGAACTCCTGCTTGCCTGCGGTGTCGACGCCGAACAGATAGCCGCGCTCGCCGCTCCAGGCCGAGGCGAACAGAGTCGGTCCGCGTACGCCCAGCCACTTCGGGTCCCCCGAGACGCCGGAGGGCAGGCGCAGCGATCCCGCCCAGCGTTCCTTGCCCGTGGTGGTGTCGTAGGCGGTCGCCCGTCTCTGCTCCCAGTGCACCAACACATCGCCGTGCAGGTGGAGTTGTCCGCTCGACAGTTTTTTCAGCGGGACCGACCATCGCGGCTTCGGGCCGGCCGGCACCTTGGGCCGGGGCCGGCCGGTGGTACCCGTGTCGGCCCGGGTCGGGGTGGCGCCGGGCTGCGAGCGCCACCCGGCCAGCGCCGCGGCCCCTCCACCCGCCACGACGGTCGTCCCTGCCGCGGCGATCCACAGGAACCTGCGGCGACTGGGTCCCCGAGGGTCGGCGGCGAAAGGGTCGTCGGGCGGCGGCGCGAGGGACGCCATGGGTACGGGCGGCGCGGACGCCAGCACGGTGGCGTGCGCCTCCCGCCGCGCCAGGTCCTGCCGCAGGCCCTGTGTGAGCAGCGCGGCAGGATCGGCGCTCCCCAGCTCGGACAGCACCGACGCGGCAGGTGGCCTGCGGGCGGGGCCCTTGTCCAGGCAGGCGCCGATCAGCGGTCTCAAGGCCGTCGGGACGCCGTCCAGTTGGGGCTGGTGATGAACGACCCGGTAAAGGACCTCGGTCACCCCTCCCGAACCGAAAGGACCCCGCCCGGTGGCCGCGAAGACCAGCACGCAGCCCAGGGAGAAGACGTCGGCCGCCGGCCCGGCCTCGCGGCTCGACATGATCTGCTCGGGCGCCATGAAACCGGGCGTTCCCATCACCGCGCCGGTCCGCGTCACCTGGGTGGCGTCCACCGCTCGGCTGATGCCGAAGTCGATGACCCGGGGTCCGTCCTCGGCGATGAGTACGTTGCCGGGCTTGAGGTCACGGTGAACGATGCCGGCGTCATGAATGGCCAGCAGCGCCTCCGCGAGTCCGGTGCCCAGGGCCCGCACACCGGCCTCGGAAAGTACGCCGAAGCCGCTCACGGCTTCGTGCAGCGACGGCGCGGGCACGTAGGCCGTGGCCAGCCAGGGCTGCGGGGCATCGGCGTCCGCGTCGAGCACCGGCGGGGTGAAGAAGCCGCTCACGCGGCGAGCGGCTTCGGCCTCGCGCCGGAAACGACCGCGGAAGTCGGGCGCCTCGGCGTACTCGGGCCTGATGACCTTCAGGGCGACCAGCCGCGATCCCGGCGACCTGGCCAGGAACACCCGGCCCATGCCGCCCTCGCCGAGGAGATGGAAGACCTCGTAGGGGCCGATACGGGCGGGGCTGTGCCGGTGGTGAGGGGCCTGACCGGGCGAATGCGGGAGCTCGGTGAGCGGCCGGGTCGGCGTGGCCGGAAGCTGGGGCACGGTGGTGTGCGCGGGCTGTCCGGGCTGCGCGGGCTGTGCGCGTTGTCCGGGGGGTGCGACCGTTGGGTCGCTGCCTTGGTGGGGGTGTGTGGGCATGTCGTCGCCGGGGCGGTCAGCTCATCGAACCGAGCACATCACGGGCGGCGGCGACGGCGGCGTCCTCGGCCTGCTTCTGGGTGGTGTCGGTGGACTCCCGGCTGTAGACGAAGTCCACTCTGAGTGCGGCATTACCTTCCAGGACGACCACCTCTGCCTGGGCCAGCGTCCCGTCGTGGGCATCGACGCTGTTGACGACGAGAGACTCGTCGCCGAGCCCGCTCACCGGCTGGGAACCCTCCACCTTGCGCATGCCGTTGAGGTCGCTGAGGGCGGTCTTTTTCTTGACGTCGTACTGGCCCTTGGCGCTCGCGCCGACGGTGAGGCTCACCCCCAGGCTCTGGTAGACGCCGTAGTCGTCCGGCCGCCACTCCGGCATCCTGGTGATCATCGAGGGCAGATCCTTCTCGTCCATCAGGCCCGGCGTGCACTTGCCTCCGGGCGCGAACTTCTCGATGGTCGACGCCTTGATCAGCTCGCACCCCTTGGGCACCTTGGTGAACGCCTTGCCCCCCGACGGCTCCTTCGGCTTGGAGACACCTCCCGGCACGCCCGCGGGCTTGCCCGACGCGGTGTCCTTCTTGTCGTCCCCTGATGTGGCGACGACCACGCCGATGACCACGGCCACGGCGAGCGCCGCGGCACCGCCGACCAGCCAGACGCGAGAAAGGCCGCCGCGAGGACCCGAGCCTCCAGGACCTCCGGGACCGCCCGGCGGAACTGGCTGCGACCAGGCCGAAGGCGCGTTCGGTGCCTGCGGTGGAACGGGCGGCGGCGCCTGATTGGGCATGGGAGGCGGCGCGTGACCGGCACCTTGGGGACTCACGCCGAAGCCCTGCCGGGGGTCGGGGTCCACCTGTCGGGGGTCCACCTGCGGGTTCTCACTCACTGAACGGCTCGCTTTCCTACGGTTCACGCCCTTGGGGCAGGCCGGAACCCGTCCCAGGGGAAGAGGCCGGAACGGATCGACCGGGACCGGACACGACGCGCCGAACCCTCTCGCGAGACACTGCAATGCCGATGAAATTCTGCTGAAGCAGAGGATTGGGCTGCCGCAGGGAAAACGGGGAACTGCGGTGAACTGCGCTACGCACGGGGGAGTTCATAGTGGACACGACAGGGAACCCAGGGAAACCAGGGCACACAGCGGGCACAGCGAACATGGGCGGGACGCCAGCCGCAGGCCCCAGCGGCGCCGAGGCCACGGCCACCGACCGGCGGCTGCGTCTCGCCCTGCTCGGCCCGGTCGGCGCCCACCGCGGTGACGTGCCGCTCGACCTCGGGCCCGTGCGGCGCCAGGCGGTGCTGGCCGCACTGATCCTGCGGGCGGAGACGCTCGTCACCCATCAACAGCTCCTGGACGACGTATGGGGACTTGAGCCACCGGGCACGGGCCGCCGGGTCCTTCCCAGTTACGTCTACCCCCTGCGCAAGGCCCTGGACGCGCCCGGCACCGGCCCCACCGCATCCGTGATCCGCGGTGAGCGCGGCGGCTACCGTTTCGTGCCCGGCGAAGCCCGCACGGACATCGGTGAGTTGACCCGACAGTCCGCAGCCGTACGCGAGGCGAGAGCCGAAGGTGACCTCACCACCGCTCTCGACGGCTGTACGCGGGCTCTGCACCTGTTCCGCGGGGAGCCGTTGACCGGCCTGCCCGGCCCGCTCGCCGACGCCGAGCGGGAGCGCCTTGCCCGCCGGAGGCGCACCCTCCACCAGGAGCGGGTGGAGTGCCTGGTGCTCCTGGGCCGGTACGCGGAGGCCCTGGACGAGCTGCTGGCCGCGCCCGTGGCGCAGCCGTACGACGAACCGCTGGCCGCCCTGCGTATGCGCGCGCTGTACGGCAGCGGTCGGCAGGCCGAAGCACTCGCCGCCTACCAGGAAACCCGCAACCGGCTGCGCGAAGAGCTCGGTGTGGAGCCGGGCGAGGAACTGCGCCGCGTGCACCAGGGTGTGCTGCGCCGGGATGATTCGCTGCTGCTCGGCCAGGACCCGTCGTCCCGCGCCACAGCGTCCCCGCAATCGCCCCGCCGCGCAGCCGTACTCCCAGACCCGCCGGAACCCGAGCGTTCCCCGTCCCCGTCCCCGCCTACCCCCACCCCCCGACCCCGCCGCAACGAACTTCCCGGTGACACCGCCTGTCTCGTCGGACGCGAGCCGGAACTCGCCTTGCTCACCGCGCCGGTGCACGGCGCCTCCGTGTCCGTGGCCGTCGTGGACGGCACGGCAGGTGTCGGCAAGACCGCGCTGCTGGTCCGCGCCGCCTGGGCGCTGCAGGACCAGTACCCGGACGGCTGCCTGTTCGTGGACCTGCACACGCACGGCGCGCCCCACGAGAGCCTGCGACCGCAGCGCGCACTGCACCAGCTGCTCCGCGCCGTCAACGGTGCCGACGACGAACTCCCCGACGAGTTGGAGGAGTTGGTCATCGCCTGGCGGGCGGCCACCAGCTCCCTGCGGCTGCTGGTGGTGGTCGATGACGCCGGCAGCGCGGAACAGGTACGCCCCTTGCTGCCCGCGGGGCCGGGCAGCCGGGTCCTTGTCGCCGGCCGCCAGCGCCTGCCCGGCCTCGACGCCGACCGGCGCGTCACCGTGGAGCCGCTGGACACGGGCGACGCGGTCACCCTGCTCACGCGCCTGCTCGGCGAGAGGCGCGCCGGGCAGGAACCGAAGGCCGCGCGGGAACTCGCCCACCGCTGCGGCGGACTGCCGCTGGCGCTGCGGATCGCAGGCGCCCGGCTGCAGAACCGCCCGACCTGGACACTGGCCCACCTGGTCGGCCGGATGTCCGACGACCAACGACGCCTGGGCGAGCTCAGGGCGGAGGACCGCAGCGTTGAAACCGCCTTCCGGATGTCCTACGATCTGCTCGCCCCCGAACTGCGCCGCGGCTTCCGCGCGTTGAGTCAGGCCCCGACCGCCGAGTTCGACGGGCTCACCCCCGCCGTCATGCTGGGCCGCTCGCTCCAGGACACCGAGGACCTTCTGGAGCGCCTGGTCGACGCGAGCCTGTTGCAGCAGCCACGGCCCAGCCGCTACCGGCTGCACGATCTCGTACGAGACCACACGCGCCGTCTCGCGGCAGCCCTACCCGAGGAGTCCGCCGCGGACCGTACCGCCGTGCTGGACCTCTATACGGCCGCCGGACGCATCGCCAGCGACTGGGGCCCGGAGGGCTACCCGACCGGCCCCGATGTCTCGCATGCTCCCTTCTCGGACTGGCGGGAGGCCGACGCGTGGCTGGATGGCGCGGGCGGCCAACTGCTCGACGTGGTCGCTTTCGCGGCGGCCACCGGGCAGCTCGACCACGCCTGCTGGATCGCCGAGTCCCTGGTCGACCCACTGGTCCGCCAGGGCCGCTTCCACGAATGCCGCTCGGCCCTGGAGCTCGCACTGCCCGGCGCCGACCTGGCCGACGACCGGCGGATGCCCTCGTCCCTGCGGAACTGCCTGGCCATCGCGGACATCTACCAGGGGCGCTTCCAGCAGGCGCACGCCTGGTGCACCGATGCGCTGCGCCTCGCCCGCCACCAGGGTGACCTGCGCGAACAGGCCCGGGCAACCGCCGTCATGGGCGCGGCGGAACGCGCGATGGGCCGCTTCCCGGAGGCGGCCGCCCACCTGAGCGAGGTCATGGGGCAGGCGGCCCGGCTCGACGACGACTGGCTGGCAGGGATGTCGAGTTGCAACCTCGGCGCCCTCCACGACCAGCAGGGACGCCACGAGGAAGCACTCACGTACTACGCCGCCTCCCTCACCTTCGCCGAGAAGATCGGCCGCCCCAGGATGATCAGCAAAACCCTGTGCTTCACCGCCGAGGCCCACCTGGCACTCGGACGGCACAGTGAGGTCAAAGACCTCGCACGGCGCGCGGCGGACCTGGCCCAAGAGGTCGGTGACCTGCAACTGCGCGCGACGAGCCTATCCCTGCTCGGCGCGGCCGAACACGGCGAGGGGGACCTGCCGTTGGCCATCACTCTCCAGCGGGAAGCACTGGCCACGCTCACCGAGCACACCAGCAGGCCCTTGGAGATGGAGGTTCGCCGCCGACTCGGCCACACCTACGCGGCCGCGGGCCACCCGGCCGAGGCCGAGCAGCAGTTCCACCTGGCCCGGTCCCTGGCCGGCGCGATGTAGCGCCACCGGCTTCCCCGGAAGGCGGGCCGGGGCCTTTCCCCGGGTGGTGTGCGGCGGGGGCGTGTACTTTTCGGGCGGTGTCCCGGAGTCTGTTGTGGTGGACTCACCGTTGACCACCTATCTGCTTCCCGCTGTCCTCGCCGTGATCATGTTTGGTCTCGGACTCGGTCTGGCCGTGGCCGACTTCCGCAGGATCGCGGCGTTTCCGCGGCCGGTGGCCTGCGCGCTGTTCTGCCAGCTCGTGCTGTTGCCCGCCGCCTGCCTGGGCCTGGTACTCGCCTTCGACCTGGGCCCCGCGCTGGCGGTCGGCATGATGTTGCTCGCGGCGTCTCCCGGCGGAACCATGGCCAACATCTTCAGCCACCTCTTCGGCGGTGACGTCGCCCTGAACGTGACGCTGACCGCCATCAACTCGGTGATCGCGGTCGTGACGCTGCCGATCGTGGTGAATCTTTCCCTGGACCACTTCATGAGCGGCACGGATGAGGCGCTGGGGCTGCGTTTCGACAAGACGCTGCAGGTGTTCCTGGTGGTCCTGGTGCCGGTGGCGGCCGGGATGCTGGTGCGGCACCGCCGACCGGACTTCGCCGAACGCTCCACCAGGGTGGTGAAGGTGACGGCGGTGGCCGCGCTCGTCGGGATCATCTTCGCGGCGCTCGCCGCCGAGCGGAAGAACGTCCTGGGCTACCTCGCCGACGTAGGCCTGGTGACCTTCCTGTTCGGCCTCATCTCTCTGAGCGTCGGCTACGGCGCGACCCGGCTGGTCCGCGGCGATCACCGGCAGTCCGTCGCCACCTGCTTCGAGATCGGCATGCACAACACCACGCTGTCGATGGCGATCGCCCTGAGCCCCTCGCTCCTGGACAGCACCCGAATGGCGATTCCGTCGGCGGTGTACGCGGTGCTGATGTTCGCCATGGCCCTGGCCGCCGGCTTCCTGCTGCGCCGCATGGCTCCCGCAGGCACCCCCGACGCCTCCGCCGCGACCTCGACGCCGCAGAACCCGGTCGGCCCGCAGTAACACTTCCGTTTCGCCCGCCCGGCTGCCAACGTCCGCAACAGACACTAGTCTGCCCGAATGACCTCAGACGCGACATCGGCTGCGGCTGCGACTCCGGCTGAGGACGCGGACGCCCCGAAGGATTCGAAGGCCACATCTGCCCATACGCTGAGGCGGTCCCTGCCTGTACGTGACGGTGCTCAACCCCGTCCCGACGAAGCCCTGTTGGTGACGCGTGTAGCGGTGGCGAAGGCGGCCGTCGACGGGCGCCGCACGGCCTTGGGTTGCTCAGTGTCGCTGTACCTGCTGGCGGCGGTGATGATGCTGATCGCCGGTCTGTCGGGTGCAGTTGAGTGGTACGCGGCCCTGGCGTGCTGGTTGGTCGGCGCCGTCGCGGTTCCGCTGCGCCACGGTGTGCGCGCGGGCTGGGAGATGACCCGCGAGACGTGGCGACTGCGCACCTGTGGCGTCCTTGTCGAGGGGCGCAAGGTGTACTCCGGTACCTATGAGTTCACCGACACCGACGGGCGGGCCCGTCAACTCACGGACAGCTACGAGTCCGCGGAGCAGGTGCGGATTCTCTACGATCCGACGGCTGCCGGACAGGTTGCCCAGGTCGGCCGCCGAACGGCCGGCACGCTGGCCTTCGCCGCCCTCGTCTGCCTCTTGTCCCTCATCATGACCGCGGCGTTGGCGGCCCTCGGGGTGGCGGGGCCGCTGGTTGCCCTGGACGTCCTGCCCGTCGACCTGCACTGAGGTCGGACGGAGGAGGCACAGGGCCGCCCGGAGGCTGGTCAGCAGGACGACCCGGCGCGATGCTCGGGGCAGTCTCCCCATCAGGAGGGCCCATGAAGGCCATCGCCCAAGATTCCTACGGCACCGCCGACGGCCTGGAACTGCGCGACATCGACCGCCCCGTTCCCAAGCCCAACGAAGTGCTGGTCCAGGTGCGTGCCGCCGGGGTGGACCCGAGCATCCTGCACCTCATGACCGGCAAGCCCTACATCGCCCGCCTCGCTCTGGGTCCGCGCAAGCCCAGGAACCCGGTCCGCGGCTGGGACCTTTCCGGAGTGATCGAGACGGTCGGTGCGAAGGTGACGCGCTTCGAGCCGGGGCAGGAGGTCTTCGGCAGCGGCGACGGCTCGCTGGCCCACTACGCCTGCGCCAGGGCGGACAAGCTCGCCCCCAAGCCCGCCAACCTCACCTTCGAGCAAGCCGCGGCGCTCCCCGTCTCCGGCGTCACCGCCTACCAGGCCCTCAGCGGCAAGGCGCGTCCCGAACCAGGGCAGAAGATCCTGGTCATCGGCGCTTCCGGCGGCGTCGGTTCCTATGCCCTACAGCTCGCCGCCGCGCAGAAGGCCGAGATCACCGCCGTCTGCGGGCCAGCCAACGCGGACTTCGTACGGGCCCTGGGCGCCACCCATGTCATCGACTACACCAGCGGGGAGATCACCGACCCCGGGCAACTCTTCGACACCATCCTGGACACCGCGGGCAACCGCCCGCTGTCCCTGCTGCGCCGCGCACTGGCCCCCAAGGGCGTCCTGGTGATGGTCGGGGGTGAGGGCGGCGGTGACTGGGCGGGCGGCATGGGACGCCAGCTCGGCGGATACGTACTCTCACCCTTCCTCGGCCAGACGCTGAGCAGCTTGATCGCGAGGGTGCGCCATGAGGACCTGCTGGCCCTCAAGCAGCTCGCCGAGAACGGCACGATCGCACCGGTCATCGACCGTACGTATCCGCTCGTCGAGGCCGTCGCCGCCATCAAGCACCTGGAGACGGGCCACCCCCGGGGCAAGATCGTCGTGACCGTGTGAGCTGAGGGCGTTGGCGGCGACAGCCGCACCAAAGCCGACGGCTTGGCTCAGTCGAAGTAACACCGAGGGTGCAGAACGTGTGCCGACGGGTGCCCGGGAGTGGCCCGGCTTCGATGGGGTGCCCGGGGCGCGGCCCGGCTTCGACGGGGGTGAACGTTTCTGCGGTGAACTTTTTCCGCACTTGGCTGACGCCTCGGCGCGTGCCCGCCGACGGTGCCCGGCAGCGGTGGAGGCTGCCTGGGTGATCAAAAACGTTGCCCGCGGCTTGACCGCGCTCACGCTGTCCATCGTCCCGCTCCTCGCCCCGTCCTTTGCGCCGACTCCGGCGCAGGCGCAGGCTGTTGACGCCCAGACCACGACCCTGGCCGACGCCGTGCATCGTCTCCCCGTCTCCGACGAACGCCGTCACGGCTACGCCCGCGCCGCGTTCAAGCACTGGAACGCCGGGGCGGAGAAGGGCGACGGGTGCGACACCCGTGCCGAGGTGCTGATCGCCGAGGCCGCCGAGGCGCCGTCCGTCGGCGCGGGCTGCGAACTCTCCGGCGGTGAGTGGCTGTCGTACTACGACGCCCAGGAAGTCGAAGACGCCGACAAGATCGCCGTCGACCACCTGGTCCCCCTCGCCGAGGCCTGGGATTCCGGTGCATCCCACTGGAGCGAGAGCCGCCGCGAGGCCTACGCCAACGACCTGGGAGCCCCGGCCTCCCTGGCTGCGGTCACCACCCGTACGCACCGCGCCAAGGCCGGCCAGGACCCCGCCCAATGGCTGCCCCCGCTGCCGGCCGCGCACTGCCGCTACCTCGCGGAGTGGGTGGGCACCAAGCTGCGCTGGGACTTGGCCGCGAACCCGGCGGAACTTGATGCCATCGCCGTCTTCGCCTCCGGCCAGTGCAAGGACACCGCAGTCACCTACACCGCGGCGTCCTAGCTCCGCAGCAGGAGGGGGGCTGGGACGATCAGTCAGCCACGCCGCGCCTTCGGTTGGGCCTGCTCTCCGTCCACGCTCCGGCAAACCGTTCGTGAACGGGGATCGGGACCGCGAGGGCTGCGGGGCCGTCCGTCGGGGAGGGCGGTGTGGGGCGGGGGGCCTTGGCGGCGGTGAGTTCCTTGCGGACGGCTCGGTGGTGCTCCAGGGGCCAGGTGTTCCAGCGGCGGATGGTGCGGCCGGGCGGTCAAGGGCGTGCAGTTGGAGGTGGAGGGCCGCCGCGTCCCGGCCTACGCCGAGTGTTGCTGCTGCCTCGTCCACCAGGGCCGGGACGCTGAACAGGGGGTTGGTCTCGTACTGGCCCGGCGGGACCGGGGTGTCGGCGGACCGGTCCCCGCCAGTCGGCGCAGGGTCCCAGAACCAGGGCAGATGGGCCGCCGGTAGATCTCGGGCCAGCCTTTCCATGTCGTCCACGAACCGGCCTGGCTTCTCCCGGGCCCGCCCCCGCTTCCGGTCGGCCTGGTCGAGCACGGCGCGCGCGGTGGGTTCGGTGCCCGGCTCCTGGGTGCGCGCCCAGTCGGCGTAGGCCTCGGAGACGCGGTGGTTGGGCGGGAGCGGGACGGGAGCGTCGGTGCGGCTGGGCATGGGCCTGATCGTGTCAGTTGGCACTGACACGGCGGGCATGGCCCCGGCTTTGCATGCCCGGCCTTCCGGCCGGCTTTGCCGGGTCCATGCGCCAAGTTGGTCTGAGCCCGCCGAGGCTCAGCGTCGGCCTCCACGTCTGCGTGTGGACCAGCCCGACCCCACGCCACCCAAGTGCAACGCGAGAAGGGTAAGCCCGACGAGCATGAGACTCGTCGGGCTGAAGATTGCCTCCGTCGACGTCTCGGTTGCCTGGATGAGGAAGGCGATGAAGAACAGTACGGCTGCCCCGAGTGCCAGCATGTGTTTTCTCCTGTCGATGGACGGCGGACCATCGGCGATTCCGGTGGCCGTGCCGCTCCTCGCCGAGTGCCCCGCGCCACGCCGATCACGCTTGACGGGATGTCATGGGTCGCCGCACCAGATAGGTGCCGGCGGCTGCGGCGAGCAGCACCATGACACCGATGAAGACAAGGCCGGCCTCCTCAAGGCCGAGTGGCTCGGAGAGCACGCCGATGCCGATGACGGGGATCGAGATGCCCGTGTACGCGACCACGAAGAGCGATGAGATGGCGCCTGCCCGGTGTGTCTCAGGTGCGGCGTCCGCGACGCCTGCCACCGCGGCCCGCAGGGCAAGTCCCTGACCCGCACCGCCCACCAGTGCGCTGAGTACCAGCAACGGGAGCTTCTCCCAGGCCAGCGCCCCGGCCAACAGGCCCAGTCCGGCGATCAGCAGGAGGCAGCCGAGTGGCAGCGCGCTTGCCACACCGAGCCTGCGGACCAGGAGTTGGCCGATGGTGGATGCGAAGAACGCGAGGAAGACGATCAGTCCGATGAGGGCGAGGTTGGTGACGTCGAGCGTGTGGGTCAGGAAGGCGGGGGACACCGAGGTGAACACCCCCAGCAGGGAGAAGCCGACGAAGGCGGCGAGTGCGGCGGGTACGAAGACCTGGCGGACCTCAGGCGGCAGGCTGGGTCCCTGTGGTCGTGCCGTGTGCAGGCGCTTCGGGGCGTGCACGGTCTCGGCCAGGGACCAGATCATGGCGAACGCGATCCCCACCAGGACAAGATGCACCACGAACGGCAGGGACAGCGGCATCGGCGCGTACTGGGCCAGCAGCCCCGCGAGAAGCGGGCCGCAGCCGAGGCCTCCCATGTTGGCCGCGGTCGAGGCGAAGGCGGCCCGGCCCTCCTTGCCGGGCGGGGCGCACTCCATCACGTACGCGGTCGCCGCACCGGTGAACAGCCCGGCGGACAGTCCCGACAGCAGCCGCCCGAGGTAGAGGAGCGGCAGGCCGCCCTCGAACAAGAAGCACACCGCACTGAGCGCGGCGAGCCCCAGCCCGCAGAGCAGGACCGGTCTGCGGCCGACGGTGTCCGAGACGTTGCCCGCGAGCAGCAGTACACCGATCACGCCGAATGCGTAGACGGCGAAGACGACCGTCACGATCAGCTCGGAGAAGCCGAGCTCATCCTGGTACAGGCCGTAGAGCGGGGTGGGAAGTGTGGTGCCGGCCATACACACGGCGAAGGCACCGGCGGCCCGGAGATAGCCACCCCGTGGACGGTCCGGCACGGTGTTCTGACGATCAGTCACAACCGGAACCGTAGTCGCCGTCGGGAGGAGGCGGGCGTTTTGAGGAGTTGGCGTGGTGTCGCCACTTCACATCCGGGTTGCACCGGCCCTGAGATGCCGGTTCAGGGCTGCCGTGAGACCCGACATCGCCAGAGCTGCCAGGGCGAAACAACCGCAGACGAGGCTCACGGGCGCGGCCCATGCGGCGGGCAGGCCGTACACCGTGAGGGAGAACTGAAACCCTGCGCCGAGCGCACCCGAGCCTGCCGCGAGCAACCACGTGCCAGGGGTGAACGCAGTCCAGACGTCACCCCCGGCAGCAGACCGCGCGATGCGCACGAAGACTCGCCCGGCAAGTACCGCGCACGCGATCGGCGAGACAGCGGTCAGCCCCAACAAGAGCACTATGGGCAGGATCCAGATACCGGCATCTTCGGACGCGAGGGTCATGCGTGCATGAGCGACTGAGCAGCCAAAAGGTTGCCCTGCGCAGGACGCCTCCGACGGTGAGAGGGGATGCCGTCAGCGCCGAGCGCAGGAGCTACGAGGGGGCGATGGCGCCCGGTTGTGCGTCGTCGGTGTCGGGCTCCTGGGGCGGGTCGCTGAGTTGTTCGCGCATGTAGTTCCAGGTCACTGCGATCAGGGCGGTCACCGGTACGGCCAGGAGACCTCCCACTACGCCGGCGAGATTGGTGCCCAGGGTGACGGCCAGCAGGATCACCCCTGCGTGCAGGCCCAGCCCTCGGCTCTGGATGATGGGTTGGAAGACGTTGCCCTCAAGTTGCTGGACCACGACGATGATGGCGAGCACGATCAGCGCGTCGGTCAGGCCGTTGGAGACCAGGGCGATGAGTACGGCCACCGCTCCGGCGAACAGGGCGCCCACGATCGGCACGAAGGCCGTGATGAAGGTCAGTACGGCCAGCGGGAGGACGAGGGGCACGTCCAGGATCCACAGGCCCAGGCCGATGAAGATGGCGTCGAGCATGCCGACGAGCGCCTGGGAGCGCACGAAGGCGCCCAGGGTGTCCCAGCTGCGGGCGGCCACGGTGGGGATGTGGGTGGCGAGCCGGCCGGGGAGCTGACGGGAGAGCCAGGGAAGGAAGCGAGGGCCGTCCTTCAGGAAGAAGAACATCAAGAAGAGCGCCAGGATCGCGGTGACAAGGCCGTTCAGCACGGTGCTCACGCCGGTGAACAGCGTGCTGACCATGCTGCCGACGCTGTCCTTGATCCGGTCGGTCGCCGAGTCGACTCCTCCCGAGATCTGGGCGTCGTCGATGTTGAGGGGCGGTCCGGCGGCCCACTCGCGCAGTTTCTCGATGCCTTGGACCACGCCGTCGCTCAGTTCGCCGGACTCGGAGGCCACCGGCACCGCGATCAGCGCCACGATGCCGGCGGCGGCCACGAGGAACAGCACGGTCACCACCGAGGCGGCCAAGGCCGGGGGCCACCCGCGCCGGCGCAGGAAGTGAGCCAGGGGCCAGGTCAGCGTGGTGAGCAACAGGCCCACTATGAGCGGCCAGATCACTGACCACATCCGACCCAGAACCCACAGGGCCGCTGTGGCGGCCACAACGACCACCAGCAACTCGGCGGAGACCCGCGCCGACTGGCGGAGCGCGGCAGCGGTTTTCGTGGAACTCAGCGTGGCAGGCATGGGGGACACCCTATGGATACTTCCGTCTCACGAGTGCACCGCAGCCCCGTGGAAGTGATCTCGACACGCTGCTTCCAGGGATCCGCCGCGGGCCGAGTACCAGTAGTCCCGTTTCAGGCGGCGGGAGTTGTGGATGTGGAGAGGATGCCTTCGACGCCGTCCAGGAACGTCTCGCAGATCAGTGTCGGGTCGTAGAGGCAGCCGGCTGCCATGGCGCCGTCGCGCAGCATGACGAAGTGACGCCCTGCCGCGTCGGCGGGCGTGCAGCCGGCCTGTGCCAGAACCTGCGTGACGGTTTCCAGAAACCATTGACGGTGTGCCAGAACCGCTTGGTGGACGGGGTGCGCCACGTCGGGGTATTCGGCTGCCGCGTTCAAGAAGGCACACCCGCGGAACCCGGAGTACTGGATGCCCTCGGCGATGGTCCGGGCGATGGCCCGGGCGGTGTCGGCCGCCGGTCCGTCCTGCGCCTGGGCGGCCGCGACCTGAGCGCGAATGCCGCGGTCGGCCTGTTGGAGGTAGGCAAGGATCAGCTCGTCCTTGCCCTTGAAATGCCGGTACAGGGTGGCGCGGGTGACCTGAGCTTCCGCGGTGATGCGGTCCACACCGACGGAGTGGATGCCCTCCGCGTAGAAGATCCGGGTCGCGGTGTCGAGCAGGCGCGCTCGCGCCGGGGAGGTGCTCTCGCCGTCGGTACCGCCTTGTGTGCGCACGCTCATGGCGGCAACGGTACCAGCCCGTGAGGGAGAACGTTCGGTCTTGACAGCGGGACTGCGACGCCCTTCAATCGAGAAAGAGACCGAACGTTCTCCCTCATTGGTTGGAGGGGGTGGCACGGTCAGCCACGATCACGGCACATGGCTCCCGTACGTCGCCTCACCCACACCGCTCGCTGGCTTCCGCCGAAAGGAATCCCATGGACACCACCTTCGTCACTCCGGCCACCGATGTGGCCGCGCGTGCCTCCACCGCGCTGCGCCACCTGTATCTCGCGCGCTTCACGTTCGCCGCCGTGTGGGCCGTTCTGCTGTTCACCTCCGCGCGCACCCTGGGACCTCTGAGCGTGACGCTGCTGGTGGTCTATCCCTTGTTCGACGTGGGATGCGCCGTCATGGACGCCAGGGCCACCAAACCGGGCGGCGGACCGGCGCGTGCTCTTTACGCGAACATCGCGCTGAGCGCTATGGCCACTGCGGGCCTGGCCGTCGCGGCAACTTCCGGGATCCCGGCCGTCCTGCGCGTCTGGGGGCTCTGGGCGATCACGGCGGGACTCGTCCAACTGATCGTCGGCGTCCTGCGGCGCGGCATGACAGGCCAGTGGCCGATGATCGTCAGCGGCGCCCTGTCCACCCTCGCCGGAGGTTCCTTCATCGCGCAGGCCGGCAAGGACAACGCCTCGCTGAGCGCGCTGGCCGGCTATGGATTGCTCGGCGGAATCTTCTTCCTCCTCTCCGCCTTCCGCCTGCGTCGGACCACCACGCAGTGACCCGGTGGCCCGGTCGCGGGCGGGTCAGCGGGTGATGAACGGCTCGGTCAGGTGCGGGGTCGCGAGGTGAAGGGTGGCGGCCGGGCCGTGCAGCACCTGTTCCCTTGAGGACCTTGCCTGCTGCGGGTCCATCTCGTGGGCGTAGGCGAGTTCGGGGTGCAGCAGTTGGATCGCGTGCACGAGCAGGTCGCCGGTGACGGCGACCTGCTCGCGTCCCGCGGTGACGAGGACGCTCTGGTGGCCGGGTGTGTGGCCGGGTGTGGCGACGATGCGTTCGCCGCTGGGCAGCGGAACGTCGCCGTCGAGCAGGCGTAGCTGGTCGGTCTTCTGGAGTGGGGCGATCACGTGGGACCGCAGTTGCGGGTTGATCTCGTCGAGCGCGTCGAGTTCGGCCTGCTGCAAGAGGTACTGGGCGTTGGGGAAGAACGGCTGCTGGCCGCCGAGGACGGCCCAGCCGACGTGGTCGGTGTGCAGGTGGGTGAGCACCACGGTGTCGACGTCGGACGGTTCGATGCCCGCGGCGGCCAGCGAAGCCGGGAGCGCCCCGGGCACGGGCGCCCAGGAAGCCGCCGGGCTGTCGGCCGGGCCGATCCCCGCATCGACCACTGTCACACCCTGGTCGCCGCGGATCGCGAACGCGCGGAACTGCAGCCGCCAGCGCCCCTCGGCATCCACTGCGCCGGGATCGAACTGGTCGGCCGCCGCCCACTGCTGGGCGGTGGCGGCGGGGAACGCCTGCGACCTGGGAGAGAAGAAGGGGCCCGCGCCGTCGGCAAGCTCGATGACGGTGTAGGGGCCGACCTGCAGGGAAGGGGGCATTTCACAGATGGTGCCACTGGCGGGGACATCAAGGCCAGGCGTATTTCCCGGGGTGAGCCGGGCAAGGGCCGAGGGATAGGGAAGAGGGCCGGGCAGGCCCCGGGGAGGGGGCCTGCCCGGCCCGGTGTGCGCGGAGTTGCCGCCGGCGGGGCGTTACTCGAGCAGCTCCGCGTACGAACCCATGGCGAGCGCGATGTCCGCCTGGGCCCAGAACCGGTGGTACGTGAACGTCGGCGCCGCCCCGCCCGCCAAGTAGGCCTCGACCTTGGACCAGTTGGGGTCGTCCTTGTAGAAGGAGCGCAGCGAGGTGAAGGTCGACGAGGAGTCGATCTTGTCGCCGTTGGGCATCGTGCCCGTCCAGCCGTTCGGCACGTAGACCGGGTCGTCGAAGCGGCTGTAGTCGGCCCGGGTCTCGGGCACGGCGATGCCGAGCGCGTCCTGGTTGTGCTCCCACATGCCGTCGAGCAGCGCCTTCGCCGTCGTCTTCGCCCGGGTGTCGCCGGACTTGGCGGCGTAGTACGTCAGGGTCTTCGCGTACGCCGCCGCGACACCGACGTCGTTGGTGTAGTCGGTGACGGTGACGTGAAGTCCCGCGTTGGCGCCAGGACTTGACGCGTTCCAGGTGTCGGGCTTGCCCGACCACTGGAGGGTGGAGGGGATGCGGAACGTGCCGTCGGGGTTGATGGTCGTCTTGGACAGGGCCCAGTCGACCCACTTGTCCAGGACCGCCTTGGCATCGGCGTCGCCCGACTCCTTGTAGTACTCGGCGACGCGCTCCATCGACCACGCCTGGAAGCCGAACCACTGGTTCGACGGCGGGTCGTGGTAGACCGGCGCCTCGTCGTAGTACATGCCGTAGAACGTCGGCGTGCCCGACGGTGGGGTGCTGTAGCTGCCGCCCCAGCTGTTCGTCGCGCCGCCGGCGATGGCACCCTCGTCTGACTGGAGCCAGCGGTAGAACTCGAGCTGCCGGTCCAGCGACTTGGCCCAGTCCGCCTGTCCCGTGGCCGACTTGGGCTTCAGGTCGGCGGACGAGGAGAGCGCGTAGGCGGCGAGCGGGTTCTGGTAGCCGCCGTGCGTGTGGCTGGAGCCGATGCGCCAGGACCAGCCCGCCGAGGTGTCGGTCGCGCCGCCCCAGGCGTAGTACCAGGACATCAGGTAGTGCGAGGCGGCCTTGCCGGTACCGGCCGGGCAGGTCGTCGGCCCGGTGCAGTTCCCGACCTTCTTGAAGTACTTGTCGTACATCGAGTACCGCAGATAGTCGCCCATCTTGGCGGCCTTGCCGACGGTCGCCGAGACATCGGAACCCTTGCCCTGCTGCTTGGCCCACAGATTGGCCCAATAGGCGGCCTGCACCGCCCGGGCGTCGGCGTCAGGGGCGTTGGTGAACTTCCACTGCTTGGCGTAGGACGCGTCGCCGGTGAACAGGTCCAAGTACCCGTTCTTGCCGCCGTACTTGAAGGCATCGCAGGTGGGCTGCGGCACTGTCTCCCACACCGATTCCTGCGCGCCGCGCTGGAAGGTGTTGATGTAGGAGGGTCCGGTGGCGCTTGGGCCCGCCTCGCACTTGCCGGGCTCGTTGCCGTAGCCGTAGACGTTGTCGACGTCCTGCAGCCAGTGCATGCCGTAGATGTCGTCCGTGCCGTAGGCGCTCTTGAGCTCTCCCGCGATCGGGTCGCTGCCGACGGAGACCGACGGGTCGAGCTTCGCCGGGTACTGGGACGGCAGATCGTGTTCCGGTGCGTACGTCGCGGGCTTCGAGGCGTTGTAGGAGGAGTTCGTCGGCTGGTCCGCGTGGGTGGGGATCATGTACTTCTCCATGAGGCCCCACGCCCCGTTGAACTTCGACCAGTCGCCGCTGACCTTGCCGTACATCGCCTGGAGCCACAGCAGGTAGCTGTAGGCCTCCGATGTCGTCTCGTGGCCGTGGTCCGGCGCCTCGACGATCAGCGTCTCGACCGAGTGGTAGGGGACGCCCTCCGGCGAGAAGTAGCCGTTCGCCGGGTTGGTGATCTTCCCGTAGAGATCGAGGAAGCGGGCATCGTACGTCTTGGACGCGGCGAGCTGCGTGACGGTGACCGTGGCCTTGGTGTGGCCCGGGGCCGTCACGCCGAAGGTGGCCGCGCCCGTGCCGGAGGCGTCGGCCGCGATGGTCACCTTCTGCGCCGTGTTCCAGTTCGACGGCGTGAAGGTCAGGCTCGTGCCCGAGGAGACGGACAGGCCGGAGTTGCCTCCCGTGCGGGCCGTCGTGACCGTGACGTCCGATGTCGGCTGCGTCGACAGCTTCACGTCGAAGGTGCCCGACTTGCCCTGCTGGACGCCGAGTTGGGACGGGGTGGCGACCAGGGCGGGGCCCGTCGCGACGGTGATGCCGACCGGTGTCGATTCGCCGGAGGCGCCCTGACTGTCGTACGCCTTCGCGTACAGGGAGTGCGTGCCGGCCGTCAGGGTGTCCGTGCTGAGCTCGTACGGCGCGGTGGTGTCCGTGCCGAGCAGGGTCGTGTCGTCGTAGAACTCGACTTTGTCTACGCTCGCCCCGTCGGCTGCCGCGGCGGTGGCGGCGAGCGGGACGTCGTCGCCGGCCGAGTAGACGGCGCCGGCCTTCGGGCTGGTGAGTACCGTGATCGGCGGTTGATGGGCGCCCGCGCACGTGGTGCCGTTGACCGCGAAATCGGTGGGCGCTGCATTCGCGCCGCTGTAGGTGAATTGCGCGCCCGCCGTGGCGGCGGCGCCGGGCGCGATCTTCGCGTTGTACGAAAGGCTTTTCGCGGTGATCGCTTTACCGGACTGCGACCAGGTCGCATTCCAGCCGTTGGCGAGTTTCTGGTTGCCGCTGTGGGTGTAGGTGAGGGTCCAGCCGTCGATCGCCGTGGTGCCGCGATTGGTGATCGTCAGATCGGCGGTGAAGCCGGAGCCCCAGTCGTTCGTCTTGTAGTCGACGCTGCATGCGACCGCGGCCGCGTCGGCGGTGGTGGGAAGTGCGGTGAGTGTGGCGAGCGGTAGTGCCAGGGTGGCCGCGACAGCGGTCCACAGCCGCCGGGCCCGTCTTTGTGGCATGCCCTGGTGCCTCCTTGCGGTTCGCGGAGCGAGGGGTGGCGTTGTGATGTGGGTGTCACAACCTGTGAACCAGTGGGAGCGCTCCCAAGGATGGGGAAGGAGGAAATTGGGGTCAAGGGGCTTGAAGAGTCGAATAAATTCGACAGCAGAGAATTCCCAACTCCTCTGTTGCTTGACGGGAGTTCATTCTCTACAGTCCACCAGCAACCAGTGGGAGCGGTTCCATCAGTCGACGCACCGGCCATGTGCCGGTCGCGCCCGAGCTGCAAGGAGTCGCTCATGCGCCACCCCCCGCGTCATGCGTTACGCGCCATCCTGCTCGCGTGCGCCGTCTCGGCGGCCACGCTCGTCCCCATGACCGACGTCGCGTCCGCGGCTGCCCCCGCATGCTCGGTGGAGTACTCCGTCACCGGCCAGTGGGACGGCGGCTTCCAGGCCGCCGTGAAGGTCACCAACCATGGCGCGGCCAAGGACGGGTGGAATCTGTCCTTCGCCTTCGCCGACGGACAGAAGGTCACCCAGGGCTGGGCCGCGAAGTGGTCCCAGACCGGGACGGCCGTGACCGCCACCAACGAGTCCTGGAACGGCGCGCTTCCCGCCGGCGGCAGCGTCTCGGCCGGGTTCATCGGATCGCGGTCGGGCGCCAACACCGCACCGACGGCCTTCAAGCTGAACGGCACGACCTGCAACACCGACGTCACCGACCCGACCGACCCGACTGATCCCACCGACCCGACCGATCCGGGCGGCGAGGGCGAGGCTCCGGCCCTCAAGGTGTCCGGGAACAAACTCGTCGACGCCTCCGGTGCGACCCGCCGGATCCTCGGCGTGAACCGCTCCGGCGCCGAGTTCATGTGCGTACAGGGCCACGGAATCTTCGACGGTCCGGTCGACGACGCATCCGTCGCGGCCATCGCCGACTGGAAGGCCAACGCTGTCCGGATTCCGCTCAACGAGGAGTGCTGGCTCGGCCTGGACAACATCAAACCCGAATACGCGGGCGCCAACTACCAGTCCGCCATCAAGGAGTTGGTCACCAAGATCAAGGCCCACGGCATGACGCCGATCCTGGAGATGCACTGGTCCTATGGCCAGTACACCGGGAACTCGGCCGGCTGCACCGACGTCCACGCCACCTGCCAGAAGCCGATGCCGGACGCCCGCTACGCCCCCGGCTTCTGGTCGTCGGTGGCGAACACCTTCAAGGATGATCCGACGGTCGTCTTCGACCTCTTCAACGAGCCCTATCCGGACCGCGCCACCTCCAACACCGCTGATGCGTGGGCCTGTTGGAAGGACGGCGGCACCTGCCCCGGCATCGGCTACGAAGTCGCCGGCATGCAGGACCTCGTCGACTCCGTCCGCGCCACGGGCGCCAAGAACGTGATCCTCGCGGGCGGCCTCGCCTACTCCAACGACCTCAGCCAGTGGCTCGCCCACCGGCCGTCCGACCCGGCCGGCAATCTCGCCGCGGCCTGGCACGTGTACAACTTCAACACCTGCTCCACCGAGAGCTGCTGGGACACCACGCTGGGGCCCGTCGCCGACCAAGTGCCCCTGGTGGCAGGGGAGATCGGCGAGAACACCTGCTCCCACGGGTTCATCGACCGCGTCATGAAGTGGTTCGACGAGCGCAAACAGTCCTACCTCGGCTGGACCTGGAACACCTGGGACTGCTCCTCCGGCCCCTCCCTGATCAGCTCCTACGACGGCACACCGACCGCGTTCGGGACCGGCCTGCGCGATCACCTGCGCACCGTGAACGGATGACGGCCCCGCACCGACGACGACCATCCCGCACAACGCGACCATCCCGCACAGCGCTACCACCCTGCGCAGCGCGACCATTCCGCACCGCACGACCCTCCTCGTCTCAGAAGGGACACCGCACACCATGAGCCGTATCAGATCGAGAGCCGGCACCGCCGTGCTCACCACCCTCGCCCTCACCGGCGCCGCCTGCGCGGGCACCGCCGTCGCGCAGCCCGACGTCGGGGCAGCGGCCCCGGCCTGCACCGTCGACTACAAGGTGCAGAACCAGTGGGACAGCGGGTTCACCACCGCCGTCACCGTCACCAACAACGGCGCCGCGGTCAACGGCTGGAACCTCACCTGGTCCTACGCGGGCAACCAGAAGGTCACCAACAGCTGGAACGCCGACATCGCCCAGGCCGGCGCCGCCGTCACCGCCAAGAACGCCTCCTACAACGGCAACCTGTCCACCGGCGCCTCCGCCTCCTTCGGCTTCAACGCCACCTACAGCGGCAGCAACACCCTGCCCACCACCTTCAAGCTGAACGGCGTCACCTGCAACGCGGACACCGATCCCACGGACCCGACCGACCCCACCGACCCGACCGAGCCCGGGGACCGCGTCGACAACCCGTACGCCGGAGCCAAGGTGTACGTGAACCCGGAGTGGTCCGCGAAGGCCAAGGCCGAACCGGGCGGCGAGCGCATCGCGAACCAGCCCACCGGTGTCTGGCTCGACCGCATCGCCGCCGTCAACGGCGTAGGCGACGGCATGGGCCTGCGCGACCACCTCGACGCGGCGCTCGCCCAGAAGGGCAGCGGCGAACAAGTCGTCCAGCTCGTCGTGTACGACCTGCCGGGCCGCGACTGCGCCGCTCTGGCCTCCAACGGCGAACTCGGCCCGACAGAGATCGACAAGTACAAGACCGACTTCATCGACCCCATCGCCGCGATCCTCGCCGACCCCAAGTACAAGGATCTGCGCATCGTCACCACGATCGAGATCGACTCCCTGCCCAACCTCGTCACCAACGTCTCCGGCCGGCCCACGGCCACGCCCAACTGCGACGTGATGAAGGCCAACGGCAACTACCAGAAGGGCGTCGGCTACGCCCTCGACAAGCTCGGTGACATCAAGAACGTCTACAACTACATCGACGCGGGCCACCACGGCTGGCTCGGCTGGGACGACAACTTCGGCCCCTCCGCCGAGCTGTTCAAGTCGACCGCCTCCAGCAACGGCGCGAAGCTGTCCGACGTCCACGGCTTCATCGTGAACACGGCCAACTACAGCGCCCTCAAGGAGGACAACTTCGCCATCGGCGACTCCGTCGCGGGCAAGTCGGTGCGCGAGTCCAAGTGGGTCGACTGGAACCGCTACACCGACGAGCTGTCGTACGCCCAGGCCATGCGCACCAAGCTGGTCTCGCTCGGCTTCGACCAGAACCTCGGCATGCTGATCGACACGTCCCGCAACGGCTGGGGCGGCACCGCCCGGCCCACCGGACCCGGGGCCACCACCGACGTCGACACGTACGTGAACGGCGGACGCTACGACCGCCGCATCCACCTCGGCAACTGGTGCAACCAGTCCGGAGCGGGCCTCGGCGAGCGGCCGCAGGCCAACCCGGCCACCGGGATCGACGCCTACGTGTGGATGAAGCCGCCGGGGGAGTCCGACGGTTCGAGCAAGGCCATCGACAACGACGAGGGCAAGGGCTTCGACCGCATGTGCGACCCCACGTACACCGGTAACCCGCGCAACAACAACAACATGTCCGGGGCGCTGCCCAACGCACCGGTCTCCGGCCACTGGTTCTCCGCCCAGTTCCAGGAGCTCATGAAGAACGCCTACCCGGCCCTGTAGGCACACCGCACTCCGCCGGGGTCCGGGAGCGTACGGCCCCGGGCCCCGGCGGACACGGTTGACCGTTAGTGCCTGCTTGCTCTGCCGACCGGATCAGTCCGGGATCAGTCCACGGACGTAAGCCCGTGGGCTGATGCGGTCGGCGTGCAGGTGATCGACGGGCCGATGCCGCGGGGGAGGGGCACGTGACAGCGTCGTCCTGTGTCCGCGGGTCGGCCGCGGGTCGCCGTTGACGCTTCGTCACCAGGGGAGGGCCCATGACCACCACGCCGTTCATCAGCCGGAAGGGTTTTACGCGCCGGCACGCTATGGGTGCTGCTCTGGCCGCCGGGGCGGCCGTGCCGCTCGCCGGCGTCGCCGGCTCCGCGTGGGCCGCCCCGGTCGCGCGGCGGCTGGTGCTGCCGGGGCCGACGGGGCCGTACCCGGTGGGCACGATCCAACTGCACCTCGTCGACCGGTCGCGTCCGGACGTCATCGCGGGTCCCGGCCACTTCCGTGAGCTGATGGCCACGGTCTGGTATCCGGCGCGGGACGCCATGCGCCATCCGGTGGCGCCCTGGATGCCTGCCGGTGCGTTTCGGGCGTTCCTCACCGACGCCGGGTTCGGCGATCTGGCTTCGCTGGGGCCGCTGACGGTTGGGCGGGTGTGTGCTCCGGTGCGCCGCACAGGCGGTCGGCTGCCCGTCGTCGTGTTCTCACACGGCGCGCACAGCCACCAGGGCGACCACACCGTCATGGTCCAGGAGCTCGCCAGCCACGGGTACGCGGTGGTGACGGTGGCCCATCAGTACGACACCTACACCCAGTTCCCCGACGGCCGCGTCGCCGTCCCGCTCGACGACAGGCAGGCGCCGACGCTGCCCGGGGATTTCGCCGCTGACCTGCGCTTCGTCCTGGACTGCGTCGAGCAACTCGCCGCCGGGGGCAACCCTGACGCCGACCGACGAAAGCTGCCGGCCGGGCTGCGAGGCTCCCTCGACGTGCGGCGCATGGGCGCGCTCGGCTGGTCCAAGGGCGGGACGGCCACCGCCTGCGCCATGCTCGCGGACGAGCGGATCCGGGCCGGGCTGAGCCTGGACGGCCCGATGCAGATGAAGCCGCCGCTGGCCGGCGATCTGCACCGGCCGTTCATGATGATGTCGGCCGAGTTCACCCGGGCCACGGTCCCCGAAGCCGCGGCGTTCTGGTCGCACCTGCGGGGCTGGCGCCTGGACATTCAGGCGCGGGGCGCCGCCCATATCTCGTACGGCGACAACGAGGCGCTCTTCCCGCAGGTGGCGAAGCTGTACGGATGGAGCAGGCAGCAGCTCGAGGACGTGATCGGCACCCTCGATCCCGGGCAGGCGATCAAGATCCAGCAGGCGTATCCGCTCGCCTTCTTCGACGAGCACCTGCGTCAGCGCCGGGGGCACCTGCTCGACGGGCCGTCTCCGGCCTTCCCGGCAGTGGCGTTCCTCCCGTGAGGCGAGATCGGTTCTTGCGAGGTTCGTCGTATCCGGGTGCGGTCGTGGCCGGAGTCAGGCGTCCAAGCGTTCCTCCAGGCGGATGATCACGGTGTCGCCTTCTTCCTTGCCGATGGCCTTGCGCACGTCCGCCTTCACGGGCAGTTTGTGCGTGCCGTTGCCCAGAGCCATGAAAGAGCTCTGGAACGGGTGACCGTCGATCGTGCCCCGGACCTTCACCAGGCCGCCGGTGCCGAAGTACTCGACCGACTGGGGCCACACGACGTAGGTCCAGCCGCCCTTGTTCGGGCTCTTCTGCAGGGTCGCGGTGAATTGCTTGTCCATCTCGATACCACCTGTCCAGGAGTTTTCGATCAGAGAGCGGCTGGTGCCCCGAGACGGACGCCAAGCCGATGCTGCCCGTAGCGTGCCTCTGTTTCCTTGGCGCTCACCAGGTAGGACGGAGGCAGGCGGGGAAACTCATCGCTGGCCCGCGAGAACGTCGGAGAACATCGCCCGGAGGGCCCTGGGCGTACTCACTTCACTGGACGCGCCGGGTGGAGCAAGAGCAGCGGCCGGCCCGTCACCCGCCGGGCCGGTGGGTGGAGCGGGCGCGCTGCTTCTCCTTCCGGCCCCCGTCCCCGGTCATGTCGCCGATCAGCTCGGGCAGTCCCGGACGCTGGGAGGGGCCACCTTCCAGGTCGAGCCGGTTGCAGGCTTCGGCGAACCGCAGGTAGGTGTCGACGCTGGCGATGACGATCCGCACGTCGATCTTGATGAGCTCGATGCCGATGACCGAGATGCGGATCTCCGCGTCGATGACGAGGCCTCGCTCGAGGATGAGCTCCAGGACGTCGTACAGTCCGCTGGTTCCCCGTGAGGAGCCACCCTGCTGTGCCGGGAACATCGCAGCTACCTCCGTATGCCGTCCGAACCGGGTGGTTCGGGTCCTCGCGCGTGGTTCCGGGCCTTCCCTCCCAGCGTCTGTGACCGAGCCTCGCCAGGCCGGGGCCGGAGGGTGCCTCTGCCGGTTGCCCTGCGGGTGGAGCGGGAAACACATCCGGCCCACCCCATCCGTGCAGGTCGACGGCGTACCGGCCACTGCCGGTGTACCGCTTGTACCGCCTGGCCCTCAAGGACGGCGCCGTCGACGTCGATCCCCGATCCCCCACGGGCTGCCCCGGCTGGCATCCGGAGGATCGTGAGGTCGGCAGGGGCTCGCGGTGGGTCGTCCGCGGTCAGAGGCTCTTCTTGAAGACCAGTACTTCAGTGGAGGCGACGCCCATGGGGGCCAGGAATCCGGCCTCCAGGCTGCAGCCGAGGGTCGCGAAGAGGTCCACGCACGTCTGGCGGGGCATGGCGGCGGGGTACGAGCCGTGCCCCGCACCGCCCTTGGCCGCCCAGGTGCGCATCGTGGCCGGGTCCAGGCAGTTCTCCGTCATCACATCGAAGATGATCCGGCCGCCGGGGCGCGTGACGCGTGCCATCTCGAAGTAGTAGCGGGAGGCGCAGAGGAAGGTCACGGTGTTGAAGACCTTGTGGGCCTGTACGAGATCGATGCTGCCGTCGGGTGTCGGGGCGAGACTGCTTCCTTCGGTGGGCCGGGCGACCACTTTGTATGTGTCCACGAGGTAGTCGGCCCAGGGGGCGGCGGTCTCGTAGATCTCGTACCGGTCGGGTGAGCACTCCTTCAGCGTCTTCTCCAGGTATCGCCCGGAGCCGGGGCCGATCTCCAGCACCGTGGCGGGGTCGGCAGCGAAGACGCCGAGGGCGCGTAGTTCATCGATGGTGGACTGGGTGGCACCGGGCGTTCCGTTCATGACCTCGTCGACGTAGTCGCCGACCGACAGCCCGGCCGCTCGTGCGGCCCGCATCGTGGCCTCGAACGGAATGAAGTCGTCCACCCCGCCGCGGCTGTTGGTGCTCCGAACGATGTCGAAGCCGGCACGTCCCAGGAGTCGCTTGACCCCTGTCTTTAACACGGACTTTGCAGACCCTGCTGTGCTCATCGAGCATGACCCCCCAGGTCGTAAGAGCGCGAACGCAGACGCGCGGTTGTGACGCCGACATTCACCACGCGCTGCTGTGACGCCGACATCCACCACGCGCGGCTGTGACGCCGAAACACACCACGCGCGGCTACCTACCCGCGCAATCCACGCCCGTACACCTGCGGGCACCTCCGCCGCATCCCGCCTGGTGCTCCCGTGCGGGGGGTCTCGTGCTACGCCACAGTTGCACCGGGGTACGGAGGGGGCGAGACGCGGTCTGCCGGGCAGTCGTACGGGGTAATTCCGGTGACGTCGACGAGCATCTCGGGATACTGGGCGCCATGGATGAGGTCAACGTCGTCGTCGCCCATCACGAACGCGCGACGCTGCGAGTCGGCGACGTGTTCTTGAAGGTCGACGCCGATCAGGGGCGCACCGACGTCGAGGTCGAGGCGATGGCGCTGGTGCCGGTCCCGACCCCGGAGGTGCTGTGGCGGAAACCGCCCGTGCTCGCGATCGCCGCGCTCCCGGGGGTGCCGCTCGGCCGCCTGGGCGAGCCGTCGACCGCGTCCCCGGCGGCGTGGGCGGCTTCGGGCGCCGCCATCCGGAAGCTGCACGATGCGCCGCTGCCTCCCCGGCCCGGCCGCGCCGGCCGTAACCTCGACGAGCTGGCGGCGGAACTCGACTCCGAGTGTGAGTGGCTCATGGCAAACGATGTCCTGCCCACCGATCTGATCGTGCGCAACCGCCAGGTTGCCGAGGCCGCGCTCCGTCCGTGGACTGCGGCGTTCACGCACGGCGACCTGCAGATCGCTCACGTCTTCGTCGACGGCGACGAGGTCACGGGCATCATCGACTGGTCCGAGGCAGGTCAGGGTGATGCCCTGTACGACATCGCCACCTTGACGCTGGGACACGAAGAGCACCTCGACGACCTCATGGCCGGCTACGGCACCGACGTCGACCTCGATGTGGTCCGCGCATGGGGTTCGTTGCGCAGTCTGCTGGGGGTCCGCTGGCTGGTAGAGCACGGCTTCGACCCGTCCGCGCCCGGCTGTGAGGTCGACGTAATGAAGTCCCGTATGTAAGCAGGGGGGAGCGGCGGTGACGTGCACGTGGTCACCGCCTCCCCTCGTGCAGGTGAGTGGCCGGTCAGGCGGCGCTTCCGTCGCCCACCACGCGGGTGAAGCCGAGTTTGTCGACGGCCTGGTAGTACGTCCAGGCCGTCCCGTCGCAGGTGCTCTTCGTTGCGCCGCTGTACCTGGCGCACACTCTCTTCAGGTCCTCGTAGAAGGCGCTGTCGACGCGGGCCTTGTTGGCGTTGAAGGTGCCCGCTTCCTTGTAGTTGCGGTATCCGAAGTCGTGGCGCGCGCAGGCCGTTTTGAAGGGGAAGCCGAGGGGGTTGTCGGGGGAGCTGGAGCAGTAGTCGGTGGACCAGTTGAACTGGTACGCGCTCCAGGCTCCTTGGTTGGCGTTGGCCGACGCCCAGGCGTTGTAACTGCCCGCGTCGGTCTGGGTCCACTGGCTGAGGACCTGCGCCTTGTCGGCGGGCACGGCCGACGCGGGGGAGGCGGCTACGCCGATGGCCAGGGTGAGGGAAGCGGTGCTTACGGCGAGCGCGGTGAGTCGACGGCGCATGGGGCCTCCTGTGGGGGGTGACACTTCCGTCTCAACAAGCCTTTTCATTCCCACAGTTGGTACTTCAACAAACAAGGCGCTCGCGTGAACTCCGGTGGACGGGCAGGCAGTTGGAGCGTCTCCCGTAACTGCGCATGCACCGGGGCATCGGCGGAGAGAGTCCGCCCCCGCTCACCCCCGGGGGCCGCAATGGGCGGCATACGAGGGCACTTGGGCAAGAAAAGCGCAACTTCGACAAGGCCCGCTCAGGTAGTTACCTTCACCTGGTCTTCGGCGATCGCCCCCGGTCGCAGGGTGCTGTTTCGGGCTGAGTCATGCGCGAGCAGATGAGTCGGTCACGGTCACGCCCTGCGCATCCGTGCCTCCTCGCGTAAGCCGGCGAAACATGTCCCCACCAGGTCCTCATCCAGAAAGAGACGCATGCCTCATCTTGCGCTGTACACATTCGGCGTCCTGAAGTCACCACTCGCCGACCCCGCTGCTCTCATGCGTGATTTCCTCGACAGAGCTGGGGCCATCTACCAGGAGATCAGCCGGAGCCCCGGATACCTCGCTCATGCCGAGGCGGCCGACGGCGCCCGGGGCGCACACTTCGACCTGGACTGGGGTGCATGGGGAGAATTCGCCGTGCCGGCCTGGTACGGCAAGGGGCGTACGGCCGACACCATCGCCCTGGCCGCGTCCCTCTCGCTCTGGACCGGCCTGCGCCCCGCCTTCGACGCCGTCTACACCGGTCTGCATCGTGCGGCGCTGAACAGGCGTCACGACTGGTTCGAGAGGTCGGAACACCCCAATCACGTGTTCTGGTGGGTCGGTGACGGTGAGACGCCCACCGGGGAGGGCGAGACACCCACCGGGGAGGGCGAGACACCCACCGGGCACGGTGAGACGCCCACCTGGCAGGACGGGGTCTCCAGGCTGGAGCACCTCCGCGACCACGGCCCCACGCCGCATGCCTTCACCTTCCACCACGCGTTCTCCCCTCAGGGGTCCGTGACCAGGATCAAAGGCGGCGGGCTGAGGGGGCAGTGAGGTAGCTGTGGAGCAGTTGTTCGGCCGGAACACGACCCGCCGTACCCCGGAGGGGGAGGCCGTGGAAGGGGGCTGGCAGTGGTGGCGGCGACAATCCCCGCATGACTTCACCCGAACATCTTGATGAGCTCCTCGACGGCTTGGGTCTTCAGGAGGCAGCCACGTTCACGGTCGTGCGCGGCGGTGACGAGGACGCCGTGATCCAGGCGTTCGGCGGGGACCCCGCGCACGCTCGCCCGATGTGTCTGGAGGATCTGCGCGAGCACGACGACGGAGACTTCATCCTCGTCTCCCGCTCGGGACCGGCCGTCGTCGTCGTGGAGAACAACAACTATCAGGGGTCCCGCGAGGAGGTCCTGCGTCCCCTCTCCCGTCTGGGACGCACGGCCAGCGCCTTCTGGAACGTCAACGCGGTGTCCCGGCTGAGCCTTGCCGAAGACGGACTCGTCTCCTGCGCCCTCGACATGGTCGTCCCCGACGACCCGTACGGGGCCGCCCCCGACGCCTGGGAACCCCTGCTGGAGGGCCTGCCCGCAAGGACAAGCGGCAGCTGGGGCTGGGGACTGGCGGCTGTCGAGCGCGCGACGGGCTCCCGGTTCGACGACGCTTGGGTACGAGGCCCACACCACGCCGTTCAGATCACGCCCGTACCGCAGTACGTACTGGGGCAGGGGCTCATCGACTCACCGCTGCTGCAACGGGAACCGTTCGTGAGTTACCTGACGGACCTGGGCCCGGCACTGCTCGGGCGGTTGCGCCGCCACGCCATGGAACTGGCCGTTGAACACGCTGACTTGAGCGCGCACCCCTTGGTCGTGGCTGCTCTCGCGGCGGAGGAGGCCCCTCGTGCCGTACGGGACCGGCTCCAGGGGGAACTCGGCGCCGCGGGTGATCTCGCTCGCCTGCGGGCCCAATCGCTGCGCTCCGGCGAAGCCGATGAGTTCGTCCCCGAGTGGGAACGCCCCTCCGAGGCCTTCTTCCGGCAGGCCATCGTCTTCGATGTCCTTGCTCGGTGTGTCGCGGCACATCGGCCCGACACGAGCGCAGGCCTGCCGGGCATGTTGAGTTCCCTGGTCACGGCCATGACGGGTGATGGCGAACGAGTTCAGGAGTTCTGGATGGTCCACCATCTGCACGGCGCGGCACAACGAGCCTCCTGACCGGCGCGTCCCTCTCACCCCTCTCCTCGGTCGTGGGACGCGACCTCACAGGTCGGCCGAGAGCACCGTGCGTGGAGTGGCGTGTCCCTCCGGTGGCGTCACGGTCACCGCCATGCCCGTGGCCTCGCGCGTCACCTGGTAGGCGGCGGCAGGGCGGCCGGTGTGGTCGGGGACGGTGACCGTCACCTGGTGGGCGTCGGGGGTGACGAGCAAGCAAAGGGCGTCGAGCCAGTCCCCGTCGGGTCGCTGGGTGTCGGAGCCGAGCGGGAGGACCGCTCCTGGGCGGACGTACAGGGGCAGGCTGTCGAAGCCGTGCCTTTCGCGGCGCCAGGCCGGGCCCTGGACGTGTTCGCCGGTCAGGAGGTGGGTCCAGGTGCCTTCGGGCAGGTAGTACTCGACGACGCCGTCGGCCGAGAAGACGGGCGCGACCAGGAGGTCGGGGCCGAGCATGTACTGCCGGTCCAGGCCTCGGGCGGTGGGGTCGTCCGGGAACTCCAGGAGCATGGGCCGCATCAGCGGCACGCCGGTGTGGTGTGCCTCGGCGGCGGCGCCGTACAGATAGGGCATCAGGCGGTGCTTGAGCCGCGTGAACTGCCGGGTCACGTCGACGGCTTCGTCACCGAACTCCCACGGCACCCGGTAGGAGCTGGAACCGTGGAGGCGGCTGTGGGAGGAGAGCAGGCCGAAGGCGAGCCAGCGCTTGAAGACCGCGGGGTCCGGGGTGCCCTCGAAGCCGCCGATGTCGTGGGACCAGAAGCCGAAGCCCGACAACGACAGTGACAGCCCGCCGCGCAGCGACTCCGCCATCGCGCCGAACGACGACCAGCAGTCGCCGCCCCAGTGCACCGGGTACTGCTGGCCGCCCGCCGTCGCCGAGCGCGCGAACAGGATGGCCTCACCCGTGCCGCGCTCCTTTTCCAGGAGTTCGAAGACGGCGCGGTTGTACAGGTGCGTGTAGTAGTTGTGCATGCGCTCCGGGTCGGAGCCGTCGTGCCAGACCACGTCGGTGGGGATGCGCTCGCCGAAGTCGGTCTTGAAGCAGTCGACGCCCTGGTCGAGCAGCACCTTCAGCTTCGCCTGGTACCACGCGCAGGCCTCGGGGTTCGTGAAGTCGACGAGCGCCATGCCCGCCTGCCACAGGTCCCACTGCCAGATGTCGCCGTTCGCCCGCTTCACCAGATACCCCGCGGCGGCGGCCTCGTCGAACAGGGCGGACTTCTGCGCGATGTACGGGTTGATCCACACGGAGATCTTCAGTCCCCGCCCCTTGAGCCGGGCCAGCATGCCCTCGGGGTCGGGGAAGACATCCGGGTCCCACTCGAAGTCCGACCACTGGTACTCGCGCATCCAGAAGCAGTCGAAGTGGAAGACGCTCAGCGGGATGTCCCGCTCGGCCATGCCGTCGACGAACGACGTCACCGTCTGCTCGTCGTACTGCGTGGTGAAAGACGTGGTGAGCCACAGTCCGAACGACCACGCCGGCGGCAGCGCGGGGCGGCCGGTGAGCGCGGTGTAGCGGCGCAGCACGTCCTTCGGTGTCGGGCCCGCGACGACGTAGTACTCCAGCGTCTGGTCCTCGACGCTGAACTGCATCTGGCCGACCGACTCCGAGCCGATCTCGTAGCTCACCTTGCCGGGATGGTTGACGAAGACGCCGTAGGCACCGGTGGGGGAGACGTGCAGGCTGAACGGGACGTTCTTGTACGCCTGTTCGCTGCTCGTGCCGCCGTCGGCCTGCCACATGTCCACGACCTGGCCGTTCTTGATGAACGGGGTGAAGCGTTCGCCGAGGCCGTAGACCTGTTCGCCGACGCCGAGCGCAAGCCGCCCGGCCATGTGGTGCGCGCCGTCGCCGGTGGTGAAGAAGGCCGTGCCCTTGCGGCCCGCCGATGTCACCTCCCGGCCGTCCGCGTCACGAAACGACAGCGCCCAGGGTTCGGCCTGGTCCAGTCGTGCGGTGAGAGGGCCGCTGGTGAGCTCGATGGTGTCGCCGTCATGGCGCACCTGGCCGACCCCGGTGTCGGCGCCCGGCAGGCCGAAGTCCGGGCCGGGGTGGCGCTTGCCCGCCAGGTGGGTGGTGCGGACGCCGATGACGCCTTCGGCGGGGGAGAAGCAATCGACGGTCAGCAAAGGGGAGTTGAGGGTGTCGCCGCGGCGCTCGACGCGCTTGGTCGCGGCGTGGGCGGTGAAGCGGTCGGCGTCGGCGCGGACACTGCGGACCTCGGTCGCGTACGAGGCCTCGACCCCGTGGCGCATGAGCCAGAAGCCGTCGGTGAACTTCATGATCTTCCTCAGGGTGGTGCGGGGGTGGTGCGTGGGCGGCGGTTCGGGTCGCGGGAGCCGTCGGACGTAACCCTGCCGATGGCGACGCCGGGCCGGTGGCGCGGAGTCCCTCAACTGGCTTGCGATCTTGAAGAGGAGCGAGCTGCGCCTGCCATTTGACCGTACAGAAAACAAAACGGCAAGGGCCGTTTTCCGGGGTGCTCGCGGAAGCGCTTCGATTCTTGATCGCGCCAGGTAGCAGAGCTTTCGCAGCGCGTGAAGTTGGCGTCAGGGTCTGGCGTCGAAGCGCTTGGTGGCGTATTAGTCATGTCAGAAAACAAACTCGCAGCAAAGGGCCGCCCCATGTCCGACCGCTTCACCCCCACCCCCGAAGACACCTTCACGTTCGGTCTGTGGACCGTCGGTTGGCGGGGCAACGACCCCTTCGGCGACGCCACCCGCCCGGCACTGGACCCCGTCGACTCCGTACACCGGCTCGCCGAAATCGGCGCGTACGGCGTGACGTTCCACGACGACGACCTGATCCCCTTCGGCTCCTCCGACGCCGAGCGCGAGGCCATCGTCAAACGGTTCCGCGCCGCCCTGGAGGAGACCGGGCTCGCGGTGCCGATGGCCACCACGAACCTGTTCACGCACCCCGTCTTCAAGGACGGCGGCTTCACCGCCAACGACCGCGACGTACGCCGCTTCGCGCTGCGCAAGACCATCCGCAACATCGACCTCGCGGTGGAGCTGGGCGCCACGACGTACGTCGCCTGGGGAGGCCGTGAGGGGGCGGAGTCCGGCGGCGCCAAGGATGTGCGTGCCGCGCTCGACCGGATGAAGGAAGCCTTCGATCTGCTCGGCGCATACGTCGTCGAGCAGGGCTACGACCTCAGGTTCGCCATCGAGCCCAAGCCGAACGAGCCGCGCGGCGACATCCTCCTGCCGACCATCGGTCACGCCCTGGCGTTCATCGAGCGCCTGGAGCGCCCCGAACTCGCGGGCGTCAATCCGGAGGTCGGCCACGAGCAGATGGCGGGCCTGAACTTCCCGCACGGCATCGCCCAGGCCCTGTGGGCGGGCAAGCTCTTCCACATCGACCTCAACGGCCAGACCGGCATCAAGTACGACCAGGACCTGCGCTTCGGCGCCGGTGACGTGCGCCAGGCATTCTGGCTCGTCGACCTCCTGGAGAGCGCCGGCTACCAAGGCCCGCGCCACTTCGACTTCAAGCCGGCGCGCACCGACGGTGTCGACGGCGTGTGGGAGTCCGCGAAGAACTGCATGCGCAACTACCTGATCCTCAAGGAGCGTGCGGCCGCGTTCCGATCCGACCCTCAGGTGCGCCAAGCGCTGCGTGACTCCCGCCTCGACCAGCTCGCCCGGCCCACCGCCGCCGAGGGCCTGGCCGAGCTCCTGGCCGACAAGAGCGCGTACGAGGACTACGACGCGAACGCCGCCGCCGAGCGCTCCATGGCCTTCGAGCACCTCGACCAGCTCGCCATGGAGCACCTGCTCGGCGTGCGCTGAACCCCGCACCCCGCGATCGAGCCCGTACGGCCGCGGCCGGAGCCGTACCGGGATCTGTGCACACCCCCGGCGGGACACGGGCGTCCCGCCGGGCCGGCCACCCCTCCCAGGCAAGGGCAACCACCGTGACAGCAGCACACATACCGGAGCGCGCGCGTGTCAGGCACCGCCGCGCCGGTCGGCGGGCGAAGGTCCCGCTCACCGTTGTCTCCGCACTCGTGGCCACCACGGCACTCGTCGGCTGCGGCCAGCAACGCGACGACGACGTCTACACCGTCCTCAACTCGTCGACCGACGACTCGTATCACGGCTGGGACGCGGCCACGCTGTCCCGCTGCAGCAAGCGGCTCGGCATCACCATCGAGCAGCAGAGCGTGCCGGCCGCCCAGGTCATGACGAAGTCCCTGCGCATGGCGTCGTCGAAGTCCCTGCCGGACGTCATCCAGTTCGACGCCTCCGAGATGCCGACGTTCGCCGAGGCGGGCGGCCTGATCGACCTGCGCTCCCTTGGCCTGTCCACCCAGGACATACCGCGGGGCATCGTCGACTTCGGCTCCTACAAGGGCACGTACTACGGGGCCGCGCGCACGGTGAACACCCTCGCCCTGTTCTACAACAAGGACACCTTGCAGAAGGCCGGTCTCCAAGTGCCCACCACCTGGGACGAGATGCGGCAGACCGCCAAGAAGCTCACCAAGGGAAAGCAGTACGGCATCGCCCTGAGCGCGGGCGGCGCGGAGGACGGCGTCTTCCAGTTCACGCCCTTCATGTGGTCCAACGGCGGTGACGAGTCGCACCTCGCGAGCAAGCAGGTCGCCCAGGCACTCGACTACTGGAAGGGCCTCATCAAGGACGGCTCGCTGTCCAAGTCGACCGTCAACTGGACCCAGGCAGACGTCAACGACCAGTTCATGGCAGGCAACGCCGCCATGATGATCAACGGTCCGTGGCAGGTCGAGACCCTCAACACGAAGAAGAACCTGGACTGGGGCATCGCCCAGATCCCCGTGCCGAAGGCGGGGGCGGACTCCTCCGTGGGCCCGCTCGGCGGCGCCGTGCTGACCGTGCCCAAGACCGGTGACACCGCGCGCGAGAAGACCGCCGCGAAGATCATCGACTGCATGGCGGGCGAGAAGGAACAGATCACCTACGCGCGCAACAGCTGGATGGTCCCGGCCAACGTGAAGGCCGCCGCCGTCTGGCGCAAGGAAGTGCCCGAACTCGACGCACTCGCCGACCAGGTGGCCACCGCGCGCTCGCGCACGGCCAAGGTCGGCGCGCGCTGGTCATCGGTGTCGCTCGCCCTGCAGAGCGCCTTCCAGTCCGCCCTCACCGGGCAGTCCAGCGAGGCCGCGCTCCAGCGCGCCCAGCAGCGCGCCACGAGCGGGAAGTGACGTGACGAACATGGCCACCACCACAACCACCGCGGCCACGCCCGCCCACGACCAGCCGACGACGACCGTCAAGAAGCCCGACCCGGCACGCGCCCGGCGCCGCCGCAGGCTCTCCCAGTGGGGCTTCATCGCACCGGCGGTCATCTTCATGGTGCTCTTCTTCGGCTACCCGCTCGTACGCAACGTCCTGATGAGCTTCCAGGACTACTCGCCCTCCACCTTCTTCGACGGCAAGGCCCCGTTCAACGGCACCGACAACTGGAGCAACGTCTTCCAGGACGATCTGTTCGGCAAGGCGCTGTGGCACACCGTCGTCTTCACCATCGGGTCCCTGATCGGCCAGTTCGGCATCGGCCTCGCGCTCGCCGTCTTCTTCACCAAGAGATTCCCGCTGAACGGCGTGCTGCGCTCGCTGATCCTGCTGCCCTGGCTCGTCCCGATGGTCGTCTCCGGCATCGTGTGGCGCCGCATCCTGGACCAGGACACCGGCGTGCTCAACTCCTTCCTCGACACCCTCGGCCTGGGCGGCGCCACACCCTGGCTGACCAGCCCCGGCATGGCCTTGTTCTCCGTCATCCTGGTGAACATCTGGATCGGCATCCCCTTCAACATGGTGATCCTGTACGGAGGCCTTCAAGAGGTCCCCAAGGAGCTGTACGAGGCCGCGTCCCTGGACGGAGCGTCCGCCTGGCGCACGTTCCGCTCGATCACACTGCCGCTGCTCAAGCCGGTCATCACCGTGGTGCTGGTCCTCGGCTTCATGTCGACGGTCAAGATCCTCGACCTGATCCTCGCCCTGACCGACGGCGGCCCCGCCGACTCCACCCAGACCCTGGGCACCCTCACGTACCAGAACTCCTTCGTGCAGCTGGACTTCGGCGCGGGCGCCGTCGTCGGCAACGTCCTGATCCTGATCTCCGCCGTCTTCGCGGTGTTCTACCTGCGGGCCAACCGCTCCGAGGGGAAGTGACCACCATGGCCACCACCACCGTCACCGCGACACCCGCCACCCAGGGGCCCGCCACCAGGGCGAAGCGCCGGTGGGGCGCCACCGTCGTCGGCGTACTCATCCTGGGCGTGATGCTCTTCCCGCTCTACTGGATGCTCAACACAGCCCTGCAGCCCACATCCGGACTCCTGGAGGTCTCGCCCTTCCCGCACGGGGTGGACCTGTCCGGGTTCACCTCCGCGATCCGCGAGCAGGGCGGCCACCTGCTGACCTCGCTCGTCGTCGCCTTCGGCGCCGTCACGATCTGCCTCGCGATCGCCGCTCCCGCCGCCTACGGGCTCGCCCAGTTCCGCCTCCGCGGCACCCGCACCATCGTCTTCGGCACGCTCATCACCCAGATGGTGCCGGGCATCGTCATCGCCAACGCGCTCTACAGCGCGTACGTCGATCTCGGCCTGGTCAACTCCTACTTCGGACTCATGCTCGCCGACGCCTCGCTCGGCATCCCCTTCGCCATCGTCCTGATGCGCTCCTTCATGGTGGCCATCCCCAAGGAGGTCATCGAGGCCGCCGAGGTCGACGGCGCGGGCCGGCTGCGCACCTTCGTACAGGTCGTGCTCCCGATGAGCCGCAACTCCCTGATCACCGCAGGACTGTTCTCCTTCCTGTACGCGTGGAGCGACTTCATGTTCGCGCTCACGCTCAACACCACCGACGACGTCAAGCCGGTCACCCTCGGCATCTACCAGTACATCGGCGCGCACGTCGGCGACTGGGGCTCCGTCATGGCCGCGTCCGTCCTGTCCGCGATCCCGGCCGCGGTGCTGCTCGTCCTCGCCCAGAAGTACATCGCCGCCGGCATCACCGGCGGATCCGTCAAGTGAGCCACGTACGCCAAGTAAGGCCATCCATGAGTGACTTGCCCGTCTTCCCCTCCGGCTTCGTCTTCGGCGCCGCCACCGCCTCGTACCAGATCGAGGGCGCCGCGGACGAAGACGGCCGCGGCCCCTCCATCTGGGACACCTACTGCCACACCCCCGGCCGCGTCGACGGCGGCGACACCGGCGACGTGGCCTGCGACCACTACCACCGCTACACCGAGGACGTGGCCCTGCTGCGCGACCTGGGGGTCGACTCCTACCGCTTCTCCATCGCCTGGCCCCGCATTCAGCCCACCGGCTCCGGCCCTGCCAACGCCAAGGGCCTGGACTTCTACTCGCGGCTCGTCGACGAACTCCTCGAAGCCGGCATCCAACCGGCCGCCACCCTCTACCACTGGGACTTGCCGCAGGCCTTGGAGGACCGGGGCGGCTGGCGCGTGCGCGAGACCGCCGAACGCTTCGGCGAGTACGCGCGCATCGTCGCCGAGCACCTCGCCGACCGCGTCCCCCGCTGGATCACCCTCAACGAACCCTGGTGCAGCGCGTTCCTCGGCTACTCCGTCGGCCGCCACGCCCCCGGCGCCCAGGAGGGCACCGGAGCCCTGGCCGCCGCCCACCATCTGCTCGTCGGGCACGGCCTGGCGATGAGGTCGCTGCGCGCGGCCGGCGTCCGGGAGGCCGGCATCACCCTCAACCTCGACCGCAACGTGCCCGCCGCCGACACGCCCGCCGACCGCGCGGCCGTCCTACGTGCCGACACCCAGCACAACCTGGTGTGGACGGAGCCCCTCCTGGCGGGCCGCTACCCGGCGACCGAGCAGGACACCTGGGGCGAGCTGATCGCCCGCCAGGACTTCCGCCGCGCCGGGGACCTCGATCTGATCGCCCAGCCACTGGACTTCCTCGGCATCAACTACTACCGGCCGATCGTGGTCGCCGACGCCCCCCAGCGCGAGCCCGACCCCGCCCATCGTGTCGCCACCGACAACCGATACCAGGAGGTGGCCTACCCGGACGTGCGGCGCACGGCCATGAACTGGCCCGTGGTGCCCGAGTCCTTCACCGACCTGCTGACCGCGCTGAAGGACACCTACGGCGAGGCCCTGCCGCCGATCCACATCACCGAGAACGGCTCGGCCGAGCACGACGTGGTGGATCAGGACGGCGGCGTCCACGACACCGACCGCGTCGCCTATCTGCACAGCCACCTGACGGCCCTGCGCGCCGCCATGGACGCGGGCGTGGACGTACGCGGCTACTACGTCTGGTCGCTGCTCGACAACTTCGAGTGGGCGCTGGGCTATGCCAAGCGGTTCGGGATCGTACGCGTCGACTACGACACGCAGCGGCGCACCCCGAAGGACAGCTACCACTGGTACCGGCAGCTGATCGCGGCACACCGGAGCTGACACCGTGCCGGAGCGCGTGGCGGTCAGTCCGCCACGCGCTCCACGTACGCCGCCGGGTCCGCCAGGACCTCGCGCACCACGCGCGCGGCCGCTCCGCGTGCCGCGTCACCGGACGAGGAGGAGGCCCGCAGCCGCTTGCTGCCCGGCGTCCACAGGCCCGACACCACACGAGCGGTCAGTTCCTCGTCGGCAGCGGGGGCGAGCCACGGCATGAGGTCGCGGAACACACCGCCCAGAATCACCGCGTCCGGGTCGATCAGATTCACCGCACCCGAGAGCACCCGGCCCAGACGGCGCCCGGCCTCCTCGATCGCGTGCCGGGCCCGCGGCTCGCCCTCGCGCGCCCGGCGCTCCAGCTCCGCGAGTCCGGTCAGGCCCGCGCTCTCCTCCAGGCCCGCCGCCCTCAGCAACGCAGCCTGTCCCGCGTACTGCTCCAGACAGCCCCGTGCCCCGCAGCGGCACTCGGGGCCGTCCGGCTCCACCACCACATGCCCGATCTCACCGGCGAACCCGTGGGCGCCCCGCAAAAGCCGGCCGTTCAGCACCAGGGCGCCGCCGATACCGATCTCGCCGGTCAGGTAGATGAAACTGGTCACGCGGTCGTCGCTGTCGCCGAACCACAGCTCGGCCATGGCCGCCAGGTTGGCCTCGTTGTCGGCACTGACCGGCAGCGCGCGGTGCGTCGGATGCAGCGTCGTCAACGCCTGCGCGAACAGACCCTCCACGGCCACCCGGTTCCAGCCCAGGTTCGGCGCCTGCCGCACCGACCCACCGGAGACCAGCGCGGGCAGGGCAAGTTCGGCACCGACGGGGCGAAGCTTCTGCTCCGCGGCGGACCCGATGGCCCGCGACGCGAGCCGCGCCGCCTGGGCCAGGACCGTGGCGGGCGGGGCTCCCCGGTTGTCGGTGCGCTCCACCAGACGTACGCGGTCGGTGCCGGCGAGGTCGATGACGCACACCGTCACGTAGTCGATGTTGATCTCGACCCCGAGCCCGGCGGGCCCGGTCCGCGCCACCTGCAGCGCCGTGCCCGGCCGACCGGCCTGTCCGCTGAACGTCTTGCCCCACTCGGTGAGGAACCCCTCGGTGAGAAGCTGATCCACGAGCGAGGACACCGCGGCCCGGGTCAGCCCCACCCGCGCGGCGACCCCGGCACGCGTCGTCTCACCGGCGTCATGAACCGTGCGCAGCACCAGGCTCAGGTTGTGCCGCCGTACGGTCGCCTTGTCGGCCTTGGACGGCGCGGCGGACGGATCATTGCTGTTCATCGTGGGTCCGACCCTATGCGAAGGGCCGCGATGACCTGCACTGCTGTGGCTGTGGCTGTGGCTCGGGTCGGGGCGCCGTCCCACGGCGACCGGGATCCGTACGTGGCTCGGCCACGAAAGAGGCCGGGCCCCGGGGAGTGTCCCCGTGACCCGGCCTCATCATGTGGCCGCTGGGCCCGTGACGGGCGTAGGGCGTCTCGTCAGGGGGCGAGCCGGTACGCGTTCGTGATCGTCTCGGTCATGGTGTTGCCGCTCGTGTCCTTCAGGTACACGCGGTACGACACGGCCTTGGCCGTCGCCGGGTGCTTGACGCTCGCCGTGCGTGCACCGTTGGCGTCGGTCGTGACGGGGGCCGCCTTCCATGTGCTGCCGCCGTCGTAGGAGACCTTGACGGTCAGCGTGGCGATCTTGCCGGTGCCGGCCGCCGCGCCGGCCACCTTCAGCGGCACCGTGAGCGTGCTGCCTGCCGGGGCCGTGCCGTTCAGCGCCAGCTTCGGCGCGAGGCGGACGGTGGACAGGGGCAGTGCGGTGGGCGGGTCGTCGGGCGTCTTCGCCGACTTGAACGTCCAGGCCGCCGTGACCTTGGTGCTGGTCGTGGCGACCTTGGCCGCGCGGGTGGCCTCCATGATCAGGCGATAGGAGGCGGAGGCGGCCGGGAGTTCGGCGTTCACCGCGCCGGGTCCGCCCTCGGCGAGGGTACGGCCGCCCGACTCCAGCCGGGTGAAGCCGCCGGTCGTCGTCGAGCTGCCCGCGTGCCCCGCGCCGTCGCTGAAGAGCTGGACGTACGCGTCCATGGCGTTGCCCGCGCGGCGCGCGCCCTGCCCGTCATCGGCGTTGAGGTCGGGGCCGACGACACCGGTGTTGAAGTTCAGCGTGTAGCGCTTGCCCGCCTTGTAGGCGACCGTGTCGGTGCCGTAGTCGATGGTAGAAATCCCCGCGTCGTCGAGCTGCGCCATCGACCAGGTCCAGCGCAGGCCCTTGGTGTTGACGTAACTCGTCCCGGAGGCCGGGAGCTTCAGTTCCGTCAGCGGCTGCAGAGGCGGGCTGTAGTCGTTCGTGCCGATCGGCGTGGCGGACAGTGTGCCCTTGCGCCGGGCGGCGGAGGAGCCGACGCCGTACTTCACCTCGGCGAGTTCGGCCTTGGTGGCGGCGTGCTTCAGGCCCGAGAACCAACTGCCGCTGCGGCTGAAGCCCAGCCGGTAGTCGACCTTCGCCGCCGCCGTGCCCGAGGCCTTCCAGACGCCGTTGTACTGGGCGTTCAGGGTGGGCGATTCGGCGCCGAGGCCGAGGGTGCGGATGACGGTGCCCGCGCCGAGGCTCCAGCTGCTCGCGATGCCGACGGCCGTGTCGTCGTAGCTGATGTGCGAGGCCGTGAGGCGCGCGCCTGCGTCGGGGGTGGTGACGGCGACCGGCTTGGCCTTGCGGGAGTCCAGCGTGAGCGTCGCCTTCGCGCCGACCTTCAGCTTCGGCTGGACGAAGACCGCGAAGCTCTTGGTCGGGCCGTAGACGGAGCTCTCCAGCGCGTACGTGCCCTTCGGCACCCGCAGGGTGACCGGCCCCTCCTGGTAGGGGACCTCGATCTTCCGCTGCGCGCTGTCGGTCAGCGTGGTGGTGTAGCTGGACGCTTCCTTGCCGTTGACGTCGAGGTGCTTCAGCGTCAGGTCGTACGACTCGACCTCACGGTCGACGACGAGACCGGTGCGGACCTGCTGGCCGTCCCCGGCGGCCAGCAGCGTCCCGCCGTAGACACCGTCGGCGGTGCCGATCCTGGTGTCGGCGGTGACGGAGGTCTTCGCGGTGCCGCCCGCCGGGACGGTGAGCTTGGCGTCCTTGACGGTGAACATGCCCGCGGGGCCCGGGCGGCCCTTGGGGTCCAGGGCGTCGGCGGAGAGGTTGAGGGTGACCGGCTTGGTGCCGAGGTTGCGGTAGGTGACGGTCTTGACGACCGGCTTGTCGTCGGTGTGCGGCCAGGCCTGCGTGCCGAAGGCGACCGTGCCGGGCTCGGGGACGACGGACGCGGTGACGGCGCGCGTCAGGTCGACGCGGCCCGATCCCTGCTGATGGGCGTTGAGCGTGGGGTGGGGCTTGGCCGAGCCGGTGAGTGCGGCTTTCAGTTGCGGGCCGGTCCACTTCGGGTGCTGCTGGAGGAGCAGGGCGGCGGAACCGGCCACGTGCGGGGTCGCCATCGAGGTGCCCGACAGGGCGACATAGGGGTCGCTGTCGGAGTTGTCGGGGATCTGCGTGGAGCGTGCGGCCGTGATGTCGTCGCCGGGCGCGGTCAGGTCGGGCTTGGTGACGCCGTCGGCCTGCGGGCCCCGGCTGGAGGTCTCCGCGATGTTGTCCTGCTTGTCGACGGAGCCGACGGTCAGGGCGTCGGGGGCGCTGCCGGGCGAGTTCAACGTGCCGGGCTCAGGGCCGTCGTTGCCCGCCGCGATGACGAAGAGGGCCTTGCCGGAGAGCCGGGCGACGGCTTCCTCCAGCGGGTCGGTCCCCGGCGAGTCGAGGCTGCCGAGGCTCAGGTTGACGATCTTCGCGTCGCCGTCGACCGCCCACTGCATGCCGGCGGCGATGGCGGACTCGGTGCCCGTGCCCTCCACTTCGGAGATGACCTTGCCGTCCATGAGCTGTACGTCGGGCGCCACGCCCTTGTACTTGCCGCCCGACTTGGCCCCGGAGCCCGCGAGGGTCGAGGCGACGTGCGTGCCGTGGCCCATGCGGTCCTTGGCGTCGGGGGCGGACTCGGTGAAGTTCTTCTCGGTGACCTCGACGTTCTTGAGGTCCGGGTGTGTCTGGTCGACTCCGGTGTCCAGGACGGCGACCTTGACGCCCTTGCCGGTGTATCCGGCCTGCCACATGGTGGGGGCGCCGATCTGCGGCACGCTCTTGTCGAGGGCGGGGCGGACCTTGGCGTCCAGCCAGACGTGCGCGATGGACGGGGCCACGGCGGTACGCGCGTTCGTACGGCCGCCCGTCCCGCCGGTGAGCTTCGCCCAGACGTCCTCCGCGCCGGACTTCGGAGCGTCGAACGCCTCGCCGCCGATCGAGGGCAGCGTACGGCGGTCGCGGGCCAGGCCCCTGAAGGTGTCGTCCGAGCGGCTGTTGTCGCGTCCCGGCCGGTACTTGACGATCAGCGGAAGCGATGTGCGGTGGGCGTCGTCGTACTTGTCCCTGACGAGCCGTGTGACGTCCAAGAGCCGCCGGTCCAGCTTGCCCGCGCTGATCAGTGACTGGGCGTCCTGCGGCACGACGTACGTGTGCCCGGCCTCGCGCCGAACCGCGATCGCGACCTCCTCGCGCCCCTGGCCGCGGATCAGCCGGACGACCTGCTTGCCCCCCGCCCGGACGACCACCCGGTCGCCGGTCACCAACGTGACGGTCTGCGTCTTCCCGCCCTGAACTCCCCGGCCGGTCTTGGTCTTCTCACCGGTACCTGCGCTCACGCTACGGTCCGTCCCTGGCCCGGAGTCGGCCACGGCCACCCCCGCGACCAGTGCGCCGGACACCACGGCGGCCAAGGCCGCCGTCCCCACCCTCGATATGACTGCCACCCGATTTGCCTGTCTTTTGTATGTGCTTGATGTGGTCGCCCGTACCACGTGATCTTTGGGGCGTTTGGTTCTGGGGAGCCGGAAGTTGGCCCTGAGAAATTCTTCGGTATGGCGGTCCACGTCACGCCAGAGTCGCCAAAGTCCGCTCAAATGCGGGCATTTGGCGTCGCTCCACCAGGGGTGAGGGGCGCATCGCCCACGGCGCCGAATTCCCCACCTCGGGCGGGCCGCCGGAGTGAGCGCGGCCGTGATTGCTCCCGCGGACTCGGAGCGATCTCTACTTGGATTTTCCAAGTGGCGTGGTTAGCCTGACTCTTCATGATCACTAGCAGAGGGACTGACGGATACGAGCTCTCCACAGATCCGCATCGCCTGGACGTGGGGCTGGTGCACCGATGGCTGTCGACAGACGCGTTCTGGGCCCTTGGGCGCACGCGGGAAACGGTGGAGGAGTCGGTGCGCGGCTCGCTGAACTTCACCATCTACGACGCCATCGATGGCCAGGTGGCTTATGCGCGCGTGGTCACCGACCGTGCCACCTTCGCCTGGCTGTGCGATGTCTACGTCGCCCCTGCCCATCGTGGCAAGGGACTCGGGACCTGGCTTGCGACAGCGGTTCGCGACCACCTTGCCCCCTACCGCATCAAGCGTGTCCTCCTCTCGACCCTCGATGCGCACCAGGTGTATGCGAAGGCAGGATTCATCCCGGTCCCGAACCCCGAGAACTTCATGATTCTGAACTCTGCGAGTTGAGGGGACCCGGCAGTCAGTGCCGGGCATCGCGGTCGTGCGCCGCAGCGGTCGCTCAGACGTGGGCGTCCAGGAACTTCCGTACCTCGGCGGTGGTCATGGATCCCGTGCTGTGCGCCACCGCCTCACCCGCCTTCAGCAGGACGTAGGACGGGGCTCCGGTGACCCCGTATCGCTTGGTTGCGGCCGGACAACGCGTGATGTCGGTGCGGACGGCTGTCAGGCGGCCCGTGTATTCGTCGGCGATGCCACCCACGACGAGGTCCATCACCCGGCAGGGCTCGATTGCCTTGGGCCATGTCCCGGTGAAGTACGCGAGGACGGGAACTTCACTCATCCCGAGGATGAAATCGAACTCCGCGTCCTCACGGGGTTGGTGAATCCGCTTCGCCATCGAAGCTCCTGACCTCGCGTTCCGTCATTCCATCCCCATCATCCCTCGCGCCGTCCGCCAGGCCAGACCCGCCCGGCCGGCCGGTCGGCTGACCTGTCGCAGGGGAGGTGGAAGTACGCGTCAGCTGTCCCGGAGTCCGACCGCCAGCGTCAGTTCAAGGACTCGGTTCGGCGATGCGAGATCCGGGAACAGCTCCCGCAGTTGCGCCATCCGGTACCGGACGGTCTGGGGATGGACGAACAACGCCGTCGCCACCTCCTCCCGCCTGCCCTGGTGCAGCAGCCACGCCCGCAACGTCTCCTCCAGCCGCCGCGCGGTCGCGGCAGGCAAGTCCCGCAGCGGTGCGAGGGCTCGGGCGCGCAGGTCTGCGAACGCCTCCGCGTCGGCGCTCAGCACCAACTCGGGCAGGTGGTCCTCGGTGTCGCGAATGTCGGAGGAGAGGGAGCGCGCGCGTAGGGCTCGCGTGTAGGAGGCGGACGCACGGGTCCATGGCCGGGCCGGGCCGACCACGGCGGTGCGGTCGGTCAGCTGCCGCAAGAGATGTGACCGGTCGGCATCGGGGACGAGCAGCACACCGGTGGCATCCGGCAGATCGTCCAGGACGAGGGTGCTCGGGTCGAGCACGCGGAAGGCAGGCCGGGCCTGGGCGGCGGGCAGCAGGACCGCGGTCAGCGAATCCGGAGGCTGCCACCCGGCCCGTTGCGCGGAGGCCAGCAGCACGTCCGGGCTTGCGCCGGCGAGGAGGTCGCGGGCCAGGTGCTCGAGGTGAAGCTCGTGGGCCCGGCCCCGGGCGGCCAGCTCGTCGGCATGGCCCGCGGCGCTCGCGGCGGAGAGCTCGTCGATGTAGGCGAAGGTCAGCTCGGCGAACTTGGCGACCTCGGCGGCGGGCAGACCCGCGGGTACGGCACCCGCTGCCAGGCATCGCCAGGCCACGCGGGCGCCGACGCGGTAGGCGCTGAGCAGAGCGTCCATCGAACGGCCGTCGCGCACCTCGCCGCGGCCCAACTCGTAGGCGGCGTCACCGGCGTCGCCTCCCGTGGCCTTCCCGCTCGCGAGGTCCAGGTAGTGCCCCAGGGCGGTGCGGACGGCTCGGCGGATGGTGGCGCCCATGCTGCCCGACAGGGCGTTGGCGTAGGGAGGGACCTCGTCGATGATCGCCTGGACGACCTCGTCGGCCGTGGTCTTCAGCGCGGCCCGAAGTGCGGTGACCGTCGTCTCATTCAGGGCCAGTTCGCTGGCCCTCCTGATTGCATGGCTCACTTTTTGTTCCCTGCGAACAATTCGACCGACCAGATTTACGTCCTGCGGTCAGGACTTTACGCCTTGAGGCGCAGCAAGCTGGAGCCATGACGAGTACAGCCCTCCGCAGCAGGGCGTGGAAACTACTGGAGATGGTCACGACGCCGCTGCTGCCGTCGGACTACCTCGACCTGGTCAGCCCGCTGCGTGCGGGCGCTGACCTGCGTGGGCGCATCGAGGCCGTGCAGCCCGAGACGGGTGACGCCGCGACGATCGTGATCAGGCCGGGACGGGGCTGGCGCGGCCACACCGCCGGTCAGTACGTGCGGATCGGGGTCGACGTCGACGGGGTGCGCCTGTGGCGTGCCTACTCCATCACCTCGCCGACGAACCGCCAAGACGGCCGCGTCACGATCACCGTGAAGGCGATCCCGGACGGCAAGGTCAGCAACCACCTGGTCCGCAGGGTGCAACCGGGCACGCTGATCCACCTTGACCAGTCGACCGGTGACTTCGTGCTGCCGCAGGCCAAGCCCGCCAAAGTGCTCTACCTGACGGCCGGCAGTGGCATCACGCCCGTGATGGGCATGCTGCGCGACACCGAGTTCGACGACGCCGTCATGATCCACTGCGCGCCGCGGCCGCAGGACGTGATCTTCCGCGACGAGCTGCACGACCTGGCCGCGGACAAGAAGCTGCGGCTCACCGAGGTGCACACCGACACGGACGGCATGCTCGACATCACGCGGCTCGACGAGCTCGTGCCCGACTGGGCTGAGCGCGAGACCTGGGCCTGCGGGCCCGCGGGCCTGCTCGACGCCGCCGAGAAGCACTGGTCCGAGCACGGCGTACCGGACCGCCTGCACACCGAACGCTTCCGCCCGAGCGTCGTCGTCACCGGCGACGGCGGCGAGGTCACGTTCAGCGCCACCGGCAAGACCGTCGACGCGGACGGCGCCACGCCGTTGCTGGACGTCGGCGAGGAGGCCGGCGTGCTCATGCCCTCCGGGTGCCGCATGGGCATCTGCTTCGGCTGCGTCACGCCGCTGAAGACCGGCGCCGTCCGCGACCTGCGCACCGGCGAGATCACGGAGGCCGAGCCGGGCGTCCTCATCCAGACCTGCGTGTCCGCCGCCGCGGGCCCCTGTGACATCGAACGGTAGGAGCACCTTGACCGCCATCGACCCCACCGCCCACCTGACCGCGGAGCAGATCGAGGAGCTGGGCCGCGAGCTGGACGCGATCCGCGACGAGGTGATCGCCGACCGCGGCGAGAAAGACGCCGCCTACATCCGTAAGGTCATCTCGGCGCAGCGCAAGCTCGAGCTGGCCAGCAGGGGCGTACTGCTGTTCTCGATCTTCCCGCCCGCGTGGCTGCTCGGCACCGCCGGGCTGTCCGTGGCGAAGATCATGGACAACATGGAGATCGGCCACAACATCCTGCACGGCCAGTGGGACTGGATGCGGGACCCGAAGATCCACTCCACCACCTGGGAGTGGGACCACGTCTCGCCGGCCGAGCAGTGGAAGCACTCGCACAACGAGCTGCACCACACGTACACCAATGTCATCGGCAAGGACAACGACCTCGGCTACGGCATCATGCGCGTCGACGAGGACCAGAAGTGGCACCCGTTCCACCTCGGCCAGCCCCTGTGGAACTTCATCAACGCCTGCTTCTTCGAGTACGGCATCGCGGCGTACGACCTGGAGCTCGGCAAGAACCTGCCCAAGCACCGCCGCAAGGCCCCGGAGTTCCGCGCGCGGGCCAAGGCCGTGGGCCGCAAGATCCGCAAGCAGGTGCTCAAGGACTACGTGATCCACCCGCTGCTTTCGGGCCCGTCGTTCCTCCCCACGCTCGGCGCCACGTTCACCGCGAACCTGGTCCGCAACCTCTGGACCCACTCGGTGATCATGTGCGGGCACTTCCCCGAGGGCGTGCGGGTCTTCGAGCGCCGGTCGATCAAGGGTGAGACGCGCGGCCAGTGGTACCTGCGCCAGATGATGGGCTCGGCGAACATCAGCGGCAGCAAGGCCATGCACTTCATGACCGGCAACCTGTCGCACCAGATCGAGCACCACCTGTTCCCGGACCTGCCGAGCAACCGGTACGCCGAGGTCGCGGTGAAGGTGCGCGCGCTGTTCGAGAAGTACGAGCTGGAGTACGTCACCGGCCCGCTGCCCAAGCAGGTGTACTCCGCGTGGCGCAAGGTCTTCCGCCTCTCGCTGCCGAACAAGACGCCCAAGGTCAAGACGCCGGAGCGTGAGCGGGAGCTCGTCGCGGCCTGATTCCCGGTACTGGTGTCAGGCGTCGATGTCCCTGGCGCCTGGCCCCAGGCCAGCGGTGTGCCTTCGGTGCGCTGGGCGGCCACTACGTGCCCGCGCCGGCGATCCCACACCCGTACGGTGGCGTCCTCGCCCGCCGTCGCGACCCGGTGGCCGTCCGGGGAAGCAGCCACCGCCAGCAAGGCTTGGCCACTGCCGGTGCTCAGGCCCCGGTAGTCGCCGGTCTGCGGGTTCCCTATGCGCAAGGTGCCGTCGGCGCCCGCAGGCTCACCCCGCCGCGGTTCAAGTGCCCGATACCACCCGAAGCCGTCGGACGCCGGCGAGGTGGCACCGTCCTGCGTCCCGTAGAGCCGCACGCCGGTCCCGAACAGCCGCAGCTACGTGCACCCGTCCGGCGTGTACCTCCGTCAGCGGGGCACAGTCGACGATACGGTCATCCGCCGACTGCCCAGACTCTGGTGGCCCTCCTCGTTCCAGCGGCAGGCCGCGTCACGCAGATCTGCGGGAGCGGCGGGCCCTGCGCTCGGGCGCCCTCCGGTGCCTGTCCTCAGCCGTCGGTGCCTGCGTCCGTGCCTACGACGCGCCGCGCGAGTTCGTCGATCAACTCGTCGACGGAGTGCGGGGCGAGCAGGTCCGGCACGGTCAGGTCGTCCACGATCAGGCCGACCATGGCGAGATACATCAGGATGACGCCGGTCCGGTCGCCCGGCAGGCCGCCGTCCAGGTGGAAGCTGATGTTGGCGTCGAGCTGGGCGGTGAAGAACCGGGTGAGCTCGGTGTGCAGTTCGGGGCGGCGCGTGGCTTCCAGGCGCAGTTCCATCAGGGCGAGCCAACTGCTGCGGTCCGCGCGCATGCGCCCGAGGAGCTGCTTGAGGAGGGTGGCGACCAGCTCGACGGAGGGCTTGTCGTTCATGGTGTCGGCGAGTTGGGACTCCTCGGGCGTCAGACGCTCCTGAATGCGCGTCATGACCTGGGCCAGCAACTCGGCGCGGTTGGCGAAGTAGTTGGTGGTGGTGCCCTTGGGGACCTCGGCCTGGGTGTCGACCGCGCGCAGGGTGAGACCACGCGAGCCCTCGCGGGCCAGGACCTCGATCGCGCCATCGAGGAGGGCGGCCCGTCGTGCGGGGTTCTGACGCATGGCAATTTCCTTCCGGAAGTCTGTTGACACCACTGCACGTGCAGTACTAAGTTCTAACCACTTCACTCAGAGTACAGCACTTGACGTGCCGACCACGCTTCCAGAGGAGCAAGATGCGAAACCCGCAGAAGCCCCGGCAGAGCGCCTGGTTCCCGGTGCCGGCCAAGCCTCGCTCGCTGCCCCGCCCCCGCCCGCTGCCCAAGCCGGGCTCCCGCCGCTGAAAGGCCAAATGACAGACTCCACCGCGCACTTCACCGAAGAGCACCACGTCGCAGCCGACCGCGGCACCGGATCCGACCACGAGGAGACCCCCATGCGAAAGCTCATCTACTTCATCGCTGTCAGCCTCGACGGATACATCTCGGGCCCCGACGGCTCCGACCCCACCTCGGGACCGGACGCCTTCTGGCCGATCGGGCAGGACTACGTCGAGCACCTCGTCGCCGAGTACCCCGAGACGCTGCCGGGCCCGGCGCGCGACGCCATGGGGATCAGCGGCGACGGCACGCACTTCGACACCGTCATCGAGGGTCGCAGGACGTATCAGAACGGCGTGGACGCCGGAATCACCAACGCCTGGCCCCACTTGAGGCATTTCGTGTTCTCCCGCTCCCTCACCGAGTCCCCTGACCCGGGCGTCGAGCTCGTCGCCGGCGACCCGGTGGCCAAGGTGCGTGAACTCAAGCAGGAGGAGGGCAAGGGCATCTGGCTGTGCGGGGGCGGCGAGCTGGCCGGGGTGCTCTTCTCGGAGATCGACCAGTTGGTCGTCAAGCTGGCGCCGATGGCGATCGGCTCGGGTACGCCACTGTTCGGGCAGAAGCAGCCGTTCGACCCGACGTTCTTCACCCTGGCCGACAGCAAGGTCATGGACAGCGGCACCATCTTCCTCACGTACGAGAAGAAGTGAGGGCTCGCGACGTGGGAAGGAAGTAAGGCGCCCGGGGGAGGGCGTAATCCGGTTCGCTGACCAACGGTGACCCGGGGTCCGGTGCATTGGCCACGGGGGCCGGCGGCGGGAGACTGGGGCGGGCAGTTCCGGCCGCACATGCTCCCCTGCGGCCGGTCCCGCCTCGACCGTAGCGGCCAGGTGGCGGGACACACGGGCGCGCTACGGGAGTTGAGGGCCGCTGGCATCGTCGTAGCGCTCGGCGGGACTTCGATGCCTTCGGCTACCGAAATGCTTTCCCCGGGCGCATGCGCCGATGCACGGCGCCGGCATCTTGCAAAGGCCCCTCCGGTTCGGTCATATGACCGGGGAGCGTGAGCCCAGAAGCCTGCGGTCCCCAGCGGCGGACCCTGACTCAGCGCAGGAGGAGAAGGACGGCCAGGGCGAGGAGCAGTGAGTCGATTCGGTCGAGCAGGCCACCGGAGCCGGCCAGCCAGTGAGCGGAGTCCTTCGCCTGCGCTCCTCGCTTGACCATGGATTCGATGAGGTCACCCGCCGGGGCGCCGACCGCCACCGCGACTGCCGTCGGCAGGCTCAGCGCGGACAGCACGGCGAGTACACCGAGTGCGGCCACCGCACCCGAGAGGGTGCCGCTCCATCGCTTGGCGGGGGAGAGCGGTGACAGCCGTGGCCCTCCCAGCCGTTGACCGGCGAAGTACGCGACGATGTCGCCCACCGAGACAGCGACGAACAGGGCGAGCGCGGTCGCGCCGAGCGGCGCGAGGGCGGCGAGCACGCTCAGCCAGACCAGCCCGAGCAGACCGGCCCCGAGCCGGCGCAGGCCGTGGGCGGCGTCACCGGCCAGCAGCGGGACCGCGGCGATGGCCAGTGCGCCGAACGCCGCCGCCCGCACTTCGTGTCCCGGGGCAAGCCAAGAGGTCAGCACCACCCCGGAGACCGCCGCGGCCAGTACCGCCCTGTCCAACCGGGGCAGATCCAGCAACCCGCCGAACTCCATGGCCGCGACCACCCCGACCGCGAGCGCGAGGGCCGTCACCCCCGGGCTGCCCCACCAGAACGCTCCGGCGATCAGGGGCACTCCGACCGCCCAGCAGCACCAACGGATCAGCAGTTCGCGGCGCCCGGAGAGTGCCGCGGCGACCCCGCCAAGTGCCAGGGCCCCGCCGAGGAAAGGTGCGATGGAGGCGACGCTGGTCATCGGGCGTGACCGGCGGTGACCTCGGCCGGAGTCCTGGTGGACTGCCGCGCGAGCGCGCCGGGGCGCAGCGTCTCCAGGGCGGCTGCGTACGCCGCCAGGATGCGTGCGTTCTCCGCCGCGTCCCTGACCGCGACACGTACGGTGCGCCCTTCGTACTGGGGCGAGAGGGGTGACAGGTCGCGCAGGTAGACATCGTGCCGGCGGCACTCCCGCACCAGACGGGCAGCGCTCGGTCCGTCGTAGGGCAGGGTGATGTTGAGGAAGTTCGCTACGCCCTCCTCGATCACGGCGGTGTCGTCCAACCGGGCCAGGTCGGCGGCCAGTTGACGGCGCAGGGTGTGGGTGCGCAGCCAGCAGGAGCGGTAGTGCTCGGGGTCGCGCAGGGCGGCCACGGCGGCGAGCTGTGCGGGAAGACTCACCGCCCAGGGCGGCGTCCACCGGCGCAGCATTGCTGCGGTGGCGGGTTCGGCCACCAGGAAGGCGGCACGCACGCCGGACAGCGCGTACATCTTGGACAGCGAACTGCAGACCACGACCCGCGGGTCCACCGCGGCCAGCGGGGCGAGCGACTCCGCCAGGTCCACGTATCCGAGGTAGGCCTCGTCGATCCACCAGCGGGTCCCGGCCGGTGCGCCCGCGATCAGGGCGCGCAGGTCGGCGGCGGGTGCGTGGCGTCCGGTCGGGTTGTTCGGGTTGACCACGACCACCAAGTCGTAACGCCCCGTCCCGACGACAGAGGCAAGCTCGGCGAAGTCGATCCGCCACCCGTCCCTCCGGTGCAACCGGAAGCGGTCCACCCGGCACCCGATCACGCGCTCGGTGACATGGGCGTATTCGCCGTACCCCGGGTCCAGCAGCAGCACCCTGCTCTTTGGGGTCAGCCACCGGCCGAACGCCCGGAAGATCAGGTCCGACGACCCGGCCCCGGCCACGAGCGTCTCCACCGGGAGCGCCCGGGACTTCGCGAGTTCTGACAGCAGGCCCTCGGCGCCGGTGGGAGGCGAGGTGCGGGCGGACCAGGCCGGGTCTTCCGTGAGCGCCGCGCCTGCCCCGGGAGCGGGCGGGAACCAGGCGTCCAGCACGTCGGCGGCGACGACCTCGTGGCGCCGGTGCAAGGTGCGAAAGTCCGTGCCGATCGCGGTGAAGGAGGCGCCGCCGTGTTCACAGCCGTCCGGTCCGGGCGCCCAGTCCATGTCCAACTGCCAGTCCACCATGGAGCCGAGCCGCTCCAGGACGGAGCGATACCGGGTGGCCGCCACCTGCGTCAGACCGGCCACCTCGCCCGTCAGTACTTCGAAGGTCGCCGCACCGCTGCGGACGGTGTGCCCGACAGGCCGCAGGCCGACCGCCAGGTACATGTCGAGCAGTTCGGTACGGCCCATCGCCACCACCGTGCGGCCACCCCGGGAGGAGATCCAGCGCAGGGCCGCGTACATCAGAAGGGGGGCCACCAAGGTGCTGCGCCAGCGCGGCTCCACGGTGAGGATGCGTATCTCGAACAGTCCCCCATCGGACAACAACGGCAGTGCGTCGCGGGTGAGGTATTTGTCCAGGCCGTAGCGGCCCAGCCACGGTGGGGTCAGGCTGACGAAGCCGATGCGGACCGGCCCCCGGGCCGCGACGAGGTAGACGTTGTCGCCGTCCAGCGCGTCGTACAACCGTCGCTCCGGTCGTGGCGTGTGCTGACCGAGTTCCTGAGCGTACACGCGGTGCCGCAGCTCATGGATCCAGTCCAGGTCCTCAGGAGTGGCAGCTCGTATCTGCAGGTCGCGACTCATGCATGTCTCTTTCGGCAAAGGGGACTCCCCTTGGGGGTACGAAGGCCAACTGACCCGGGCGCTCTGCCCCGTAGGGCGGCTTGGGTGTTCGCCGACTCCGCACCGCGGGTTCGCGCCATAAGCACATCATTGGGGGCGCCCTGCGGCCGCACATGAGTACGCGTACCTGAGTACGGGAGTAGGTGCCGCGGTGATGTGGCAACGGACGGGGACTTGGCTTCCGTCGCTCTACGGCGCCTCGCTCCCCGACGACCTCGTGCGCCGTCGCGCCGACCACAGCCATCACTGCCGCCGCGCAGACCAGTGCCGCCCGCCCGCACCCCGCCCGACGCCCACCCATCCTTACGGCATCCGGTCTGCGCGCCGCCCACACGCACCGGAGCCGGAGCGTCCCCGTGCCCCACGGCATAGAGGTCGCCCTGGCCGCCGGGGCCGGCCTCGGCATGGTGGGCGCCTCGGACTCCGGCGAGACGACCCTGCTGCGCACCGTGGACGGCCTGCATCGTCTCACCGCCGGCACGGTCACCCTGGAAGGGGAACGCCTCGCTTCGGCCGCGTACCGCCGGTCCCGCGAACAACGCCGTCGCCACCCGCTCGTCCCGCAGAAGCAGCCCGGCACCCTCAACCCCAGTCGCACGGTCCACGCAACCCTGCGGCGACCTCCCCTGCTGCACCGCCGGACCGGCCGAGCCGAGGCACCCGCCTGCGTCGTGGAACTCGCGACGAGGTGACCTCTTCGCTCGACGCGGACACCGCCGTGGCCGTCATGGACCTGCTGGCAGAGCTCCGCGACCGACGGGGACTGTCCTTGGTCCTCGTCAGTCACGACCTGCGCCTCGTCGCCGACCGGACGGACTCGCTGATCGTGATGTGCGAGGGGCACGTGGTCGAGTCAGGCCCCACCGCCCGGCTGTTCAGCTCGCCGGCGCATCCGGTGACAGCGGCGCTGACGACAGGGGTTCACTGGGCGGCTGACGAACCCCACTGAACCCCACGGCGCAGAGGAAGGGCCGTCTCGGCTGTGCCGACGGGCGCCGACGGTGTCCGCGGGCGCGGTGGATAGCGTGCGGCCATGATGATGACGAAGAAGCGGCGGGTCCTGTACCGGCAGGGCAGCGGGTTCTGGCGGATGACAGCGAAGTGGGTTCTGGTCTTCGGGGCCCTGTACCTGCTGGATGGCGGGCTGCTCCGGTCATGGGGCGACGCACTGGTCTGGCCGATGATCGGCATCTTGCTGTGGGTGCCGTTCGGGATCGGTGTCGTCTGGTACCCGAAGAAGGACCAGCGGGTCGAGTTGACGGCGCGTGAACTACGGGTGCGGCGCGAGCGGTTGCCGATGGAGGAGGTGAACCTGCTGCACGTGGCGCGGTGGTGGCTGCAGGGGCGGTCGACCGCGGACGAGCAGCCGGTGCGGGAGTGGACACGGTTCGACCGGGTGGTCTGGGTGCCGCTGCGGGACGGCCGGGCATTCGGCGTCGAGTTCCGCGACCCGGCCGCATTCGCCAGGACGTTCGGCGACTTCGCGGTCGCGGCGTGCGGCGGGCCGGACATCGTCCGCGCGAGGGCCGCGGCGGAGACGTACCCGGACCCAGTGCCGATGCGGCGCCGCCCGGCCGCCGATGGCTCCTGGCCGGACGTCTTGGACGTATTTGACTGAGGGCATGCCAGCCCGCGCCTGTGCCGGGCGGCTCGCGCTGCTCGCCTCGCCCAGATTCCGTCGCCCCGCCCCCGGTTGCGACGTCGCGCGCTCGCCCCTACCGCTGTTCACCCTCGTCGGCGAAGTGCTCGCGGAGCTCGTCGCTGCAGTCCTCGGCGCCGACCTGGATGCGCGAGAAGGTCAGCACCCCGTCTTCCTCGCCCTCCTGCTTGGCCTTGGCCAGCTGCCTCTCGATGTTCGCGATGTACTGGCCGCACTCGGCGCTGACGGGCTTCGTGGGCTCCGGATCCCGTGGCGAGGAGGGGTTCAGCGCGGCCGTGGCAGCGAGGCCGCCCGCGCACAGCACAGCCCACACGGCAATCCACCTGCGGCGGCTCATCGGCTTCGGCTGGGGCATCCCGGAATTCTATGAGCGTCGGGTCGGGCTGTCGCTCGAAGCACGGATCCGGCCGTCACGGCAGGAGTCCGTTGGCCTGGAGCAAGACCAGTGCGGCTGCTTTGAGCTCGTCTCCGGACATGGGCAGCAAGAGGGTCTCGATGGGCACGGTGGCACGGGCGACGGCCTCCTGCGGGGGAAGCGACGTGCCGACGAAGATCCGGACGGTCCTGAACTCGGCTGGCACGGCGCTCAGTTGATGGGGGATCCCATCCAGTTCGATGAGCCCTCCGCCCTCGCGGCGAATGTCCGTGACGATTTGGTCCACCACACCCGCGGCGGACCAGTCACCGGACTTGACCTGCGTGGCCAGGACGACCATCGCGTCACCATGTGGCCTGCCGGGCACGACTCGGCGCACGATGATCGTGTCGTCGTAGAACGGTGCCAGCCTGGCCGAGTCAGCCGACGCGGGTGCGCGCACGTGGGTGCGACAACGCATCACCTTCCATCCGCTTTCCGGGGGGATGGGCCCGGCATCGGCCAGGACGGCGTTCAACCGTGCCGCGAGTGCCTCCGCGTCCGTCAACGCGGCCGCGTACCGGTCACGGTAGGCAGGAGTGGACAGGGCCACCATCTCACCGGTCATGCCTTTGATCCGCCACAGCAGGGCGTCGGCTTCTTCGGGGGTGGTCGCCCGTTTCATGCCGGCCACCGTGTCGGCGATCGCGCGCCAGCGATCGCCGTTGTCGCGGATGGAGGGGGCGAGCTTGAGCAAGGCTGCTCGCGCGGGGTCGCTCGGATCGAGCTGGTCGACGAAGTCCTCCAGGGCGGCGAGAGCCTTGGCGCCGTCGCCGGGTCGGCTTCCGGCCGACAGGCGTCGCACGACACCGTTGATGCGGTCGGCGAACGCCTTGGCCTTGCTCATCGACACCCTCTTCGAGACCGCCGTGAGGAGGTGCTGCGCGGCGGCCGTGATGGTGTCGGTGTCTCCGGTGACACAGGCGTCCTGGAAGGCCTCCAGCGCGGTACGGACGGCCGGATCACTGCGCGACAGCTCGAAGAGGCGATCCCACCAGTTCGGATTGATCTGGGCGCTGGCCAGCCGTCCGCTACGGGAACGGACTCCGCGCGTGATGTGGTCGACCTCCCGCAGTGCGCGCTGAGCGTCCTGGGCGAGGTCCGGCGCCTCTGCCGGGGCCGCACGCAACTCGGCGCGCAGCTCCTTGGCGGCCTTGCGGAACGCGATCCGCGCCGCGTCGTCGCCGCTGGCGACCAGCGACCAGTGGGCCTCCGTGAACACCGTATGCGCGGCTGCCACCCGGCCGACACGTGCGGCGATGGCATTCGTCGCGTCGCTCGCCGCGCCGAAGAGCAGACGCACGAGGGGCACCTGGCCCAGTGCCATCCGCGCGATGGCATTCTTGATGGCCGCCAAGGCGGCGCCGGCCGGCTTGGCGGACTTGCCCACCTTGATGGTCACAGCCGGGTCTCCGCAGCCGGGGGCGTCCATGAGGTGACGGCGATGGGCAGGGCGTTCATGAGCAGACCGGCCGTGCCTTCCAACGGCGCGATCAGCAGCCCGAGTACAGCGGCGGCCACCTCTTGGCCCGACGGTCGCGGGACGAGTGATTGGCCCTGGTCGAGGACGGCCCGGTGCTCCAGAGTGAGTTCCCCGTGCCGGCCGATCTCGGCGTAGAGGTCCGCGGCGGCGATCACACAGTCCACGGCGACCGCGGCCGGCGGGACGAACGCGTGCGCGGCCGTGCTCAGTGCGGCGCTGCCGGCGGCGAAGGCCAGGGACCGGTTCCATGGGCCCTCTGCGGCGGCCATCGTCCGTGACACCGCGACCGCCTGCGCGGTGGGCCCGGCCAGGCCCAGTTCGTCCAGGGCCCGGTGTATCGCCGAGGGAAAACGCCAGGGGCCGGCCTCATCGACGTCTTCGATGGTGTCGCCGATCCGCTCCTCCGGCGTGGCGCCCTGGACGTGCGCGGTGGTGCGCGCGGGCATGGCGGCGACACGGTCCTGCACGACCCAGGAACTGTTCCAGCAGCGTCGCAACACCTCCGCGATCCGCTGACAGAACACCGGCTCCGATCCGCCGCGCCAGGTCAGGTCGATGACCGGCTCGGCGTCCCAGTCCACGATCCAGTACAGCAACGGAGAGGTGCGGGCGGCCTCGGCGACGTACCGGTGGACGACGGCGATCTTCTGTACGACGTCCTCGCGGGCGGACAGCACCTCCTCGGCCGGCGTCATGGCTCGCTGCCCGAGCCGATTGAACTCGGTCAGGGCCGTCCGCGCCTCGGTCCGCAGCCGTGCCGTCTCGTGGAGGAAGGCCCGTAGTTGTTCGGCCGCCGGTCCGGGTTGCCCTTCGCGTAGTCGCAGGTCCCGCGCGTTCGGGTCGGCGGGCGGCAGGCCGGTCAGGTAGCGGTCCCGCTCCCGCACGACGGCGGCCCGGCTGTCCCGCAGTCGGCGCAGCACGATCGACGTGGCCCGGTCCTCCACCTCGATCAGCCACTGCGAGATACGCCCGTCGAGGCGTGACACCTCCTCTTCCCACAGATCGGCGACGGCCCGGTCGCCCTCGCGCACCGCGGCCACGGTGCCCATGCCGCTCACGCGCGCCCCGGTCAGGGGCAGATGACGGCTGCCGCGCGGCACCGCCGAGGCCGTGCCGGCGTCGCTCAGCTGGGCACTGATCGCCGCCAGGCCCGGCCGGTCGAGCAGTTGATAGATGGTGGTGACCAGGCTTTGAGTGCGCCGCCGGTCGAGGGTCAGTTCCAGATACTCGCCTTCGAAGCGCACGGCAAGGCGGGCGGTGCCGACAGGGCGGGGCGCGGCGACGGTCTGTGTGTCGTCCGGTCCCGAGCCAGGTGCCTGCGCCAGCACCAGCTCAACCCGCGGCGCGTCTTGAGGTGGGTCCATGGCCGCGCCTACTCGGGCTGCTGCTCGACGGTGACATGCAGACGCGGGGTGACCACCGGGTCGGGATCGGAGTGGTCGTTGTCCGCCAGCATGGCTGCGCGCCGGTCGGCCTCCAGTTCCCTGATCCGCGCCTCGGCGACGGAGGCCCGGGCCTGGGCCGTCCGCAGCTGCTCGGTGTGGTCCTCGCAGCCCGAGCAGTCGCCCAGCCAGGACTCGACGCTCACTCCCGGCGTGGTGAGGATGACCCGGTCAGTCGCGATCTTGCCCCCGGCGGTCAGCGCCTCGTCACTGGCCTGCTGCATCCGCGCGGCCAAGTTGGTGACGACCTTGGCGATGGTGGTCTCCGCGACGGGGGTCAGCGGTATGGCGAGATTGGGGCCGTCGGACGCGACGACGTGCGGTTCGAACATGCCGACGCGCAGCTGCGGCGCCAGGTCCATGATGCGCTGCAGTTGCTCGCTGGGCGGCATCCCCTGGAAGAGGACGAAGCGGTAGTAGTCGCGGTGTTCGTTGAGGTGGGCCAGCAGGGCTTCACGCCGCTCATAGGCGGAACCGACCGTCTCCGCGCCGAACTTCATCTCCAGCCGGTCGGCGACGGTCGCCTTCTGCTGTTCGTTCTTGGCCCGGTTGGCGGCAGCGTCCGCCTGCTCGAGGCCCTTGCCCTCGTTCTCCTTGGTCTCCCAGTCCTGGAACTTGGTGCGCAGCTGGGCCAAGAGCCCCGGGACGCCGCCGTCCGAGACCTCGTAGAAACGAGAGTCCTTCAGGCGGGGGTACCACCACCACCAGGGGCCGCCGAGCGCGCCGGACGACGCGGCGAAAAGCCCGGCGTCCTCCTTCTCCTTCTCGGTGAGCCCACCCAGTCCGTCCAGCGCCGGAGTGCTGCCCAGCCCAGGGGTGGCCGCGATCAGCCGACGGGCATCGTTGGGGCCAGGCTGGGCCACGCCTCGCAGCTCGTTGAGCGCGGTGAGCAGGCCGTCGCCGAACTTGGCCGCGACCAGGCGCCGCCACAGCCAGCGGTTGGCCTGCTCGATCTGGTCCGCAGGCGGTGGGATCTTCCAGTCGGCGATGGACTTCAGTCCGTGCAAGGCGTCGGAGACGGCGAGAGGCTCATACCGGCGCTTGAGGTCCTTGAGAATCTCGACCAAGCCCTCGAGATGCGGGTTGGGCGGCTTGTCCGGGCCGTCGCCGTCACCGTCCTCGTTCTCCACGCGCTGGCGCTCCTGGTCCAGCTCGCGCTTGGCGAGGTCGGCCAGCCGTCGGATCTCATGCTCGGCGAACTCGTACGCGGACAAGAGACGGCACGCCTCGAAGCCGTCGGCGAGTGCCGCGTCGAGGAGACCTGCACGCAGCGTCGCCTCATGGGTCCGCACGATCAGTTCGGTGAACGTCTTCGTCGGCTCCGGGTTCGGGACCAGCACCACGAGCCGTACAGCGGTCGGATTGAACACCACGTTGATGTCGTAATGAGCCAGTACCTCATGGAAGTTGAGGGTGAGAGTGTGGCAGGCGTTGGGGTTGCGGATGGTGCGGACGACTTCGTTGATGGACGTGCGCTCGACCGACTCGGTGATCCGGGTGACCCGCCGGGAGCGCACCCTGGTGGCGGCGCGCGTCGTGGACTCGCGCATGCGCTGAGAGGAGGTGCGGGCCGTGACCGCCAGACTCTGGTCGTTGCTGACGCCGCCATCGGCATGCACGCGGATCGAAGCCGCTCCGGGTGAATAGGAGGCGTCCAGGGAGGCGTTGGCCTGCGCGTGAAAGTCGTTGGACTGGGTGATCTCCTTGAAGACGTCCTCGGTGTCGCGAGTGGTGCTGGTGTAGTCGAAGGTCTGCTCGACATCGGTCTCGGACGTCTGGTCGAGCGCCTTGGAGCGCCGCTCCCAGTTGGCCACGGTGATCCGGGTCTCTTCCCCCGGCGCCAGGGCCAGCGACGAGAGCAGCGTGCCGCGGGTGAAACCTGTCAGCGTCCAGGTCTGCTTCCACGGCAGGAGCACGGCGATCGGCAGACCCACCTTGGAGAACTGCGGCGTGCTCGGCGGCTTGGCCGTGGTGGCGCCGGCACTGCCGTTGAACCCCGTGATCTTGCCGTCGTACCCCGGCAGCTTCAGCATGGTGTCGCGTCGTACGTCGTCCAGGGTGTAGCCGCCCAGCTTGCCGGGCCGTACGTACGCCGGACCCAGCAACAACGGCTGGGGTCCTTCGAGTACGGGGGCAGCCTTTGTCAGCGACACCGTCACTGTCCGGTCGTTGACCGTGAACGCCGCCTTCCCGGATTCGCGAAGACTGGCCACCGTGCCACGGTCCAGGGGTACGTGGATCATGCTGTCGTCCTGGGCGGGGATCACGGGGGCCGCGAGGAACTCGGCGAGGTCCTGCACCGCGAAGGAATCGGCCACCGGCGGCGCCATGGTGGGCCGATCCGCCACCTTGACGCTCACCAGAGCGGTGGTGGTGTCACCGCGCAGGGCAGCGGTTGCCTCGCCGGTCTGCATCAGCGAGCGGATCGCGGACTCGGTCAGCTTGACCGTCCCGTGCGACGACACGATCTCGCGGGCCGCCAGAACCTCGTCCAGTTGGTGGGCGGGGAGCGTGACCTCGTGCCGCGTGGCCACCAGCCGCACCACTTCCGGGGCGTTCTTGGCATTGCGGGTGATGGCGAGGACGGCGTCCCCGCTGCGCAGCGCCGCCACACCATCGGGACCGAGGCTCACCGTCGTCGGGCGTCCGTCGAGCTCGAAGAGTCCGTCAGAGATGACCTTTTCAGGGTCGGGCAGCTCGACGGTCCTGACCTTGCCGTCGAGGACGGTCTCGAAGTTCTCGGCCTCCCACAGGCCGATGGGGGTCGCTTGGGTGCGACTTGGCCCGCGGATCGCGGCGGCACCGTTGGAGGCGCTGTCCGCGTCAAGGGTCTGCCCGGTCGTGGAGCGGAGCTGGGGTTCGACGACATCGCCGTCGGCGTTCAGGACGATCGGAGTGACCGCCGTCTGGCCGTTGGCGCCCTTGCGCTCGTCGTAGAGCCGGATGAACTGCCCGAAGCGAAACTCGCGGGTGACGCCCCACGCCGGCAGCGACTGCTTGCAGTTGGCCGCCGCCAAGACAGGCCGCGCCTCACCGCCTACAGGCGCCTGCGCCCTCGCCCTCTGCGGGCCCGGTTTCGCCGATGCGTCCTTCTGGCCCATGGCTCCCCCCTCCGACCGCAAGGCACGTCATCGACCGCCCACGGGCCAGCCATTTTGACAGGTGCGGAGAAACCGGGACATACGACGATTCGAGTATCCCGCGGAGGCGGGAAGGGCGAGGGTATGCACTGGAGTGGTGTCAGGAGGAGTGGATCGGTGAACGCAGTGCGTAGTCCTCGGCGACCAGCGCCGTGAGATCGAAGTACGCGAGCCGTGTCTTGGGCTGCATCATGTCCGGGTCGATGATGGTGCCTTCAGCCAGATGTTCGTCGTAGGGCACGACGACGACGCCCCGGCAGCGTGCGTCGAAGTGCCGGACGATCTCCTCGACCCTGACTCTCTTGCCCGTGTCGCGCACCTGGCAAATGGCGGCGACTGAGCGGCTGACGAGGTGCCCGTATCCGTGCGCGTTCAGCCAGTCCAGGGTCGTGCTGGCATTGGTGGCCCCGTCCACGGAGGGTGTGGCCATGATGACGAGCTGGTCGGCGAGGTCCAGGACACCGCGCATGGAGCGATGGAGCAGGCCGGTTCCGGTGTCGGTGAGGATGATCCGGTACTGGGTGCTCAGAAGGTCGATCGCGCGCCGGTAGTCCTCGTCGTCGAAGACGGTGGAGACGGCCGGGTCCGCGTCGTTGGCGATGATCTCCAGGCCGGTGGGGGTCCGGGAAGTGAAGCGCCGCAGGTCTTCGTACGAGCGGCGGTTGGGACTCATCGTGACGAGGTCCCGGATCGTGGCCCCGGTCTCACGCCGCACCCGCAACCCGAGGGTGCCGACGTTCGGGGCCGCGTCAAGGGCGACGACCCGGTCCCGCCGTTCGGCCGCCAGCGTATCGCCCAGGGCCAGCGTGGTGGTGGTCCGGCCGATGCCACCTTTGAGTCCAAGGACGGCGATGCGGTAGCAGGAGGGGAGGGGGGAGCGGATCAGTTCAAGCTTCCGTTCCCGTTCAGCGGCGTTCCTGGAGGTGATGCGGAAGCGGCCGGCCTTCTTTGCCGGGGTGCCGACCTGAAGTTCGATGCCTTCCTGCTCGAGGAAGTCATTGAGGAGGCGCAAAGTGGTCTTCCACTGTGTGGGTGGGATGGCGTCCGCCTCGAACGCGCGACGCAGGTCGTCGGATTTGATGCTGCCCTGGGACTTGCCCCGCTGGACCAGCATCACCACCTGCTGGAAGTGGGCCAGTTGGGATGGCAAGGTAAGTCTGATGTCCCTTGAGATTTCCGAGAACTCTTCACTGCTCGGGCTCTCGGGTGCCGTGGGGACATCTGGGGCGGATGTAATGTATCCGTCGGCGCGGAGCTGTTCGAAGGCTCGTTGTACCGTGCTGCGGGAGTACCCCAGGCGCTCGGCCAGAGTGGTCTGGGACGGCAGGTGGTCACCATCGGCGTAGGTGCCGTTTCGCATGTCGTCGACCAGGGCATCGGCCACACGCTGGTAGGCGGGCTTTGCGGGAGAGCGTCGCCCGGTTTTGGGGGACGCGCTGACGACCAATTCGACACCGGCGTCGTCCAGGACCAGCTTGACCGTTCGCAGCGCGTCCTTCCACTCTGTCGGCGGGATCGCGTCCGCCTCGAATGCCCGTCGCAGGTCGTCTCCGGCGATCCGGCCCTCGGCTTTCCCGCGTTCGAGAAGAGCCGCCAAGCCCGCGCGCTGAAAGAGGTCGGACGGGGTCCGGAAGCCGCGTGCGCTTGGCGTGGTCACATACCTGCGGGCCTCGTCCCCGGACCGGACGAACGCCATGTTTTCCAAGTACCCCAGCGCGGTGGACACCACATCGCGGGATGCGGCAAAGCGCGTCGCGAGCTCGAGGGGCGACGGAAGCGGGGCGTCGAAGGGGAGCACACCGGCATCGATGTCGGCGATCAGTCTCTCGACGATCTGAAGGCTGGAATGAGGCTCGGGCGCCGATTGGGCGTCCGTCAGGCCGGCATAGGCGAACGGCTCCTGGTAGGCGGCGAAGCTCTGCGGGGCGGAGGGGTCGTGCAGGACGGCGGCGATCCCATCCGGCGCGTAGGGGTGGGTGTCCAGGTGACGGCTGAGCGCCCGCCGTGCCTGCCGGGCGTCGTAGGTGGTGGCCTCCGCGCTCAGCCGTTCCCGGGCGCCGGGGTGAAGGACCATCACCGGATCATGTCCCGCCGTGTGGCTGATGGTCAGCAGACCGCTGGTGAGGACCTCGGCGAGGTCGGCCAACTCGGCTTCGGGCACAGCTTGTTCACGCAGGGCGTGCAGAAGCGGCACGGTCAGTGCGGGCAGGTGAGAACAAAGGACGCCCAGGCGCGCGGCGTGAGTCGACGCGGTGCGCAAGAAGGCGTCGGCGAGGACGGCGGGCTCGCCTCGCCGGGTTGCCCCTGCTCGGGTGACGGGATCGCCGCTTCGTGCGGGGAGAGTGTCGGAGAGCCTGCCGGCCGCCGGGAGAAGGACGGCCTCGCAGCCCTGCGGGTCGGGGCGCATCACGGCTCGCGACCAAGTGCCCAGTGACCGCGGGGTGCAGGAAACCACGGGCAGCGGGAGCCAGTCGTTGCGGCGTTCGACAGGAAGTCTTTGGACCGCTTGCAGACGCGGCGGGAGACGGTAGCGCAGTGCGCTGTTGGGTTCGCCTGCCTGGGCGGCTGTCACCCGGACGGCGGGCAGGTTGAGTGCGGATCGCCGCCACAGGCGCCGGGGCAGGGGATTGACGAGGACCACGGACACCTGCTGCCCCCAGGCGTACAGGAGTTGCCAGATGGCGGGGCGCTGCCAGCCGTTCGCTGCGCAGTCGGAGATGAGAAAAATGACGCGCCGTCCAGGCGAGCCTCCGCCGTGGTGGGGAACGCGGTTTCCCCGGACGCTGTCACCTCGCTGGTCGTGGACGTGCGGCTGCCCGTTCTGCCAGGCCAGCTGCCATGTGTGTACGGCGCGGAACGCTCCGAGGCCGCCCATAAGCTGGGTCAGCGCGCGGGCCGTCTCGTTCCATACCTGCATGGACAATGAGGTGTCCAGGACGACCACCGCCTCGAACCACACCTCCGGAGCCACGCTGAACACGGGCACCAAAGGCCCGCCTCGGGCGTAGTGATCGACGGTCGCGTCGACGTTCAGCCGGGTGCGGCTGCCCTTGAGCCAGGGGCGCTGGAACGGCTGAAGCGCCCGGCCGATCGGCAGGGCCTGGGAAAGCGGCGCTGACCGGCCAAGGGACAAAGGCTCTCCGCGTACCAGCGCGTCACCGTCCGGGTGGCGTGCCGAAACCCCGGTGCCAGCGGCATCGTGGGCGGCGGGCGCAGGGGGAGCCGGGAGCCCGACGGAGCTGCCGGGCGTATCCGGTCGTGCCTCGCCTGCTCCCGCGATGGCGTGTGGGGCGACTGGGTCGGGCGGCAGGGGCGGACCGTCCTCTGCGGCGGCCCGGGACGCCGCCAGCCAGATGGCGTCGGCCAGGAAACCCGCATCCGTACCGGGATCCGCGGTTGCGGCCAGGACGTCCAGGATCCTGCCCAGCGAACTGAGGGGAGCCGGCACAGCGGGGGAACTGGGGGAGTCGTGGGCATTATGCACGGGAGAGCTCACGCGTGAGCATCTCCCGGATACGTTCACGCTGTTCGCCCTGAGGGCCTTGACCGCCACCCAGCAGGGCCACAGCGTTCAGCAGCTGATCGACAGCGAGATGGCTCCCGCCGACCAGACGGTCCGCGAACTCCTGGATCAGCTCCTGTTGTTCGTTGCTGAGATCGCCGTCGAAATGCGCCCAGACGATGTTTCGCAGCAACGGTGCCGTCAGACGGGGCATGGTGTAACGGATGCAGCGGCGCAGAAACGGCGGTGGGAAGTCCCGCTCCCCATTGCTGGTGAGGACGATGAAGGGAAACTGGACGCACTGCACTCTCCCCTTCTCGACGGTGTGGGTGCTTCTGCTGTTCCAGAGCCTGATGTCCACACGTTCGCGCCGATAGCGCACCAGTTCCGGAATCTCGTACTCGCCGCGTTCCAGCACCTCGAGCAGATCGCTGGGCAAGTCCAGGTCGCTCTTGTCGATCTCGTCGATGAGCAGGGCCCGCGGACGCTCCGCAGGCAGCAGCGCGGTGCCCAGGGGGCCGAGCTGCAAGAACGGCGCGATGTCGTCACGGCTGCGACCGTGCGCACCGCCACCCTTGCGCTCCGGGTCGCGGACGATGGCGTTGCGCAGGTTCTGGGCGTGGATCCGTCCCAGCGCGTCGTAACGGTACAGCGCCTCGGTGAGGGAGCTGCGCGAGGTGATGTGCCAGCGCAGCACGTCACCAAGCCCCAGTTCGTGGGCGACCTGTTCGATCACCGTGGACTTCCCCGACCCCGCGGGCCCGGTCACCAGCAGCGGGCGACGCAGATGGATCGCCGCGTTGACGGCGTCGATGAGACCCTCTGGCGGCTGATACTGGCGATGCTGCGAGGCGCGCGGGAAGGTACGCCAGGGGGGCGGGTCGGCGAGAGACACCTCCCGCTGCCTGCCGTCGCCCTGGTAGTAAGGCTTCCAAGTCATGCTTCCTCCTCGGGCGAGGTCACCACGCGATGTTCGAAGGGGCGGCAGAAGTCCAGCCACACCTCGTCATGCCAGACCACACGAACGTCTCCGAGACAGCCCCCACAGTCCCGGTGTGCGCCCCACCGGCTGCGGTACGCGGCAGGCAGGCCCTCGGGAAGCTCGTGCCAGCGCTCCTGGACCAGCTCCGCCAGCCGTCCCTCGGCGGCCTCGGCGTCACCGCGAGGCCACAGCACGATAGGGGTGAAGGGCAAGAACAGCTCCAGGGCCCCTTCGAGATCTTCGGGACAGTGATCTACTCCCACGGCCATGTCGAACTGGCCGGTGGCCAGCCCGTACTCAAGCTCCGAACGGTCGCGCAGCGCGGCCGTGCTGACCCACTTCACCGTCTCGGTGGCGCAGGACGATGTCTTCAGCTTCGTCAGCGTCCTGCGGGCCGCGTCATTGATCTCGGCGTTGCCCTCGGCCTCGTCCAGGCTGCCGCTCCAGCGTGGCATCACACGGTACTTGGCCCCCAGCAGGTAGCGGCCGACCTTCTCTTCCTCGGGACGCCAATGGGCGAGAAGGTGAGCCGGTGCGGCAATGTCGATCGTCTCCAGCAACTCGGGGCGCGGCAGCTCTCGGCGGGCCCAGTCCAGTGCGTCGCCGATCGCCTTCGCCACGCCGTGCGATCCCCCCGGCCCGCACCGGAATTGCTGATGCAGTGGGAGCACCGCACCGCCACGGAGCAGCCAGGCGTCCACCTCCTCGGGCCAACCGGTCCACGCCCCGGCCAAGCTGACCACCAGACGCAGATCCTGCCGCTGACGGCCATCGGTGTATTCGGCGAAGGCATCGTTGACCTCGGTGACGACATCCAGTTCCCGCGCCCATTCCTGCAAGCGACGATGAGTCTGGGGCAAGCCAGCCTGGTGGAAGAGCCCGGCGACGAGCCGGGCCAAGCCCTTCCAACGCGCCTCACGCCGACGCCGGGTGCGCAGTACCGCATACTCCAGCAGGTCCCGCAGGGGGACAGCGGTTTCCTGTGTGGCGGAGGGAAACCCTGCCAACCGCCCTGCTGCGCGCAGCAGTTCACTGCTCAGGGAGTCGGCGAGGACGTCATTGAGGAACTTCTTCGTGCGCAACGCCTCCAGCAGGGAGGTCACCACGTCCTCCACCCACTCGCGCGCATCGGGGTCCCGTTCGTCCTCGACCGGGCGACCGGAGGAGACGAAGTCCCGAAGGGAGGCCACTTCGGAAGGCGTCAACCGTGCGGGCACATGGCGCGCCCCACGCCACGTCTCCACACTTTCCCGCAAGTCCTGCACCCCCAGCGGGCCCACGACCTCGCTACCCCACGTGCACGCGCCCTTCGAAGCGTTACGCGCCAACCACAGGCCTTCCAGCGGAAAAGGATCCTGGTCGTACTCAAACCGCCCGATGACCTGCCCGCGCACCAGCCTGCGCAGCACATCGGCCAACGCGCGATCGACATACACCGCAGGGCCGGCGTCCGGGATCCCCCTCTTCAGGGCCCCGGCCAAGGCCAGGCTCAAGTTCATGTCACGGGCAGGCTGGTCGGCCGTGGCAGCGGTGAGGAGGGCAAGCCGGGACCGCCCCTCACGGACACTGCCCACGAGCTGCCCCGTCTCCGGAACAGACCCGCCCGCATGGCAGGTGTCGACCACGCCGATCAGCCCGTCGATCTTCGGCTCGCCGGCCACCGAGGCGACCAGCCGCCCTACATCCACAGCGGACCGGGGACTTTGCGTCGTCGAATCACGAACCATGAAATAGAGCTTGGTGCTCTGGGGCGCGGTGAACCCATGACCCAGCAGGGCCAGCACGAGTACCGCGCCGTCCTCCTTGGCCCGCTGGAGCGCCTGATCCACGGCCTCCTCGACGTCTGTGGGCGAGAGATCCTTCCCGCAGAGGAGCGACGGGTGGGTCCCCGTGCGTGCCTGGCACGCACCGAGCAGAGGGTCGGTCAGGGTGTCGTGCAACTTTTCGGCGGCCTCTTCGAGCCGGGTGAGCGGACGCATCGCCGCGCACTGTGCGGCAATCACGAGCACATGTCGAACCGGAGCGGCCGTCACTGCTTCAACGCCTCGACGATTTTGCCTGCGACGGCTGGCTGCCGCAGGTACTTCGTCGCCGTATGCACCCAAACCCCATCGGAGTCCACCCGGTGTGACACGGGCACCACGCCCGCGGAACTGGCCTGCATCCAGGCCTTGATGCGCGGGCGGCATACGACGATGTCGTCGCGGTCCCAGAAGTTCAGCCACTGTTCCACGCCCTCTGGCGTGCGTGGGGGATGCGGTCTGACCCGGTGCAAGACCACTCCAGCAGTGGCCAGAGGTGAGCCCAGCGTCACGAAAAGTCGTGTGGCGCCCGGGAGTTGGTGCAAGGCCTCATAGGCGACCACGGATCCCAGCGAGTGGGCCACCACGACGAGCGGCTGTCGGGGATCCACGACGCTCTCGACGCGCGCCCGGATCTTCACGTCCAGCGCTTCACGCCCGTCTTCCCGGCCACCGCGGTCGAGGTAAGCCCCCACTTGCGAAAGGTCCCCCAGCAAGGGTGATCCGCTGACCCATTGACCGGCTTTTCGGAGACCGGGCATCTGAAGGACAGTGGTCAGGATGCGTGCAAGGATGCGCACCGGCTCCAAGGTTCCTTGCAGCTCACGGGCGTCCTCGGGGAACTGCGACTGCGCATCCTCCATCACCCGGATCGCCGCGTGATCGCCCTGCTCCCGGGCCTGTAAAAGCAGCTCGTCAGTGATCTCGCGAACCAGGCCGTGCGCTAGTTCCACATCGCTGACGGGCTCCGCCGGCGCGACACCCTGCGCCTCTTCCTCCGTGAACAGGTCGCTGAAGTTGACGAAATGAGCGTCCATCAGCCAGCTCTGGGTGATCCCCGAGACCGCATCAGAATGGCCGGCAGCCCGGGCGCCGTCGGCCAGAGCCTTCAGCCAGTCCCGCCGTTCCTGCTCGCTTTTCCGTAACCCGCCGATGCCGTGTACGAACACCAGTTGCGCTCTGCCAGGAGCATCCATCACGCGTCCCCCGTCCGGCGTGCGGCCCCTCAAGGCCTCGTCGCCCCGCACCCGGTCTCCTGCCGAGTCTCATCTCTGTACAGGAAAACCATAGCCAAGCCACGGCACGTCAGCTGGGGAACTTGCGAGACCGTCGCTCCACTTCCGCCGCGTCGCCTGCGACCACTTCCGCACTGACGGCTCGTGCAGCACGAGCAAGATGCCGCACAGGGCCTGCCGCCGGACCCCTGGGGTCTAGAGGCGGCAGCTGATCTCCATCCCCTCCTCCACGGGGAACGTGACGCTCTGGTAGGCGTTCCGGGGGTTGCGGATGTAGTCGAGGTAGGGCGCGAGGTCCTCCAGGTCGACGTCGTCGGCGACGACGAGGGTGCCGGGCGCGAGGCGTGGTTCGAGGAGTCGCAGGACGGGCAGGCACAGGTCCTTCCAGCCGTCGAGGAGGACGAAGTCCACGGAGCCGTCGACGTCGGCGAGGGTGTTGCGGGCATCTCCCTCGAGGACGGTGATCAGGTCGTCCAGCCCCGTCTCGGCGAAGGTTCGGCGGGCGGCTGCGGCCTTGGCGGCACTCAGTTCCGTACTGATCACGCGCCCCCTCCCGTTGTCGCGCACCGCGGCGGCGAGATGGAGCGTGGAGATGCCGAAGGACGTGCCGAACTCGACGACGGTGGCGGGGCGGGCGGCCCGGATCAGGTTGTAGAGGAGGCGGCCGCCCTGGGCGGAGATCGGCATGTATATCTCCGCGTTGGCGTCGGCCTGTTCCTGCGGGTCGAGGGACGCGGTGTCCTGGGGCCACGTCGCCCGGTTACGCCTGCTGGTCTCCTCGTCCTGCTCGGCATCGCGGAACATCCGGGCGAGGGCGGAGGCGACGCGGGGGTCTTCGAGGGTGTTGGTGAAAGTCATACGCCTAGACTAGACGCACCGTTGCGTAGCGTCTAGAGGTCTTGGCCTATTCTGGCCCCGGGAGGCACACATGGAACGAGGACGTACGGCCGCAGCGGCGACCGGGCCGCAACAGGCGCCGCGCCACCACGGCAACCGGCACGGCCGCAGCGAACAGGCCCGGCAGGCAGTGCTGGAGGCGGCCGACGGCCTCTTGGTCGAGAAGGGCTTCACCGGCGTCACCATCGAGGGCATCGCCTCCCGGGCGGGCGTCGCCAAACAGACCGTCTACCGCTGGTGGAAGACCAAGACCGACATCCTCCTGGACGCCTTCCTCCAGGACGCGGCCGAAGCCCTGACCCCGCCGGACCATGGCGACCTGGCCCGAGACCTGCGCGCCCACCTGCGGCAACTGGCCCTGTTCCTCACCCGGTCCGACGCGGGCGCCGTCTTCACCGCCCTCATCGGGCACGCCCAGCACGATCCGGCGTTCGCCGCCGCCCTGCGGTCCGGCTACCTCGACGCACAGCGCCGACGCGACCGGCTCCCGCTGGAACGCGCGGTCGAACGCGGCCAGCTCGCCGCCGGACTCGACCTGGCGGCGGAGATCGACCAACTCGTGGGGCCGGTCTACCACCGCGTCCTGGTGACGGCGGAGCCCGTCGACCAGGCTTTCACCGACCGCCTCGTCGAGGCGTTCCTGCACCGCGTGGATGTGGCCGACGCGGGGGAGATGGAGAGCAGATGACTCTGAAGGCAGGCCAGCGGGTGGTGTTGGCCGCGGACACCCGGCTGACCGATTCGGCCGAGGTGTCGGGGGTCGTCGTCGGGTTCCTGTCTTTGGCGGCGGGCACGGGCGGGACCGTGGAGCAGGTGATCGGCCACCAGGACGAGAGCGACGACGTGCGCGAGTACGAGCGGCTCAAGTCGCTGCTCGACGCCTTCGGGGCCGAGATGCCCACGGAGAGCAGGAGGCAGCTCGAAGAGAACATCAGCGCTCTGGAACCCGCGTGGACCGCCTTCCAGGAACGAGGGCCTCGCGTGAGCGTGCGGGTCCGCTTCGACAACGGGTTCATCCTCGACGGGGCCCATGAGGACGTCTTTGTCCCTGCCTGAGGGGGCGCCCCCGGGTCGAACTGGTGGCCGGTGGCCGGTGGCCGGTGGCCGGTGACGGTGCTCGCGCGCGTGCGGCCCCAGAGCGGAGTCGCCTGGCGACGAGGCGACCTCTGTTACACACCTGTGTCGGTTTGTCCTACAACGAACGGCGGGGCCGTGTCGTCTAGGTGGGCAGGTGGGTTCGACCTGCGGACCAGTGACGACCGAGGAGTGGGCAGCAGTGGGGGACATACGCAGACGAGGAGCCGTGGCTCTGGGGATCACCGTGCTGGTGGCTCCGCTCACGGTGGCGCTCGGCACAGGCAGTGCTCAGGCGGCGTCGTGCTCGACGCAAACGGGCCCGTACCAGAAGCAGGTCGAGAAGTTCCTCGGCCGCCCGGTGGACGGCAAACAGTCGGCAGCCGACTGCAAGGCCATCAAGGCCTTCCAGACCAAACACAAGATCTCCCCGAACGCCGGGTACGCGGGCAGCGTCACATGGGGCGTCATGAACCTCATGAACAAGCAGAAAGCGGTGGGCAACACCCCCAACAAGGCGGGCAAGTGCCCGACCGACAAGGGGCGCATCGCCTGTGTCGACCTGACCCTCCAGCTCAGCTGGATCCAGGACGGCAAGACTCTCAAATACGGCCCGGTCCCGGTGCGCACCGGCCGCAACGGCCATGAGACCCGCACGGGCCTGAAGAAGGTCTACTGGCGCAACATCGACCACGTGTCGAGCATCTACCACGTGCCGATGCCGTACAGCCAGTTCTTCGACGGCGGCCAGGCGTTCCATTCGGTCGGCATCAGCGTCTGGGCCCCGCCGGGCTCCCACGGCTGCGTCAACATGACGAAGAAGGACGCCGTGAAGTACTGGAACATGCTGCGCAAGGGCGACGACGTCTTCGTCTACGGCCGCAAGCCGGGCACCTGATCCCTCATCCCCGCCGAACCGACGGCCCCTGCGAGGGCGCGGCAGCCCACGCCCTCGCAGGTCGCTGCCATCGGCGCACGCGCGGGCACGCGCATGCGCCAGGCCGGTGCCGGCGCGGGACCCGCACCGGGATCGCGGGTGGGCCTTCGGTCTGCGCGTCGACGGCCGGGAATAGGCCTAGTCGAGTGTCTGACGCGCTCTTACCGTGCGCGTATGGATGAGCTGCGTGTACGCAAGTACGAGCGGTGGTTCAGCGCCGCAGACGTCGACGGCGACAGCGCGATAACGCGGCAGGACGTCGTCATGATGAGCGAACGCTACGTCCAGGCCAGGGGCCTTGCCCCCGACTCACCTCAGGCACAGCAGATGTACGACACCATGCACGAGTTCTGGGAGTCGGTGATAGCCCCCGCCGACACCGACAAGGACGACAGGGTGACCTCGGCGGAGCTCACGCAGGCGTTCGCCGCCGCCTTCACCGATCGCGCTCACTACCCCGAGGAGCTCGCACCGGTCGCCGACCGCTTCTTCGACCTGGCCGACGGTGACGGCGACGGTGCGGTCAGCCGCAGCGAGTTCACGCACATCTTCGGAAGCACGGGACGCGCCACCGACGCGGAGTGCGCCGAGGTGTTCAACGCACTCGACCTCGACTCCTCCGGGGCCCTGTCGCGGAGCGAGTACCACAAGGCCGTCTCCGAGTTCTTCTACGGGAACGATCCCAACTCGCCGGCCAACCACATATTCGGCCGTCTCACGTGAGGGATGAACAGGCCCGGGCCGGGCCCCGATCAACCACCCCATACGAGGAGACCACCATGGCGCAGGACAGCACCGAACGGAAATTCACCTCCCTGTTCACCTGGTTCGACCGCACCGGCGACGGTTACCTCACCCGCAGCGACTTCCAGCAGATCGGCGAGGTGTTCGCCGCGGTGGCCCCGGACGAGAGCAACAAGAGCGCGTTGCGCGACGCATTCATGCTCTGGTGGGATGCCATGGGCGAAGCCGGCGCCCTGGACACCCAAGGCCGCGTCGGACGCCAACAGTTCATCACCACCATGCGCTCCCACATCGCCGCCGATGCCAAGACCGTCGAACGCCTGGTGATGCCCATCATCGACGCCCTCATGCGCGCCCTGGACACCGACAAGAGCGGCATGCTCACCGCTGATGAGTACGTGCGCATGTACGACGCCCTCGGCATCGACCCGGCCACCTCCGGCGCGGCCTTCAAGCGCCTTGACCGCAACGGCAGCGGCACCATCAGCCACGACGAGTTCCGTACCGCCATCGAGGAGTTCTACCTCAGCACCGATACCGAGGCACCCGGCAACTGGCTGCTCGGCTCGCCACTGCCACGCGGCTGATTCGGTCCCGGTGAGCACCGCGTCTTCACGCCGCTGCGGTGGCCGTTGGAGATCGTCCCGGAATCTGCTTCGAGTGCTCCGGGACGGGGCCTGATGCGTGATCGTGATCCACGGGTGCACAACCCCATCAAGATCTCGGCTGTCTGAAAGGCGCCGGAGGAGGGCTCTCCGGCGCCTTTCGGAACAGAGATACAGAGATCGGGGATCAGGTGGGCAAGAAGGTCTGGAGAGCTGTCGTGGCCGGTGGAGCGGCGGCGGTGTTCACGGGCATGGCCGCGGTGCCGGCCGGGGCGGCCGAGGGCGGGGTCTCCTTCACCCGCGTCCAGGTGAACGGCGGCAAGGCGATCGTGATCGGGGTGTCCAAGGAGGTCGCGGCACCCACGTCCTTCCGGATGACGACCACCCGCGAATGGAAGTGGCCGGCGGTGTTCCTCTACCGCGGCAACAGCAATACCGGTGAGCGGCTGTGGCACGCCATCGAGACGGGCGACTGCCACGAGGCGGGCGCGGGCGTCTGCGACATCAACGAGACGATGTTCTTCGACCCCTCTGTGTGGGACATGCGCAACAGCGAGGCCGGAGCCTGGAAGGTCGCGGCCGAGGTGTCCTTCAAGGGTGGCGGCGGCGACACGGACGACAAGGGCATGACCGCCTACGTCAAGCGCAACTCTCGCTTGAGTGTGAACGCTGCGCCCGAGCCGGTGTCCCAGGGCAAGACCATCACCGTGACCGGCAAGGTGACGCGGGCCAACTGGGAGACGAAGAAGTACGTTTCCTACGGAAGCCGCCTGGTGAGTCTGCAGTTCAAGCCCAGCGGAGCCTCCTCCTACACCACGGTGAAGAAGGTCAACGCCAACGGCTCGGGCGCTCTCAAGACGACCGTGAAGGCGTCCAAGACGGGCGCGTGGCGCTGGGTGTACTACGGCAACACCACCACGGGGCCGTCGACTTCGGCCGCGGACAACGTCGTGGTGCGATAGGAGCCCGTTTCGCAACCCGTCTTGAAACCCGTCCCGGAACCCGCTTCGAGGGTTCCGGGACGGGTCTTTTCACCCCGTGTGTTGCCGCAACCAGCGGTCGAGAACGGCAAAGTCCTTGCTCGTGAGGCCTTGTCGGGCGTCAACGCGATAGGGAAGGGCTGGGCCTGGGTGCTGTACCTCCACCCATGCCCGGTCGGCGTCTGTGATCTCGTCATCGACCCAGGCGAAGGGCCGTCCGGCTGCCCATTGGACGAGGTAACGGGTCTTCCAGTGCAGGCCGTCCTTCCCCTCCTCGTCGGATGGCTCGGGCCAGATCACCACGGGCAGTTGCGGCAGGCCGAGCCACGGTCCGACGCATTCGTTCGCGTCGGACATCCACGTCGTGGCCCACACCAGCTCACACGGCAGCGCCAGCAGTTGGGGACCATGCGCTGGATTGATCCTGGCAATCAGCGGATTCGAATCTGCTCCCCACGCCTGGGGCTCGGTTCGACAGGCGGGTCGATAGGTCGGGTATCCGTTCGGAAGCTGTTGCCGCGTTGCCCCGAAGGGAATGAGGGGCCCATCGACATCGAGAAAGAGGAGGGGCAGCGGAGATTCGATCACGAGCGCACGCTAACGGCGTTCGGGTTCACGTGACAGCGGTTTCAGCCGGTCGCCGGTCGACCGGACTGCTCTACCTGGTCGCAACGTGCCGACGCCTGCGGCGCACCGCGAGGGTGGCGAGGGCAGCTACCGCGAAGGAGAGCAGGGAGGCACTCATCCATGGCTGGACGGTGAGGCCCACGGCGTCCTGCAGTGACGCCCAGAAGTCGGACCAGCCGGCGATGTTCGTGGGTGCGATCAGTTGGTAGGTGGCGAAGCCGAGTGTCCAGGGCAGCAGCATGACCCAGCGGGTGGGGGCCTGCTCGGAGACGTCCCAGGTGCGGTGGCCGCCGAGTACGAAGAAGTCCACGACGAGCACGGCGAACATCGGGATGAAGACCGCGCCGATCAGGTAGAGGAAGCTGGCGTAGCTGTCCATGTTCACCAGGAGCGCCAGCGCGGTGGCCAGCGTGCCGCTGATCAGGCACAGGATGCGGCGGTCCGCCCGGGGGAGCAGGTTCTGGGCGGACACGGCGGTGGAGTAGACATTGGCGAAGGACTGGTCGACCTCGCGCAGCACCAGGACACCGAAGCAGATCACGCCGACGCTGGTGGCGGTGAACGGGTCGAAGACCTTGTACGGGTCGGTGCTGTCGAACGCGATCACCGCGAGGGCGGCCACGCCAAGGACCGAGCCCGCGACGCCCGCGAGGGTCTGGCCGACGACCAGGCCGCCGAATGCCGCCTTCTCGCTGCGGGAGTGCCGCGAGTAGTCGGCGACCAACGGCAGCCAGGAGATCGACACGGCGATCACGCTGTCGGCGGCGAACCAGAAGTCCTTCCAGGAGCCGCCCTCCATCGGGATGCCGCGGCCGGCCAGGTCCCAGCCCAGGTAGAAGATGGCCAGGACGACGGCGATGGTGACGTAGCGGCGGATGATGCGCAGGGCGCCGAGCGGACGCAGCGTGAGAGCAGTCGTCACCGCGCCCGCGACGAGCACGTACAGCCAGCCGGGGCCCGGTTCGCCGAAGGCCTGGCGGGCCAGGATCTTCAAGCCGGTGGAGATGACCACGAGCTCGAAGACGGCCCAGCCGACCATCTGCAGCACGTTGAGGACAGTGGGCAGGTAGGACGCCTTCGCGCCGAACAGGCCGCGCAGCAGCACCATCGAGGGCGCGCCGGTACGGGCCCCGGTGATGGCGGCGAGGCCGAGGGCGAGGGTGCCGATCAGGGTGCCGACGACGGACGCGGTGACGGCGGCGGCGAACGACAAGGTCGGACTGCCGGTGCCCAGCGGGTCGAGGACGACCAGCATGCCGCTGAAGCCGAGCAGGCTGACGCCCAGGTTGGCCCAGAAGGTGCCTTGGTCCAAGCCGCTCAGGACCTTGGGGGTGGGCTGGTCGAGGGTGAGCGGCGCCTCGTTCGCCGGGACCGGCTCCGGTGCCGGGGTGGTGGGCTCGATGGTCGTCGTCACTTCGTGGGCTCCGAAACCTGGGCAGGAGCGTCACCGAACGGCCAGGACTCCACGCGCCAGGCGGCGTCCCAGAACATCCACTCCCAGGTGGACGCGGTGCCGAAGACCGTGCGCATCCGATCGCGGGTGGCGGGGTCGGCCTGCTCCGCGAGCCGGTTGACGATTTGTCGGGCGTGTTCGGTGGCGGCCTCGAACTCCTCGTCGGCGTACGTGCCGATCCAGTCGCCGTACGGGTGGGCGGCGAGGTCACCGGCCTGCTCCAAGAGCACGCGGCCCACCTCGGCGTAGATCCAGAAGCAGGGCAGGACCGAGGCGGCCAGCTCCGGGTAGCCCTGGGTGTGGGCCACGGAGAGCAGGTAGGAGGTGTATCCGGTGCAGGTGGGGGAGGGGGTCCAGGCGTCGACGTCGACGACGTTGCTCTCGTGCAGGGAGCTTTCGACGACGACGGCGTCGTGGGCGGACTTCGCGAAGAACGCGATGTCCTGCGGCCGGTCCGCCTTCGCGGCGGCGCTGGCCAGCGCGCGGGCGTAGCCGCGCAGGTAGTGGGCGTCCTGGGCCAGGTAGTAGACGAACTTCTCCCGGTCCAGGGTGCCGTCGCCGAGGCCGGTGACGAACGGCAGCTTGTCGATGGCCGAACGTATGTCGGCCGTGGCGGTCCACAGCTCGTCGCAGAACGTCGTGGTCATGGTGCTCAGCTCCAGTACTGGTGGAAGTGGTGGACGGGGCCGTGACCGTGGCCGACGCGCAGGGTGTCGGCCGCACGCAGGGCCCCGGTCAGGTACTCCTTGGCGGCGCGGACGGTGGTCTGCCAGTCGTCGCGCTGCGGGCGGAGGGCGGCGATCGCGGCGGAGAGGGTGCAGCCGGTGCCATGGGTGTTGCGCGTGTTCACACGTGGCGCGGACAGCTCGGTGACGCCCGCGCCACTGGCGCCCGTGGCGTGCGCGGCGTCGACGAGGATGTCGACGGATTCGGCGTCATGTGTGTGGTGGCCGCCCTTGAGCAGGACGCGCTTGGCGCCGGCTCGGAGGAGCGCGCGGGCCTGCTCGACGGCCTCGGTGCGGTTCTGTGCGGCGGCGATGCCGAGGAGGTCGCTGGCCTCGGGGAGGTTGGGGGTGATGAGATCGGCGAGCGGCAGGAGACGGTCGCGCAGCACGCGCACCGCATCGGCCTCGAGGAGGCGGTGACCGCTGGTCGAGACCATGACGGGGTCGAGGACGACGTACGGGGGGCGGTGCCGCTCCAGAGCGTCCGCGACGGCCGCGGCGATGGCGGCGTCGGCCAGCATCCCGATCTTGACGGCGTCCACCCGGACGTCGGCGAACAGAGTGTCGAGCTGCTCGGTGACGAACGCCGGAGGGACGGCGTGGATGCCGGTGACGCCCTGGGTGTTCTGCGCGGTCAGGGCGGTCAGAACCGCGGTTCCGTAGGCGCCGTTGGCGGAGAACGCCTTCAGGTCGGCTTGGATCCCGGCGCCGCCGGAGGGGTCGCTGGCGGCGATGGTGAGGGCGATGGGCGGGCTGGTCATGCGGGGACCTCCGGTCGCAGGGCGTGGATGAAGGAACGTGCTGCGGTTTCGGGGTCGGGCTGTCCGCAGATCGCGCTGACGACGGCGATCCCGGCTGCACCACTTGCCTTGACTGCGGCGGCCTCGGACACGCCGATTCCGCCGATGGCGACGCAGGGCAGCGTGCTCTGGTGGACGATCTGGGCCAGGCCGTCCAGACCCAGCGGGGCATCGGCGTCCGGCTTGGTGGACTGATTGAACACCGGACCGACACCGAGGTGATCGACGGAGTCCGGTACGTGCGTCAGTTGCTCGGGACGGCTGACGGACAGGCCGACGAAGGCGTGGGGACCGAGCCGGCGCCTGGCGGTCGCGGGGGAGACGTCCCGCTGCCCCAGGTGGACGCCGTCCGCGTCCAACCAGACCGCCACGTCCAAGCGATCGTTGACGATCAAGGGGACGCCGGTGCCCGCGAGTTCGGCCTGGATCGCCCGGCCGAGCGCGAACAGTGTGCGGGCGTCCGCGTCCGGATCGCGCAGCTGGACAGCAGTGACACCGCCCCGGACGGCGGCTGCCACGGTGGCGGCAACACCGCGGTCGCCGCAGAGCCGGGTGTCCGTGACGAGGTACAGGGACAGGTCAAGTGGTGGTCGCATGGGTTGCTCCTTGGGGTCTCCCGGCCGGGGAAGGGCGGGGGAAACGCATCGGGAGGTGCAGGGAAAGGGAGGAGCCTGACGTGAACCTGAGTCAGTCACAGGGGTGAGGTGTTGAGGTGTGTGTCTGCGAGGACTGGCAGATGTGGAGCCGGGGGCGTGGCGCCCTCAGGCCGGGCGGACGCTGTTCGGCGGCTGGCGGACAGGCCGACCGCTCACCGCGCAAGCCCGCAACACCTGCAAGCCCGCTACACCGGGAGCCCGCAACACCCGCAAGTTCAGCGCAGGTTGAGAGCCTCGGCGAGCTGATCCGGGCTGAGCTCGTGCAGCGCGTCGATCAGCGCGACCGCGAACGTGCCGGGTCCCGCCGAGCGGGTGGCGGCGGTCTCCGCGGCCACGGTGAGCAGACCCGTCGCGGCGGTGGCGGCCAGCAGCGCGTCGCCGGTTACGGCTGTGCAGGCGGCCACCAGTGCGCCGAGTGAGCAGCCGGTCCCCGTCACCAGAGGCAGCAGCGGGTGCCCATTGGAAACCCGCACCACTCGCGTCCCGTCGGTGAGGACGTCCTCCGGACCGCTCACGGCGACCGCGCAGCCGTAGCGCCGGGCCAGCGCGCCGGCCGCGGCCAGTGCCGCCTCGGGGGTGTCCGTGCTGTCCACGCCGCGCCCGCCCGTGCCGCCGCCGTCCAGTGCCAGGATCTCGGAAGGATTGCCGCGAACGACCGCTGGGGGTGCGCTCTCCAGGAGTTCGTGGGCGAGCTCGGTGCGCCAGGGCAGCGGACCGACCGCCACCGGGTCGAGCACCCACGGGCGCCCGGCCACGGCCGCTTCCTTGACCGCGACGCGCATCGCCTCCGCCGTCACGGATGTCACCGTCCCCAGGTTGACCAGGACACTCCCGGCCACTCGGGCCAGCGCTCCGGCTTCCTCCGCGCTGTGCACCATCGCGGGGGCGGCCCCCGCCGCGAGCAGCACGTTCGCGGTGAACTGCGACACCACGACGTTGGTCAGGCAGTGCACAAGGGGTGAGGAGGCCCGCAGAGACGCGATCACGTCCGCCACGGCATCACGGGAAACGGTGGGTCCGCTCTCGGCAGATATGGAGGCAGGTACGGAGGCAGCGTCCATCGTCAACACCCTTCCTACGCCGGCATTACCCGGTCCAGGTTCATGCGGTCGGCGGAAAGGGGAGCAAGTCCCGTCCGCCCTCTCAGCCCGGCTACTCCCGAGCTCCCGCGGTGGTCACCACGCAATGTACCTCCCTTGGGAACGGAAGTTCGCCCTCGGGGTACCTCGCGGCGGGACGCGGTTCTGGTGGGGGAATCTGTTGGGGGAACGAAACCGGAGGTGGAGGGGGGGAACAGAACTGGAGGTCTTTTGGGTCACCAGGGCCGGTTTGTGCTCATTGGCTGGCCCGGTCGGGCCAGGATCTGCAGCCCGCACGACGCCCACCAGCCAATGAGCACAACTCTCACCGTTCAGTTGTCGCTGGGTACGTCGACCAAGGTGGCGCCGATCTCCGCCATCCGCTTCGCTGCGTAGGCCGGATCGAGGAGGGTTTCGGGGGTGTAGATGCCCGGCGAGGCGGCTTCGCCTCGCAGACCGAGCAGCCGCTCGACACCGAGGGCGATGCCGAGTGCGGTCAAGGGACGCTGCCCCGCCGGGTGGACGAGGCGTCGGCCGGTGCTGAGCGGTGCACCCGTTGGGCCTGCTCCTTCGAGGTCGATCCGGATCTCAGCGGAAGGCGGATCGCCGCGGTGCCGACCCGCGGATTCACCGACGGCCATGTCGAAGCGGACGTTCGGTGCGCCTGTCGCAAGGGCGATGCTTGGTACGTCGAGGATGGCGAGGCTCTGGCCGGGCAGGACGACGCCGTCGCTACGGGGCACATCCACCTGAGCGTCGGGGCCGTCGACCCAGGTGAAGACGCCGTCACGGCGCACCGTCCCCGCCGTGGTGACCTTGGCCCACCGCTCCAGGTCCGCTGCTCCCGCGGGTCCGCCAATGTCCAGCTCATCCAGGACGGCGCCGATCCGGATGGTGTCGATCCGGTGGAACTCCCGGGCTATCGCCAGCGCCGCGAGGGCGACGGTGCCGGCGCAGAAGTGGCTGGCCACCAGGATCGGTGAGGTGCCTGGCCGCTGTGCGCCCGCGATGACTTCCGGTGCGATCTCCACCAGACCGCTGGAGATGCTGAGGTAGGGCAATGCGTGGTCCTGCGCGTAGTGCAGGCCGTTCAGGTGGTCGTCCCACAGTGCGGCGACCACCGCCGAGTAGCTGTGCTCGACCGGGAGGCCGAGATCGTTGCGTCGCAGGTCAATGGTGACGGCTGTGGCGGCGCCGAGTTCGTCGGCCACCCGTTGTGCGCGGCCGATGTCGCGGCCCGCGATGGTCAATGGCAGTTCCGGGTACCACTTGCGCAGGAGAGCGGCGGTGCTCGAGCCCGCCTGGCCCGAACCACCCAAGATCAGTACTGGCTTTGGCTGTTCCACTGTGGGTCCTCGCATCCAAGAGGCCGAAGCTACATTTTGTAGCCTACGTTTTGTAACATAGCCTGGAGTGCGACACAACGGAGGACCATGGCCACCACCTCGACCCGTCTGTCCAAGCAGGCCAGGCGGGAGCAGCTGCTCAACACCGCCGTGGCGATCGTGCGCGCCCAGGGCGCCGATGGCCTCACCCTGGTCACCCTCGCGGAGGCGGCCGGGGTGAGCAGGCCGATCGTGTACGACCACTTCGGCACACGCCCCGGCCTGCTGCTCGCGCTCTACCGACGCCTCGACGAACGTCACCGAGCCGCAGTCGCACAGGCGTTGCAGGAGGCCGCGCCCACCGCTGAGGAGGTCGCCCGCGTGATCAGCACCGCATACTTCGCCTGCGCCACGGACATGCCGGAAGTCGGCGCCATTTCCGCCGCGCTGAAAGGCAATCCAGAGATGGAGGCGGTCCAGCGCGAGATGCTCGACAGCTACACGGAGCTGATGGCCACCGCGCTGCTGCCGCACTCCGACCTCGCACCCGAAGCCCTCCAGCTACGGTGCGTCGGAGTGCTGGGCGCGGCCGAGGCATTGGCCGCCGAGCTGAACCAGGGACGGGTATCCGCCGACGAGGCGGTCACCGCACTGACCGACCTCATCAGGGGCGGTCTCAACACCCGGACCGCCCGGCACTGACGGCGGTCCCTGCATGGCCCAAAGGCCAGGGAAGCGACCTCGTCTGGCGTGAGCCACGGAGCCACCTGGGCGCCACCGCACAACTGCCAAACGGCGGCCGACTCTGCGGGCAACCCGAATCCGAGGGGTATCGCACCGTCGGCCCTATCGGGGTGTCCCATCCCAACGCTTGAGGTGCAGTCGGCGGTGGAGCGCGTCGGGGTCGGTGTCAGTGACCGAGGCGTAGGCGTTCTCGAAGAACGGGTAGACGGTCGCTCCCCGGCGTACTCGTTCGGCCTCGATGTAGGGCCTGAGCACTTCCCAGGTCCGCTGCAGCCGGTAGCGCGCGATGCTCCTGAGGATGTCGGAGTTGACGATGCCGAAGTGGAGCATGATGCCCACACACTCATAGACATGCGCCACGTTCCATATCCGGTAGTTCGCCGGCTCGGGTAGGAGGTCGATCCCGTCCTCCGGACTGTGCTCCCGGGCGAGGTCGAACAGCACCCAGCGCTGGTCGCTCTGAAATTCTGGTTCGCGGATCGTGGTCAGCAGCAGACCTGTGGTCATCGCCAGATCACTGGCGGCGCGAGCCCGGTTGATCTGCGAGCGGATGCCCCAGGTGGACGCCAGCAGCGCAGCGGCCGAGACGATGAGCGAGACGACATTGAGGTTCATGGCCACCCCCGACCAGGATGGCGTCCCGGCAGGGATGTGTCACATGCCGGTGTCGTCGGTGTCGGTGTGCTCGACGGCTACATAGGGCTCCAGGCCAGGCCCCGGGTGACCCAGTGACCGTCGGCTTTTTTCTGCCGACGGTCAGCTGAGGCGGTGGTGGATTACGGCGTGGCGGCGGAGCCGTAGGCGTGCTCGGACACGAGGTTGCCGTCCGTATCGCGCAGCTTGGCGGCGTCGCCCCGGTCGTTCCAGATGGGCCGCCCGCTTCCGTAGGTGTAGCCGCCCCACTGGGCGTGTATCTCGTTGGTGTAGATGCGGATGCGTTGACCGGGCAGGAGGGTGGCGCCGGGCGGGAAGGTGAAGTTCTGTCCCGCGTCGTCGGCGCCGAGGACCCAGCCGGAGATGTCTGCGGGCGCGGTGCCCCGGTTGACGACCTCCACGAACTCATCGGCCTGGGTGCGCTTGACCTGTCCCTTGAAGGACACGGTGGTGATGTGGACATCCGGCCGTCCGGTGCGAGCGAGCACGGCGACGAGGTCGGCGCTGTTGGAACCGTTCTCCGGGCTGATGAACCGGTTGACGATCTGGCCGCCCTGCTTGAACCCCGTGATCACCACGGCGTATTCGGTGTTGTCGATGATCACCGTCTCCGGGGACACCCTGGTGGGCAGGTCGACGATGTCTTCCGGGCTGGGACCGACGTTGGGCGTCTCGTTGTGCTGGAAACGGAAGCTGAAGTCGTGCGGCACCTGGTCTTCGAACAGGACGCGTGCGGAGAGGTCGACCTCGAACTGGTTCTGCGGCATACCTTGGATCGGGAAGTTCTGGTGGGTGAACGTCCCCAGCGTGAACTCCGTGCCGTCGAGCAGCACCTCGACGCTGCCGCCCGCGAAGAGATATCCGCTCTTGCCTCCGCCTGCCGGGACGCCCCACTTGACGTTGTCGGAGTTCAACCCCTCAAGGTTGGGCGGGTTGATGGTGATGGCGGTCCAGGTGCCTAACGTGTCGACTTTGGACATGCGCCGGTCTCCTCTTCTGCCGATCGAGAGTCGGCCCGGCCGGGCGGCCGAGCGAGGTGAACGTAGCTGTGCGCACTGTCCACTCGGAAGGCAAATAACGCCACTATGCGGGTAGTTACCATGATTGGCCGGTTTCTCGCGGATGCGTACCGACTGCTCCAGCGTCCGTGTGCTGTGTCATCCGCTGGCCACGACGCCGGGGAGAGTGACTGAGGTCGGCCGGGCATGTGCTGAAGGTTCATCCGCAGGCTCACGCCTGTGGGGTGACGGTGCCCGTACCGTACGTGCTGAACGGGTTAATTGTTTTCGGGGCGTTATTGTCTGCCGACGGGTCTCCGCGTCCGTGCGGGGAGGGGTCGGGTGGCATGTGCGTAGCCCCTCGCGAAGCTCCAGCGAGGGGCTGATCCGTCTGAAGCACTCCCGAACCACCGGTAACTTAACCGGTTCTGTTCAAACCGTTGTGCCGCGCTTCAGCGGCCCCTAATGTCGTGGCCGTCGCCGGGCGCGGAGGCTCGGACCGGCTTGACGGGACTGCGTTCGCTCGTCTCGCCGCTGCTGCCCGGCGTGCGCGATCCGAGCCGCGGCACAGCCCCGAACTCGGCGGTGCTCCCCGCGCACGGTGCCCCCCGCGCAACGATGCTCCCCACGCACGGTGCGCGCCGCACCTGCACGCCCCGGTTGGCAGCCCCTCATGACAGCCCTTCATGACAGCCCCTCATTACGGCCCCCCTCGAAAGCCCCCGACGACAACCCACGCCGCGCCCACCGGCCCCTGCACGCCCTCGACCCGGCACCTACCGAGACCGAACCAGGAGCAATGGATGAGACGAATTCGAGCCGCCGCCGCGACGGGCATCCTGCTCGCCGCCTGCGCGTCCCTCCTCACCGCCGTCCCGGCCGCCCAAGCCGCCGAATCCCCCGGCTTCCACATCCGGGACGGACGGCTGCTCGACGCCAACGACAAGGACTTCGTGCTCAGGGGCGTCAACCACGCCCACGCCTGGTACCCCGACCGGACCGACCAGGCACTGAAGGACATCAAGGCCAAGGGCGCCAACTCCGTACGCGTGGTGCTGAGTACGGGCGATCAGTGGACCAAGAATGACGCCGCCGATGTCGCCCGCGTGGTGGACGAGTGCAAGGAGAACCGGCTCGTCTGCGTGCTGGAGGCCCACGACACCACGGGCTACGGCGAGGCGGGCGCCGCGGCTCCGCTGTCCAAGGCCGTGGACTACTGGCTGGACGTCAAGGACGCCTTGGTCGGCCAGGAGAAGTACGTCCTGGTCAACATCGGCAACGAGCCCTACGGCAACACCAACTACGCGGCCTGGACCGGCGACACCAAGACCGCCATCAGCCGTCTGCGTGCCGGCGGCATCGAGCACACCCTGATGGTCGACGCCCCCAACTGGGGCCAGGACTGGTCCTTCACCATGCGGGACAACGCCGCCGGCGTCTTCGCCGCCGACCCGGACAAGAACACCGTCTTCGACATCCACATGTACGGCGTCTACGACACCCCGGCCGAGGTCAGCGACTACCTCAACCGCTTCGTCGCGTCCAAACTGCCCGTCGTGGTCGGGGAGTTCGGTGACATGCACTCCGACGGCAACCCCGACGAGGACGCGATCATGGCCACCGCCCAGTCCCTCGGCATCGGCTACATGGGTTGGTCCTGGAGCGGCAACGGCGGTGGTGTCGAGTACCTGGACCTGGTCCGGAACTTCGACGCGGCCCAGCTCTCCGGCTGGGGCCAGCGTCTGTTCGACGGCGCCAACGGCATCAAGGCCACTGCCAAGGAGGCGAGCGTCTTCGCCGGTTCCGACGGCGGCGGGAGCGGTGCGTGTGCCGTTACCTACCGTCTGAGCGACTGGGGCTCCTCCTTCAACGCGGAGATCACCGTCCGCAACACGTCAGGGCAGAAGGTCGACGACTGGGGCCTGGACTTCGCCTTCCCCGCCCAGCAGAAGATCAACTCGGTGTGGAACGCCAGGGCGAGCCAGGACGGGGCCCGCGTGCACATCACGCCCGAGTCCTGGACGAGGTCCATACCCGCCGGCGGGTCGGTGAGCTTCGGCCTCAACGGTTCGTCCACCGGGAACAACGCCGCACCGGATGCCTTCACTCTCAACGGCAAGACCTGCACCAAGGCCTGAACCCTGGTTCAGTGTCCGGATGCGCGCACTTCAGTGGTCGGCCGGTAAGGTCGGCCGCTGGAGTGCGGAACCGGTACAGCAGGAGGGCGCATGAAACGGCCGACTATCGCGGACATCGCCCGCAGCGCGGGAGTCTCGAAGGTCGCGGTGTCCTACGCCCTCAACGACCAGCCGGGCGTCTCCGAGCAGACCCGGGCGAAGATCAAGGCCATCGCGCGGGACGTCGGCTGGCGGCCGAGCAACGCCGCGCGTGCCCTCAACGGCGCGAAGGCCCGCGCGGTGGGCCTGGCGGTCTGCCGCCCCGCCCGCACCCTGAGTGTCGAGCGGTTCTTCATGGAACTGATCAGCGGTATCGAGTCCGAGCTGGCGCCGCGGTCCATCGCGCTCATGCTGCAGACCGTCACCAGCCACGATGACGAGATCGAGCTGTATCGCCGCTGGTGGGGCGAGGGCCGGGTGGACGGCGCCCTGCTCGTGGACCTGCACGACAACGATGTGCGCATCCCGGCCTTCGCGGCGATGGACCTGCCCGTGGTGGCTCTTGGACCGCCCGAGGCGGCCGGCGCCGTACCCGCGGTGTGGTCGGACGACGGCGCGAGCATCCACGAGACGGTCGCCTACCTGGCGGCACTCGGGCACCGGCGCATCGCACGGGTCGCGGGCCTGCCCAAGCTCGCCCACACGGGTGTGCGTGACGCCGCGTTCGAGGCTGCCTGCCGAACCGCCGCTCTGCCCGAGCCGGTGATGGTGCACACCGACTACTCGGGCGACGAGGGAGCGCGGGCCACCCGGGGGCTCCTGATCGCCGCCGAACGCCCGTCGGCAATCGTCTACGACAACGACATCATGGCGATCGCCGGTCTGTCGGTGGCGCAGGAGCTGAACCTCGAGGTGCCGCGCGACCTGTCCCTGGTCGCCTGGGACGATTCGCCCTTCTCCCAGGTCGTACGACCTCAACTCACCGCGCTGACACGGGACATCGCGGAGTACGGGGCCACCGCGGCGCGGATCCTGCTGGCCGCCGTCGAGGAGGAACCCGTCGGGAACAGCCAGGTGCCGGCCGCCCGCCTTGTTCCGCGGGCGAGCACCAGCGCTCCGCGGCGCGGATAACAGAGCGGGGGCGTTGCACCATCAGGTGTGCGACGCCCCCGCTCCGTCCGCCCGCTGCCTGCTCGGTGCGTCAGGGCAGCGGTGTCCGTGGCGCCGCCGTGGAGGCGCGGGGTGTCAGCGACGGTGTGGCGACCTGCCGGGGCGTCACCGCGCGGCCGGCTATGACGTCGAACAGTTCGCGGGTGACCTCCGCCCCGAAGCCGTGCACGTCATGGCTCATCGCCGACAGCGTGGGATGAGTGAGCCGGCACAGCTGGGAGTCGTCCCAGGCCAGGAGCGACAAGTCGTCCGGCACGGCCACGCCCATCTCGGCGGCGACGCCCAGACCGGCCACGGCCATGAGGTCGTTGTCGTAGACGATGGCGGTGGGCCGGTCGGGGCGCAGGAGCAGCGAGCGCGTGGCGCGGGCCCCGTCCTCGCCGGCGAATCCGGTCGCCACCTGCGGGCTCGGATCCAGGTGCAGATCGCGAAGGGTCGTCAGGAACGCCTGCTCCCGGATGGCGCTGTGCCCCAGGCCCGAGGGCCCGCCCACGCGTGCGATGCGTCGGTGGCCCAGCGCGGCGAGGTAGCGTACGGCCTCGGTCATGGCGCTGGCGTCGTCGGTCCAGACCGAGGGGAATCCGCCCGTCAGGTCGGGGTGGCCCACTGCCACCGCCGGGATGTTGAGCTGTCTGAGCGGTTCGATCCGCGGGTCGTCCTGGTGGAAGTCGACCAGGATGGACCCGCCGATCTGCCTTCTGCGCCACCACGTTTCCTGCAGGTCGATCTCCTCCTCCAGGCTGCTGACCAGACGCAGCAGCAAGGAGCAGGACTGCTGCGCGAGGACGCTTTCGATGCCGGAGATGAACTCCATGTAGAACGGCTCCAGACCCAGCAGCCGGGCCGGGCGGCACAGGGCGAGGCCGATGGTCTCGGTCCGCTGTGTGGACAGGCTGCGGGCCGAGGAGTTGGGTGCCCAGCCCAGGTCCCGGGCGACGGCGAAGATGCGTTCGCGGGTCGGCTCCGAGAGCCCGGGTTTGTGGTTGAAGGCGATCGAGACCGCCCCCTTGGACACCCCCGCGGCTGCCGCGACATCTTTGATGGTGACGCGCTGGGCGGGAGCGCTCACGCCGGTTCCACGCAGAACAGGGCTGCCCGGATGGTGTTGGCTCCCGCGCCCTGCGCCCCGTGTACGCGGATGCGGGTCCGCTCTCCCGGCAGGAGCGTGATCAGGCCGCGGTCGGCGGACGCGTCGGGGGCGATGCGGTCGGGCTGGAGCAGCAGGTCGCGTACGAGGGTCTGTGCGCTGATGACGACGTCGACGGTGTTCCGGTCGCTGCCCACGGTCTCGACGGCGACGTCATAGCGCGGCCCGGGGTAGCCGAACTCCCGGTCGCGTACGGGCAGATGGAGGGTGCGCAGGTTCTCGGCGTCGGCGACCAGGTACTCCTTGGCGGAGCCTGCGGCGGGCAGGACCTCTCGTGGGACCGCGAGGCGCAGCACCTCACGCGGCGGGGCGGTCAGCTCGAGCGACTGACGGGCGGCGAGCGTGCCGTCGGTGTGCATCAGGCGCAGCGTGACGGTGGTCTGCCACGGCTGGGCACTCTGGTTGGCGAGCACGAGATCGGCGCCGTCGGCCCCGGGCTGGAGGGTCAGGAGGCGGTCGGCGTATACGCGGCGCAGCTCGTGGTGGAGCGGCTTGAGCCGGCCGTCGCCGTCGACGGCGGACCAGGAGCTGACGGGCCAGCAGTCGTTGAGCTGCCACACGATGGTTCCGGCGCAGCGCGGCCAGTTGGCCCGCCAGTGTTCGATGCCGGTGGCGACGGCGCGGGCCTGGACGACCTGGGTGAGGTAGTGCCAGCGGTCGAAGTCGCCCTGGGGCAGGGCGAAGTGGCGCTCGACGCCGCGGTTGAGCTTGCCGTTGCCGTCTTCGGCCTTCTGGTGGTGCAGCATGCCGGGGGAGTCCGGGGCGAGGTCCTCGTCGGGCAGGGCGCGGCGCAGTGTCGCCATGGCGGGGGGAGCCTGCCAGCCGAACTCGGAGACGAACCGCGGCACGTCCGCGCGGTAGTCGGTGTAGTCCTGCCGGTTCCACACCTCCCATGAGTGGTAGGTGCCGTGGTCGGGGTCGTTGGGGTGGTGGTCCCAGGAGCCCGACCACGGGCTTCCGGCCGTGTAGGGGCGGGTGGGGTCCAGCTCGGCGACGACGCGCGGCAGCAGCCCGAGGTAGTAGCCCTCGCCCCAGGAGTCGCCCGCCAGTTTCTCCTCCCACTCCCAGTCGCGAAATCCCCACAGGTTCTCGTTGTTGCCGTTCCACACCACCAGGCTGGGGTGGGGCATGAGCCGTACGACGTTGTCGCGGGCCTCGGCCTCGACCTCGCCGCGCAGCGGCTGTTCTTCGGGGTAGGCGGAGCAGGCGAAGAGGAAGTCCTGCCAGACCATCAGGCCGAGCTCGTCGCAGGCGTCGTAGAAGGCGTCGTCCTCGTAGATGCCGCCGCCCCAGATGCGGACGAGGTCGACGTTGGCGTCGACGGCCTGGGACAGGCGGGCCCGGTAGCGCTCGGGGGTGATCCTGGACGGCAGGACGTCGTCGGGGATCCAGTTCACGCCGCGTACGAAGATGCGCTCTCCGTTGACGACGAGGGTGAACCCGGTGCCGTGCTCGTCGGCCTTCTGGTCCAGTTCCAGGGAGCGAAAGCCCACCCTGCGCCGCCACGTGTCGAGTGTGGAGCCGGGGGTGGGGGAGCTGGTGTGATCGGTGGTGTGGTCGTAGGTGTGCAGGCTCAACTCGACGTCGTACAAAGCCTGTTCGCCGTATCCGCGCGGCCACCACAAGTCCACGTCCGGCACGTCGAGCACGAGAGTGACGGCATCGGTGTCGGGTTCGACCCGGGCCAGGGTCTCGTTTCCCGCCACGGTGGCGTGGGCGACGAGTGGCCGGTCCGCGCCTTGCGCGGTGCGCTCCAGATCGACGCGCAGTTCCACGCGCCCCGCCCCGTCGTGGACCGTCACCAGCGGCCGGACCCGGGCGATGCGCGCCGTGGACCAGTGCTCGAGCCGTACCGGGCGCCACATGCCGGCCGTCACCACGGTCGGCCCCCAGTCCCAGCCGAAGCTGCACGCCATCTTGCGGATGTACTGGAAGGGCTCGGGATAGACGTTGGGCCGCTCGCCGGTCAACTTCCTTACGGCTGCGGCCTCGTCGTAGGCGGAGGTGAAATCGACCCGCAGCTCACCGCTGTGGCCGGTGACGTCGAAGCGGTAGGAGCGGTGCATGTTGCGCGTGCGGCCCAACTCCCGTCCGTCCAGGCTGATGCGGGCGGCGGTGTCGAGGCCGTCGAAGATGATGTCCGTGCGCTCGTGCGCGTCCGTGTCCTCACCGCCGGCGGCGAGGGCGTGCGTGTACGTCCATGACCGTCGCCCGACCCAGGCGACGTCGTTCTCGTTGGTACCCAGGAACGGGTCGGGGATGAGGCCTGCGGCGAGCAGATCGGTGTGGACGCAGCCGGGAACCCGGGCATCGAGCAGCGCTCCCTCGTGGCTGAGACTCCAGCCTTCCGTCAGCTGGGTGACGTCCTTCATTTGCGGCTCCAATCGGACAGACACAGGCCTTGCTCGTAAGCGATGTCGGTCAACCTAACCCCGAGCTGATTAACCGGTCCAGTCCCCAGAGGCCATCGAGGGATGGTCGGATGGTGCAGGTGGGCGGCGCATCAGCCCAACTAGGCATGGGACGACCGGTAACGATTGGGTATCGCGCCGGAAATCAGAGCTTTACCGGTTCACGCATCGCTGACATAGTGCCGTCAGCCGCTGGGGCCTGAGCCGTAACCCTTGAAAGGAGTTGGGCACATGAGGAGGAAGCCGCTGAGCGCCGTGCTGCTTGCCACCGCGCTGCTGACCGTCGCGGGGTGCAGCGGGGGAGGGGCCGCGTCCACCGAGACGGCCACCGCCCCCTCGGACGCGGACAAGGTGTCGGGCAGCATCAAGGTCCTCACCAACCGCACCGACCTCGTGCAGGACGGCACGATGAAGAAGTACGCCGCAGCGTTCACCAAGATCTACCCCAAGGCGAAGGTCAGCTTCGAGGGCATCACCGACTACGAAGGGGAGGTCAAGATCCGGATGAACACGGAGAACTACGGCGACGTCCTCCTCATCCCCGGCGTGATCGCCAAGGGTGACTACCCCAAGTTCTTCGCCCCGCTGGGCAACACCGCGACGATGGAGAAGAAGTACCGCTTCACCGGCAAGACCGATGTCGCGGGCAAGACCTACGGCATCGCCAACTTCGGCACCGCCAACGGCTTCGTCTACAACAAGTCGCTGTGGAAGAAGGCCGGCATCACCGACTGGCCCACCACCCCGGCCCAGTTCGTCGACGACCTGAAGACGGTCAAGGCCAAGACGGGGGCCACGCCCTACTACACCAACTTCAAGGACGGCTGGCCGCTGGCCGGACCGTGGAGCAACAGCGTCGGCTCGGCAAGCTGTGACCCCAGGGCCTGGGACGACCTGGCCACGTTCGACAAGCCCTGGGCCAAGGGCGGCGACCTCAATGAGATCGACACCCTGCTGCACGACATCGTCGAGGCGAAGCTCTCCGAGAAGGACCCCACGACCACCAACTGGGAGAGCTCCAAGACCCAGCTGGCCAAGGGGGACATCGGCAGCATGCTGCTCGGCTCCTGGGCCATCAACCAGATGCGCGACGCCGCGAAGAAGGCGGGCGAGAAGCCGGACGACATCGGCTTCATGCCGTTCCCCGTCCAGAAGAGCGGCCAGTTCTGCGCCACGATGGTCTCGGACTACCAGCTGGCGGTGAACGCCCACTCCGACCACAAGGCCACGGCACGTGCCTGGATCGACTGGTTCACCGAGAAGTCCGGGTTCGCGGCGAAGGAGGGCGGCATCTCCGCCCTGAAGGCCGAGCAGTTGCCCGATGTCCTCAAGCCTTACGAGGACAACGATGTCAAGCTCATCGAGCGTTCCGAGGCGAATACGGAGGACGTCAACGCCATCGACGACGCCGCCGAGATCGGCTTGAGCAAGCAGGACTACCGGCAGAAGCTGATCGACATCGCCCGCGGTGCGCAGGACGGCGACCTCCAGGGGTACTTCGACGATCTGAACAAGCGCTGGTCCGACGCGGCCGCGGCCTCCGGTTCCTGATCCGGCACGTACGGGACGCACGGGACGCGGCAGGGCACGGCACACACGGGGCCCCGCACCGCCTGCGGGGCCGGGGCCCCACGCCTGCCGACTCGTCGCGGATCACGCCCGCCATCTGGTCGCGGAACACGGACCGCGCCAGCCCACTTGTCGCGGAACACGAAAGGCCCGCCCGCCATGACGCACACGACATCCACCGCGCCGCCGGCGTCGCAGAAGCCCCCGGCAGCAGGGGCCCACCACCGGACCACACGCCGCACCGGGCCCACCCGATCCTGGCGGGATCATCCGCTGCGCCGGATCACCCCGTGGCTGTTCCTCCTCGCGCCGCTGGCCCTGCTTGTCACGTTCACCTACGTGCCCGTGGGCAACATGATCTATTACAGCTTCACGGACTGGGACGGTGTCAGCCCGGACCGGAACTTCACCGGCTTGGAGAACTACACCCAACTGTTCACGCGGCCCGAGCTGTTCCGCGTCTTCTTCGTCAGCTTCTACTACCTGGCGGCCTCCGCCGTGCAGATCGTGATCGCGCTGTACTTCGCGACGGTGCTCAGCTTCGACCTGCGCTTTCGCAACCTCTTCAAGGGGATCCTGTTCTTCCCCTACCTCATCAACGGCGTCGCCATCGGCTTCGTCTTCCTCTACTTCTTCCAGGACGGCGGCACCCTCGACTCGATCCTGTCCTGGTTCGGCGTCGGCGCCGACCACGCCTGGCTCGGCGACCCCGAGTCCGCCAACACCTCGCTCGCCGGGGTGTCCGTGTGGCGCTTCACCGGCCTCAACTTCGTGCTCTTCCTGGGGGCCATCCAGTCGATCCCCGGCGAGTTGTACGAGGCTGCCCAGCTCGACGGTGCCAGTCGCTGGCAGCAGTTCCGGCACATCATCGCGCCGGGCATCAAGCCCGTCCTGAGCCTGAGCGTCATCCTGGCGATCTCCGGCTCACTGGCCGTCTTCGAGATTCCGTACATCATGACCGGCGGCGCCACCGACACCTCGACCTTCGTCATCCAGACGGTCAAGCTCGCCTTCCAGTTCAACAAGACCGGCCTGGCCTCGGCCTGTGCCGTCGTGCTGCTCCTGATCATCCTGCTGGTCACCTGGGTCCAGCGCCGCATCGTGCCCGAGGACAAGGTGGACCTCGTATGACCACGCTCACCACGCCCACCCGCCCGACGGCTCCCGGCGGGCGGCTCACCGCCCCGGGCAAGCGACCCCGGCTCGGCACAGCACTGACCTACCTCTCGCTGATCGTCGCCTCGCTCGTAGTGCTCGTCCCCCTTCTCGTCGTCTTCCTCACCTCGCTCAAGACCTCACGTGAGGTGACGGACGGCGGCGCGTTGAGCCTGCCGCAGGACTGGCTGAACTTCTCCAACTACGCGACCGCCTTCAACGACGGCAAGATGCTCGCGGCGTTCGGGAACACGGCGTTCATCCTGCTGTTCTCGATCACCGGTACCGTGCTCATCGGGTCGATGACGGCGTATGCGATCGACCGCTTCGACTTCCGTCTCAAGAAGACGGTCATGGCCCTGTTCCTGATCGCCACGCTGGTCCCCGGCGTGACGACCCAGGTGGCGACCTTCCAAGTGGTCAACAGCTTCGGCCTGTTCGACACCCACTGGGCGCCCATCCTGCTCTACATGGGCACCGACATCGTGTCGATCTACATCTTCCTGCAGTTCATCCGAGGCATACCCACCTCGCTCGACGAGGCCGCCCGCCTTGACGGGGCGAACACCTTCACCATCTACCGCAAGATCATCCTGCCGCTCCTGAAGCCCGCCATCGCCACCGTCGTCATCGTCAAGGGCATCACGACGTACAACGACTTCTACATCCCGTTCCTCTACATGCCCTCCGAGGACAAGGGCACGATCTCCACCGCCCTGTTCCGCTTCAAGGGCCCCTTCGGCGCCCACTGGGAGAACATCTCCGCAGGAGCCATCCTGGTGATCCTGCCGACGCTGCTCCTCTTCCTGTTCCTCCAGCGCTACATCTACAACGGGTTTGCTCAGGGGGCCACGAAATAGACGGGGGAGGGCCCGATGAACGGCGGATCCCGGGCGGGTGCGGCGGGCGGGTGCGCTGCTCGGAGCGAGAGCGCGCGACGGTTCACTGCGGGCAGTGAACCGTCGCGGACCCCGTCGCGGCACGGTCAGTTGCAGGCGTGGCCCCAGCCCATCTCGGGGCGCCAGGTCTTGGTGCTGGCGGTGCCGCCCTTCTTCTTCCAGGTGAACTTCGCCTGTACCTGGAAGCTGTTCTTCGGCCACCTGCACGGGTTGACCGACGAGGTGCCTGCCAGGTCCTGGGTGCCGTGCCAGCCGTCGGCGTCCTTGGCGGACTTCACCGTCAGCGTCGTGGTCCCGTTGAAGCGCAGGAGCTTCACGTCGTTGACCGCGACCGTGTAGTTGCCACCGCCGGCGACGTCAGTGATCTTCGCCCGCGCCCGGTAGGTGTCGGCCTCCCTGTCCCACCACACCGTCGCGCAGCGCTTGACCTGCTTGCCGTAGCACTCCCAGGCGCTGTCCGCGGACGCCATGGACGGGGAGAAGACGATCGATGCTCCCACCGCCGCGACGGTGAGCCCACCAGCCGTACCGATCCTGCCGAGTTGCTTGAGCCTCATGTAGTTCCCTTCCGATGTCCCGCGGCCGTCGGGCGGCCGTCAGGTCTCCAGTGGCGGCGACGGGAACGCTAGCCGGGAATCCGGGGTGAACCGTGAGGCGTGCGGTGCTGTTGCGCGGCCGTGACAACGTCCGGATTCTGCTGCCACCGCCCTGACATGCGGCCGGGTGGCGCACCGGACAGTGCGGGTGTCGTCCGAACTGTCCCATCACCATGTCCCGTGGAAAGTCTGGTGTGTTGGAACGACCCCTGTTACCTTCCCCCTCCCACTAATCATACATTCACGCATTGCGTGTATGAATGGAGTGATCATGCGGGGACACAGGGCCGTGGTGCTCGGCGGAAGCGTGGCGGGGCTGTGCGCCGCGGGAGTACTCGCCAGGCATTTCGACGAGGTGATCGTCCTGGAGCGCGACCGGCTCCCACCCGGCGCGCAGCATCGGCGCGGTGTGCCGCAGAGCAAACACCCGCACTTCTTGCTCAACTCCGGGCGTCGCGCGATCGGTGAAATCTTCCCGGGGTTCGAGGAGCGGCTGATCGCCGCGGGCGGGATGCACCTGATGCCGTCGATGGACGCGGCGTACTGCGAGAGCGACGGCTGGGCCCCGCGCAAGACCGGGTCGATGACGATGGTCTACAGCTCCCGCGTCCTCATCGAGCGAGTCCTGCGCGACCACGTGCGCGCACTGTCAGCCATCGAGATCCGCGAAGGCGTGACGGTGACGGGGCTGCGTTCCAGCGGGGGCGGCACCGCGCGCGGGCGCGTCGACGGCGTGGAGTACCGCAGGGGAGACGAGGCGGTCCACCTCGGTGCCGACCTGGTCGTCGACGCCCTGGGGCGTGGCTCCTCGGTCACCGACTGGCTGCACACGGCGGGGTGGGCCATGCCGCCGGAGAAGACCCTGGATGCCAAGGTCACCTACACCTCGCGGTGGTACGACCTGCCTCCCGCCGTCCGGCGTCCGGCCTCGTGGTGGTGGAAGCACCTGGTCGTCACCCCGGTACCGGAGACACGCGACGCCCGCGACCAACCCGAGGAGCATGCCTTCCTCAGCAACTTCTTCCCGATCGAGGGGGAGCGGGCCATCGTGTGCATGGGGTCGTGGGGCATCCGGATGCCGCGCGAGGCCGACACCTTCGAAGCGGCGGTGGACCGCGTGCGGGCCACGGCCTTCGGGAAGGCGGCGCGTGCCTGCACGGCGACCTCCGAGGTGCACCTCACCCGCTCGACCGGCAACAAGTGGCGCCGCTTCGACCTGCTCGAGCAGCCCCCGCTGGGGCTGGTCTGCGTCGGTGATTCGATCTGCGCGTTCAACCCCTTCTACGCGCAGGGGATGAGTTCGGCGGCCCGATCCGCCCTCATCCTCGCCGAGCTGCTGCGGGAGCGCGACGTCCTCGACGCCGCCTTCTTCCGTGCGTTCCTCGCCCGGCAGAAGAAGTCCCTCGACGTGCCGTGGATGCTCGCGATGGCCCGTGACCAGGCCTATGACTTCGCGACCGGAAGTGAGGTCGTCGTAGCCTGGCGCCGCAAGCTGGCCGCGCGGTTCAGCTGGCCGGTCTTCAACGCCATCACCGCCGCGAGCCGCGAAGACGCCTATGTCGAGCGGACGTTCGCCCAGGTCTTCAACCTCGACACCTCGCTCAGGCAGATGGCCACCGACCCGCGGTTCTGGTTCGGCATCGTGCGCTACAAGGTGCGTCAGCGCCTCGGACGCACGGTCGTACCCGGCGGGTTCGACGATCAACAGGACCCGCCCGGAACCGACTTCAGCAGCCACACCCGGACCGGCACCAAGCCGCCGGCCGCGACCGGCCTCGTCGACCACTGACCCGAGGAGCAAGCAATGGGCCACTCATGCGACGCGGCGGCCGAGCGCCTGGCGGAAAGGCTGGGCCACTCCTGTCACCACGCCGATCCCGTGATGGACGTGCGCAACCCGTTCGGCCTCGAGAACGCCACCATGCCGTTCCTGGAACTGCTCGTCATCGGCGGCGCGGTCTTCGCCCTGATCCACGCGTGGCGGCGGTGGCGCCGCGACGGAGACCCGGTCAACATCTCACTGTGGTTCGCCTCGATCGTCTACCTGGCGGTCATCGAGCCGCCGCTCTACTTCCCGGGCTGGTTCGGCCTGCAGGAGCACGTCGGGCTCATCTTCTCCCACAATGTGTTCACCGTGCAGTTCATGTACGACCGGCTGCCGCTCTACATCGTGGCCTTCTATCCGGCGCTGTCCCAGCTCGCCTACGAGATGATCCGCGCCCTCGGTGTCTTCGCGCGGCGCGGACCCCTGGCCGGGTCCCTGGCGGTGGCGTTCACCTGCCAGGCGTTCTACGAGGTCTTCGATCAGCTCGGGCCCCAGCTGAAATGGTGGGCCTGGAACCCCGACAACGAGATGATCAACGCTCCCGCGCTCGCCTCGGTCCCGATGAACAGCATGTACCTGTTCGCCTCGGTCTCCTTCGGCGCCCTGACCTACCTCGTCACCCTGCTGACCGGCGCGAAGACAGGACGGGGACCGCTGACCGGCGGGCAGATCAGCCTGCGCACCCTGGCGGCCGGCGCCCTGACCCCCGTGGCGATGGCGGTCGCGGGCGTGCCGAGCAACCTCTTTCGCGGCGGGGACCAACTCGGCATCCAGCAGACCATCCTCACCATCGAACTGGTACTGGTCTGGATCGTGGGCCTGGTGCTCCTCGCGGACGCCTGGCGCGCACCCCGGGCAGACCAACTACCGGTGCAATCACCGCAGTTCGCACGCACCTACCCCATGCTGTATCTCGGCGTCCATCTCGTCCTGTGGCTGATCGCCCTGCCTGCCCATCTCGCGGCGGACAACGGCATCACCGAGCAGGGCACGCCTGTCGGCAGCCTCTGGTACACCGGACTGTGCATGATCGCCGCAGTCGGGCTCATCGCGGCCGTACTGCGCGCGACCACAGCTCAACGGACCGGGCAGCCTGTGCGATCCTAGGGCCATGGGGCACCACGGCTGGGGAGGCAGACCTCCCGCATCGGACGCGGAGGCCCGTCAGCGCATCGTCGACGCGACCGCCCGTTGCATCGACCGGCACGGCGCCGCGAAAACCACCCTGTCCGACGTCGCCGCCGAGCTCGGCGTCACCCGCCAGACCGTCTACCGCCACTTCGGCCGCATCAGCGACATCATCGGTGAAGTGGCGGCCCAGGGCGCCGAATCGTTCGTCGACCTGATGATCGCGCACCTGCAGGGCATCACCGACCCGGCCGAGGCCGTGGTCGAAGGCATGGTGTTCTGTGTCCGGACCATCCCCGCCGAGCCCCGCCTGAGCCTGCTGCTGCAACTCGACGACACCAATGCCTTCGGCCGCGGCACCACCACGCAGCAGACCATCACCTACGGCGCCGAGATGCTGCGGCGTTTTCCCGTCGACTGGACCACCGCCGGCATCGAGGACGACGACCTCAAGGGCCTCGCCGAGATCATCATGCGCCTTCTGGCGTCCCTGCTGCAGCACCCCGGCCGGCCGCCGCACGACGAAGAGGGGCTGCGCGCCTTCCTCACCCGCTGGCTGGCCCCGGCCCTGTCCCCGGCCCGGACGGCCGACAAGCGGATCACGCCTGCTTGAGGTTCAGTGTTGTGGCCCGCCTGAGAAGCGGCATCGGCCGAGCGTCAGCGGCAGGGTGTCGGTGCGGACAGCTCGAACGGCAAGAGCTGCAACCCTCCTGACCACGCCGGGAGTTGGAGCCGCACCCCCTGGACGGTTACATCCGTGGGGCGGGCCCACTCCGGGCTACTCACGAAGACGCGTAGGGCCCATGATGGCGGCATGGCTACCGGTGGAGACCTGCTCTGGGACGCGGACGACCAGAGCACGCAGACGGTTCCGCGGCTTCGGCGCATGGGCGTGACGGCTTGCTGTCTCGGTTTCCTCGGCCTGGTCCTGTGGACGGGTTCGGACGCCATATGGGCCCTCTACGCAGGTGCCTTCTACCTGTTCGGGGAGTTCGTGTACTGGGCGTGGGACCGGCGGCGTCTGGTCGAGGCGCGCGTCGTCCCGGGCGCGGCCGGGGGCGCTGCCAAGCTCTGCCTGCGCCGCGTCGGCGGACAGATCACCGAACACGACCCCCACCAGGTAGCCCGGGTTCTGCTCATCCACGACAACGTCCACGACCTGGCAAGACTCCGTCTGAGCTTGCACGGCAGGCAGCTCCTCTTCGGGCGTCCGGGCCGCCCTCCGTCTCTCACGCCGTGGCGCCATCTGTGCCCGCAAGCTGAAGTCGGCGACAGGGCCGCCCTATGGGGTATGCCAGGAGTCCCTGACTAGCGCCGCCTGACGCAGACGCGGTCTCAGATCCTCCGATCAGTTGCTGACGGCCGCCCCGGGCCGGGTGCCCGGCTGCGAGTCTTCGACGTCTACGGCAGCGCGGCGGGACGGCTTTTCATCCTCACCGCGGTGATGTTCGTCTTCGCGCTGCTCACCCAAGGCGGTGCCTGGATGATCGTCAGCGACCGTATGCAGGCGATGGCGGCTGCCGACGGCGGCTTCTTCAGCCGCGCGCTGGGCGCCTTCCATCCTGTGGCTTCCTTACGTGCGCGATCCTCGTCTACGTGTGCTGCTGTTCGTGGAGGTGGCAGGTCTGACGGGCGGCCCGGCGGGCGGGGACGAAGGCGGGCTGAACGGCTCTGCCGAAAGCGGACGGCGGTGGGCCGTACGCGGACCGGGCAGCTGCATCCAGCCATCAAGGAAAGGCGAGCATGGGGAGGGAGCACGGCCTGGAGAGCGGAGTGAGCCCCGGCGGCTCCGTTCAATTCCCGCCGACGTGCCCCTCGAAAATCCCGCTGCGGACTTTGGGATACGCAGATCGAAACGTTTCTCTGTATCGCAGTAGGCGCCCGCTCGCCCATGGCTCCTTTTCACTGGAAGCCGCTACCGGCAGTGCAGCCATCCGACTGCATCTGCCCTTTGCGTATAATCCCAATTTCTTCAGCGGTCTTGCCCCGGCGCCTACTGATGCAGGTAGCTATGGAATGCACCCGCTTCCTCGCTGGGGGCTTCCGATGAGCCCTGGGCAGGGCTGCTGTATACCGGCCTCCGGTTCACAGCCGCCCAGGGAGGCGTCGTGACATCTGCACGTAAGGGAGACGTCATGAAGAAAGCGTATGAAGCGCCGACCCTCGCCAGGCTGGGGACGTTCCGGAAGAAGACCGGGCTCCTGCAGCATTCCGGCAACGACCGGCTCATCCTGAGCAAGAACTGACGACCGACGGTTCTGACGCGACGTCATGAATGAACTGCACGAGAGTGCGGGGACGGGCCCCGGCGACGCGCATTTCACGGTCTTCAGCGACCGTGAGGACGCGGCCGCCGCGGCTCGCTCCTTCTCCCGCCCCGGAATGCGCATGCTGCCGCACGCCTCGGGCCGTCCCTGGCTCGTGGGCCAGTGGCACGACGACGAGATCGTCACCGCACACGCCGGCCGTACCGGTCTGGCTGTCATCGGCTGCTGTCCGGTCGATGCCGGTGAACTCGCCCGTCGTGCCGGGCAGCTGCGTGACCTTGGCGAGCTCGACGGACTGGCGCGCTCCCTGCCCGGCAGCTTCCACCTCGTCGCCGCTCTGGACGGTCGGCTCAGGGTGCAGGGCACCGCGTCCGGGCTCCGGCTGGTCTTCCACGCCCTCGTTGACGGCGTGCGGGTGGCTGCCAGCCGCGCAGACGTACTCGCTGGAATCCTCGGTGCCGCACCGGACGAGGAGCAACTGGCGGTCCGGTTGCTGTGGCCGGTTCCCCATCCGCTCGCAGAGGCACCCATGTGGCGCGCCGTCACCGCCGTGTCTCCCGAGGACGCGCTGATCGTCGCGGCGGACGGCCGGACCGTGCGCCACTCGCGCTGGTGGACACTGCCGGAGCCGTCGCGCACGCTCGCCGATGGCGCACCCCTTGTCCGGGACGCTCTGGCCACGGCGGTCGATGCCCGCACCCGGCAGGGCGGCGTGGTCAGCAGTGATTTGTCCGGCGGCCTGGACTCCACCTCGATCTGCTTCCTGGCGTACCGTTCACCGGCCCAGGTGGTGGCCAGCACCTGGCCGGGGCGCGACCCCGCCGACACCGACCTCTACTGGGCCCAGCAGGCCGCCCGGTCAATGCCCGACATCGACCATGTGGTCTGGGACGCCGAGGCCTCACCACTGGTCTACAACGACCTGCTCGGCATCGACGACCTGCTGGACGAACCGACCATCGGCGTCATGGACCGCTCCCGGGTCCTGCACCACCTGCCCGCCATGGCCGAGTGCGGCAGCCGACTGCACCTGACCGGCATCGGCGGCGACCACGTGGCCTGGTGCTCCGAGGCCTACTACCATCGGCTGCTGCGCACCCGCCCGCTGTTCGCCCTTGCTCAGCTTCGCGGCTTTCGGGCCCTGTGGCAGTGGCCACTGGGAGGCACGGCACGGGCGCTGGCCGACTCGCGGCCGTACGAGAAGTGGCTGGCCGACTCCAGTGGTCGCCTGCGTGACCCGATGCCCGCCACGGTCAGCACCAGCCTCGGCTGGGGTATGCCCCCACGTCTCTTCGACTGGGTCACCTCCGACGCCGAACGGGCAGCGCAGCGGGCGCTGCGCGAGGCAGCGGCGAGCGCTCTGCCGCTGCACCCGGATCGCGGACTGCACGCCGACCTCGACCAGATCCGTTCCTGCACTCGCATCATCCGCCAGTGGGACCGGATGGCCGCCCGGGCAGGCGTGCCGATGGCATCGCCGTTCCTCGACGACCGCGTCATCGAGGCATGCCTGGCGGTGCGCCCGAGTGAGCGTGTCACGCCCTGGCAGTACAAGCCCCTCCTGACCACCGCGATGAACGGGATCGTGCCCGACGCATGCCTGCGGCGCACCAACAAGGCCGCCGCTTCCATGGACGCCTCCGACGGGCTGCGCGAACACCGCGCCGATCTGGGGGCCCTTTGGGACGACTCCCAGTTGGAACAGTTGGGCCTGGTCGACGGGAACGTGTTGCGCCGGCTCGCCCAGCGGCCCGCCACCCCCGAACTGCGCGACGCGATCCTCTACTCGACCATCGCCGCCGAAGTGTGGCTGCGCGGCCTCGCCCCCACCACCACCGAGTCCCCTGCGCGGGCCAGTCACTAGAAGCGCTTTCTGAACTCGACCCGGGAAAGGTACCCACACCATGGCATTGCGGTTCGGCGCCAACGTCTCCGCTGCAGATACCGACTACGGCACGGTTCTTCTGGACGAACGTGCAGGGGAGTACTGGGAGTTGAATCCCACCGCCACCCTGGTGGTCAAGACGCTGATGGCGGGCGGTGACGAAGCGGACGCGGTCGCCGCGGTCGTCGGCGAGTTCGACATCGACGTCGTCCGGGCGAGGGAGGACGTCGACACCCTCGTGCAGGAGCTTCGGACCTCGGGTCTTGCGGAATGACGACACCCAGCGCACTGGAGCGGCCCACCGGAGTTCCCTTCGCGTGGCGCCTGGCCGCCCGACTGGTCCTGTTGCCCGCCCTCGTGCTTTCCCTGTTGCCACCTCGTCACATCCGTACCGTGCTCGGCCTCGCGTGCCGCGGCGCCGGGCCGGCCACCGGCGCACGAGCCAAGAACGCGCGGGATGCCATGTGTTCGGTGAGCCTGCGCTGCGCCGGCCCGAAGGGCTGCCTGCCCCGTTCCCTGGGAGCCGCCCTGCTGTGCCGCCTGACAGGGGACTGGCCGACTTGGTGCACGGGGGTGCGCGTGGTGCCGCCGTTCACGGCGCACGCCTGGATCGAGGCGGAGGGCCGTCCGGTGGGTGAGGGCGTACCCGACGACTACTTCACCCGGCTAATCACGGTCGCTGCCGCGAGTCGATCGGACCGATGATCGGCGCCGTCATGGACAAGCCACAGACTGCCGCTGAGGACGACCGTTCCACGCGGGCCGCGGTCGCCACCATGTACCGGCTGACGGACGGGCACCGGGCGTCCGCCCTCGTCGCCACCGTGCTCACGCTGGTCGGCTCCGTTCTGGGCCTGGCTCAGCCGTTCGTCGCCAAGCAGGCCGTGGACGCGAGCGGACGCGGACAGGTGTTGGGGCCCCTTCTGCTGCTCCTGGCCGCGCTGTTCGTCGCCGAAGCGGCGACGGGCGCGGTGGGTCGCTTCGTTCTGGAGCGCATGGGCGAACGCGTCGTACGAGGGCTGCGTCACAGCCTGGTGGGGAGGCTGCTCCGGCTGGAGATGCGGGAATACGACAAGCATCGCAGCGGCGATCTGATCTCCCGGGTCACCACCGACACCACCCTGCTGCGGGAAGTGGTGTCCCAGGCACTGGTCGACCTGGTGACCGGAAGCCTCGTCGCTGTCGGGGCGATCGTCCTCATGCTGTGGATCGACCCTTTGCTGCTCCTTCTGGTCGCGGCGACCGTGATCATCGCCGCCATGATCGTCGCCTCGCTGCTCAAGGGCATCCGGGCTGCTTCCGAGCGGATACAGACCTCCATCGGCGCGATCGCCGCCGACCTGGAACGCGCGCTCGGTGCCCTGCCGATGGTCCGGGTGCACCGGGCGGAGGACCGCGAAGCCGCCCGCATCGGCGAATGCGTCGAATCGGCGTACACCGCTGGCGTACGGACCGCGAAACTCGCCTCCGTGATGAGCCCGGCCGTCGAACTCGCGGTCCAGGGCTCCTTCTTGATCGTCCTGGTCATCGGCGGCCTGCGGGTGAGCACGGACGCCAACTCCCTCGGCGACCTGGTCGCCTTCCTGCTCTACGCCTCGTACCTGGTCCTGCCACTGTCCTCGGTCTTCCGCGCGGTCGGCCTGATCCAGCGCGGCATGGGTGCCTACCAACGCATCGAACAAGCGCTGTCCCTACCGGCGGAGCCGTCACAAGTCCAGACGCCGCCCCCGGCACGTATCGAGGAACCGGCCTGGCAGATCGTCTCGCACGAGAAGCCGGCCCTCGCCCTGCAGGCGCTCAGTTTCGGCTACGACCCGACCCGGCCTGTGCTGCGCGGCATCTCCTTCACCGTCCCTCCCCGGAGCCAGACAGCTCTGGTCGGCCGCTCGGGTGCGGGCAAAAGCACGATCTTCGCTCTGGTGGCCAGATTCTACGAACCGGACTCCGGCGCCCTGCTTTTCGACGGCCGGCCTGCCATTGAGCTGAGCCGCGAGGAGTGCCGGTCGCGCATCGCGATCGTCGACCAGAACACCCACGTCGTCCACGGCTCACTGCGGGACAACATCACCTACGCCCACCCCGACGCCTCCGAGGCCGACGTCCGGCGCGTGGTCGAACTCGCCCAGCTCACAGGCGTTGTCGAACGTCTGCCCGGCGGCCTGTCCGGGATGCTCGGCGAACGCGGCGGCACCCTCTCCGGAGGCGAGTGCCAGCGAGTCGCCCTGGCCCGCGCCCTTCTCGCCCGGCCCGCCCTCCTGCTCCTTGACGAGCCGACCTCCCATTTGGACGCCGTCAACGAAAATGAGCTCACCACCGTGATGCGCGACGTGGCCCGAGAGTGTGCGGTCCTGGTCATCGCGCACCGCCTGTCCACGGTCCAGCACGCCGACCGGATCATCGTCCTCGACAAGGGAACCGCTGTCGCCTGCGGAGGTCACGAGGAACTGCTCACCACCAGCGCCACCTACCGCGAGCTCGCCGCCGGACAGATGCTCCGGCCGGCCACCACGCCGTCCCACGTGACGACCACACGGGTTCAACCGCACAGCCCTCTGTGAATTTGACCGGGGAAAGCACTCCACCCATCCCCTCCGTTCCGTTTTCCGGTGTGTGTGCGTTGGTGGGGTGGACGCGGCCTCGCCAGTGGCGGGTGATGGCTTGGCGGTGGCTTTTCTTTCATCCGTTCAGCGCCCTGAGTGGGGTGCCGGTTGGATGGCGTCGGCGTAGAGCCTGAAGAGGCGGAGATGGTGGTGTTTGTCCGCGGCTGTGGCTGACTGGTGCTCGAGGAGCCGGGCCCAGCACAGGGCGGCAAGGTGGCGTGCGCGGGCTCCTGCCCAGGGCTGGGGGAGTAGTTGGGGCGGGAGGAGGGGGTCTGGAGCCATGGCGCGGGTGAACTGGGCTGCGAGTTCGACGGCCATGGTCAGCAAGTCGATCTCAGTCGTCTCGGTTGAGGCGTCGAGTTGGCCGAGGCGAGCCTGGGCGAGGGCGGTCAGTACGTCATAGCGGTTGGCGATCTCCTCCAGCGGCCAGAGGTGGGTGGCCAGATCCGTGGCATCACGACGGTTTCCGATGCGCAGGTCGTTGCTGGTGAACGTCGTGAGGGCATCCAGGACGCCGAGGTGTCGTGCCTGCGCCTCGACCCGCTCCTCGATGGGGTTGGCGCTGACGTACAGACCGCCCTGGACGGCGGCAGCGCCGAGTCTGAGGAGGGTGTCGCGCAGCGTGTCACGAGCTGCTCTGGCCGATTCCGGGACGGCGAACGCGAAGAGATGCCAGCGGCCGTCCCACGGTGCCTGTCCGAGATCTTGCGCGTAGGCGTAGCGGACGTACTCCACTTCGGGGACCAGGGACCCGGTGACGTCGGCGGTGGCATGCAGCAGCGCTTTGCGGCCACGGCCCTCGTGGGTGAAGCGGCCTTCGGCCACGAGCCGTTTGATGCACAGGCGTACTTGCTGGTCGCTCATACCAAGAGCGCCCGCGATGGTGTAGAGCTCGCCGGCGTCGACGGTGCCGTCTTCGCGGACCAAAGCGTGGACGAGCAGGCGGGTGGGGATCTCGGGGACGATCTCGGGCATGGACCGAGCATAGGCGCGCGGTGGGGGAGCCGTGCTGTCCCTCATGGCCGGTCACCGGCCTGCGGAGTGATGGAACGGTGCATGGTGGTGACGGCGCCGAAACCCATCAGGCGGCGCAGGTAAGGCGTCTGTTGGGTGCGGACCGCGGCGAAGCCGTGGCGTTCGTAGAGGGAGCGTGCGCGGGGATTGGCGTCGATGACGTCCAGCCGCACCTGCCCACAGTGATGCTCGGCGGCGACCCGGAAGACCTCGGCGAGCAGCAGACTGCCGATGCCGCGTCCCCGGAAGCCCGCAGCGACGGCGATGCCGTCCATGACGAGCTGGTCCGGGCCCGGCCGGCGTTCGAACAGCGTCAGCAGTGCAAGACGGGGCAACCCCTTGAACAGGCCGTACGTGTCCAGGACATCGGCCATGCCGCCGCCGGTCAGCCCGCGGCCGTCGAGCTGGTAGCCGGCCACTGCCACCACTTGATCACCGGCGAGCGCCACCACACCCCGGTCCCGGCGCAGGTGCGCCGCGATGAAGCGCTGTCCGGTGGCCGGCGGGTTGAGCGCCGCGCCCAACTTCCGGCCGAACGCCTCCCAGTACAGCTTGGCCACCACGTCCTCCGCCCCCTCCGGCACACCGCGGCGAACGGTCACCGAAATCGCTTCGGCCTGGCTCGCGTCGTTCTTCTCCGCATGCGTCATGTCCGCTCTCCTCGGGCTCGGCCTGCCAGTACGCCCATACTATCGTCTCTGATACGTTCGTAAAAAGAACGACCGTTGAGATCACGATAGATTCGAGGCGAGGCAGGGTATGCGAGTCAGGCACCGCGAGGGCGACCCCAGAACCGGGCGTCGCAGGAGTCACAGGAAACGAGCAGCGATCTGGTCCCTGGTCGCTCTGCTCCTGGTCGCCACCGGTCTGACAGGGGCGGCGTTCTGGCAGAACGCCTACGACATCCGGGAAGAGCGCGTCACGCTGCGCCACGGCAAACAGAGCCTTGACGGCGTACTGGCTTCGCCAACAGAGGGCAGAGGCCCGTACGGGCTGGTTGTCTTCGTCCACGGGGACGGGCCGATCGACGCCACCCACGACAGCTTCTACCGTCCCCTGTGGGAGTCCTTCGCCCAGGCCGGGTACGCCTCACTGTCCTTGAGCAAGCCGGGGGTGAGCGGCTCGTCGGGCAACTGGCTGGACCAGAGCATGGACGATCGTGCCGACGAAACCGTGGCGGCCGTCGCCTGGGCACGTCAGCGGCCCGACATCGACAGACGACGCATCGGGCTCTGGGGAGCGAGCCAGGCAGGATGGGTGCTGCCGAAGGTCGCGGCCCGTGTTCCCGACCTGCGGTTCGTCGTCGCCGTATCCCCGGCCGTCAACTGGCAGCAGCAGGGCCGCTACAACCTCCTGGCCCAGCTGCGCGAGGACGGCGCCTCCGCCGAACAGTCGGCAGCGGCGTTGCGACGAAGGGAAACCACCTTGCGACTGCTGCGCCGCGACGCGTCGTTCTCCGAATACCGCGACACCGTCGACGATCCACAAGGGATGACGGCCGACCGATGGCGGTTCATCAAGAAGAACTACACCGCCGACGCCACCGCAGACCTGCGGGCCATCCAAGGAACGCCAGTCCTGCTCGTCCTGGCCGGCCATGACATCAACGTCGATGCGACCGACACCGAAACCACCTACCGCAAGCTGATCCCAGCTTCGCTCTTGCAGGTAGCACGGTATCCGGACGCCACCCACTCCCTGGTGAAGCACGACATCGAACAGTCGCAGTTCAAGCTCACGCTGACGGCGGTCTTCGCGCCCCGGGCCCTGTTCGCGAGAGGGTTCCTCGCCGACCAGCGCCAGTTCCTCGAGCAGACCGACGCCAACGCCGAAGCCGACGCCGACGTGAGTAAAGGCGGGCGGACATGACCGACACGACGCCGCGACTGACGCCCTCAAGCCCACAAGAACAGCGGATCACGGACGTCGACGCGCTGCGAGGATTCGCACTCCTCGGCATCCTGATGGTCAACATCACCTACTTCGCCTCCGCCCACCACGGCACCGGACTGGAAGACCCGAACTTCGATTCCCCGGCCGACCACACGATCCGCTTCCTGGTGGCGACCTTCTTCGAGGCCAAGTTCTTCCTGCTGTTCTCCTTCCTGTTCGGCTACAGCTTCACCCTCCAGGCGAAGTCCGCCGCCGCACGCGGTGGCGCCCGCTTCTCCCGCCGGTTCTTACGCCGCCTGGCAGCGTTGTTCACCATCGGGGCCTTCCACGCCGTGGTCCTCTTCCCCGGGGACATTCTCACGACCTATGCCCTGCTGGGCTTGATACTCTTCGCCGCCCGAAACACCCGGCCCCGCAACGCGGTCAAGAGCGCGGTCGTCCTGTTCGCGGTCACCGCCACCGGCTACTTCCTGCTCGGCGTCGTTCAGTACGCGGCCGGCGGTGGCGGCATGGACGCGGCCTCCGCAGCGGTCGATGCCCGGCAGGCCACGGACGCCCTGCGCGGCGACCCGGGATCGGTGATCGGCGCGCACCTCGCACAGCTCCCGGACGTCGCGTTCCTGCTCATCTTCTTCCAGGCTCCGGCCGCGCTGGCCGCCTTCCTGCTCGGCTTCGCCGCGGGCCGCCACGAGGTGCTGGCCGATGCCGCCAGGTCCCGGCCGGTACTGCGACGGCTCCAACAGATCGGCTACTCCGCCGGGTTGGCCGGTGCAGTGGTCTACGCCCACGCGAGCCTGGAACACCCCGGAACTCCCTACCAGTTGGCCGCCCTCGGCGTGGACGTGGTGACCGCACCGCTGCTGGCCGCCGCGTACGCGGCCACCGTCCTGCGGCTGACAGCCACCGGCCGAGGCCGCCGGTTCACGGGCCTCTTGGCTCCAGCAGGACGGATGGCCCTCACCAACTACCTCACCCAATCCCTGCTGTGTGTACTGCTGTTCACCGGCTTCGGCGCCGCTCTGGTGGGAAGCGTGTCCCCGCCCCTCGTGACCGTCATCGCACTGACCCTGTTCATGTGCCAGTTGGTGGTCAGCCGATGGTGGCTGCGCCGCCACCGTCACGGTCCGGTCGAATGGCTGCTGCGCGCAGCGACCAACGCGGCGTGGCCGCACCGGCGGCGCGCAGAGAGCTTGGAGTGAGCGGCGGGGCAACGGCAGAGGGGTGCGGCGTTCCGTGTGAGCACGATCAAGATCGGGCGAGTAAGCGCAAGCCGAAGCCCCGGGGCCCTCGCCCCGGGGCTTCGGACGCTGACATTGAAGCCTCGGAGCCGACGGTAAGGCTGATGTCTCCTGCTGGCCTCTTACCGTCGCTTTGTAGTGCGACGCCAGCCGAACGGGCCCGGCAGGTCCATCGACGTGGTGCGGCGGCCGGTGCTGCTGTGGGTGTGGCGGGGGCCGTTACGGCCGCCGGTGGTGAGGGACCATGAGCGCTTGTTGATGTTCAGCCGTACGCCGGGAAGTATCCGGAAGCTCTTGCGGAACGTAAGGGGCATGCGTCCTCCTGGGGTCCAACTCCAGGTACCCGGAGAGGGCCGCCCCTCACCTATGTGGCGGCCCTCTTGTCCATGCCCCAGGGGTCGGTCAGGGTGAACCCGCACGTGACTGTGGGTCGGCGTGCCCTCAGGGCAGGCACTGACAAGGGGTCCGGTCCTGTCCTCGGACCGGACCCCTCATCGCGTGCTTCTCCTCGCTAGGCCGCTACGCCGCTTGGCCCGCCGGGTGGAAGTTGATGCGTTCCTTGACGACGGGGTAGCCGGCCTTGGCGAAGTTCGCGGCCATGGGGAAGTTTCCCTGGTCCGTCGCTCCGGTGACGAACTCCGCGCCCTGCTCGACGAGGAAGTGGGTGCACTCCGCCAGGAGGTCGTAGGCATAGCCCCGACCACGCTGTTCCGGGACGACCCCGATGAAGCCGATGGTCGGGCCGGAGGAGTTGTGCGCCGGGATGTGGATGCCGGCCAGGTCGCCCTCCGGCGTGTACGCGATCTGCCACCACTCCCGCGGCGAGGGGCACCAGTGGAAGAAGTCGAGTTCCTCCTGGGCGGCCTTGTCGAGGCCGCCTTCCTCGATGGCCCTGAGCGCGTGGGCGTCCAGGGTGACGGAGTGGATGCGGCGCAACGCGTCGAAGAACACGGTGTCGTCGGGTTCGGCGCTGAAGCGCAGGCGTCCGGGCCGCTCGGGCAGGCCTCGCGCAGGGGTCCAGCGGTACAGGAAGCGTTCCACCAAAAGTTCGTACCCGGCGGCTCGTGCGGCGGCGAAACGCGACTCGGCGCCGGCACGCAGGTCAGGCTTGTCCCGCCAGCCACCTGGCAGGTTGATCTCGAGTTCGACCTGCCAGGGAGCGGAACGCAGGAGCTCGGCCCCCGCCTCCTCCTCGCCCTCGGCCACGTCGAACCAGTTGATGTTCAGGGGCTCCGAGTCGTTGGGGCCGCCCCACCACGCGCCGCGCGCGACGACCTCTCCGTCGCGCAGGGCGACGCGCTTCCAATCGGGGCGGAACTGGGTACGCCGATGGCCTTCACGGGCGCCCAGGGGGTCGGGGAGTGCGTCAAAGAGATGGGCGTCGCTCGCGGAGAGCGCGCGGATGACCGCATCGGTCATGGATTCCTCCGGGATCAAGGCTGCTGGGAGCGCTCCCGGTCAGAACTCACGAAGCACGCCGGGACAGCGGAAAGAGGGAGCGCTGGAAAGGTGTGAATCGCACGGCACTCGCCTCCTTCCATCCATCTCAGGGCGTGGAGCCACACACTAAATGGTGCGCTGAGGGTCCGTCCACGGATTTTCTTACGTCCTGACCCACGATTGATGTGATCCAGCGTTCCGGTGGCGGTTAGTCGGAGCGACAAGGGCGGACTTGCTGACCCAAGTCCAGTCCGCTCCGACGACGGTCAGACGTACGCGAAGACGACCAAGCGTCGAGCGCCGCCACGGTCATCAGGGCTTTCCCTTCAGCACCTCTGTCAGGGACGCGATGCTCTCCTCACCCCGGCCGGACTCCATGGCTTGATTCAGCAAGTCGTGGAAAGGCTTGTGCCACGTCACGTCCAGGTTCGCCTCCCTGCCCAGCTCCGCATCATGGGCCACGCCCGCCGCGAAGACGTTCACCGTTGACAGAGGCTTGCTGTAGTCGCCCGTGTCGATCTCCTGGGCCATGACGGGAAGCACCGAGCTGATCATCTCGAACCACTTCACCGCGAAGCGGACCATCGACGCCGCCTCCAGGCCGCGTGACTGCAGCGCCGCCGCTCCCTGGAAGAAGCCGACGAGAGCCGGCAGCAGCGTGCCGCCCACCGCCATCTCGTACAGTGCGGCCAGATCCGGGTCTGCGCCCAGGTACACCGTGTCGCCGCCCAGGACGCGGAGGGTCTGCTCGTACTCCGTGAAGACCGATTCCTCGCCGCCGTAGTACAGCAGAGTGTCCGCCGCGCCCACCGCGGGCGGGACGTTCTTGATCGCCCCGCCGAGGTAGCGGGCCCCGTGCCTCTCCGCCCATGCGGACATGCGGCGAGCGCCTGCCGGGGAGCCGCTGTTCAAGGTGACCAGGGCACGACCCTTGAGCGCGTCCGCGGCCGGAGCCAACGCCTCCTCCGTGGCCTCATGTGTCGTCAGCACCGTGACGACCAGCGGGCTCGCCGCTATCGCCGCCGTCAACGAGTCCGCCCGTCTCGCGCCCTTCTCGACCAGGGGTGCCGCACGAGAGACGGTCCTGTTCCACACCGTTGTCGGGTGCCCGGCTTCGATGAAGGCCGTCGCGAGGGCGCTGCCCATGGCGCCGAGGCCGATGACCGTTACGGGAGTCTGTGCAGGCATCTTGCCCACCTCCTTGGGGAGTTGGTGATGACCATGCTCGGCTTGCACGATACGTTCTACAAGTACCGACATTTTTGTTAGTGCTCGCAGCCAGGGGAGCAGGCGTGGCGAAGTACACCTGTGGGTTCGATGCCGCCATTGCCGTCATGGGCGGGAAGTGGAAGGGACTGATTCTCTTCTGGCTCGGAGAGGAGGAGTCGCTGCGCTTCGGGCAGTTGCGGCGGGCCGTGGTGGGGATCAGCGAGCGCATGCTCACCCTGCAGTTGCGCGAACTGGAGGCGGCCGGTCTGGTGCACCGCGAGGTGTACGAGCAGGTGCCGCCCAAGGTCGAGTACTCGCTGACCGACTTCGGCCGATCCCTTGTCACCGCTCTCACGCCCCTCGGGGAATGGGGCGAGGAGCACCAAGAGCGGATCGAAGCGCTGCCATGAACCGGCGATGCCGGCTCGCCCCTGCGAGTCCCTGCGCTGATCTTGTTCTCGTCGACCGTTGGCAGCCGCTCGACGGACGGGTGGACGAAGCGGACCGGGGCGCAGGACAGCGAAGATCCTCGTGTGGACGTCGTCGGCAGAAACTTCCGCCGTCTTGCGAAAGGCTTCGGCCGCGGACTGGGCGATACTGATCGTGACAGTCGCCCCGCTACCGGGCCGGCCTTGGACGCGGGCCCGTTGGTGGAGTGGCGCCTTTGCCGATGTCTTCGAGGGGAGCCGTTGATGACCACGGCGAAAGACCTGTTCATCATCGTCATGGATCTGAAGCATTCCGTGGGGCAGGGCGACCTGTCCCTCGCACTCGCGGGAGCCGAGCTGATCGATCTCGTCGGTGCGGGGGCGGTCGCCGTGGACGGCGAGTGCATCGTGCCGGGTGGGCAGCCGGCGTCGGACGATCGGTTCATGAACGAGGCTGCGGCAGGGCTCACTCGGCAGGCGCCCTACGAGCGGATCGAGGACTGGCTCTGGCGTCGGGGTCGCGACCTTGCGGCCGCGTATCAGGCCGACTTGGAGGAGAGCGGTGAGCTGAAGCCGCAGCACAGAGGCCGGCTGCCCTTCGGCTCGAAACGCGTGGAGCCGGTCGATACGCCCGCGCGCCGCCGTGCGGGCGAGCGCTGGAAGGAGAGGGAGCCCGTCCTGGCCGCCCTCGCCTCGGTCGTGGGCCTGGACGCCGTACCAGCCGACGATGAGGCGGGTCTCGATGACGAGGCGGTGACAACCGTGCTGGCCGCCGTTCACGACGCGGTGATGGAGCTGGAGGCCGTACGTCAGAGGCGGACCATCGAGAACGCGGCCTACGCCAATCTCTGGCGCGGACCGTGAACCGGACCCGCCTTCGGGGCGGTCGCATCGGACGGCGACGCAACGTCAATTCGGATACCGGATAGCGCGAGACCCACGGCCCCGAAAAGCGCGCGGCCACCGGGCGATTTCGAACCTGTGCCAAGATCGTGGAATGTTGCGACTCACCGATTTCATCATCGACTGCCCGGACCCGATGAAGCTGGCGGCCTTCTACTCCGAGGTGACGGGCCGCGCCATCAAGGAGGACAGCGACGAGAACTGGGCCGGCATCAAGTTCGGGGAGATCGAGCTCGCCTTCCAGCGGGTGGACGACTACCGTCCCCCGCGGTGGGACGAGCGCGCGCACCCCAAGCAGTTCCACCTGGACTTCGAAGTGGATGACATCGAGTCCGAGGAGCGCCGCATCCTCGGACTCGGCGCGACCCTGGTGCAGGACTTCATCGGTCCCGAAGGCTACGGCTGGCGGGTCTACACCGATCCGGTGGGTCATCCCTTCTGCCTGTGCCACAACAAGGGCGTCACCTGGACCGACGAAGGCCCGATCTGGCCCGAGCGCGCCTGACTGCTTCTGGCCAACGCGGTTGATCGTGTGCCTGTTGGCGCGGCGGCTCGGCCCGGGCAGTACCTGCTGGAGGCGGTTGGCCGCCTGGAGCGAGGCGGGCGTAGGGGACCAGCTGCACGTTGGCCTGCTGGAGAAGCCGCGCTCGGACGACGCGACCGCACAGTCGCCACCTGCCCTGCTGGGCTCCCCGGAGTTCTGAGGCTCTCGGGCAGATGGGAAGCATGAATCGGCGCGTGGTGCGCAGGTGGCTAGGCATGGAATGTGTGATCTATGGAAGCGACGGCGCCCGGCGGACACCGCAAACGGTGAAAAACGGAACAAGCGCGTTGAAGCGGCTACGGGATGCGCCCAAGGAAGCGTTCGCGTGGATACGCCTGGCTGATCCTTCCGCCCAAGAGGTGGAGGCGCTGGCCGAGGAGCTGGGCCTGCACCCCTTGGCGGTCGAAGACGCCGTCCAGGCGCACCAGCGGCCCAAGCGTGAGCGCTATGGGGAGGTGCTGTCCGTCGCGCTGAAGACGTTGCGGTACGTCAAGGAGACCTCGCAGGTCGAATCCGGCGAAGCCATGATCTTCCTCGGCCCGAACTTTGTCCTCACGGTCTGCCACGGGACGGCGGACCCCACGGCGGAGGCCGCTCGCCGACTCGATCGTGCCCCTGCCATGCTGGCACTGGGGCCGGTGGCGGTGCTGCACGCCGTCCTGGACGTGACGGTGGACACCTACACCGCCATCGCTGAGGAAGTGCGCCGTGATCTGAGCGACTTGGAGCGCCGGGTGTTCTCCCCGGAACGCGAGGACGTGATCGAAGAGGTGTACTCCCTCAAGCGCGAGGTGCTGGAATTCCGGGACGCCGTGCAGCCTCTGGTGCCGGTTGTGCAGGACTTCGTGAGCCCGCTCTCCGGCTGGTCTCAGGAGGCGTTGCCGTACTTCAGGGACGTCGCTGATCACGTACACCGCACGGATACCGAAGTCCGGTCCCTGGACGACCTGTTGAACTCCGTCCTCGACGCCCATCTGGCCCAGGTGGGTGCCCGGCAGAACGACGACATGCGGACCATCTCCGCTTGGGCGGCCATCTTCGCCCTGCCCACCCTCGTCGCCGGCGTCTACGGCATGAACTTCGAGCACATGCCCGAACTGCAATGGGTCTATGGTTACCCCCTTGCCCTCGCCGTGATGGCCGGCGCGTGCACTCTGCTCCACCGGACCTTCCGCCGCAACGGATGGCTGTGACGGCGAGCCCGGACTGCCCACAAACGGCTGATCAGCTGCGCTTTGGACGGCACCTTTTCGACGTCGAGGTGGCGTGGCCTGGCCATGCGGACGGACAAACCTGCCAACGCCCACCAGGCCGCCCTCCACCTCGCCGCGATCCGCATCTGGGCCCGGCGACAAACCGCGGTCAGCGGTCGACCACCCACCGCGCGTCCGCGGGCCAAGAGCCCGTGGCAACGATCTGCTTCACGAGCCGGAAGGCCTCACCGATGGGGACGGTGTCCTCATCCGGGTACGCGTCGTCCTGCCCGTTCGAGAGGACGAACCCGCCGCTCGATCCCTGAGCCCCGGGGTCCACGGCGTGCTCGCCGGGATCGCCCTGGTCTTCGAGCAGTATCACCATCGCGCGCTCGGTGTTCGTCACAAAGGCCAGTGACCGTCCCGACGAACTGGTCAGCCACGTCTCAAGCTGCCCGCTGTCGATCCTCGACCGGAGGGACTCCAACACCGTCTCGGATGCCACTGGGGCAGGGCTGCCGTCATTGATCACCCAGGACTCGATCACGAACACGAACACGACGATCTCACGAACGGGTCCATGAGACAGGCCCTGGTGGCCCTGGGGGCTCTGCTTGCCGAGTTATTGCGGAACCTCGAGCATTGCCATCGCGGGCTGATGAACACCAGGTTTGCGCCATCGACATCTGAGTAGCGCGGGGTGCTGGTCGTCAGGAGTGGCGGTGGGGGAGCTCGCGGGTGCGTACGTGACACCGGATCTTGGCTCTGCTGTGGCACGTGGCACGTGGCACGTCAGGTTCCTCCGGCACCACCCCTGCGTCAGGAGCCCACGTGTTCGCACCCCGATTCCCCCTCGCCCTGCTGGGCTGCGCAGTCCTCCTGCTCACGGGGTGCACAGGCAACGACGGGAGTCGGGACGGGGCAGCCATCGGTTCAGGGGAGAGGGAGAGCCGTCCGGCCCCCCGGGATCGCGACGGTCGCAGCGAGTCCGGCACCGGAGACTTCGACAAGGACGGCTACGACGACTTCGTCACCGTTGAAGCGAACCGTGCCTCCGGCGGGTCATGGGCTTGGCACGTAGTCGTCGTACCGGGTTCGAAGAGCGGACTGGACGCGGCCCGCGCCACGCGCTACAGCGACGTCTACAGCGGCCCGTTGCTCCGCGGCGACCTGGGCGGCGACGGTTTCACGGACCTGGGCGCCACCCGTGAACCCACGCGACCGGGCCGGAAGGCCGAGCCGGACGCCACCTACCAGGCGGTGGTCATGTTCGGCGGGATGAAGGGCCTCGGCCAGCCGGTGACGGTGGCCGCCCCGCGCCAATTCCTCGCGATGGCCGTTGCCGATGTCAACGGTGACGGGGCCCTCGACCTGATCGACCGCGGCAAGGGGGCGCAGGAGAAGGACCCGAAGCGGATTCCAGGGCGGATCGCTTACGGCCCGTTCGACCGGGACGGCGCCCCGACGCGGCTGGTGGGACAGGACTGGCAGGCCGCCGGAGGCGGAGCCACCTCCGGTGACTTCGACGGCGACGGCTTCGAGGATCTGCTCTTCACCGGCAGTCCGCCCTATGCGGACGACGAGGAGCCGAGCTCAGACCCGGTCCCGGCCGCTGCCTACTTCCGCGGCAGCTCTGACGGGCCTGTCCCGGCCGACCCGCCCCAGGGCCTGGACAACAGCATCGAGGACGGCGTCCTGACGCCGCTGGCCGGTGACGTGAACGGCGATGGCATCTCCGACCTCCTCATCGGGGGAGGCGGCAAAGCGTCGCCGGCCGAAGGTCTTGACCCGGGGCAGCTTTCCATTGTCTACGGTGCGCCGGGCGGCCCCGGTACGGGCCGCCGCACCACGGTGTACAGCCAGGAGACCCCGGGCATCCCCGGCGATTCGCAGGGCAAGGACAGGTTCGGCGCGGTCTCCGGTACCGGCGACGTGAACGACGACGGGCATCCGGACCTGGTGGTCAACACGCCGGGCGAGGACAAGGCGGGCCGCTTCACCCTGCTGCCCGGCGCGACCGACGGTGCCGGCCCCGACCCGTCCCGGGCCACCGCCTTCGATGCGACGGCTTACGGCGAGGAATCGATCAGCGCCACCATGCCGCTGCTGGATATCAACGGCGACAGGTATACGGACGTGGTGGCCGAGACGCCGGGCGGCCTTCTGCTCTTTTCCGGAGGCGCAGCAGAGTTCCCCGCCAGGGAACCGAAACTCACCGGAGCCGCGAAGGTGGGGATGGGGGTGCGGAACTGACGCTGCGGGCTCCCTCACCTCCGCGCCGATTTCGTTGCGTGGACGTCGGTTGTCCTCTCAGCGCGAGTGGGCCGGGCGCGTGAACCGGCCGTGGCGCGTGAACCGGCCGAACTCGCGGCGGTGCCTTCGTCGGGTGAGGCGACGCAGCTCCCAGGACTTGCAGCGGTGGAAAGCACGGCGGTCTCAGCGTGGTCGGCTGCGCGCGGCGGATGGCGGCATCTCGCCCCGTGGCGGGGGTGTCACGTCGCGCGGAGCAGCCGGGGGTGGGGGTCAAGGCCGAGGTAGAGGCCCGCTGTCGCGTGGGCGGGGTCGCTGGGCAGGTGCAGCATGTGGCTGGTTCCGTGGCCGCCGAGCCCTTGGGCGCGGTGCCCGTTACGAGGCTCGGTGAGTCGGCGCTGTACGAAGCCCACGGCGTCCTGCTGGGCGTCGTGGAGGTCATCGACGCCGGTGATGATGTTGAGGAAGGACTCGTGCAGGCGCAGGTCGTTCTGGTCGCGGTGGCTCAGGGTCTGGGCCTTGTGGAAGTAGGCATCCCGCCCGTCGTGGATCCGGTAGAACGCGCTGACCAGCAGGAGCAGCCGCTCGTACGCGTGACGGTAGGCGGTGTCGTAGAAGCGGCGGGCGGCCGGCTCGTCCACGTCCCCCTGCATGATGCTGGTGAGGGAAGCCGAGGCGAGCAGGCCGCTGTACATGGCCAGGTGGACTCCGGTGGACAGCAGCGGGTCGAGGAAGCAGGCGGCGTCCCCGGCGAGGAAGTATCCGGGCCCGCTGAAGTGTTGGGATACGTACGAGTAGTCGCTTTCGACCTTCAACTCCGAGGTGAGTCGGGCGTTTTCGAGCAAGCGCACCAGCGCGGGGCAGCGGCTGAGGGCCTGCCGGTAGAGGGCGTCGACGGAACCCGTGCGCCGGCGTGCTTCGTTGAAGGAACGCTTGTCGGTGACCAGGCCGAGGCTGAGAGTGCCGTCGTGCAGGGGGATGGCCCAGAACCAGCCGCTGTCGGGCAGCGAGAACACGCCGATGGCCCCGGCGGGAGCCTGGGGCAGGGGCGGGGCATCGCGCCAGTAGCCCCATGCCGCGACGTTGCGGAACACGTCGTGGAACCTGCGGTGGCGCAACTGGCGGGCGCTGAGCACGCCGGCCCTGCCGCTCGCGTCGATGACGTGCCGGAAGGCCGTGGTGCCGTACTGCCCTTCACCGGTCGACCATGTGGCGGTGGCGGCCCGGTCGCCGTCCCACTGGACGCGGCGTACGGAGACTCCTTCGCGCACGTCGGCGCCCCGGCGCCGGGCGTGCTGGAGGAGCAGGTGGTCGAACTCGGACCGGACGACCTGGAAGCTGTAGGCGGACGGTCTGCCCGGCTCGTCGAAGCCGAGTGACCACTCCTCGCCGCCCCAGCCGTAGAAGGCGCCCGTCTTGCGGACGAAGCCGTGGCTTTCGACCAGCTGCCTGGCCCCCATCACGTCGAGGAGCGGCAGCAGGGACGGCAGGAGTGACTCGCCCACGTGGTAGCGGGGGAAGTGTTCCCTCTCCAGGAGCGTGACCCCAAGCCCTTGGCGGGCCAGGAGCGCGGCGGCCGTCGAGCCTGCGGGCCCGCCGCCGATGACCAGGACGTCTGTCGCTTCCGGCACAGAGTGCTCCCTCGACCTGGTCGCGTGGCTGCGGCTGACCACTCCGGCCTGCCTGGTCACCATAAGTGACAGACTCTTCACTATGAAGAGTCAAAAGTGGTCACGCCCGTCAACGCAGGGTCCGACAACCGGCGTTGGGGAGTGTCGCGAGGGCGCGGACGAGATCGCGTCCCTGACGATCGGGGTCGAGGAGGAGTACCTGCTCGTGGATCCCGCGTCCCGGCAGGTGAGCCCGGAGGCCGACAAGGTCGTCGCCGAGGCGGCGACCGAACTGGGCGCTCGCGTCACCACGGAGATCACCCGCTACCAGGTCGAGATCCGCACCGATCCCCACACCAGCCTGGCGGACCTGGGCGACCAACTGCGCGCCGCACGCCACGTGGTGGCGCGGGCTGCGGCCCGGTTCGGACTGCGCATCATCTCCAGCGGCACCCCTGTCCTGGGCCAGGACACCCCCGTGCCCTTGACGCCAGGCCCCCGCTACGCGAAAAGCGCCGCCATGTTCCGCGCCCTGGACGACGAACAGAGCGCCTGCGCCTGCCACGTCCACCTCGGCGTACCCGACCTGACCACCGCCCTGGGGTTGAGCAACCACCTGCGTCCTTGGCTTCCCGCCCTCATCGCGCTCACCGCCAACTCGCCGTACTGGGCCGGGCAGGACACCGGATACGCGAGCTGGCGGACCATGACCTGGGGGCGCTGGCCGGTGGCGGGACCACCTCCGCACTTCGAGTCCCGTACCCACTTCGACGACCTGGTCGAGGGCCTCATCGCATCGGGCACCGTCATGGACCGGGGCGGCCTCTACTGGGACATCCGCCCGTCCCATCATGTGCCCACCTTGGAGGTCCGCGTCGCCGACGCCTGCCCGACCGTGGAGGACACACTGCTGCTCGCCGCGGTCCTGAAGGGCCTGGCCATCCGCGCCCTTGAGGCCGTACGCCATGCGCGCCCCGCTCCGCGGCCGCAGCCGGAGATGCTGCGCGCCGCGTGCTGGCGAGCGGCGCGCGACGGCCTGTCCGGACAAGCGGTCAACCCGCACACCGGCCGCCTCGCCCCCGCCTCGGCACAGCTCGACCGGCTTCTCGACGCGGTACGCCCGGCCTTGACGGCCTCGGGCGACCTCCCGACTCTTGAGTACGCGGAAGCACTGCTGCGTGCACAAGGCAACGGCGCCGACCGCCAGCGGGCCGCTCACCAGCACGGCCGGGACCTCAACGACGTGGTCGACCACCTGATCCGCGCCGCAGCAACGATCCGCGTCTGAGGTGGTGCGTCCCGCGCAAAACGGCGGAGCAGAGGCAGCAAGAACAACTCTCCCCGGAGACGGATACCTGGGGTGCCTTGTTCGAGGCGTCCTACCTGACGGTGCGTGGAGGGCCGCTGGTCGCACGTTTCTCGAGGCGGTGCGGGATCACTATGTCCAGTGGTGGGACGGTGGTTGCGGGACTGTAGATGCGATCTGCCAGGCACTGCAGGGCTCGTTCCGCGATTTGACGCTTGTCAGGGACCACGGTGGTCAGAGGCGGGTTGGCATACTGACCGTCCTCGATGCCGTCGAACCCCACCACGGCGATGTCCTGGGGGATACGGATGCCCTGCTGGTGGGCGACGTGGAGGGCGCCAAGGGCGAGTTCGTCACTGAACGCGAAGATGGCGTCGGGACGTGTGTGCTCCTTCAGGAGAGCCGTCATGGCCGTGGCGCCGTCTGCGCGGTGCAGGGTGGTCACCGCTTTCTCCAGGCGGGAATCCGGTGCCAGGCCGGCACGCCGCAATGCCTGGTGATAGCCGGCCAGACGCTGCCTTGCCGTCTCGTTGTGCAGGTGGGGCTGCAGACCGATCGCGGCGATGCGTCTGCGTCCGGACTCGATCAGGTGACTCGTGGCTTCGTCTGCGGCGAGGACGTTGTCGACGGCGACGCGGTCGGCCGCCCCGTGGGGCGGCTGCTCGCCCAGGAGGACGACCGGTACGTCGCGGGACCGGGCCTTCAGCTCGCCCGGACCCAGCGACCACGGACTGATGATGAGTCCGTCGACCAGGCGGTCACCGGCGCCTTCCAGGAGGCGTTTTTCTGCCTCGGGGTCGCCGAAGGTCTGGTCGATGGCAACGGTCCACGAGCGCTGTTGGGCGGCATCGACGATCAGGCTGGCGAGTTCGCCGAAGTAGGGCGAGTGGAGTTCGGGAATGGCCAGGCCGATGAGCCCGGTTCGACCGGCTCGCAGATTGCGCGCGGCGATGTTGGGACGGTAGCCCAACTGGTCCAGAGCGGCCTGGACCCGGGTCCGCGTCTCCTCGGCAACGGGCACAGACCCGCTGACCACGTTGGAAACGGTGCGGGGTGACACACCGGCGAGGGCGGCGACGTCCTTCAAACGACTGCTCACAGCCCACATCCTCGCATGCGGCGACGACCGAAACCAAGATCCGAATCTGGCTATTGCCACGTTGCAATCAACGTTGCAGGATGAGCGGCGTCATCCAGCGCAAGGAGGCGCAGCATGAGCGTGCACACTTTCCCCGACGTCCCCGTCGCCGACCTGGACATCGATGTGTCGGCGGACGTGGAGAGCCTGTACACGGAGGGCATCACGGCACGGAAGGGGGCGTTCACGAAGGAGTGGGCGGACCAGCTCGGAGAGGATGTGAACAGGGCATTCGCGCAGGCGCTTCAGCGCCCGGACGGTGCCGTGGGCCGCGGCCCGAACCGCTTCTACGTGGAGATCCACCCCGAGCAGATCAGGGGCTTCGTGGAACTGGTGGACCACCCGTGGGTGCGTTCGCTGTGCAGCGCGACGCTGGGCCCCGACTACCGCATCGTGGAGCTGGGCTTCGACGTGCCCCTGGAAGGCGCCGTGAACCAGCCCTGGCACCGCGACTTCCCCATCCCGCAGGAGACGCGGCGCGAGCGGCGCCTGACCTCCCTGGCCATCAACGTGACCACGGTCGACACGGCCGAGGACATGGGCCCCTTCGAGATCGCACCAGGCACTCAGTGGGACGACGGCCCGGACTTCGAGCACGGCATGTTCCCGCCCAAGTCCCTCTACAGCCGCTACGAGGAACGGGCCGTGCGCAAGTATCCGCAGCGCGGTGACATCTCGGCCCGGACCGCGCTGACGATCCACCGGGGTACCACCAACCATTCCGCGAAGCCCCGCCCCGTGCTCATCCTGGGCGTGGACGGCCCCGAGGCGAACAACGGCGACCGTCACGACACCGCCGTGACCTCCGCCTTCTGGAAGACGCTGCCCGAGCGGGTACGCAGGCACCTGGACTGCCCCATCGTCGACGAGCTGACGCCGATCACGCAGAAGCACACCATCGAGGGCTTGGTCATGGGCGATGCCTGAGGTCATCACGCCGGCGCCGAAAACCCCGCCCGCCACCACCCGTCAGCCGGCCCTGGTCTATGCGGTGGCTGCCGTGTCGGCCGTCGGCGGCCTGCTCTTCGGCTACGACACGGGCATCATCTCCGGCGCCCTGCTGTACCTGCGCCAGGACCTCGATCTGTCCTCACGCGAGCAGGAGATCGTGGTCAGCGTCATTCTGGTCGGCGCCATGGTCGGCGCCCTGGGCTCGGGACGTCTCGCGGGTCGTTTCGGACGGCGCAGGGTGGTCATGTGGGTGGCCGCCGTGTTCGCGGTGGGCGCTGTGGGGGCCGCCCTGGCCCCTGGGACGGAAACGCTCGTCGCGGCGCGCTTCGTCCTGGGCCTGGCCGTTGGCGGAGCATCGAACATGGTTCCCGTCTACATCGCGGAGGTGGCGCCCGCCGCCATCCGGGGCCGGCTCATGGTCCTGTTTCAACTCATGGTCGCCATCGGCCAGTTGCTCGCCTACCTGTGTGGCTGGCTGTTCGCCGGCAGCGGGGGATGGCGCATCATGTTCGCGCTGGCCGTCCTCCCCGCGGTCGTGTTGGCCGTTGGCATGGTCAAGCTGCCGGAGAGCCCGCGCTGGCTCGTGGACAACAACCGCGCAGGCGACGCGCAGGCGGTCCTGCAACGGCTGCGTCCGCAGGGCGCAGACGTCGCGGCAGAGATCGCCGGCATCCGGGACATCGCCACCGCGGCACCGCCGGGCAACCGGCGCGCCATGGCGCAGCCCTGGGTGCGCCCCGCCCTGGTCGTCGCTCTGGGCGTTGCTGCCTTCTCCCAGCTCACCGGCATCAACGCGATCGTCTACTACGCACCGACCATGCTGTCGGATGCCGGGTTCGGCGACTCCATCGCTCTGCTGACCGGGATCGGAATCGGAGTGATGCTCGTCGTGGCGGGCATCAGCGGCGCGATCGCCGTGGACGCGATCGGGCGGCGCCGGACGATGCTGGTGTTCATCCCGCTGTCCGGGCTCTCCATGGCCGTCCTGGGCGTGGCCTTCCTTGTGGGCGACTCCACGGGCCAGCACTGGGTGGTCATCGTCTCGCTGTTCGCCTACATCCTCTTCAACGGGATCGGCATGCAGTCGGTCGTGTGGCTGATCGCCCCGGAAATCCTTCCGCTGAGCGTGCGAGGACCGGCGACGAGCCTGGCCACGCTGACGGTCTGGGGGTTCGATCTGCTGATCGCGGTCACCGCACTCACCGCGATCAACGCCATCGGCCGCTCGGGCACCTTCTTCGTCTATGCGGCCATGAACGTCCTGTGCGTGGTCTTCGTCCTGCTCAAGGTCCCAGAGACACGCAACAAGTCGCTGGAAGACATCGAAAAGGCCCTCCGGGCCCCGGGACCCTTGCGCCAGAACCTGCGCTGACGAAGTCGTACGCTGAGGCCCGACTCCGCAGAGGTGTACACGCGATGCTGGTGACACGCCTGAAAGCGTGTAGCACCGGGGGTTGATCCGCGATTGACGAGCGTTGCATGGTCCCGATGCGGTTTTGGCGTGGAGTGACGGTTCCAGCTCCCATTCGGGCCTCGGGTCCGGCAACGACACCCCACCTGCGGTGCAGCGCTGTGCCGAGCCCGGTCGTATGCCGCCCGCTTCGCGGCGGATTTCTTCCCACCCGCCCGTTCACCACGCGCTGAGTCCGCCCACGGCCGGGGCGGTACCGGTGTCGGTGAGGGATGCCGCCAGGGCCGTCAGTACCGAGCGGAATTCGTGCTGCGTCAGGGCGGCCTTGTGCACCGCCGTCGGGTGGCGGTCGACAGTGCTGTACACGTCCGTGTGCGGGCGGCGTTCGGTGCCCGTTTCCAAGAACAGCGTCAGGGCCTCGCTGCCCGGATCGCACCAGGCGCGGTGCAGCGCGAGCGGGCCCAACGCATACGACGCGCCCGCGACGTAGCGAACCGTGTGAACGAGCCGGAGGCGGGCCGATCCCCGGTGCAGGAGCAGCCAGTCGGCGCCGTCCGCGGACAACTGCTCCCGATACGCGGTAACCGTGACGCCGCCGTCGGCGGAGCCGCCCCCCGGCCCCTCGGACACGTACAGATCGGACCGCAGCTCACCGCGCACCACCGCGGAAGCCAGCGCGGAACGGTGGTTGTGGATGTCCAGCCTCTCGTCCGGCCCGGATGCCCGCCACGCGTGCAGCCGAAGGGTATAGGGGTACCCGCCGTCGATGAGGAGCAGTCGCCATTGGCAGCCCAAAGTGTCACGGTACGAGCGCCGCGCGCAGGCGGCAGTGGTCTCCGCGCCGGTCGCGAGTTCGGTGAGCATTCCCAGCAGGGTTGGTTCATCCGCCAGTTCGGCCACCGTGGCTCGCGCCACGTCGAGCCGCCGCGCTTCTGGGACATCGCCGCCCAGCGTGGCCTCCAAGCGTTCGCGCACCCGCATCAGATGTTCTCCCACCCTCTCCACCCACCTCCGTTCAGGGACCACCACCGCAGCCCGAACGCGCGTCCTCGTAGGGGAGTTGGAAGACGGCCACACAGGCCAGGTGATCCGAGAAGTTGGGGACGGTCACCGACTCGGTGAGGACCAAGTCGGGAGAGTGCAGGACATCGTCCACGCTGCGATCCCGCTGAGTGGGCCGTCCGTCAAAGGCGCTGGCCAGGGGGACGCCCAGCGTGTCGAGCAGCAGACCCGAAGCGTTCGCGTTGAAGTCGCCGCACACCAGGAGCCGCCCCGGCCGGCCGGGCCGGTCCAGCTCGTCGGCGAGCGCGCGCCAGATGTCCTTGAACTCCGGCTCTGCCGCGTCCCGTCGGAACAGGTAGAAGGGGAACGAGTGCAGCGACACGACATCGACCTCGACCTCGCCCAGGTCGACAGTCACGCGCACGTAGCCCTTGTCGTGGCTGTGGATCTCCTGACCGTCCAGGACGACGCGAAGCCCCGGGTTGGGCAGCACGTACCGTCCCATGTTCCGCAGCGGGAAGCGACTGGCCACGGCTACGCCGCTGCGGCGGCCCGGCGTGAACGAGGAGGCGTGCAGCGGATGCGCCGCCAGGTGTCGTAGCGGGGTCCGCCGCCGCACTTCGGCGAGCAGTTCCGCGTGTCCGTGCCGGTCGAAGCCCACCTCCTGGAACGCGGCCACGTCCACGTTCCGTTCGGTGATCATGGCGAGCACCTCCTCGGTCGTACGCGGGTCCGCGGGGCCCACCCCGTTCGCGAAGGCGCCGCTCGCACCGTCGACCCCCTCGTGCAGGTTCCAGCTGACGACCGTGAGGGTGCGGCGCTGCGTGTTCACAGGGCCCCTGGCCCCTGGGGAAGTGGAGTGGCCCGCAGTGCGTACTCCCGCATCGTCACCGCCCCTTGGTAAGCCAGCCAGATCGGTTGTCTGCCGTCGTGCCATCGCCAGGTGCCATCCTTGAAGCAGTCGAGGGTGGATTGTGCGGTCGTGGCCAGCAATTCGGGCGCCTCAGGTGCGCCGGGCAGCAGCAGGGCCCTCGTCACCCATGCCGGGGTGAAGTGGCCTACCAGTAAGGCGTCCACGGTTCCGTCCGCCATGGGTCGGCGCACCTGTTCGTCCATGAGGCGCAGTTCGAGGTCTGTCCCGCACAGCCATCTGAGTCCGGCCCCGGCCACGCGGGCGAAGGGCCCACCGTCCGGCAGCGCTCCGGCCGCGCGGTGCAGGGCCAGGGTGGCACGCGCAGTGTGCGCGGCGGACGGCTCCGTCGCGTGCAGGCTCTCTCCCCAGGAGGCCGTACCGCCGCCCGTCGCAGCCGCGCCGGGTCGGGCTGCGTCGGCCAGCCGGTGGAGGAGACGGAGCAGCCCGGGGGACTGCGGCGCAATCTCGGCCAGCGCAGCTACGACGATCGTGAGCACTGTGGTGGACTCCATGCCGAGCGGGTCTTCGCCGGGATCGAGCATGTCCTCCAGCACGCCGGTCAGTTGCTCGCGCGTCGCGTCGTCGAGACCGCTGCGCACCATCGCGGCCAACACCCACGCGGTGACCTCGGGCCGACCGCGGTCCCGCTGCGTACTGGCCGCCCAGCCGCCGCCGGTCTTCTGGAGCGCGAGCAGCGAGTCGAGCACCCGGCGCCTGCACACGCGCGGCTCGCGCAGGTCGCACGCCGCGAGCATGCGCAGCCCGTACGAGGTGCCGATCGCGGTAGGTGGTACGTGGTGGTCGTCCAGGTACTGCGACCACCCGGCCAGATCCTCGCCACGGTGTGACAGCACGCGGAACTCGGCCAGCACGCTGTGCGCCGAGTCGTCGACCAGTCGTCTAACGGAGACCTCCGCCGGGGGCAGGAGCGATGTGGGCGGTTCCTGTTCGACGGACCGGCTCGTCCGCCACTGCACCGCCATCCGCAGGACCAACCCCAGGCACAGGGCGCAGAGTCCGGCGAACAGGTACCGGAGCACGGAGAGAGTGAACCAGTCCTCCGGCAGCGCGTAGTCGAGCAGCGCCTTGTAGGCGACGAGCGCCGCGGCGAATGGCCCCAGGGCGACGAGTGCGTCGGTGAGCCGCCGGACAGCCCCGGGCGGGGCGTGGGGCGACGGGGTGGGGGTGGCGGCGCCCGTACGGGTGTGGTGCGTCATCACATCGCCTCCCCGACCGGCCGCGCGCGAGCCGGTAGGCGGCAGGATAGCCGCGATGCCCCGAAACGTTGACCGCTGCTGTCTGGTCCGCGTCAGGATCCCGGCCCCCCACCACCACGAACCGCCTGCTCTGCTCCGCCGACTCGCTTCCCCCTGAGGAGATCGCGGCGAGCCGGCCAAGGCGGCGCACTGCCCGGCGCGCTTGGATTCCTGACAGGCTTCGATCGAACAGCGGCTGGCATGTCGGCCCGGTCCCGGGTCTCGCCGCGCGGCTCGGCAGACGCGGTGACCGACCAAGCCCAGCTGCCCGCCGGCGAATTGACCGCACAGGCTCGCCACTTGTCCGTGGGCTGCCCAGCGTCCCTCTTGAGTCGGTCGGCACGCGGCTTGAGCCGCTCGGCGCAAGGGGATTGTCAGCGGCTGGCGGAGGCGGGGTTTGCTGGTCAGGGCTGGCAGAGCCGTGGCACGGGTCCGCGAAGCCCGGCAAAGGGCCCAGTCGGCGCGCCAGTAGCTGCAGACGGGCGTCCAGGAGCGAGGAGCACTCACGCCTCATCCAACGACCGCAAACGGCGGCAGTCACAAAGACAGCCCAGGACACCCATCCGTGGTGGCGCCCCCGCACGTGCGGAGATGGCCCCTGGCGGTCTGCCCATCTTTGCGGGGAGGGCAACAGGGTGAGGTCGGATAGGCCGCGTACTCGGTGTGGGCGTCGACCCAGTTCTGGTGCTGTGCCACCGCGAGAGCGGAGGGGAGGCCCTGGTCCAGGACGGTGACGCCCGGCAGCACCGCAAGGAGTAGGGAGCCGACCCGTTTCACACCCCCAGGATGCGGGAGAGCCCGTAGTCGAAGCGCTCGTCGAAGGAGGTGTCCTCGAAGTACGCGGCGGCTCGGGACAGCGAGGGGTATTCGCCCGTGTCCAGCCCTCGTGCGAACGCCGGGCCCCTCGCGTCAGGAAGCGCCTGTTCCTCCTGGGCCAGCCCCAAGGTGAAGTAGACAAGGCTCCAGCCGGTCCAGACCGCCTCGCGTTCCTTCAGCCCGCCGGCCAGCAGCGCCTCGGTCATCAGGTCGGCGAAGCGGAGGGTGGCGGGTTCTGCGGCGTAGGTACCGGCCACGATCCTGGCCCCGTCCCGGTGGGCCAGCAAGGCGCGGCGGTAGCGGTGCAGCAGTTCGCGAACCCGTGGTTCCCAGGGCTCGGGCAGTCCGTCCACCGACGCCCCGGACACGATCGCGTCCGCCATCAGCTCCGACAGCCGCGCCTTGGTCTTGGCATGCCAGAGCACCGTGTTCATCCGGACGCCGAGCCGATCCGCGATGCCCCGGATCGAGAGCCCATCAGCGCCCTTCTCCTCCAGCAGTTCCAGGGCCGCCCGCACCACCGCTCCGGGGTCGAGCCGAGCACGGGCGAGATCATCCGCTTGCTTCTTGGTCACCGACCTAGTCTACTGGGCACACGCCGTCTTGGTCACTGACCAAGAGAGTTCTTGAGGAGCTGCCATGGAGCACGAACACGTAGTCATCGCAGGAGGCGGCCCCACCGGGCTGTGGCTGGCCGCCGAACTGCGGCTGGGCGGGATACCCGTCACCGTCCTGGAAGCCCGCCGCCAGCGGGACCCCCACTCCAAGGCACTCACCATCCATCCGCGCACACTGGAGGTCCTGGCCACCCGGGGTGTGCAGGAGTCCTTCCTCGCGGAGGGGCGGCGCATCCCCAGCGGCCACTTCGGCGGGCTCGACGACCGGTTGGACTTCGGGGTCCTCGACACCCCCTACCCCTTCACACTCGCCCTGCCGCAGGCCCGCACCGAGGAGCTACTGGAGGAGCACGCGCATGCGGCCGGAGCCAAAATCCGGCGCGGGCACCAAGTGACCGGACTTACCCAGGACGAAGAGGGGGTGAGCGTGAAGGTAACCGGCCCCGACGGACCGTACACACTGCGCGCCGACTACATCGTCGGCTGCGACGGCACCCGAAGCACCGTGCGCGAAACGGCGGGCATCGACTTCCCCGGTAACGACGCCACCACCTGGGGCTTCCTGGGCGACGTCGTCCTGGACAACCCGCCACAGGAAGCGGTGCTGTCCGTGTCAGGCCCGACCGGCGGCGTCATGATCGTCCCGATGCCGGGCGGCATCCACCGCATCGTCGGCGGTGACCCCGACAGCAACGGCACCGGCCACCCCGGCGAACTCACCCTCGACGGGCTGCGCGCCAAGGTGACCCGGATCGCCGGCACCGACTTCGGCATGCGTGACCCGAGCTGGCTCTCCCGATTCGGCAACGCCACCCGCCAGGCCGCCGAGTACCGCAGGGGCCGCGTCCTCCTCGCGGGCGACGCGGCGCACATGCACTACCCGGCCGGAGGCGTGGGCCTCAACGTCGGCATCCAGGACGCCACGAACCTCGGCTGGAAACTGGCCGCCACCGTGGCAGGCACTGCCCCCGCCGGACTCCTGGACAGCTACCACACCGAACGCCACCCGGTCGGCGCCGACCTACTGCTCAACACCCGCGCCCAGACGGCACTGATGAACGGCTACTCGGCGGAGGGCCAAGACCTGCGCACACTCCTGAGCCAACTCATCGCCACCGTACCCGAGTTCTCCCGACGCCTGGCCGAACGGCTCTCCGCGCTGGCCGTCACCTACCAGGCCCCCGCACACCACCACCCCCTGACCGGTCACCGCGCACCCAACCTCGAACTCGGCAACAACGCAGACCTCTTCACACTGCTCCGGGCCGGCCGCCACGTCCTGCTGCACTTCACCGGCACCCCGGCACGGCCCTCCACCGCCCAACTGATCACGCACACTGCCCACCGGCCCGACCCGCGCCCCGCCTGGTCCACCGTGCGTGCCGCACTCATCCGCCCCGACGGCCATGTCGCCTGGGCAAGCGAACAGCCCGACGCCGAAGTTCTGCGGGCGGAGGCACACGCGGCGGTATCCGCGACTCACCGCTGACCAGGACGCTGTCGAACGGCCGCGGAGTCCACTGGTAATGCTGCCGCAATCCCCTCAAGGCTCGAGCCTCGAGAGGATTGCGGGTCAGCGCCGACGGCACTCTTAGGCACTGTTTCTCGGATCTCCTGACGTGGGTGGGTAGTTGGCGTCAGGCTGGTCGTATGGGTCGTGGTGATTTAACGAATGCGGAGTGGGAC